>JAPLOF010000020.1 GCA_026692665.1 Planctomycetota bacterium
GGCGGAGTCGAGCCTGGCTCCGTACCGTTGACTACGCGTCGACCGCCGGCTGATAGTCAGCCGCGCCCGGCTGCGTCTGCCCCGTCGCGCGGACGTAGAGGTGGAAGAGCTTCTGCTCGACGGGGAACCCGTAGCGGCCCCGTTTCAGGCGCCAGCCCGCGGCCTTGGACAGCGCGTTGCGCATCCAGACCGGGCCTTCCTGCACGTGCTTGTCGTAGATCGCGGCCGTGTTGTTGTAGAGGCGCCACGTCTCGCGCACGTCCTCCGGCAGAGGCGTGTTGTGAGAGTTGTACTTGTATTCGAAGCACTTGCCCCAGTCGTGGAAGTCCTTCGGAGGCACGTAGCCGAGCTTGACGGCCGCGTCGTAGTCCTCGGTGCCGGGGATCGGACGGAACGGGTACACCTCGCTGCCGGCGATGGGGTACATGTGCTTGATCATCGCCGCCTGCTTGAGCGTGGCGCGCATCGACTCCGGCGTCTCGCCCGGATACCCGATGATCCAGAACGTGCCCGGCACGATGTTGCGCCTGGCGAGCTTCCCGATCGCGAGCGGGATGTTCTCGATCGCGATGTGCTTCTTGATGCGCTCCTGCATCTCCTTCGTGCCGGCTTCCGCTCCGAGCCAGAGCAGGTGGCACTTGGAAGTCTCGAGGAGATCGAGCGTCTCCTCCTTGTAGCGCATGATCGTTTCGATCTCGATCGTGCCGTTCCAGTGGATGGGCACCTTCAGATCGATGAGGCCCTCGCAGAACTCCTTGGTGCGCTTCTCGTGCACGCCGAAGTTCGCGTCCTGGAAGCGCAGCACGTCGAACTTGAAGCGCTGCTGCAGCTCGGCGATCTCCTCGGCCAGCTGACGACCGGGGATCGCCTTCCAGCGGCGGCCAGTGACGAGCGGCGAGCAGCAGAACGTGCACGGCTCGGGGCAACCGAAGCTCGAGAAGTGGCTGAAGCCGCGCGGCGGGTTCTCGGGTGTCCACTTGCCCGGCAGCGGGAAGCGGTGGCGCACCTTGAGGCGCGTGGGCTTCACCTGCAACTCGGCGTACTTCTCGTACTCGAGGAGGTGCCAGGGCACCGGCGCGAACTGGTCGAAACCCACGACGACGCGGTGGTTCGTGTAGTGGACGCGGCCGTCGCGCCACAATGCGAGACCGGCGACGTCCTCGAGGTTCGTGCCGTGATCGACCGCCTTCACGACCTCGCGGAAGGTGATCTCGCCTTGTCCGATCCCGACCGCGTCGGCGATGCCGGCTTCGAGCCACATCTCGGGCGTGACGCTCGGGAACCAGCCGCCCCAGATGATCGGGAGCTTCGGGAAGCGCTCCTTCACGGCCTTCGCGACGACGTAGCCGTCGTAGACCTGGTAGCCCAGGATGCACGAGCTCGCGAAGAGCAGCGCGCCCTGACAGGCCTCGAGCACCTTCGCGATGTAGTCGGGCTCGACCATCGCGTCGATCATCACGACCTCGTAGCCGTCCGCGACCGGCCCGGAGGCGATCTGCAGCAGCTCGAGGGGCAGCAGGTCGGCACTGAACATCTCGCCCCGCGTCGGATCGGCGCGGTGGGGGAGGAACAGGACGATCTTCTTCTTGTGTGCGATCACGATGTGGGTCCGGACTCGCTGTCAGGCCGCGGGGGCGTTCGGGGTCACGCCGGAGGTTGCGTCGCGCTTGATGACGTCACCCTGTGTCTTCTGGCCGGTGAGCTTCACGTAGACGTGGAAGAGCTTCTGCTCCAGCGGGAAGCGGTAGTTCTGGTTCTTCAGGCGCCAGCCCGAGATCGACTTCATCGCTTTGCGCACGGAACCCGAGGCTTCGCGCGCCAGCTGGTCGTAGAAGGTCGCCGCGACGCCGTAGCGCTTCCACTCGCGCAACACGTCGAGCGGCAGGCCGATGTCGTCGAACGAGTACTTGTATTCCAGGCACGCGCCCCACTCCTCGAGCGTGCGCGGCGGCTGGTAGCCGTTCTTCACGGACGAGTCGAAGTCCTCCGTGCCCGGGATCGGCCGGAACGGGAAGATGTCGCTCGGGGAGTTCGGGAACTGGTACTTGATGCGCGCGGCCCACTCGAGCGTCGCCAGCATCGATTCGCGCGACTCGTTCGGGTAGCCGATGATCCACGAGACGCCGGTCTGGATCCCGCGCTCGTTCAGGCGGCGCAGCGAGCTCTCCAGGTCGCCCTGGATGTCGATCTTCTTCTTGATCTTCTCCTGCTGCTCCTTGGATCCGGCCTCGGCGCCGAGGGCGGCCATGTGGAAGCGCGAATCCCGCATCAGGTCCAGCGACGGGTCCTTGTAGCGCGCGATCGTCTCGATCTCGTAGGTGCCGTTCCACCAGAACGGCGAGCCCGCGTCGATCAGCGCCTGGCAGAACTCGTTGCTGCGCTTCTCGTGCACGCCGAAGTTGGCGTCCTGGAAGCGCACGACGTTGATCTTGAAGCGGTCGTGGCACTCGAGGACGCGCTCCGCGAGCAGCTTCCCCGGCAGCGCCTTCCAGCGCCGGCCGGTGACGACGGGCGAGCAGCAGAACGTGCACGGTTCGGGGCACCCGAAGCTCGAGTAGTAGCTGAAACCGCGCAACGGCGTGCCCGCGGGCATGTCCCACGGATCGGCGTACTTGTGGCGGACCTTCCAGTGCGAGCTCTTGTCGTTCTGGAGGGCGACGTACTTCTCGAAGTCGAACAGGTGCCAGGGCACGTCCGGGATCTGGTCGAACCCGAACACCGGACGGTGCGCCGTGTAGTGGATGCGTCCGTCGCGCCACAGCGCGAGTCCGGCGACGTCCTCGACGTTCGTCCCGTTGTCGATCGCCTGCACGTACTCCCAGAACGTCAGCTCGCCCTGGCCCAGGCCGACCGCGTCGGCGATGCCTTCGCGGAAGTACTGCTCGGGCGCCACGCTCGGGAACCAGCCGCCCCAGATGATGGGCAGATTCGGGAAGCGCTGGCGGACCGCCTTCGCGACGCGCGCGCCGTGCGCGACCTGGAAGCCGAGGATGCACGAGCTCGCGAAGAGCAGGGCGCCGTCGCAGGCCTCGAGCACCTGCGCCAGGTGGTCGGGCTCGACCATGGCGTCGATGATCACGCACTCGTACCCCTCGCGCGCGGGGATCGCGGCGATCTGCAGGAGTTCGAGCGGGGTCAGGTCGGCACTGACCCGCACTCCCTGCTCCGGATCCGCGCGGTGCGGAAGGAACAGGACGATGCGTTTCTTGCGTTGGATCATCCGGTGCGGATCGGGGTGCGCCGAGCCGGGTTCAGAACCCCCCGTCCGCGGGCGCGGCGGGAGCACGAAACCAACTCGAACGTGAGCGTGAGCGTCGGGTGCGAGGACAGTATGGGCGGAAAGGCGGGAACGCGCGACGGTCCGTTCCGTCCAGAACCCTATCGACCCGGAATCGGTCCGACTGCGGAGCCGATCCGTCCCGGGCCGAGAAGTCTATCCGGCTCCCAGGTGGGGCGGATCAACGGCTCCCGGGCTCCGGATCAGGTCCCGGAAAAGGCTTCCGACCCGGTCCCCAGGCTGCGCGTCCCCGTCAGCCCCCGCCGCCGCCCTGGGGGATGCCGCCCGGTACAGGGGGCATCGTGTCGCCGCCCTTCGGGATGCCCGGCTTGTAGGCCACCTCCGCCCAGTCGCGCCAGGCCTGGTCGAACTCGGCGTAGCTCCAGCCCAGGACCTCCTTGAACTGCTTCCGGTGCCAGTCGGGCAGGTTCGAGCCGGTCGGGACGCCCTGGGCGTCGTAGTTCTTCTTGATGGCCCACAGGAACGCGCCGAACTCCTTCGGCTTCGTGGTGATCAGGAAGTCGACCATCGACCACGTGGCGAAGTGGTGCGGGAGCTTCAGCTCGCCGAAGTTCTTAAGCGCCATCAACTCCGCCAGCCGCGGCGCTTCGTTCGTGGAGATCAGCTTGAGCACCTCGGGCTTCCAGTTGCTCTTGCTGGTCATGTCCGCGACGGCGCCCTCGCCGCCGTCGAAGCTGTTGTTCTTCGGGTCGATCTCGCGCTCCATGAAGTGCGCCAGCCCCTCGTGCAGCCACACGGGCGTGTCGTAGCTGTAGTGGTTCAGGCCGTCGTACAGGTTGTGCGCCAGGTTGAACGCGACGTGACCGTGGAGACCGCCGTCCGTCCGCAGGTTCCCCTGCTGCGTGTGCATGGAGACCGTGATCGAGCCGCGGTCGACGAAGTGCCAGCGCTGCGTGTTGCGGATGCGCAGACCGGCGTTCTCCAGCAGGAAGTCGACGTGGGCGGCCTCGTTGGGGACGATCAGGACCTCGTACTTCTCCTTCATGCCGAGGTACGGGCCTTCGCCCTGGTAGGAACCGCGCCACTGGCCCGTTCCGTCCGAGAACGTGGCGCTCTGTCCGTCGACGATCTCCAGGAAGCGCGCGTAGATCTCCTCGCAGCGCTGCGCATAGAGGTGCGCGCGCAGCCATGGATCCAGGATGCCGATCTCGGGCTGGACCTTCGGATAGGCCTTCTGCAGCTTCGTCAGCTCCGCCAGGAACTTCTTCCGCTCCTCGATCTTGACCTTGTAGGAGCCCAGGGCGAATCCGATGCGGAAGTGGGCCGTCTCGATCCACTTGATGTCGAGCGTGGCCATGTGCGTGTCGGTCTTCGTCGTGTCGCCGTCCTTCTTGCCGAAGGGGAACCCGCCGTGGGAGACGATGCCGCCGGCTTCCATGAGCGTCGGGTCTCCCTGACAGACCGTGCACGAGCTCGGGTCGTTCGAGCGCTTCTTCTCGCCCTTCTGCCGCGCATCCGATCGGGTGGCGAGTGCGCCCGTCGCGAACACCGCCGCGAGCACGAACACGAACCGCTTGCGCCACGTCCTCACAGCTTCCGGCCCTTCCAGGTCTTCGCCATCTCGATCGCCTCGAAGGCCGCCAGGTCCTCGATCGGCGGCTCGTTGTCGACCATGCCGCGCAGCGCGTTGATCGCGGCGACGCGGATCGCATTGTCCTCGTCGTCGAGGAACAGGCGCAGGCGGGCCGCTTGGGCGGGCTCGCCGCAGCCGGCCAGCATGCGCAGCACCGCGACCTTCGTCTTGCGATCGGCCTTGTCGAGCTTGGCCAGCAGGAGGTCCGTCGCGGGCTTGCCGCGCGCGCCCTCCAGCGCCGTGCGGATCTCGCGCTTCTCGCGGTCCCAGCGCTTCGACTGGCAAGCCTCGAAGAGCGCGTCGATCCCGGCCGTGGACCCGGCCGACGCGGTGCACAGGGCCGCGGCGTACTTCTCGTCCGGGTCGGCCTTGTCGCCGGCCTTCACGAGCCGCGCCCAGGCCTTCTCCGCGGCCGCGGCGATCCCCGAGTCAGGGAAGGCCGCCGCGCGGTGCAGGGTGAAGGTGCGGACGGGCGCGAGCTTGCTCTCGAACTCCTTGGCGAGGAGCCGTGTCTGTTCCGCCGTCGTGGTCCGCATCAGGACCTCGTGCAACCGCTCGCGCGCGTCCTCGTCGCGCTCCCGGCCATAACGGTCGAGCACGAACGGCACCGCGGAGGCTCCGGCCGCCACCAGCGCATCGCGCCCCTGCTCCGCCATCTCGGGGACGTGCGCCTTGATCACGCGTTCGATGTCGGTGAGGACGGTGTCCTTGTCCACCGGCTTGGGCCAGGCCGCGAGCCGCTCCTTGGAAACCACCGCCGCCGTGGGCGTCGCGGGCGCCGTGGGAGGCGGCTTGGGCGGATCCTGGGCCAGCACGCGCGGCGCGGCGGCCGCGAGGAGGACCAGGCCGAGGAGGGGGGACCGGAGTGCGTTCATGGGGAGCCTCGCAGGCGGCGCTGCCACGTCGTGGGGACGAAGTCGCGCCAGACTTCGTCGAGGAATTCGAGCTTCGAGCGATCGAGGTGGGCCTCGACGTCCTCACGGAAGGACTCGGAAGGGTCCCAGACGAACGTGCGCAGGTCGACCTTCAGGACGACGTCGGTCGGGCGCAGGCCGGCGCTGCGCTCCAGGAGGTGCGCGACGCGCCACGCGCCGACCGTCTCGATCGGCTCCGACCAGGCTCCGACGGGGCAGTCGAGCGCCCAGTTCCAGACCTCGAGCCCGACCATCCCGAATCCGCCTTGGGTGACTTCCTCCAGCGGGGCGGTGACGGGCGCGGGCGGCGTCTCGCCTCGGACGAGCGCCGCGCGCCACGCGGACGCGAGCGCGAGGGACGCGGCGCGCTTCTCCGGGCCGGCGACCTGCCGCGCGGCGACGAGCGGCAGGATCACGTTGGTCAGGGCGATGCGCCGCAGGTGCGGCAGCGTGTTCTGGGGCTCGACGCGCGCGATGATCGAGGCCACCGCGTCGACGTCCTCGGCCCGGATCGGGGTCGCATTCAGGGCCAGCACGGTGCCCGGCGGGAACTCTCGCGCCGCCGCGGGCGTGGAGACCGCGACGGACGGCTCCGCCGGGGAGCAGGACACGAGCGACAAGGTGGCCACGATCAGGCAACCGGCCCAGGCTGGACCGCGAGCGGGAACGACGGGGACCCCACGGACTCCTCGAGGGTGAGCACCCTGGCAGATAGACAGGCTGCGTCCCGCGGTTGCGCGCCGGTCGGCGGGCTTCACGGGCGGCCGTCGTCCTCGCCGCCGTCGTCGTCCTCGGCTCCGCCGCCGTTCGTGTCGAACCCGGCCACGAAGCGCATCGCGGGCTCGGTCAGGAAGCGGTAGGAGGCGTGGATGTTCTCCTCGACCTGCACGAGGGCCGCGTCCGCGCGGACCGGCCCGTACGTCGAGACGATCTCGAGGAACAGGGAGCGCGGGTCGTTGGCCCACGACTCGATCCGCAAGCCGTGGCTGCCCGGACGCTCGGGCGTCGGCGGGAAGACGAACCGGATGCCCAGGAGGGCCGGATCGGCGCCGAAGATCTCGGTCTCGTCGTCGAAGCCGAACATCGCGTGGCGCAGGTAGGCGCGGCTGTCCTGGAACGCGCGCGGATTCACCAATGTCCGCAGGGTCACCTGCTGGCCTGTGAAGAACTGGAGCCCGCGCTGCGCGGCCACCTTCTCGCTCACGGACCGCACGCGCGCCGCGAACTCGTCGTGGGTGACGCTGGAGAGCTCCTCGCAGAACTGGAAGCGATCGGGCCGGAAGGCCGCGAAGGAGTTCGCGCCGGGCGAAGCGACCGGGTTCGACAGGACCGCGCCCGCCGGGGACACGAGGAAGCTCGAGTAGGGCGGGGACCCGCCGCGGAAGAGCTGGTCGTGGACACGCTGAATGGCCGCCGGGTCCGACGGGACGACCGGGTGCATCAGGTCCGTGACGAGAGAGATCGTGCGGGGGGCGTAGACGGTCGTCTTGGCCATGGGGGTCCGGGGGCCGGTTCCGGAGGCGCGGCGGGTGCCCCGCCTCGCGGCCGGAATTCCGAGGACGCCTCCTAGACTACCCGGAACCGGCCACCCAGCGGGGCCCTCCTGATCCCGTGGCCCGGCAGTCGAGATTCCTCTCGCCGGTCCGCCGGTCCGCTCGTAGCCTCGTACGCCGATTTGGCCGCCCCTCCCCTCCGGACGGGGCGCGTCTAGCGACCCAGAAGCCCCTCTTCGCCCAGCCATGGTCACGCGCACTCTCCTCCTTGGCCTCGCCGGCGTCGCCCTCGCCGCGCCCCTCCTCTCCGCCACTCCCCAGGCGCCGGCCCCGGAGACGTCGATGTTCGGGGAACCGCTCTTCGTCAACGGGAAGCGGATCCCGGACGCCGAGATCCAGCGCTACCTGATCTACGGGCCGTGCCGGCTGCAGCTCGAGATGTTCCGCGTCGGCCTCATCATCGAGGACGAGCTGGACCGTCGCGCCCGGGACGAGGCCAACATCGCCGTCGAGCCGATGGTCGGCCCCGCCGCCAAGGCCGCGGCCGAGAAGGCCGTCGCGGCCCAGGAAGCGGCGAAGCCGTTCGAGTCGCCGGAGGCGCGCGCCAAGGCGCTCGAGCAGGAGACCGCGCGCCAACGCGCGGCGCGCATGCAGGACTCCGCCGTCCGCGCCGAATGGACGAAGAAGCGCGACAACGAGCGCAAGCTCATGGAAGAGCAGCTCGTCCCGACCGACGAGGAGTTCGAAGCCGAATTCCGGCGCACGCTCGAGGAGTTCAAGAAGACCTACCCGGTCCTGAACATCGACGCCGAGGTCAGCCGCGCGTTCCGCTCCGTGCCGTGGTACCGCGACAACCTGCGTCAGACGATGTACTTCGATCGCGTGTTCTACCCGGAGAATCCGGACGAGTGGCCGATCACGACGGTCGAGGCCGTGCGCGCCGACTCCGGCGACGTGCTCCTCACCGACGCGCAGCAGAGCTACCAGATGCGCAAGGAGCACGCCGAGAAGACCGGCGAGCCGCTGCCCAAGGAAGACGGGATCTACACGCAGATGATGCGTCAGATCGTCCGCGACGCGATGTTCGGCACGATCGACTGGAAGTCCGAGTTCGACGGTCTCCCGGACGACATCGTGTTGACGGGCGACCGCGATTTCGACGGCAAGCCCGAGCTCGTCGTGCGCACCGCCGACCTCTGGAGCAAGGTCAAGGACACGGTTTCGTCGACCGAGATCGACGAGGCCAAGCGCTGGTTCGTGACGTCGCATGCGACCCACGACCGGTTGGAGAAGGAAGGCGCGCTGCTCGACCCGACGGCGCGTGCGCAGGCCCTGGCCGAACTGAAGAAGCAGTTCGAGGGCACCTACTTCAACATCGACATCATGGCGACGCAGACCTACTACTTCCCGTCGACGGAGTCGTTCCTCGACTACCACATGATGCTCGAGGGCTATCGCAAGAAGATCGCCCCGCAACTCGTCCAGCAGGAGAACGGCGACATCGCCCCGGTCCTGCGCACGCACCTCGAAGCCGCGAACCGGATCATGGGGCTCGGCCAGGTCGACGTGGAGATCATGCTCGTGTCCGCCTTCGACATCCCGAACTTCCAGTGGAAGCCGGATGGCTGGATGTCCGCCAAGAAGAAGGCGGATGCGGTGAAGGTCCAACTCGACGCGAACAGCGCGGAGTACAACGCCGAGCGTGCGAAGCGCGCCCAGGCCCAGGCCGAAGGCAAGGAGTACACGGCCGAGAAGGAAGTGCCGGAGCCCTTCCGCTTCTGGACCGACATGGTCAACGAGCACAGCGAATACTGGGACCCGCCGTCGCCGGAAGGCGCGGGCAAGCGCGGGTCGGACGTGGCGATGAAGAACCGCGGCCGCTTCGGCCTGCGCTACCGCAACGACCTCCAGGGCTTCGTGGGCGAGACCCCGTTCTCGCACTGGGTGACCGGGGCCTCGGTCACGGACTACGTGTTCGCCGAACAGGCCGAGAACACGGTCGCGGGTCCGTTCCGCGGCCCCCAGGGCTACTACATCACGCGCGTGCAGCGCCGCACGCCGCCGACGCGGCCTCTGAACCTGGGCGATCCGAAGCACGTGGACCTGCTGAAGGACGACTACGTGCGCACGTCCTTCATCACGTACGCCCAGGAAGCGCGGAAGAGCGCCGTCGTGAAGGGCTTCGACTTCGGTTACTGACCGATACGGAGCCAGGCACAACTCCGCCGTTCTCCTCCCCTCCACCGCTGCGAGGCGTGTCGCGCCTCGCAGCGGTGGAGGGGAGGAGAACGGCGGAGTCGTGCCTGGCTCCGTATAGGATGCCCGCCCGTGGAGGCCAACCTGCGCACGATGTGGCGGCTGCTCGAGCCGCACCTGAAGCCGCGTTTGCCGGTGTTCGGCCTGCTGATCCTGCTCGGGGCCGTGACGGCTTTCGCGCAGAACATCGTCCTCGTGCTGATCTACCCGGCCGTCGACGTGCTGTTCCCCGGACGCAACGAGGGGATCGAGCAGGCGAAGGGCTGGCTCCGGGTTCCCAGCGAGTGGCTGCGCGGCTGGGTCCTCGGTCCCACCGGCATCCCGGAGAGCACGTTCGGCGCGCTGGGCAAGATCGCCGGCGTCCTGGCCATCCTCGCTCTGCTCGGAGCGACCGCGCAGTACCTGTTCGTCACCGTGTCGCGACGGCTCGCGGTCGGCCTGGTCGTCGATCTGCGCGAGCGTCTCGCCCAGCACCTGCTCGGGCTTTCGCTCGCCTTCCACGGCAAGCGGCAGTTCGGCGACCTGATCTCGAGGCTCTCGAGCGACACGGGGACTGTGCTGGCCGTCGTCAATCAGACGCTCAAGGACCTGATCCTCGAGCCGATGATGATCCTGTCGGCGTATGCCGTCGCGGCCTCGATCGCGCCGATCCCGGCGACGATCGCGTTCCTGGGCCTCGGCATCATCGCGGCGCCGGTCTTCAAGCAGGCGCGGCGCGTCAACCGCGGGTCGAAGAAGTCGCTCACGGAGCTGGGCTCGTCCGTCCAGGCGCTGAGCCAGATGCTCCAGGGCATCCGGACGGTGAAGGCCTTCCGGGCCGAGTCGCGCGAGCTCGCGGATTACCGCGCGGTCAACGCGTCCTACGTGGGTTCGACCATGCGGATGGTCCGTGCGCAGGCGACCTCGAACGCGATGACGCTGTTCCTGTCGCACGCCGGCCTCGGCCTGATGATCCTGATCGTCGGATTCCTGCAGTCGGGCGGACAGTTCGGCACGGCGGAGAGCCTCATCATCTTCTTCCTCTCGACGGCGAAGATGTACGCGGGCGTCAAGGACGTCACGCGCGCGATCACGAACGCGCAGGAATCCGTCGGCGCGTCCGCGCGGATCGAGCAGATCCTGTCCGAGCGTGCCGAGGTGGACGACCGCCCCGGCGCGCGCGAGTGCACCGGCCTCGGGACCGGCATCCGCATCGAGAAGCTCTCGTTCCAGTACCCCGGCGGCGCGGGCTTCGCGCTCCAGGGCCTCGACCTCGAGATCCGTCCGGGCGAGACCCTGGCGCTCGTCGGGTCCTCCGGCTCCGGCAAGAGCACGCTGGTCGACCTCCTGGCACGCTTCCTCGACCCGACCCAGGGTGCGCTCCGCGTCGGTGGCGTCGATCTGCGGGACCTGACCCTCGAATCCTGGACGCGCCAGTACGCGATGGTCGGGCAGGTTCCGTTCCTCTTCCACACGACGATCGGGGAGAACATCCGCTACGGGCGTCCCGAGGCCACGCAGGCCGCGGTCGAGGCCGCTGCGCGCGCCGCGGGCATCCACGACTTCATCGCGAGTCTGCCCGAGGGCTACGAGACGAACGTCGCCGACGCGGGCTCGCGCCTCTCGGGCGGGCAGCGGCAGCGCATCACGATCGCGCGCGCGTTCCTGAAGGACGCGCCGATCCTCCTGCTCGACGAGGCGACGAGTGCACTCGACACCGAGAGCGAAGCGGTCGTCCAGGAGTCGTTGGAGCGGCTCATGAAAGGCAAGACCGTCGTCGTCATCGCGCACCGCCTCTCGACGATCCGCAACGCGGACCGGATCGCGGTCCTCGAGGGCGGCCGGCTGGTCGAGGTGGGCACGCACGCGGAACTCCTGGCGCGGCAGGGCGCCTACGCGCGCCTGCACGCGGTCTGAGTCCGGGCACCTGACACCACGGTCGGGTGTACGGCCGGCCCCGCGGCCCTCTCCTGTTCCAAGTCCTTGGGAACTGCCTCCTTGCGGGCGCCACGCGGGTCGGTAAACTGCCGTTTGAATCACATGTTTGAATCCCCATGAGCGAGCACGCCACCCAGGATCTCGACACCCGCCAGCGACTCCTCGAAGTCGCTGGCGCCGTCTTCGCCGAACTCGGCTACCGCGGCGCGACCGTGCGCGACATCTGCCAACGCGCGGAGGCCAACGTGGCTTCGATCCACTACCACTTCGGTGACAAGGACGGTCTGTACCGCGCCGTCCTGCAGAGCGCGTTCGAGGCCGCGGAGGCGCGTCACCCGCGCACGGGATCGGTCGATGCCGGGGCGAGCGCGGAGGAGGAACTGCAGGCGTTCGTCCTCGCCTTCCTGCGACGCATCTACGGCGGCGGCGTCCCCACATGGCTCATGAGGATCATGTCGCGCGAGATGTTCGAGCCGACCGGCGCGCTCGAGCACCTCGTGCGGACGGTGCACCGGCCCACCTTCGAGCACCTGCGCGGCATCGTTTCGCGCATCGGAGGCCCATCCCTGCGCGATGAGGACGCGCTGCGCTGCGCCCAGGCCGTCATCGCGCAGTGCGTCTTCTACAAGCACGCACAGGCCGTGATGAAGCTCATGGGGCATTCCGAGCCCTCGACGCCGGCCGAGATCGACCAGCTCGCCCAGCAGATCACGCGCTTCTCGCTCGCGGGGATCCGCGGTTCGTCGGGGTCGAAGGAGCTCCGTCGATGAACTTCGTGGCGCTCAAGATGCTGATCGGCGACAGGGCCAAGTACATCGGCATCATCGTTGGGATCACGTTCGCCTCGCTGCTGATCACGCAGCAACTGGCGATCTTCACCGGGATCATGACGCGCACGTTCGGCGCGATCACCGACCTGGGGCAGCCGGACGTGTGGGTGATGGACCCGAAGGTCCAGTTCATCGACGACGTCAAGCCGCTCCAGGACACGGAGCTGTACCGCGTGCGCGGGGTCGAAGGCGTCGACTGGGCGGTGCCGCTCTACAAGGGCCTGCTGAAAGCACGCCTTTCCAACGGGAATTTCCAGACCTGCAACGTCTTCGGCCTCGACGACGCGACGTTGATCGGCGGTCCCCCCGAGATGGTCGAGGGGCGGGTCGAGGACCTGCGGCGCGCCGACAGCGTGATCGTCGACGAGTACGCGGCCGTGGGGAAGCTCGCCGGACCGCCTCGCGAGCCCGGCGGCAAGCCCGAGCCACTGCGCGTGGGGGCCACCATCGAGCTCAACGACCACCGCGCGATCGTCGTCGGGATCTGCCGCGTCCAGCGTACGTTCCAGTCGCAACCGGTCGTCTACACCACCTACTCGCGCGCCACGACGTTCGCGCCCAGGGAGCGGAAGCTCCTGTCCTTCGTGCTGGTCGGCGCGAAGGCGGGTGTGGAACCCGAAGAGCTCTGCGCTCGTATCCAGGCCGCCACGGGACTCGCCGCCCAGACACGCGAGGGGTTCAAGTGGACGACGGCCATGTACTTCCTGAAGTACACCGGCATCCCGATCAACTTCGGCATCGCGGTCTTGCTGGGCTTCCTCGTCGGCACCGCCATCGCGGGGCAGACCTTCTACAACTTCACGCTCGACAACCTGAAGCAGTTCGGCGCGCTCAAGGCGATGGGGGCCGGCAACGCGACGCTCCTGCGCATGATCCTGCTGCAGGCCCTTCTCGTGGGGATGATCGGATACGGCCTGGGGGTGGGCGTCGCGGCGACCTTCGGCATCCTGTCGCGGAACTCCGAGCTGGCCTTCCGGCTGCCGTGGCAGATCCTGGCCGTGACGGCGACGGCCGTGACCGTGATCTGCATGCTCTCGGCGCTCATCAGCATCCGGAAGGTCATCACGCTGGAACCGGCGATCGTGTTCAAGGGCTGAGCCGTGCGGGACCCCAGAGCAAGAGCCGTGTGCGGGCCCGGGAAGGGCCTTGACGTCCGACCCATGGAAGATATGCTAACGCCGTTAGATGTCCGAATGTCGATAAGCACGTCGGAATAGCCCCATGACCGCCCCCGAACGACGCGAACGCGAACGCCAGGCCCTGCGCGCCAAGATCCTGCAGGCCGCGCGCGACCTGTTCCTGGCCCACGGGATCGAGGCCGTGACCATGCGCAAGATCGCCGACGCGGTCGAGTACACGCCGCCGGTCCTGTACGCGCACTTCGCCGACAAGTCCGCGCTCCTGACCGCCCTGTGCGAGGAGGACCTGACCCTCTTTCACGCTGCACTGCAGCGCGCCGCCCGGCGCGCGGACCCGGTGGAGCGCATCCGGCGCATGGGCAAGCACTACGTCGACTTCGCGCTGGAGCACCCGCATCACTACCGGCTGCTCTTCATGACCCCGTTCCCCGAGGAGCAGATCGCGGCCAAGGCCGCGCAGGTCGAGGAGGGGACGACGCAGGGGCAGTCGTCCTACGCGCTCCTGCGCGACGCGGTCGCGGAGTGCATCGCGACCGGCCGCTTCGAGAAGCACCACAAGGACGCCGAGCGAGTCGCGCAGGTCCTGTGGGGGGCCGTGCACGGAGTCGTATCGCTGTGGATCCTCCACGCTCGGAACCCCGAGATCGAATGGCGGGCTCCGCGCGCGACCGCGTTCGAGCTCGTCGACGCGGCTCTGGATGGGCTCTGCATCGGGGCGGCCGCGACCTCGAGGACGTCGTCGTGAACCTCGTCGCGCTCAAGATGCTCCTCGGCGACAAGCTCAAGTACATCGCCCTCGTCGCCGGGCTGGCGTTCGCCGCACTCCTCGTGACGCAGCAGGCGTCGATCTTCACCGGCTACGCGAAGCGCACCGGTGCCTGGATCCGGGACACGGGGGCCGCGGACCTGTGGGTGATGGACCCGCAGCTCGAGTTCACCGAGGACCGCAAGCCGCTCCTGGACACGGCGCTCTCCCGAGTCCGCGGAGTCGACGGCGTCGAGTGGGCGGTTCCGCTGTACAAGGGCTGGCTGCGCACGCGGCTGCCCGACGGCACGCTGGTCACGACGCGTGTGATCGGGCTGGACGATGCGACGCTCGTCGGCGCTCCTCCCGAGATGATCGAGGGCCAGCTGGAAGACCTGCGCCGGGACCGGACCATCTTCGTGCACGCCGACCAGGTCGGCGACGCGCTCCGGCTCCGAGAGCCGTTCGCGGGGGAGGGGCCGCGCCCCCTGCGCGTCGGCGACGTCGTCAGCATCAACGACCACCAGCTCGAGGTCGCGGGCGTCTACCGCAGCACGGCGGAGTTCTTCTGGGATCCGCTGATCTTCACGACGTACTCGCGCGCGCTCTCGATCGCGCCCGCGGAGCGCAAGCAGAACTCGTTCGTGCTCGTGAAGGTCAGGCCCGGCGAGGACGTCGCTCTGGTCGCCGAACGCATCGGCAGCAGCACGGGTCTCGTCGCGCGCACGCCCGAGGAGTTCGAGTCCGTCACGATGAACTTCGTCCTGTCGAAGACCGGCATCCTGATCAACTTCGGTGTCACGATCGTCTTGGGCTTCGTGGTCGGGGCGCTCGCGGCCGGCCAGACGTTCTACATGTTCGTGCTCGACCACCTGCGTCACTACGCGACGATTAAGGCGATGGGCGCGAGCACCTGGATGCTCATCCGCATGGTCGCCCTCCAGGTCTCCGTGGTGGCCACGATCGGCTACGGGATCGGCGTTGGCGCGGCCGCCGCCGCTGGGGTGCTCACTCGCGGCACGGGCCTCGCGTTCGAGATGCCGTGGCAGGTGCCCGTGCTCGGCGGGTTCGCGATCCTCTTCTGCGCTCTCGCGGCCGGACTGCTCGGGCTCGTCCGGGTGTTGCGCGTCGAACCGGCCGTCGTGTTCAAGGGCTGACCCGATGATCCAGCACACGGAAACGGCGGTCGTCTGCCGCGGGGTGAAGAAGGTCTACGGTGAAGGCGCGTCGAGCGTCCAGGCACTGCGCGGTGTCGACCTCGAAGTGCGGAGCGGCGAGCTCCTCATGCTGGTCGGGCCCTCGGGCTGCGGCAAGACGACGCTCATCTCCGTCATCGCGGGCATCCTCGATCCGACCGGCGGTGAGTGCATCGTCTTCGGCGAGAACCTCGCGGCGATGCCGCAGAGCAGGCGCACGGCGTTCCGGGGCAAGTCGATCGGCTTCGTCTTCCAGGCCTACAACCTGCTGCCCGCGCTCTCGGCCGCGGAGAACGTCGCCGTGCCGCTCCTGATCCTCGGCCAGCGGCGCGCGCAGGCCCTGCAGCGCGCGCAGGCGGCGCTCGAGAAGGTGGGGATGGGCGACCGTTCGCACTCGCGTCCGTCGCAGCTCTCGGGCGGGCAGCAGCAGCGCGTGGCGATCGCGCGCGCGCTCGTGCACGACCCCCGCCTCGTCGTGTGCGACGAGCCGACCAGCGCACTCGACGCCGACACCGGTCAGCGCGTGATGTCGCTCCTGCGCGAGGTCGCCATCGCTCCGGGCCGCGCACTCGTGATCGTCACGCACGATTCCCGCACGTTCCACTTCGCGGACCGCATCGCCCGGATGGACGACGGCCACATCGAGAGCATCACCGACAACGCCGCGGAGCCCGCCTCCGCGAGGCACGCACCATGATCCTGAAGTACGTCCTGCCGCTCCTGGCCATCCTGGGCTTCGCGTTCGCCGTGCACACGGTCGCGCAGGGCTCCAAGCCCGTCGTTCCCGCCAAGCCCGTCGCCGAACCGGCGCGGTCGCCCTTCGCGAGCGTCATCGCCGGCGCGGGCATCGTCGAGGCGCGCACGCAGAACATCGCGGTCGGGACGCCGGTGCCCGGCGTCGTGGTGGCCGTCGAGGTCGCGGTGGGCGACACGGTGGCCGCGGGCGCCCCGCTCTTTCGCCTCGACGATCGCGAGCGCGCGGCGCAGCACCTCGTGAAGTTGGCGCAGCTCGCGCAGGCTCAGAGCGAGCTCGCGCGACTCGAGGCGTTGCCCCGCGCCGAGGACGTGCCGGTCGCGGAAGCCCGCCTGACCGCTTCCGACGCCCTGCTCGCCGACGCGACGAAGCAGCTCGATCTGGCCGAGTCGCTCACCGACAAGCGCGCCATCGCGACTCAGGAGTGGGACCGGCGCCGATTCGCCGTGCTGACGGCCCGTGCCCGCGCGGCCGAGTCCACGTCCGAGCTCGCGAAGCTCAAGGCCGGCGCGTGGGCACCCGAGCTCGCCGCCGCACGCGCCAAGGTCGCCGCCGCGCAGGCGGAGGTCGACGCGGCGCGCACGGAGCTGGATCGCCTCGTCGTGCGAGCGCCGGTCGGCGCGACCGTGCTCCAGGTCAACGTCCGGAAGGGCGAGTTCGCGACCGCCGGCGCGTTGGCGACCCCGCTCATGCTCCTCGGTGACATCTCCGTGCTCCACGTGCGCGTCGACGTCGACGAGAACGACGTGTGGCGCCTGAAGTCCGGCGCGCGGGCCGAGGCCTGCGTGCGCGGCAACCGCTCCTTGCGCACGGACCTCGAGTTCGTCCGGATCGACCCGTACGTCGTGCCGAAGCGCTCGCTGACGGGCGAGAGCACCGAGCGCGTCGACACGCGCGTGCTCCAGGTGCTGTTCCGTTTCGATCCGAAGGTGCTGCCGGTCTACGTCGGCCAGCAGATGGACGTCTTCATCGAAGCCCCGGGCGACGTCGGCGGGGGTGCGCGGTGATCCGGCCTTGGATCGCTGCCGCCGTCCTCGCGGCCCTCGGACTCGCCGCGTGCCGGGTCGGGCCCCGGCACGAGGAGCCGCGCCTCGATTTCCCGGCGCAGTTCGCGGAATCGGGAACGAACGTGCCCGTGCCGGCCGACGAACTGTGGTGGCGGCGCTTCGGCGACCCGACGCTCGACGCCCTCGTCGAGCGCGCGATCGCCGGCAACGTGGATCTCGCGATCGCGCGCGAGCGCGTGCTCGAAGCGCGCGCCTTGCGCGACGCGGTCGCGGGCGGGAAGCTGCCGTCGGTCGACGCCCGCGCGGGCGTCTCGCGCGTCGGACCCAGCGAGGACGGCGCGTTCTCGCGCGGCGGGGACTACTCGCTCTACGAGGCGGGCCTGGTCGCGCGCTGGGAGGTCGACCTGTTCGGCCGGATCGACGCGCAGGTCGAAGCGGCGGAGGCGGGGGTCGGATCCGCGATCGAGACGCGCCAGGCGGCCCTCGTGGTGCTGCTCGCGGAGGTCGCGCGCGAGTACGTGGCCCTGCGCGGCACGCAGCGCGAGCTCGCGATCCTGCGCGCGAACCTCGCCACGCAGCGCGACACCCTCGATCTGACACGGGTGCGCGAGACCGCCGGACTCTCGCCGGAGCTCGACGTCGCGCGATCCGAGGCGCAGGTCGAGACGACGGCCGCCGCCATCCCCGCGTTCGAAGCCAACGCCCGCGCATCCATCCATCGTCTCGGCGTGCTGACCGGCGAGATGCCCGGCGCTCTCCTCTCCGTGCTCGCGGTCGAAGCGCCCATCCCCCTGGCCCCCGCCGGCATCGAAGCCGGCCTGCCCCTCGATGTCGTGCGCCGCCGCCCCGACGTACGGCGCTCGGAGCGGGAACTCGCGCGCGCGACGGCGCTGACCGCGCAGGCCACCGCGGATCTCTACCCGCGGATCACGTTGTCCGCCTCGCTCGGGCAGGAGGCGCAGACGGCGTCCGGCCTCTTCGACGCGAGCAGCAACGCCTGGTCGATCGGCGCAGGCCTGCTCGCGCCGCTCTTCGACGGCGGGACGCTGCGTGCGAACCTGCGCGCGCAGGAGGCCCGGCGGGCGCAGGCCGCGCTCGCCTGGAAAGGCGTCGTGCTCGACGCGCTGCGCGAGGTGGAGGACGCGCTCGCGAACCTGGGCCGCGAGCGGGAACGCGAAGCGCGGCTCGCCGCGGCGGTGGCCGCGAGCCAGCGCGCGCTCGTGCTCGCGCGCGACCTGAACCAGCAGGGCCTCGTGGATTTCTTCGACGTGCTCGATGCGCAACGGGCGGTGCTGTCGGCCGAGACCCAGCTGGTGCAGAGCCAGTCCGCGGTCAGCACCGGGACGGTGGCGCTCTACAAGGCCCTGGGCGGCGCGCCCGCCCTGGAAGACCCCGTGCAGACGGCTTCCGCGCGCTCGCCCTGAAGTTGCAACGGTCCGGGCCTAGGGGCCTGGACCGGGTGCGGCCCCCAGCCGCGTCCCGCGTGACCCCTCGGAGGCGGTCCCATGAGTCGGTTTCCCGCACGGCTTCGGCCCTTTCTGGCCGTGAGGGCGTTCGCCGCGGCCGCGGCCGCGAACACGTGGGTCGTGGACGACAACGGCGGCCCCGGCGTCGGGGACGGCGAGCTTCACCTTCAACCTGCCCGCCACGCTCCCGCCCGGTTTCCTCGTGGTCGCGCAGGCGAGCTGCACGGACGCGAATGGGGGCACGCGTCTGACCCAGTCGCTGCCGATCGTGCTGCGCTGAGGTCCTGACCCACGATCCAGGCGCGGGTGCCGCGCCGCATCGGACTACGGCTCGCGCACGAACAGGGTGCGCGTGTCGAAACCCGCCGCGGCGAGGCGGGCGCGCGTCGCTGCCGCATCCGGACCCGGCACGAGCAACGCGGGATCCAGGTCCGCGCCGCTCGCCGGGCGCGAGGCCACGACGATTTCCAATCTCCCGGCGCCGATCGGGACGAGGAAGCCGCGCTGGTATTCGACGCGCGCTCCGCGCGGATCGTCGACCAGCCGGAAGCTCGGACCGGGCAGGACGTGGTCGCCGGCCTCGATGCGCGCCGCCTCGAGACGCGCGGGATCGCCTTCGGGCCAGTGGCGCAGCGGAGTTCCGCGGCTCGGGAACGCGAAGACGAGCACGAAGCTCGCCTCGGTGGCGCGCACGGGCAGCGCGTAGAACGTCGCCGTCATCTCGGCCGGCTGCGAGGCGCCGAACGCGCGGGATTCGACGCGCCGCGCGGCTTCGACGAACGCGCGGGCGTCCACGTTCGGCGCTTCGTTCGCGCCGCGCAGATCGTCGAGTCCCGGCGGCCGTTGGTCGGCGAGGTCGGGATCGCGGGCGATCCACTCCCGGGCCGACTCGAAGCTCGGCGCGAGCGCGACCTCCACGGTCCGCGAGCGGTCGGGTCCGTCGTGGAGCAGGCTCCGGAGACCGAGCACGGCGAGGACCGTCGCCGCCGCGAGGGCCAGCGCCGTCAGCAGGCGGAAACGCGAGCGCCGTCGCGAGACTTCGTCCACCGCCCGCGCCTCGCCGCGCGTCCCGCTGGCTCGCGAGGCGGCGGCGCGTTCGGCCTCCCGTCGCACGAGCTCGTCCGTGCGCATCAGGCGTTCGACCTCCTGGGCCAGGTCCGGCTCGGCCGACAGGCGCAGCTCGAAGCGGGTCCGCTCCGGCTCGCCCAGTTCGCCGTCGACGAAGCGGCCGGCGAGCACGAAGTCCTCGTCGCGCATCGGGCTCATGGCGCGTCCTCCGGATCGATGCCCTTCTTGACGAGGCACTCGCGCAAGGCCGCGAGCGCCCGGAACGTCCGCACATGGATCGCGTTGCGCGTGACGCCCAACTGCGCGGCGATTCCGCCCGCGTCGAGCCCGCCTTCGTAGCGCAGCGCCAGGACGGCGCGCGCGTCGGGCGCGAGACGCGCGCGGCAGTCGGCGAGCGCTTCGCGCACCTGGCCGGCCACCGCCAGCGCGATCGGTCCGGGATGCTCCACGGTCGGCTCGGGCGGATCTTCGTAGGCGGTTTCCATGGCTCGGGAGCGGCGGCGCTTCCGATGGTCCGAGAGGACGCCCAGCGCCCGCCATTTCAGGAATGCACGGATCTCGGCCGGAACCTCGCCCGGGCCGGCCAGGTAGGAAAGGAAGGACCGGACGGCCTCCTGGGCCAGGTCCTCGGCGTCGGCGGGTGCGACCCGGCGCGCCGCCAACTCGTGCCTGGCGACCTCGTGCGCGACAGCCGCGAGTTCCGCCCGCGCCGCAGCGTCCCCGCGGCGGGCGGAATCCCACGCGTTCGCCAGGGATCGGGCCTTCTCCACGCGCCCTCCAGCATCCGCGATTTCCGGCGGGGATACCATGTGCCGATGCTCGTCCACGGTCTGATCGCTCTCGCGCTCACGACCGGGGACCCTGCACCGATCCGGTCGGTCGTGACCCTGACCGTCGAGCCCCCCGCGGGCTCGGCGACCGCCGAGCGCGTGACGCAGGTCGCCGGGACCCTGCGCGCCTGGGTCGAGGGTTCGGAGTTCGACGCGACCCTCGCCGTGGAGCGCGCGGACGGGACGCGTCTCGCGGAGGACGACGACTCGGGCGGGCGGCCTGCGCCCTGGCTCGACCTTTCCGTCGAACCCGGACAGCCGCTGCGCCTCGTGGTGCACGCCAAGGAGGGCGGCGGCGCTGCCCGGCTCGTCACCGTCGAACTCGCCGAGACCGACGCCTGGCGCGCCGCGGCGTCGAGCGCGCGCGCGGAGCTCGCCGCCGCGGTCGCCGGGCTCGCGACCGATGCCGCGAAGGAACATCACGCGGCCCTGGGGGCCCTCGCGGAAGAGCTCGCGGCTCACGAGGGGCTCGCGACGAGCGATGCGCTGCAGACGGTGCTCCAGGATGTCGTCGAGAGTCTCGCCAGCGCCGGCGACTACCCCGCGGCGTTGGCGGCCGCCGAACGGTGGCTCGAGGTCGCGCGCGACATCCTGCCTCCGGACTCACGACGGTGGCGCCGCGCCGTCCTCCAGCGCTGCAGCGTCCTGGCGCAGCTCGGTCGACCCGCGGAGGCCCTGGACGACGCGCGCGACGCGGCGGCCGTGTTCCGGCGCACGCTCGAACCCGCGGATCGCGCGCTCCATGCCGCGGAATCCGCGCTCGGCGCGCTCCTGTACGCCGCGGGAGACATGCGCGGCGCGCGGGACCAGTGGGAGATCGCCCTGCGCGGTTACGACGAATCCCTGCCGACCGCCGACCTGGATCGAGCTCAGCTGCGCGCGAATCTCGCAGTCGTGGCCTTCTACCTCGGCGACCTCGAGCGCGGCCGATCCTACGTCGAGGAGGTCCGAGCCTCCGGCGCCCGCATCGTCCCCGGCTCGCCGCTCGACCTGCAGATCCGCAATGTCCTGAGCGCCATCGTGACCGAGCAGGGCGACTACCTGGCCGGCCGGATCCTGGCCGAGGAATCGCTGGCCGCCGCGCGCGCGAGCTATCCAGCCGGACACGTCGCGATCGCGATCGCGGAGCTCAACGCCGCGCTGGCGCAGGTCCGTGCGGGCGAGGACGAGACCGCACGCGTGACCATCGCGCGCATCCTGGCCCAACCGCCGCCCGAGCTCGCGCCGAGCCACGCGTTGATCCTGCAGGCGCGCCTGAACCTCGCGGCGATCGACCTGCGCCGCGGCGTACTGGAGTCCGCGGAACGCGAACTCGCGAAACTCATGGAGGAATTCGCGGGAGAACTCCCACCGACCCAGGTGTTCATGCGCGTGGTCATGCGCAATCGAGCGCTGGCCCTGGGCGGACTCGGCCGCTACGACGAAGCCGCGGAGGTGGAGGCGGAACTCCTGGCGGCGACCCGGGAGGTCCTCCCGCCGGACCATCCGGAACGGCTGCGCGTCGAGCTCCAATGCGCCGGGACCGACGCTCAGCGCGGGCGGCGCACGGAGGCCCGCGACGCGACCGAACAAGCGGCACGGGCATTGCGCGCCATGCTGGAATCCCGTGCCTTGATCCTCTCCTCGCGCGAGGCCGAGGCGGCGGTGCGCAACTCGACCCTGATCCTCGACTCGGCCCTTTCTCTCCTGCTGGAGGCCGATCTCGCGGCGGTGCGTCCTGGAGCGGAGGCCCTGGCGTTCGAGCTGGTCGAAGGAGCGCGCGGCATCGGGATCGCGGCGGCGCATTCGTTGCGCGCGGCGGAGACCGGCGGCGCCGAATCCCGGGAGCTGCGCGAGTCCGCACGCAGGTCTCAGATCGATGTCGTGCGAGCCGCCCGTGCCGCGGCGCCCGCGGTCCTCGGCCAGGCCGTCGAGCGCCGAGACGCAGCCGAACGCGCTCTGCGCGAGAGCCTGGCGGACTCCCGCTCCGTGCCGCGCTCCGTTTCGGCGGCCGCCGTCGCGAGCCATCTCGCGGCGGACGAGGTCGCGGTGAGCTGGCGCGTTCGCCGGCGCGACCGCGCTTCCGAACCGCGATCGCGGGGGATCGAGGAAGCGCTCCTGGCTTTCGTCGTGCGCCCCGCAGGCGCGGTCGCCTGGATCGATCTGGGACCGTTGGCCCCGATCGAGGCGGCGTGCCACGCCTGGCGCGTCGAACTGGAGCGCGTGCCCTTCGACCGCTCCGCGTTCCGCACGACGGGCGAACGGGTGCGCGCGCTCGTCGTCGATCCGGTCCGGGCGCAGGTCTCCGCTGCGCGACGCTGGTCGGTCGCACTGGACGGACCGCTGCTCGCGCTGCCGCTCGACGCCCTGCCGGATTCCGGGTCGGGCGACGAATTGCTCGGAGATCGCCTGCGTCTCCGCATCGTGTGGTCGTTCGACACCCAGGATCGTCCTCCTCGGAGCGGAGTGCCCGGCACGCTCGTCGTCGTCGGGGATCCGGACTTCGGTGCTCCGCCCGAGGGAGCGGTCGCACGCTGGTCTCCGCTCCCCGCGACCGGGCGCGAGATCGACGCAGTCGCCGCGATCCGTCGCGCAGGCCGTGGCGCGGAGGAACCGCTCGTCGAGGTCCTGCGCGGCGCCGACGCGAGTGCCAGCCGGCTCGCGGCGCGTGCCCCCGCCGCGCGTTGGCTGCACGTCGCGACGCACGGTTCGTTCGACGAGGAGGAAGGGCCCCGCAGCCTGCTGACGGCCGTCAGCGACGACATGTCCCCGGATCTCGGACGTTCGCTGCGCGCGCTCGTGCCGATGGTGCGCTGCGAACTCGTCCTCGCCGGCGCCAACGCGGATCGCGACGCGACGCTTTCGGCCGAGGAACTGGCCAGCCTCGACCTGCGCGATTGCGATCTCGCGGTCCTGTCGGCCTGCGACACGGGTCGTGGCGAGGTCATCACGGGACAAGGCGTGGCTTCGTTCCAGCGCGCACTGCTCGCCGCCGGGGCCCGCGATTGCGTGACCTCACTGTGGCGCGTGCCGGACGAGGCGACGCGCGAGCTCATGGCCGCCTTCTACCGCGGCCTCTGGGAGAAGGGTCTCGAGCCGGCGGAAGCCCTGTGGCGCGCGAAGTCCGCGCTGCGCGATCGCCGCGCTCCACCGCGCGACTGGGCGGCGTGGGTGCTGGCCTCGTCCTTCGTGGAGTGAGCCCGAGCGAAACGGACCCAGCTGGCCGCAGCCACGCAATCGGGTCAGTTCCCGTCGTGCTGGAGGAGGCAGACCGCCTGCACGGCGACTCCCGCTCCGCCAGCCAGCGCTCCGAGCCCCTCCAACGTCTTGCCCTTCACGTTCACGTCGTCGGCGTCGATCCCGAGGATCTCGGCGATCCGTGCGCGCATCGCGGACCGATGGGGAGCGATCCGCGGCCCCTCGGTCGCGATCACGACGTCGACGTTTCCCACGCGCCAACCGGCGGAGCGGGCCCGCGCGGCGCACTCGCGCAGCAGGGTCGCGGAGTCGGCGTCCTTCCAGCGCGGATCGCGGTCCGGGAAGGCGGTGCCCAGATCGTCCAGGCCGGCGGCGCCCAGCACGGCATCCGCGATGGCGTGCAGCACGGCGTCTCCGTCGGAATGTCCGAGAGGGCCGGTCGGATGCGGCAGAACGACGCCGCCCAGGCGGCACTCGCGCCCCGCGACGAGCCGATGGACGTCGAAACCCAGGCCCACGCGGATCTTCACGCGTCCGACTCCTGGCGCAGGCGCAACAAGGCTGTGAACACGGCGAGATCCTCGGGCGTGGTGAGCTTCGCGTTGTGGCTCGCGCCACGCGAGATCGGGATCGGACCCACGTAGCGTTCGTGGAGCGCGGCTTCGTCCGTGGGGCGGAAGCCCTCGCGAGCGGCGCGCTCGAGCAGCTCGACGAGCAGGGCGCGGCGAAAGACCTGCGGCGTCTGCGCGGCCCACAGCACGCTGCGGTCGAGCGTCGCGTCCGCGCGCTCTCCGTCGGCCGAGGTCTTCACCGTGTCCACGACGGGCACGGCGACGAGCGCCGCGCCCTCGCGGGCCGCGAGATGGAGTGCGCGCTCGATGATCGTGCTCGTCACGAGCGGCCGCGCGGCGTCGTGCACCGCGACCAGTTCGGAACCGGGAGCGCAGGCGCGCACGCCGGCGCGCACGGAATCCGTGCGCAGCTCGCCGCCCGGGACCAGCGCGCGGACCTTGCGCATGGCGCTGGAAGACGCGGCCAGCGCGCGCAGCCGATCCAGGTCGTCCGCGTGTCCGACCACCACGATCTCCGTCACGGCCGCGACGCGGTCGAAGGCGGAGCAGGCGTGCTCGATCACGGTGAGTCCGCCGAGCGCCAGGAAGGGCTTGCGGATCCCGGCTCCCGCGCCCATCCGCGTCGAGCTGCCGGCGGCGACGATCAGGGCGGACGTGCTCGGGACTTCGGGGGGTCGGGCGGCCATCTCGGCGCGCGCTTCCGCGCGGCGGTTCGAGAGCGTAGGGTCCGCCGCGGGCGCAAGGGAAGCGTCCGTGCCTTGACCCCGCCTGTCCGACCGAAGCCGTTCGTCGTCCTGGGCATCGACCCGGGCACCCGCGTCGTCGGCTATGGCGCCATCGTGGATGCGGCGCGTGGGCCGCGCCTGTACGCCGCGGGAGTGCTGCGTGCGCCGGCGGAAGGCGACGTCCCCGCTCGGCTGGCGCACATCCGCCGCGAGCTCGACGAACTGATCGCGAAGCTCGGGCCCGCGGTCGTCGTGGTCGAGCAGGCGTTCGCCTCGAAGAACCTGCAGTCGGCGCTGCGGATCGGCGAGGGCCGGGGGGTCATCCTGGCCTGTGCGGCCGGAGCCGGGGCCACGGTCGTGCAGCTGCCGCCCGCCGTCGCGAAGAAGGCCCTCGTCGGTCACGGCGCCGCGGACAAGCGCCAAGTCGCACGGATGGTCATGCACGCGCTGGACGTCCGCGAACTCGACCTGCCCCTCGACGCGACCGATGCCCTGGCGCTGGCGCTCGCCCACCTGCAACGCACGAAGCTGGCGCTCCCCGCGCGCGGCGCGCGCGCTCTGCCGGCGGCCATCGAGCGCGCCGTGCAGGCCGCGGGTCGCCGTTCGCGACCGGCCGCCGCGATCCGGGCCGAGCCCGACGGACGGGCCGCGCCGGCGAAGGGGATCGAGCTCGGGGGCCGGACGGGCCGGAACCGACGGAGCGCCTCCGTGAACGCGATCGTCGCGCATGCGGCCCGTCCCGTGCGCCGGCGCGCCTGACCGGTTTCGCGGCCTTCCGTCGCGCGCTCGGCCCGTGAATACTGTCGGCGTGGGACTTCCGCGGACCGAGCACTCGAGCGCCCTGCCGACCGCGGCGTTGGCGGACATGCTCGGGACCTTCGAGTTGCGTGACGAGGACGTCGTGCTGGCGCCGGCTCCCGGCATCGGCCTCGAAGGGAGCGGGCCGCGGACCGCCGCCTGCGCCGGGATCGACGGCGACGGCCGGGTCGTGCTCGCGCTCCGCGCGCGGGGGAGGGAATCGGTGCTGGCGGCGATCGACGCGCTGGCCTGGTGCGATGCGCGCGGCGATCTCCTCGCGCGCCGGCTGGGCGCCGACCCGGAACTCGCGCCGTACGTCGTCCTGATCGTCGACGAGCCCGACGCGGAGACGGTCGCCGCGCTCGCCACGCTGCGCACGGACGATCTGCGCATGTTCGAAGTGCGCAGCCTGCACTCGGCGCGGGGAACGGAGCAGGATCTGGCGGAGTTCTCCTGCGCGCGCTCGGACGCCGATCCGCTGCGCAGGCCGGCCTGGGACGAACGCCTCGGCGCCGAGGCCCGCGGGTTCGTGGACCGCGTCCGCGCCGGGATCGGGCGGATCGATCCCGCCGCGAACCCGGCCGCGGCGGCGCGCGCGATCGTGTGGCGCCGCGGCAATGCGACGCTCGTGACGCTGCGTGCCCCGCACGGAAGGCTCGAAGCCGAGGTGAGCGGCGAGCGGTTCGACGTCGCCGCGGAAGCGGACGTGGAGCGCGTTCTCGAGGGCGCGGTGCGCGCGCTCCTGGAGGCCCGTGAGGCGGATGACGCCGACCCGGGGGAGCGGGCCGAGAGCCCCCGGGCGCTGCTGCCGACCGGGCCGTTGCTCTCCGAGGACGAACTCGCCGCTCTGCGCGGCGAGGGCTAGCGGGCCATCGCACCGGCAGCGGCTGCTCGGCAGCCGCCGGCATCGGACCTCTGCCGGGGCCCGGAAATGACACCGGGGGCGGCACTCGCGTGCCGCCCCCGGGGGTCGGAATGCCTGGGCACTCCTTCGGACGTCAGGGCGCGTTGGCCGTGTTGTCACCGAACGGGCCGAGCGGCAGGAGGTCGCCGTTCGGGTTCGTGCCGATGCCGTAGGGCAGCGAGCCGTTGCGGGCCTCGTCGACGCGCACCGCCATGAAGGCCGGGTTCGAGCGCTGCTGAGCCGTCGAGAAGGCCGTCTGGCCGGTCATCCGGATCCAGCCCGTCTCGTAGCCGTTGACTTCTTCCAGCGCGTTGTCGTTCGTCGACTCGAGGAAGCTGTCCGTGAAGATGCCGGAGAGCACCGAGAGCTTCTTGAAGTCCCAGCAGTCGAACGAAGCCTGGCCCGAGAAGGCCTCTTCGTTGTCGTTGTAGGCCAGGTAGCTCACGATCGTCGTGAACTTCAGACCCGTCAGGCCGATCAGGATGATCGACGAGTTCGGATCGGAGATGAAGCGCGGGATGTGCAGCTCGTCCGCGTTGGCTTCGTACTCGACGCCGTCCATGTCGCGCACGCCGTCACCTTCGGCATCCGTGGCCACGCCATCGGCCGCGATCGCCCGGTAGACGATCGGGGAGAGGTTCGTGTTCAGGTTGTCGCTGCTCGACGCGAGGATCGAATCGCCTTCGAGGTAGTTCCACGAGATCGCCTGGCCCGTCGTCGGGCTCTTGGCGAACACGTAGACGTAGCCACGCGGGTCGTTCGGGTTGTCGAGTTGCGTGCTGACCGTGATCGTGTCGTTCGGGGTGAGACGACGCGTGCGGTTGAACTCGAGGCAGGACTCGCCGTCGATGTAGACGAACTCGACGTCGACCGTGCCGGCGAAGAGGCTGCCGACCTGGTTGAAGTTGTTGTTCGTGTTCGTGACGGTCAGGAACGAGGTCTGACCACGCGAGTTGTTGAAGTAGGGGAAGAGCAGCAGGCTGCCCGGCTTGTCGAGGCTACCGGCGTTGGCTTGCGAACCCAGGCCGAACGCGGCGCTCGCGACGAGCAGACCCGTGAGGAACTTGGACATCATGGTTGCGACTCGTGCTGAGAGGCGATTGGGGGAATCAGGGCCTCGGGGCCCCGAGGCTCGCGCCGGCCCCCAAAGGGGAGCCGTTCCACGCGGGCCGGGCTCGATGGCCGAATCGCCCGCAGTGTAGCGATTCCCTAGGAATGTGCAATCCTTTCCGGGTGGGGCTTCGGGCCGGAGCAGGGTGGCATCACCCCAGCCCTTTGCCCGCAAGGACTTGCGTCACTCCCAGGCCTCCGCCCAGCCCCCCGAGGAGAGGCTTGAGATGGCGTCCGAAAGGGTGTCCGATCGCGCCCACGCGAGGCCGGAGGCAGCCGCCCCGGCCGCGCGCCCTCCGAACTCGCACGATGAACTGGGATCACGCTCGGCGGATCCTCGCCTGGGACGGTCGCCGCGCCGCGGCGGTGCCGGCCGGGCCTCTGCGTCGACCCGCGCCGGGACCGGGCACGCACGCGCGCTCGTTGTGCATCGCGAGCGGCAAGGGCGGCACCGGCAAGTCCGTGGTGACGGCGTCGCTCGCCGCGGTGCTGGCCGAGACGCGGCGTGTCCTCGTGATCGACGCCGACCTCGGCGTGGGCAACGCGCACATCCTGCAGGACGTCGCGCCGGAGCACTCGCTCGTCGATCTCGTCGAAGGTCGCGCGGGACCGCGCGACGTCGTCGCGCACTGCGGCCAGAACCTCGACCTGCTCGCGGCGGGCAGTGGCGTCTCGCACGTGGCGTCGCTGGAGCCGTGGGAGATGTCGCTCGTCGCGGGCGCGGTCAGCGAGATCGAGCGCGAGTACGACTGGGTGCTCGTCGACTCCGGCGCGGGCATCTCGACGCAGACCGTGGCACTCGCGGCCGCCTGCGATCGCGTGCTCCTGGTCACGACGCCCGACGTCACCGCGCTGACCGACGCCTATGCGTTCCTCAAGGTGCTGCTCCAGCGCGATCCGCGCGCGGCGCCCTGCTTCGTCGTGAACCGCGCCACCTCGGAGGCCGAAGCGACGCAAGTGGCCGAACGCCTCCGCGGAGCCGCGCACAAGTTCCTCGCGCGCGATGTGCGCTGTCTGGGGTGGTTGCCCGACGACCGGGCGGTGGTCCGGTGCGTGAACGCGCGCGCGCCGGTCGTCCGCCGCGAGCCGACGGCGCCCTTCGCCGCGGGGCTGCGCGAACTGGCGGCCGTGGTCGAACGCGACTTCGCCGCCGGTCCGAGCCTTGGGCTCGGAGCCCGGCTGGGCCGTTCGGTTGGCCCCGCCTGAGGGGTCGACCGAAGATCGATCCGTGGGATCTCCGATCCTGGCGGCGACGCTTCGTGGCGCGAGAGCCCGCGCGCGCTTCACGGGCTCGCCGGGGCAATTCCCACTTTTCTCGCGACTGGAGCGGGGCTGATTCGTCCTCGTCGGGGAGGAATCGATGCGACGCCACGACCTGGATGCCCCCGTCTGGTTCCTCGCGGGCCTCATCTTTCTCCCGGTGGCCCTTGGCCCACGTGCTGGGCCCAACGGGGACAAGGCCGGCCGCGGGTCAACTCCGTCGCCGCGCGCCGCGCGCGTCGATCCGGACGCCTTCGCGGCCCGCGAGTTGCGCGCGCTGCCCGGCATCGGACCGGCACGGGCTCTCGCCATCGTGGAAGCGCGCTGGGGCGGGCTTCGCGGGGGGCCGACGGCCTGGACGTCCCTTTCGGGGATCGGGGACGCGACGGCCGCGGCGGTCCAGCAGGCTCTCTCGAGCGCCGCGGTGGAGCCTCCGCGAGAACACGCGTACACTCGGCGGGAGTCACCGTGACCGCACGCCCTCTGGACCCCCGATCGACCGTTCCGGCCTCCGACGCGGGTCCGCGCAGCGCGGGAGCGCTTCCCGCGCCGCGGCGCGGCGTCCCGCCGCCTTTGGCTCTGGCCGACATCGACGCGGTCGTGCGGCTCGCACTGCAGGAGGACCGCGGCGGCGGCGACCTCACGTCCGCGCACGCGGTCCCGGAGCACGCGCGCGCCGTGGCGACCCTGCTGCCGAAGTCCGACGGCGTCGCGGCGGGCCTGGCCGTCTTCGCGCGCGCCTTCGAGCTCTGCGATCCGGGCGCGAAGGTCGCGATCCTCGGTCGCGATGGGTCGCGCATCGCGCGCGGCGAGATCCTCGTGCGCGTCGAGGGCTCCGCCCGCGCGCTCCTGACCGCGGAGCGCACGGCGCTCAACTTCGTCCAGCGCATGTCCGGCATCGCGACGTTGACCGCGCGCTACGTCGCCCTCGCCAGCGCGGCCGGCATGAAGCCCGCGCGCATCCTCGACACGCGCAAGACGACGCCCAACCTGCGCACGCTCGAGAAGTACGCCGTGCGCTGCGGCGGCGGCGAGAACCACCGCTTCGGCCTCTTCGACGAGGTCATGGTCAAGGAGAACCACATCGAGCTCGCCGGCCGGCCGCTCGAGGGCGTGCTGGCCGACCTCCGCCGTGCCGTCGGGTCCGGCGTGCGCATCACGAGCGAAGCGCGCGACGAGCGCGAAGCCCTGGCCGGGGTCGACGGGGGCGCGGACGTGGTCCTGCTCGACAACATGACGCCGGCCGAGATGGCGCGGCTCGCTCCGCTCCTGCGCGCCCGCGCGGCGGCGCGCGGACGTCCGGTCGAGCTCGAGGCCTCGGGCGGCATCGACGAGCGCACGATCGGCGACGTCGCGCGTTCCGGCGTGGACCGGATCTCGGTGGGGGCCTTGACGCATTCGGCGCCGGCGCTCGACCTGTCCCTGGACCTCCTGCCGCTCCCCCGATGACGCAGAATGGTGCCGCACCGCCGCACGAACTGCGGCTCGACCTGCCCGCCGCGCACAGCGCCGAGCGGATGGCGCGCGGTGTCCTGCGCCAGTTCGCGCAGCGCGAACGCGTGCCCGCGGCCGAGATCGACACGCTCGAGTTCGTCGCCGGCGAGCTGCTGACGAACGCCGTCGACCACGGCGGCGGCGAGCGAGCCCTGCGCGAGGAGGACCTGCGTTCGCGCGTGCGCATGTCGCTCGTCCTCGTCGTGCGCGTGGACGGCTGGACGCTGCGCGTCGGCGATCAGGGTGGCGCGGATCCCGACGAGCTGCGCGCGCGCATGAGTCCGTCGGACGAACCCGACCTGGACGACGACCGCGGCCGCGGGTTCTTCCTCCTGGCACAGATGGTCGACAGCCTCGACGTCGTGCGCAGCGCGGACGGACTGGGCGTCGAGTTCGTCGCGGTGCGCAACTACGCGCGGGCCTAGGCCGCGGTGGAGGCCCTCCGTCGGATGTTCGCACGGCTGCGGGCCGTGCATCCCGGGATCGGCGCGGCGCTCCTGTGCGCCTGGATGGTGCTGATCTGGACGCTGTCGGCGCAGCCGCCCTCGGACCTCTCCCAGGGCTCGCACACGGGCGCATGGGTCACGAACCTGGCCCACGCGCCCGAGTACGCCGGGCTCGCGCTGTGGCTCGCGCTCGCGGTCCGCCGCCCGGGGGCGGACGTCGCGCCGACGGCTCGCGCCGCGTTCTGGATCCTGGCCTTCTGCGTCCTGCACGGAGCCGTGGACGAACTGCACCAGGGGACCGTCCCGGGCCGCGACGCATCGGCCTTCGACGTGCTCACGGACCTGTGCGGGGCGGCGTCCGCGGTTTCCGTCCTCCGCGCTGCGCACGACCGGCGAAAGTTCGCGTTGGCGATCCTGATCGGGATCGCGGCGTGCATCGCGGCGGCCGGTCTCGCTACCTTCGTGCCGCGCATGGCACCGGAGATCACGTGGTTGTGAAGGACGAAACGACGACGAACGACGCATCGAACTCGTGGCGCTCGCCGCTCTCGGAGCGCTACGCGAGCCCCGCGATGCTGGCCAACTTCTCGGAGCGCGCGAAGATCACGCGCTGGCGGCGCCTGTGGATCGCGCTGGCGGAGTGCGAGCGCGAGCTCGGCCTCGCCATCACGCAGGAGCAGATCGCCGAGCTCGAGGCGCACGTGGACGACATCGACCTCGCGGCGGCCGCGCGCTACGAGCGCGAGCTGCGCCACGACGTCATGGCCCAGATCCACGCCTGGGGCGACCTCTGCCCGACCGCGCGGCCGATCGTCCACCTGGGCGCCACGTCCTGCTACGTCACCGACAACGCCGACCTGCTGGCGATGCGCGAAGGCCTCACGCTCGTCAAGACGAAGCTCGTGAACGTGATCGGCGCGCTGGCGGGCTTCGCCCGCACGCACCGCGCCCTGCCGACGCTCGGCTGGACCCACCTGCAACCGGCGCAGGCCACCACGGTCGGGAAGCGCGCGACGCTGTGGATCCAGGATCTCGTGCACGATCTCGAGGACCTCGAGCACGCCGAGCGCACGCTGCGTTTCCGCGGCGTGAAGGGCACGACCGGGACCCAGGCCTCGTTCCTGGAGCTCTTCGGCGGCGATCACCAGAAGGTGCGCGATCTCGACGCGCGCGTGACGGCGCGCTTCGGTTTCGAGCGGTCGTTCGGCGTCACCGGGCAGACGTACCCGCGCCAGGCCGATTTCCGCGTGCTCCAGGTCCTGTCCTCGATCGCGCAGAGCGCGCACAAGTTCGCGACCGACCTGCGTCTCCTCGCGAGTCGCAAGGAGATCGAGGAACCGTTCGAGACGCGCCAGATCGGCTCGTCGGCGATGCCCTGGAAGCGCAACCCGATGCGCTCGGAGCGGATCTGCTCGCTCGGCCGCTACGTGATCTCCGCGCTCGACAACGCCGCGCACACGGCGGCGAACCAGTGGCTCGAGCGCACCCTGGACGACTCCGCGAACCGGCGCATCGTGATCGCCGAGACGTTCCTCGCCACGGACGCGATCCTGATCCTGCAGCTCGACGTGGCGCGCGGGCTCGTCGTGCGCCCGCACGTCGTCGCCAAGAACCTCGCGGCCGAGTTGCCCTTCCTGGCCTCCGAGCACGTGATGATGGAGGCGGTGAAGGCCGGCGCCGACCGTCAGGACGTGCACGAGTCGATCCGGCGAGCCAGCCGGACGGCTTCCGAGGCCATCCTGGCGGGCCAGGAGAACCCACTGCGGGCGTTGCTCTCCGAGGACCCCGTGCTGGGCCGTCTGGCGAGCCGCCTGGACACCCTGCTCGACCCGGCCCGATACGTCGGGCGCGCCCCGGAACAGGTGGACGAGTTCCTGGCCGCCGAGGTCGATCCGATCCTCGAACGCCACGGCGCGCTCCTCGGCGCGCGCGCCGACGTCCGCGTCTGAGGCCGGTCGGCGGCCAGCCAGGTCTTCACCGCGGCTTTCGCGGTTCCTTTTCGGAGTTCCTACCCTCGGGGCGTGCCGGTGGCGGTCGTCACCCCGCTCGTGTCCGGTTTCCCCCGCTCGCGAGGCTCGGCGAGCCAGGGCATGCGGAAACCAGTTCCACATCCCCGGCGAAACGGGGTTGGGGTGCCGGATCCGGCATCCCATTCCTGAGGTACGTTTCCGCTGAGGTCTCGCAGGCCTCCGGTCGAAACCCATCCAAGCAGTCCCCGCGGGAATTCCCCGCCCAGGGGGGCAAGGTCGGTCGTGTTGACCCAACCCGGGATCCCCAACGAATTCACCCTGTCCACGACCTGCTACGGGTCGCGGCTCAAGACCATCGAGGACCAGGCCTTCGCCGCGGTCGCGATGGGCTTTCGTCGCATCGAGTTGGGCCTCCTGGACGCGCCGGTGAAGCTGAACGGCTTCGAGGACTCGCGCCGCGAGACCGGGATCTCCGTCCGCTCCATCGTGACGGGCTGCCTGGACCCGCGCTCGGAGCACATGTCGGGCACCAAGCTCGGCTCCCTGTCCGAGGACCAGCGCGAGATGGCCGTGAACTCGCTGCGCCGCCACGTGCGCCTCGCGCAGCGCTACCAGTGCCCGACCGTGATCGTCCGCGGCTGCGAGGTCGAGGACAAGGTCCTCCAGGAGGAGTCCGACCGCCTGCGCGCGCGACTCGTCCGCGAAGGCCCGACCGACGAGGCCAAGGAAGCGGTGCGCGAACTCGTCGGGCGCGTCCAGCGCCGCGGTCAGCGTCAGGTCGAGCACCTGTGCCGCTCGCTCCACACCGTGATGGGCGAGTACCCCGAGACCAAGGTCGCCATCGAGCCGGGCGACAGCTTCCTGGACCTCCTGAACTTCCAGGCCGTGGGCTGGGTGCTCGACGATCTCGAGCGTCGCGGCCTCGCCTACTGGCACGACACCGGTCGCATCCACCTGCGCGAGCGCGCGGGCCTGCCGGCCCAGGGCCAGTGGCTCGACTCCTACGCGCCGCGGATGATCGGCGTGCACCTGCAGGACTCGGCGGACGGATTGACCGAGATGCCGCCCGGCGCGGGCGAAGTCGATTTCAAGCTCGTGGCCAACTACGTGCCGAGCAGCGCCGAGCGCGTGCTGGAGATCAACCCGCGGCACGGACGCGCGGAGATCCTGGCGGCGGTGCAGTACCTGGTCGACGCCCGATTCTGACGGGCCTCAGCGCGCCCGGTCTCGCACCCAGGCGACCCAGGCCTTCTCGATCGCATCCACCTTCGCGCCGATCGCCGCCTCCAGGTCGGTCGAGGATCCCTGACCGTTCCACGCGCTGCGCAGGAACAGGAAGAAACGCTCGCGGAAGTGCCCGCCGTCGGCGGCCATCAGGAAGTGCACGAAGTTGTAGGACTGCGCGTACTTCAGGTCCTGCCGCGATGTCGACAGGTACTCGCCGCTGTCGAAGGTCAGGATGCGCGACAGCTTGTACGTCTCCACCGCATGGACCTGGGCGCGCATCGAGCGCGAGTCGATCGCGTTCGCGTCGTAGGCCAGCCGTCCCGGCGGCCCGCCGGTCGTCGCGCGGAAGTACTCGGCCAGGCCCTCGTCGAGCCAGGGCGCGATCGCGCCCTTCCCGCCGCGCGCCAGCACGGCGGTGGACGAGAGGAGCTGATGGATCGCCTCGTGGACGAGCAGGCTGCGGTCGAGCCCTCCCGTCGCGTTCACGATCAGGATGTTGCCCGCGCGGTCGTAGAACCCACGGCTGCCGCCGAGCTCCGGGTACGAGCTCGCGTCGGCGTGGATCTGCGCCTGCAGAGGCGTGTCGAGGTGGTAGGCACCGACCTGCGGCGCGATCACGTCGAACCAGATCGCGTACACGTTCTCCAGGTCGAGGATCGCGTTCGTCGCCTCGAGCAGCGGCAGGTTCGAGCGCACGACCCAGTGCGTCGTCTCGAGTTCCCATGCATCGCGGAAGTCGGCGCTCTTCTTGACGCGCTCGGTCCAGTTCCAGCGCCGGCCGTCCTCGCGCAGGGTCCAGTCCTTCTCCTTGCGCTCGTGGCCCAGGATGTCCCGCGCGACGCGGTTCTCCGGGTCCGCGGCGATGGACCGCAGCGCGAACACGCGCGCCTCCTCGGGCAGCCCGAGCCGCGTCGCGAAGGTCGCGATGTCGGCGATCTTCGTGGCATCCTCCTTCTCGAGGTGGCGCCAGCGCTCCATCGCCTCGCGCCATGCAGCGAGCCGGGACTCGACCGATTGGATCTCCGAGCGCTCCAGGACGCGGTCGCGCGTGCCGACCCGCAGCACGACGCGCGCGGCCTCCTCGAGGACCACGCGGCCCTCGAGCCGCGTCCCGTCCACGAGCACCACCAGGTCGGGGGGGCGCCCGCCCGACGGCGGCTCCGCCCACGCCGGGACCGCGAGGAGCGCGAGGAGCACCGGGATGCGCAGGGGAGCCGGGAGCACGGTCCTGATGCTAGCCGCCTCGCTCGGCGCGCGCCGTCGCTATCCTGACGGCGACCATGCCGCGGATCGCCCTCGCTCTCGCCGTCTGGAGCCTCCTGCTCCTCGCGGTCACCGGTCTGGCGCTCTTGGCCCGGCCCGAGAGCGGTCCGCCGATGCCGCGCGGTGCGGCAGCGCGCGGCGTGATCGGCGCGCTCGTCCCCGAGCGCGAGGTGAAGCCCGAAGCTCCGCGCCGCAGCCCGAGCCCGGCCGAACTCTCCGGCACCGTCGCCCCGCGGATCCCCGAGACGGCTCCGCCTCCCCAGGCGCCGGCGCGTGCGGCGGAGACCTCGAAGCCCGTGCCCGAGTCCCCGGCGCAGCCCGCGCCCGCTCCCCAGGAGGCGGCGGGGGCCGCACCCTCGACGCACCGGGACGGCGGCATCCCCGGACTGGGGGCACTGCCCCCCGGTCCGCCGGCCGAGGAGGAGGGCTTCGGACTCCACGTCCTGCAAGCCGACGGGCGTCCGGCGAACGACGCGACGGTGCGCTGGATGCTGCAGCGCGACCTCGACGCGCTCGCCGCCCAGGGCCGGGATCCGGCGGCGATGGACCCCGCCGACGTGCTCGCGTCCTCGACGCACACGACGCGCACGAACTCCACCGGCTTCGGGATGCTCACCAGCACGGCCGGAACCATGCTCATGGATGCGCGTCTCGGCGACCAGTACGGCTGGGCACGCATCCGACGCGAGGACGTCGGGCACACGCGCATCGTGCTCGCGCACGACACGACGCTCGACGTCGAAGTGGTCGATGCCCAGGGCGCGCCGCGAGCCCGCGTGCCCGTGGTCCTGCGCGGCGCGAGCTGTCAGCGCATCTGGACCGGGAGCACCGGACCCGACGGACGCGTGCAGCTGCGCCATGCCGACGGCGTCGTGCGCGCGGCGCGATCCCGCCACGAGGACCTGACCATCGCCGTCGACGTGCCTTCCGGCGCCACGGTCGCGCTGCCGCGCGGCGAGATCCCGACTCAGGGCGTGCGCCTCGTCGCGCCGCCCGGCCAGCGCGTGCTGGTCTGGGTCCGCGACGTCGCAGCCGCGCCGTGCCTGCGTCCGACGCGCGTCCGGCTCGCGCCGACGGGACTCGAGAGCGACTGCGCAGCCGTTCGCGAGCGCGCGGCGGTCGACGGGCTGGCGGTCTTCGAGGACGTGCCCGCCGGTCTGAGCCTGGTCGCGATCGCCGACTCGGCCTGTTCCCCCGATCCCTTGCGCGCCGAGTTGCGCACGACGCCGGCGGCGGAGACCAACGTGGTGCTCGGCGCGAAGTCGGCCATGCCGCGCGTGCGCGGCCGGCTGCTCGATCCGCGCGGCGGTCCGTGGCGCGAGTACGACGTCGTCGCGCACGTCGACTCCGCTGGATCCTGGTTGGAGCAGGGCGGGGCGCGCACCGACGACCGCGGCGCGTTCGAGGTCGACGTCGCGGCACTCCACGTGCCCGATTCCGGGCGCGCATCCGCGCCGATCCCGCTCACGCTCGTCGCGCGCAATCGCTACGGCCGGACCGTCGCTTCGGCGCGCATCGAGCTCGCGCCCATTGCCGGTCAGCCGCTGCACGACCTGGGCGATGTCACGGCCAACGACTGGCCCGTGCTCGTGCGCGGCACCGTGCTCGACGAGAACGAGCGCCCGCTCGAGGGCGCCCCGGTCGAGCAGTGCGATGGCCAGGGCCATCCGGATCCGCGCACGCAGAGCCTCAGCGACGAGCGCGGTCAGTTCGTGCTGCGCGGCCCGCCGCCCGCGGAAGAGACGATCCTGGTGCGCGCGGTCGAACCGGAACGCCGGGCGGCCGAGACCACTGTGGCGCTGCGCCGCGGGGACCAGCGCGCGCGGCTCGTGATCGCGATCCACGGTCGCCTCGAGGGATCCGTGCTCCTGCCCGCGGGTGCCCCCGAAGGCTCGATCGTCGTGCGCGTCGACCAGGCGTCGGGAGCGCAGCTCGCGCTGTCCACCGATACCGCGGGCGCATTCGCCTTCAGCAACGTCGAAGCCGGGGATGCGCGCATCGCGTTCCTGCCGCAGGGGTTCGGCGACCCCGTTTTCGTGCTGGATTCCGTGGGCATCCCGCGCGGCGGAGTGTGCCGCGACCCGCGACTCGTCGGCGTCGACCTGCGCCAGCTGCTCGTCGTGGTCGAGCTGGAGGTCGTGGACGAGCGCGGGCAACCCATCCTCTCGGGCTGGGCCGGGCCGGTCAGCACGGGGCGTGCGCGCGGCCGTTCGTACGACATGGTCGACGGTGTCGCGCGTGTCGTCGTCGCCAAGGGCGGACCGGCGCTGCAGGTCTCCGCCGACGGCTACGAACCGGTGGTCCTGCAGTCGCCCACGGGCCGCGTCCGCATCGAGCTGAAGCCGAGCGGGCAATGAACGCGAAGCCGCGCGTCCTCGTGGTCGCCGGGCACGATCCGAGCGGCGCGGGGCTGGATGCCGATCGCGATGCGCTCGCAGCGCTCGCCGTCGAATTCGTCGGCGTCGAGACGGCGCGCACCGACCAGGACGACCGCGGCGTCCGCTCGATCGGCGCGCGCGAGCCGGCGCAGTGGGGCGCGGAGGCGGAGCATCACGTGCACGCTGGCATCGCCGCGCTGAAGTTCGGACTGCTGCCCGGCGAGGCCCACGTGGCGCGCGCCGCACAGCTCGTCGCGCACCTGCGACGCGGCCGCCACGCGTCCACGCCGGTGGTCCTCGATCCCGTGATCGCGGCCTCGAGCGGTACGCGCTTCCTCGACACGGCCGGCGTCGAGTCGCTGCGCGGCGAGCTGCTCGGCCTGGACCTCGTCGTGACGCCGAACCTCCCCGAGGCGGCCGAGCTCGCGAGCGTGCCACTCCGCGACCTGGAGCAGGACCTCGCGGCCCGCCTCGACGTCGCGCGGCTCCTGCTCGGCCTCGGCGCGCGGGCGGTCGTGCTCAAGGGCGGACACGGCCTGGAGGACCCGGTGCGGGACCTGGTCCAGGAGAGCGGAGCCGCGCCCGTCTGGCTGGCGCACCCGCGGATCCCGGGCGGGAAACTGCGCGGCTCGGGCTGCCGCTTCGCCTCGCACCTGGCCGGGTCCCTGGGGCTCGGCCGGCCGCTCGCGGAGGCCGCCCGGGCGGACGGGGAGTTCGTCGCGTCCCGGATCCGGCCCGGCGGGGGGCGCTGAACTCCGGCCGGAAACGGCGGGCAGCCAGGACTTGCCCCGCGCCCGCGGGGCGCTATCCTTCCTCGCCCTACGCGGCTGTAGCTCAGTGGTAGAGCGCCACCTTGCCAAGGTGGATGTCGAGGGTTCAAATCCCTTCAGCCGCTCCAATTCACGCCTCGGCGACGGGTTCCACCGGCCGACGCGTCCTCTCGACCCGCCCCGCGCGGGTCGTTTGGTTTCCGGGCCGGCACCTGCGCGACGTCGCCATGCGCCGGCGCGTCCGAGATCTTGGTCGGCGCTTTGGCTGAGCCAGCACGAAAACACCGCGGGCCGGCACTGGGCCGGCCCGCGGTTTCGAACCCGAATCATCCGGGATCAGAGGATCAGCAGGCAGTCCTCGGCGACGAACTTGCAACCGTCGCAAAGGCGGCCCGTGACCACGACCGAGACCACCGAGCCGGCCGGGAGATCGTCGAGGCCGAGGCGCTGGTTCAGCTTGCTGCGCTTGAAGTAGCCGACCAGGTCGAGCTTGCCGTCGGGGCCGACCGCGCTGCAGTCGCATTCCGCGCCGCCGAAGAACGGACCGGCGACGTCGGCGAGCGTGAAGCACTGGGCCGACACCGGGCCGCCGTCGCAGTTGCGGCCGTAGAGCTTGACCGTGTTCCACTGGATGTTGCCGACGTTGAAGCCGTCGAGGCCCAGGATCGCGACCGGCAGGAGGTCACAGGCGTCCGGGTCGTAGCCGTTCGGGCAGACGCCGGGGCGCACGTCGAGCTTCGTGACGTTCTTCACGACGTCGATCGTCTGGAAGCAGACCGACTGGTTGCAGTCGTTGTCCGTGGCCTTCCAACGGCGACGGATCACGCTGTCGAAGCGATCGGCCGCGCACGCGCCGGGAGTCACCGTGTCCTTGTAGGTGACCTTGACGTCCGTGTCGCAGTTGTCCGTCGCCGTCGCGCGGCCCAGGGCGTCGGGCGACGTGTCGGAGCCGCAGAACACCTTGGCGTTCTCCGGGCACGTGATCACGGGCGGCGTGCAGTCGCGCACGCGCACCGTGGCGTGGCAGGACTTCGAGTTGTTGCCGTTCGTGACCGTCAGGCGGACCACGACGTTGAAGGAGCAGTCGTTCGAGACCGGGATCGTCAGGGTCGGCGTCCCGCTCGCAGCGTCGTCGAACAGGGCGCCGGGGAACGTCGTGGTCCAGGCGTACCCCGTCTCGTTGGTCGAGTCGCGGCCGTCGAGCTGGACGGTGACGAACGGGGCCTGGGCGCCGACGGTGTAGGGACCACCGGCGTCACACTGCAACTGGTTGTTTCCACCGCCGCCACCGCCGTTACAGCCGTTGGCGAGCGAGGAGGGAGCGAACGCAAAGGCGCTCGCTGCGACGAAGAACGCGGAGAGGAGCTTGGACATGGTGTGAGGTGTCGAGAAGGCGCACGGCTGCGGCAGCGACGGCGCGGAAGGCGAGAGCGGGTTGAGGGTGGTGATCGCGTTCGCGCTCCGTGTGCGGAGGAGCGGTTCGGTGCCCCGGCCTGCCGACCGGAGAGCGATCGAAGAACCGTACCCCCGGCGCATGGGCGGGCCAGTCGAACGCGCGGTTCGTAGCGCAAGTCCGCTGGAACGTGCCGCATGCGAAAACAGCGGCGAATCCAAGGCGGGAACGCGTTCGGTCAGCACACGGAAGCGCTTTCCGCGACCTGGAAGCACGTGCTCGGAAATGAGCGCGCGGGAAGGAACGGCCTTCAGGTCTTCGTCGAGCGTTCGCGCGGTCCCGACCCGGCGAGCTCGGCGACGAGGTTGCCGGCCAACAGGAGTCCACCGCCGAGGAGCAGCCAGCTCGTGAACTCGTCCTCGCCCGCGGAGACGCCGATCATGGCGGCCCAGATCGGTTCGAGCGCGTAGAGGATCGCCGCGCGGACCGGCTCCACCTCGCGCTGGTAGAGGTTCATGAAGGCCAGCGCCACCACGGTCCCGAACACGGTCGTCAGGAGCAGCGGCCACACGAAGGACGGATCGCGGCACAAATCGAGGACCTGGTCGAGGCCGATCCCCTCGCCGCGGGCCGCCTCGATCGCGAGGAGCACGGCGCCGCCCATGGCGACCCACACGAACATGGTCAGCGTCACCGGCATCGCCGGGAGGCGCTTCGTCACCCGGTCGGTGGCCAGGATGTGCACCGCGAATGCGATCGAAGCGCCGACGGTGAGCAGCTCACCCAGCCGCCATTCGGCGACCTCGGGTCGGCCGCGCACGATCGCCGCCCCGGCGGTCGCGAGCAGCGCGCCGATCGCGAAGCCGACGCGCGGCAGTCGACGCTCGATCACGGCGGTGAGGATCGCGAGGAAGAGCACGTACAGGCTCGTCAGGAACGCCGAGACCGCTGGCGTGACCTGGCCCAGCCCGATCATCTGCAGCACGAAGCCCACGACGAGCAGGAAGCCGAGCCATGCGCCGCCGCGCCACGCTCCGCCACCGAGCTCGCGGCGCGCGGCCGGTACGAATGCGAAGAGGATCACCGTGGCGAGCCCGAAGCGCAGCGCGAGGAACAGCGCTGAGCCCGCGATCGCGTGGCCCGGCCCGGTGACGCGCTCCATCGCCTCGACCGCCTGCTTCATCCACAGGAACGTGAAGCCCCAGATGATGCTGACGCAGAACAGCGCGATCGTGGCGCGTGTGCGCATCGATCGCGGCCGCTCCGTCTTCGGTTCCATGGGCGAGGGACGGTAGCGGCGGCGCGGCGACCTGGCCACGGGCGTGCTAGGTTGTGCGCGCGCGGCGCCCCCTCGCGCAGTCTTCCGTCGATGGCTCGAGTCCTCCGATGAACGCGATTCAACGCACCCTCAGCGCCCTTCTCCTCCTGGCCCCGCTCACCGCCTGTGCCACCGACCGGCAGGTGATCGAGCAGGCCAACGACGCGCACCATGAGCTCGAGCCGGCCGTGCTCAAGGACCCCGAGCTCGCCGGCTACCTGCAGTCGATGGGGGACCGCATCGTCGGCGAGGCCAAGAAGCTCTCCGACGCGCGCTTCGGCCCGAAGAGCCACTTCGACGAGGACCCGGCGTGGATGTTCTCGAACTCGCAGTTCCACTTCGTGAACAGCGAGACCTTGAACGCCTTCACGACGGGCGGCTCCCACATGTACATCTACACGCAGCTCCTGCAGCAGTGCCGCTCCGAGGACGAACTCGCCGCCGTGATGGCGCACGAGTACGCGCACGTCTACGCGCGTCACGTCCGCAAGGGGATGGACCGGCAGTACGTCGCGATGGGCGGCGCGCTCGCGGCCGGGGTGCTCGGGTACACGCTGGCCGACGACAACAAGCTCGAGGTGGCCGGTCTCGCCGCGGTCGGCGCCGGGATGCTCGGCAGCTTCCTGAACCAGGGCTTCACGCGCGACGACGAGGCGGAGGCCGATTCGTTGGGCTTCGAGTTCTACGCGCGCGCCGGCTGGGACCCGGCGCGCTTCGGCGACTTCTTCCAGGCGATGATCGACCTGGGCTACGACACGACGCCCGAGATGATGAGCGACCACCCGACGCTCGCGAGCCGCGTGGTCGCCGCGCGCGCCGCCGCCGCGAAGCTGCCGGCCGACGCCAAGTCGTGGCGCAAGCCGGCCGTGGCCGAGGGCCCGAAGTTCAAGGCGATGCAGTCGCGTGCCGCGCAGATCGCGAAGTCGCTGCCGAAGGACCAGACGATGGAGACGGCGCAGACCCTCTTGAACGCCGTGGGGAACTGCCTGATGCCGACGGACCAGCCGCAGCAGATCGAGGCACGGACGAAGGTCGAGAAAGCGCTCGGGAACTGACGCGCGCGTCGAGGAAACGAGCGCCCGCGCTCCCCGACCCCGATCGGGCCGCTCTGTGGCGGCCCCCGAACGCGTGAGTCCAGCGCAGGCTCGCGGAGCGCGCACCCTCATTCCGTCGGGCGCTGTCCGCGCTCCAACTCCGCCCGCAAGGTGTCCCGCGCCGCGTGGAGGCGCGAGTCGACCGTCCCGATCGGCACGCCCAGGATCTCCGCGATCTGTGCCCGCGGCAGCTCGTCGAGCGCCGCGAGGCCTAGCACCGTCCGCTGCGCCGCGGGCAGGCGCGCGATGGCGGAGAGCACGCGGGCCGCGCCCTCGCGCTCGGCCGCCAGCGTGGCGGGGTCGCGCTCGCCGCCCGTCGCGGGCGCCGCGCGCTCCTCCATCTCGACGTCGTCGAACGCGCGCGCCGAGACGCGCTCGCCGCGCTCACCGCGGCTCTTCACGCGCAGCGCGGCGCGGATCGCGACGCGGAAGAGCCACGTCGTGAGGCGCGCGTCGGCGCGGAAGCCGTCGACTCCGCGCAGCACGTCGATGAACGTCTCCTGCACGGCGTCCTCCGCGTCCGCCGGGCGGCACGTGACGCGCAGGCACAGTTGGAAGAGCGGGCGACCGACGAGCCCGAACAACTCGTCCAGCGCGCGATCCCGCGCGCGGCGGTCGCGACCTTGCAGGTCCGCGACGAGCCGCGCTTCGACGGAGGGCTCGATCACTCGCCGTCCTCCTCGGGGCGGCCGAGCATGCGCCGTACCGCGCGGCGCAGGATGCCGTAGACGACGGCGAACGGCGCGATCGCGATCAGCGCCGCCATGAGGACGGGGAAGAGCCAGCCGTCCTCCGGCTCGCCGCCCAGGTCGCGTAGCTCACGCGCCAGCGCCGGGCCGATCACGGCGATGCGGAACAGCGCGTACGCGCCGAGCATCGCGCTCAAGGTCCACAGACCCGGAGCGGGCCCGTCCTTGGTCCACGCGAGGACGGCGATCAGCGTGCCGACGCCGAGGAAGAGGACGCCCAGCGTGCGCTCGCCCGATGCGCGATCCTCGAGCAGCGCGCGCTCGCGCTCCAGGAAGTCGTCCGCGACGAGCAGCGCTTCGCGCTCGGCCCGCCGCGCGCGCCAGCGATCGATGCGGCGCGGCAGCAGGAAGAGCAGCACGCAGCCGACGTGCACCCAGTGCCCGATCCCGGCGGCGAGGAGGCCGCTCAGCGCGACGAGCACGATGCCCGCGATCGGACCGTACTCCGACCACCACAACCGCCGCCGCGTGCGCCGCGGGTCGAAGCCCGCCGCGCGGAGCCGGGTGGCGGCGCGGCCCAAGTCGAGTTCCAGGCTCTCCAGCCCTCGGGTTTCGTTCATGACGCGGGCTTGGAGAGGCGCTGGCGGCCGAGCCTTCGGTCGAATTCGCGAAAACCCGCGCAAGCGGCGGCCGGGCGGGCTGGGAACCTACTGGCCGGGCCGTGGGGCGTCGAGCGCAGGCCGGACGGTCGGGACGGCCCGCGTTCGGGCCACCGGGCGCGGCTACCTTGCGGGCCGGATGCCGCGATCCCCGCGGTGCTCCGCCGTCGCGCGCGACCGGGGGGGGGGCGGGGAGTTCGCGCGCCGGCGGCGCGGATCCTCCGTAACGCCCCGGCCTTCCCGTCCAATACTCACCGATGCGACCCGGCCCCACGGAGACCTGCTTCGAGCGCTGGCGCGCCCACGGCGACGCGACCGCGCTGGCCGAGGTCTTCGATGCGCTCGCACCGGGGCTCCTGCGGCTCGCGATTCACCTCGTGGGCGACGCGGCGGCGGCGGAGGACCTGGTCCAGCAGACGTTCGTGACCGCGATGGAGCGCGCGGCGAGCTGGGACGCGCGCCGCCCGCTCGAGCCGTGGCTGCAGGGGATCCTGGCGAACCACGCGCGCGACCTGCGGAAGAGCGCGCGGCGCACGCACGATCCCGAGTTCGATCTGGAGAGAGTGCTCGCGCGCGAGGAGGACGCGCCGCTCGAGTCGGCGTCGCGTCGCGAGCTGTCGGGCGAGCTCGCACGCGCGGTCGATGCGCTCGAGGAGCCTTATCGCGCGGCGGTCTTGCTGCGTTTGCGGCACGGAATGGAGGCGGCGGACATCGCGCACGTGCTTGGCCGCAGTCCGGGCGCCGTGCGCGTCCAGTTGCACCGTGCGCGCGAGCTCCTGAAGCGCGCGCTGCCGGCGGGGATCGCGAGCGCGCTCCTGCTGCTCGCGGAGCCGGCGCGCGGACTCGATGGTGCGCGCAATCAAGTTCTTGCACACGCAGCGCGGCTCGCGCCCGCGGCGGGAGTCGGTGGGGGACTGCTCGGGGGAGCGCTGGTCATGAAGAAGCTCGTGGTGGCAGGCGCAGTCGTTCTCGTGCTCGCGGCGGCGTGGTGGTGGGCCCAGCGGCCCGTGGAATCCATCGAGCGAGACGGCGGCGCGAGCACGGTCGTGAGCGCGGCATCGGACGGCGTGCGGGGCAAGGACGAGGTCGCGGAGCCGCTCGCCCCGCGCGCCGAGGCCGAGCGTGCTCCCGCGGCGACGAGCGCGCCGGTCGCCGCCGCAGCGCTCGTGCCGTTCCCCGTGCGCGTCGTCGACGGCGAGACGGGGCTCCCGGTCGCGGGCACGCGCCTCGCGTTCTTCCCGCCGAAGCGCGGCACGTGGTCGGAGCTGCGCATGCGCTGGCCGGAGCGCTTCCACGTCGACTCGCGCGGCTCTGAGCTCGTGCACGACTGGCCCTGGTTCCGCTCGAAGCCGACGACGCGCGAGCGGCTCGACGTCGATCCGATCGTGTCGTACGAGGGCCCGCTCCCGGGCGAGACGCCGATCGCGACGGCCGTCAGCGACGACGAGGGGAACGCCGTCGTCGAGCTCGGTCCCGAGCAGGCCTTCGTCGTCGCCGATCATCCGGCGTACGCGACGCGCGGCATGCCGCCGGAGCTCGTGCGCACGGTGAACTGGGCGGACGGGAAGGTCTCGCGCGTCGACACGTTCCGCGACGAGGCACTCGTCGTGAAGCTCCACCGGCCGCGCGTCCTGCGCGGGCAGCTCATCGACCCCGAGGGACGTCCGCTCGCCGAGCGAGTGCCTCTAAGGGTCGATGGGAGCGGCGACGGGGACCTGCTCGCGAACGGCTGGCGATCCATCGTTCCGACGGGGACTTGGACGGTCTGGACGAACCCGAACGGGAGCTTCGAGGCCGAGGTCGCGGCCAAGATGGTGTCCGTGAACTCGCTCGACCCGCGCTGGTCGGTCGCACGCAGCGCCATGCATCCCGTGAGGAAGGAGGACTGGCACTTCGGGAACACCTACATGCTCGACGGGATGATCGACGGAGGGGAGCTGGCCTGGATCCCGCTGTGCCGCATGCCCACCGTCGCCGTGCGTTCCGCGCTCGACGACGCGCCTCTGCGCGACTTTCGGATGCTGGTCATCGGCCTCGAGAGCAAGTACCCGCGCAGCCAGGTGATCCGCGTCCGATCCGAGGACGGCCGCGCGCCGCTGCTCGACGACCGCGATTTCGAGCGCTGGTCGCAGAAGGTGGGGCCGCTCGGGATCCACGTTCTCGCCGACGGCTTCGCGCCGGGCTACGTGGAGTGCGCCGAGCCCGTCAAGGCGGGCGAGCTCGTCGTGCGCCTCCAGCCGGGCGCGTGCCCCGAAGTCGCTGGCACGGTCCAGGACGGCGGGCGTCCGCTCGCGGGCGCGAGCGTCCTGCTCGCGGCGTCGAACCGCTGGAACTGGAACTGCGACGACGAGCTCCAGCGCGCCGGGCTCGCGGCGTCGACGGACGAGCTCGGCCGCTTCTCGGTCCGCGCGCCGCCCGGCGGCTGGGTCGTGACCGTGGCGCACGGCGCGCGCTCGCAGTGCCGCTTCGTCGAGCATCCCGCGGCGCAGCCGCTCGCGATCGACCTCGCGCGCGACACGGTCGTCGAGTTCGTGGTCGACGCGCCGCCCGGCACGAAGTTCGAGGACCTGTTCGCGAACCTCTACTCGGGGACGGCGGTCAATCAGGGCCTCGAGATCGACGCGCAGGGCCGCGCGCGCTTCGGATCGCTGCCCGCGGGCCGCTACAAGGCCTTGATGCGCGGCCCGGACGGCGCGCTCGAGGCCGCGCCGGGCGACGACGAGTTCGACCTCGCCGCGGACAAGACGCGCACGCTGCACTTCCGGATCGACCCGACGAACGGCCCGCGTCACGCGCGGCTCGTCGTCGACGGGCTGGCGACGCTCGAGGGCTGGAAGGCGCTGGCTTGGGCGTCGAACGCGGCCGCGGTCGCCGTCGAGCCCGACGGACGCGTGCCGCTCGACGTCGGCTGGAAGCCGTCGCGCCTGCGGATCGAGGCGCCCGACGGCACGACGTACGTGTTCGACGTGCCGTTCGAATCGGCCGGCGAGCCCGTGCTGCGCATCGCGCGCGGGCGCGGCGAGGTGCGCGGGCGCCTCGTGCGCGCCGACGGACGACCGCAGACGGGACGCCGGATCGCGGCGACGACCTCCGGGGACGAGCACGGCCTCGTGCGGATCGAGGCCCCCGTCGATCGCGAGGGTCGAGTCCGTCTCGACGCCCTGGTCCCCGGCGAGGCCACGCTGACCGTCGCCATGTACAACGGACAAGAGGAGTACGACGGCCTGAACTCCGTGCGCTTCGCCTGCCGCGCCGAGGCGGGTGCCTCGACGCGCGAGATCGAGATCGCGCTCCCGGGCGGCCTCGACCCCGCGGCCGCCGGCGGCCGCATCGCGTTGAGCGGCGTCGCGCGCGACGGCGACGCCCCGGCGGCGGGGCGCAACCTGTGGATCGTCGCGTACTTCGACTCCGCCGAAGGCACGCTCCAGGTCGCGACATCGACGACCGTGCTGTCGGACGGGACCTACGCGCTCGCCACGCTGCCCGCCGCGCGCCACACGGTGACGACGTGGTTCGAGGGCGGGAGGAGCTGGTCCCGGGAGTTCACGCTGCCTCTCGACGTCGCCGAGGCGCGGATGGACTTCACGATCCGCTGACGGCGGCGCGACTTCCGCCGGATTCCCGTGACGTCGGGGCCGCGGAGTGCGACACGCGGCGTGCAGAGCCTGGAGCAGGACCTCGATCGCTGGCGGACGCCGGGGAAGTCGATGCGCTGGCGCACATGCTCGACGCGCAGGCGCCGCCTCCCCTGGGCTCGCACGATCCGTGGAGCCGGATGCGAGCGCGGCTCAGCCGGGCTCGGGCCACGCGGGATCCCAGGCCGCACCGCCGCGAGGCGCTTCGCGCGTCGAGATCAGGCCGCCCCTCGTCCACCCGAACGAGAGCAACCACGACTTCGCGCGCGGCAGAGGTCGGTCCGTGCGCGGCGAACGGTCGGCCCAGCCTTCGAACCACGGGCCGGACGAGCAGGCGTCGATCCCGAGGATCCGCGCACCGTGCTTGCGCGCGTTGTGCAGCGCGTAGACGAGCACCTGGCGGACCTCGCGGGGCGTCTTCAGCACGCGCGCGTGGTACCGGTCCTGGATCACGCGACCGCGACGCTCCCAGGCCCGGTTGAGCGCCTTCGCGAGTCGCACGAGCAACCCTTTCATCCCGCGGCCGAGGGCGCGCTCGTTCTGCGCCTCGACGACGAAGTGCAGGTGTGTCGATTGGATCGAGTACTCCACGAGCCGGAACCCGAACCGGTCCGCGCCGGCGGCGAGCGTGCGACGCAGGAGCGCGAGAGTGCTCTCGCGCCGGAGGTTCGGCAGGCCCTCGACGAGCTTCGTCGTCACGAAGACCGGCGTGTGGCGTGTCACGCGCGCTCGCGGGGCGTGCGCGACGAGTGCGTGCTCGCCAGCGGGCTTGCGACCTGCTCCGGTTCGCGTCCCTCCGCGGAGGAAGAGCGCAAGCTGTTCGACGTTGCTCTCTCGAGTGCGACGCATGGAATGCCTCCATTCCATGGACGATCGGCAGGTCTCGCGGTCGCAGGAAATCTCGGAGAAACGTGGGTTCGTCGGCGATGCAGGTCGCTCGTCGGACTTTGATTCGGCGGACATCGAAGGTGGCCTCGATCCGGCTCGTCCGTGGCGAGGACGGCGCGGGTCGTCAAGTGCGGGCGAGGTCCGGTCGCAAGGAGTTCACGCCGCGACCGGTCGGAGTCGATCCGCATCTCAGGCGAATGCCGCTTCGGCGCTCGCGCTGTGGCGACCGTTCCGCGAGCACCGTCGGCAGCGACACGACGGTGGAGAACGAGCGCTGTTCGCGCCGACGCTCCGCTCGAGCTTCCTCCCGCGGGATGCACGCCGTCGCCGCCGACTCGGAGTTCGCGGCCACCATCGAGCCGCCCTCCGTGCCTCGCGGATCGTCCAGGCTCCTCGCCCCGAAGGCCGCGGCTCGAAACGGACCCGATCGGCTGTCCGTCGGTCGCGACGACTCCAGCTGTCGCGTACCTGAGCGCCTCGGCTTCCGAGCCGTGGCTTGCGGACACGGAGCTGGGTCAACTTCCGGCGCGCGCGTCGGGTTCCCAATGCACGAGCCCGACCGCGCAGCGCGCCGTCGGGCTCGTCGTCGATCGCGTGGGGCGATCCGTCGCTCTCAGCGGTTCTGCGTGAACCAGTCCGCGTTGATCTTCTTGTACGAGGCCCACTTCTCGGGCAGCTCGGCCTCGTCGAAGATCGCGTCCACCGGGCACTCCGGCGCGCAGGCCCCGCAGTCGATGCACTCGTCGGGGTTGATGTACAGCATGGTGTACTTTGCGAAGTCCTTGTCGTCCTTCGTCGGGTGGATGCAGTCCACCGGGCAGACTTCGACGCAGGCGGTGTCCTTCGTATTCACGCACGGCTCGGCGATCACGTAGGTCATCGGGTGGGGCTCCTCGGTCGGTGCTCTCGGACGGGCTCGGCTCTCGTTCGGTCCGGCGTTTCGCGGCGGTTCGAGTCGGAAGATGGTAGGGCGCTCCCGCCACGTTGCAACCCTGCTGGATCCGCTCCGGGGCCCGCCCCGGATGCACCCGGCTGGCGCGCGCGGAGAGGCCCAGGAATCGGTATCGTGCTCGGCGCGCGCGCCCCGGCCGCGCGTCCCCCGTGCCTCCCGCCCTCCTCGTCGAGTCCACCGGCTCCGTGCTGCTCGCCGGCCCCTGGTCGTGGGTCGCGATCGCGGCCGCCTACCTGATCGGCGCCATCCCCTTCGGCCTGATCCTGGCCCGGGTCGTCAAGGGCGTCGACATCCGGACGATCGGCAGCGGGAACATCGGCGCCACGAACGCGATCCGCGCCATGGGCCGCGGGTGGGGCTACGTGGTCTTCGCCTGCGACTTCCTGAAGGGGTTCCTGCCCACGCTGGCGGTCGAGCACCTGTTCGGGAGCACGCTCGAGGACCGGGAACTGCTCCAGATCCTCGTCGGCGCCGCGGCGACGCTCGGCCACTGCTACTCGCCGTACCTCGGTTTCACGGGCGGCAAGGGCGTCGCGACCGGTTGTGGCGGGATCCTGGCGCTCTCGTGGCCGACGTTCGTTGCGGGCGGCGTCGTATGGCTCGCGACCAGGCTCATCACCGGCTACGCCGGCCTCGCGTCGATCCTCATGGGCCTCGCGTTCCCCATCGCGGTCGCGATCCGGCACGGCACGGAGCGGCGCGCGATGCTCGTCGGCGCGATGGCGCTGGCGCTGCTCATCGTGACGCGCCACCGCGGCAACATCCAACGCATGATGGACGGCACCGAGCCGAACGCGCGCAAGAAACGCAGCGAACCGCCGCCGGCGGCGAGGCCCCATGGCTGAGCGCAACGACGTCCAGCGCGCGCTGGTGATCGGCGATGGCGGTTGGGGGACGACCCTGGCGCTCGCGCTGCACCGGAACGGCATCCAAGTCCGTCTCTGGAGCGCATTCCCCGAGCAGGCGCGCGAGATGCGCGAGCAGCGCGAGAACAAGCGCTTCCTGCCCGGCGTGAAGCTGCCGGCCGACCTGGAGGTCACCGCGGACGCGATGCGTGCCGCGCAGGGCGTGGACTTCGTCGTCAGCGTCGTGCCGACCCAGTACCTGCGCGGCATCGCGCGGGCCTTCGAGGAGGCTCTGCCCGGCAAGGTCCCGATCGTCTCGGCGACGAAGGGCATCGAGATCGAGACGTTCCGCACGCCCACGCAGGTGCTGCGCGAGGTGCTGGGGGAGCGCTCGACCTGCGTCCTGACCGGCCCGAGCCACGCCGAGGAGGTCGCGCTGGGCAAGCCCTGCTCGATCATCGCGGCCAGCGAGGACCAGGCGTTCGCGCGCCGCGTCCAGAAGGCGTTCTCGTCGAACTCGTTCCGCATCTACACGAGCCGCGACCCGGTCGGCGCGGAGCTCGCCGCCGCGCTCAAGAACGTCATCGCCATCGGCGCCGGGATCAGCGACGGGCTCGAGCTGGGCGACAACGCGAAGTCGGCGCTCATGACGCGCGGCATGGTCGAGATGGCGCGCTTCGGGCGCTCGCGCGGCGCCAAGTCCGAGACGTTCTTCGGCCTGGCCGGGATCGGCGACCTGATCACGACCTGCTGCTCGCGCCACTCGCGCAACCGCGCGGTGGGGGAGGCGATCGGCCGCGGCAAGAAGCTCGAGGCCGTGCTGGCCAGCACGCGCACCGTCGCCGAGGGCGTGTGGACCGCGAAGGCGCTCTTCGGCCCCGAATCGGACCTCGCGGACGTGCGCATGCCGATCGCCGAGCAGGTCCACGCGGTGCTGTTCGACGGCAAGGATCCGCGCGAGGCCGTGCTCGAGCTGATGACGCGCGCGCCGGCCGGGGAGATGGACGGTCTCTCCGAGGTCAGCGGTTGACGCCGACGTTCGCGTTCGCGGCCGCGTTCCTCGTCACGCTCGTCCTGCTCGGCGTCGTCGCCTGGAGCGGCATGCGCGCGAAACGGCGCGTGCACATCCCGGCGGTCGGACTGACCGTCCTGTCGCTCGGGGTGACCATCTACTACGCGTACGCCCTGGGTCGTGTGCTCGACCTGAAATCGGCGGGCATCATCACGCCGATCCACCTGACCCTGGCGCGCGTGGCGACGCTCTCCATCGTGCTCACGGCCGCGCTCGGCCTCCGGACCCTGTTCTTCCAGAAGACGCTGCGCGCGCACAAGTGGTCTGCGCGGATCTCGTTGTCGCTCGTCGTGCTGGCGGCCATCACGGGCATCGTGATGGTCAGCCTCGCGGAGCCCGTTCAGCGGCCTTGAGCCTGCACCGCGCTGCCGCTGCGCAGCGCCTCCAGGGCCCACGGCGCGGCGAGCAGCGTGACGTTGGCGAACGTCGGGACGAGCAGCACCAGGAGCCAGGCCAACTTCGCGCGCACGGCCCAGAGGACCGCGAGGAGCCCCACCACGCCGAAGGCGCACGCGATCCAGGCGGCCACGCGCAGGTCCGGGGCGATTTCCGGCGCCAGCCGGGCCAGCGCGAGGTCGATCCAGACGACGGCCCAGCCCAGGCTGGCCATCGTCATGGAGAACATCCACGTCCGATGCCGGCGCCGCGGCTTGGGACGGTCGCTCCAGAGCCTGCGTAGGGGGCGCGCCACGCCGCGATTCTGCGCGTGTTCCGCCCGACTCACAAGCTACGCGCCGTTCCGGTGGACAGCGGAGGCGCGACACGCGTAGACTCCTCGTCCACTTTCGGTCGGGGCGTGGCGCAGCCTGGCTAGCGCGCTTCCTTGGGGTGGAAGAGGTCGGAGGTTCGAATCCTCTCGCCCCGACCAATCTCTCCGCACGTTTCCTCGGCACCGGCGAGGCCGGCGGAGTCCGGCAACGTCCCGTTCGCGGTGCTCGTGCCCTCGGGTCGCGCCCCCTCGGCGAGCAGCTCGGGGCCGCTGGCGTCTGCCGTGGGACCCGACGAACACCCCGTCGCTACGATTGTGCCCGGCGCCATGCCCGACCTCTCCGGACTCCCCGTGCTCGGCCTCGCGGTCGCGCTCGGCTGCGGGCTGCTGATCGGTCTCGAGCGGGAGCGCCGCAAGGGCGAAGGCCCGGACCGTTCCGCCGCCGGGATCCGGACCTTCTCGGTCGCGGCCCTCGCCGGGGCGATCGCGCAGAGCGTCGGCCCGCCGGCGCTGGTCGTCGCGGGTGCGCTGCTCGTCGCCGCGTTGACCGCCATCGCCTACTTCAAGAGCCGCTCGCGCGACCCGGGCATGACCACCGAGCTGGCCCTGTTCGCGACGTACCTGGTCGGCGTGCAGTCCGTGATCTCCCCGGGGCTGGGCGCGGCGTGCGGCGCGGGACTCGCGGCGCTCCTCGCGGCGCGCTCGGGACTGCATCGCTTCGCCACCCGCTGGCTGACCGAGCAGGAGCTGCGCGACGGACTCATGCTCGCCGCGCTCGGCCTCGTGGTGCTGCCGCTCATCCCGAACCGGCCGATCGAGTGGCTCGCGGGGATCAATCCGCGCCCGCTCGCGGCGCTCGTGTTCCTGATCCTGTCGCTGCAGGCCGCAGGGCACGTGGCGCTGCGCTGGCTCGGGCCGGAGCGCGGGCTCGTGATCACAGGGTTCGTCTCCGGCTTCGTGTCGAGCACGGTGACGATCGCGACGTTCGGCCGGCGCGTGCGCGCCGAACCGGGACACGGCGCGCTGCTCGCGGCCGGCGGGGTCCTGTCGACCGCCGCCACCTGGGTCCAGGTCATGTTGATGAGCGCGGCTTTGTCCAGAGACGCCCTGCGCGTGCTCGCGCCCGCGGCACTGGCCGGCCTGGCGGCGGCGCTCGCGAGCGGCGCGGTCCTGTGGCTCGTCGCGCGTCGCCACCCCGCGCCCGCGGGCCGGGAAACGCCGGCCGACACGCGCGCGCTGCGCCCGCGCGAAGCGCTCGTCGTCGCGGTGATGCTGATGGGGGTGACCCTGCTGATCAGCGCGGCGCAGACGCGGTTCGGCGCGAAGGGCGTCCTGGCGAGTGCGGCGTTGGCCGGACTCGCGGATGCGCACTCGCCGGTCGCGTCCTTGACCGCCCTGCGCGTCGGAGGCCAGCTGGCGGAGCGCGACTTGCTGCTCGGCGTGCTGATCGCCGTGAGCGCGAACAGCGGGACCCGCACCGTCGTCGCGTTCACGACGGGCGGTGCGCGCTACGGGCTGCGCGTCGCCTTGGCCCTCGTGCTCGGCCTGGCCGCGGCGTGGTTCACCGCGCTGTGGTAGCCGGGTTGTGAGCGCCGCGCGTCACTTGCGCTCGGGCGGGTAGATCGACTTCCAGTCGTCCTTCATGCTGACGACCGTCCAGCCGCGCGCCTTCGCCTCGTCGAGCCCCTTGTCGAGCCGGCCGACGTGCGACTTGCGGTCGTAGGCGGACTCGCGCTCTGCATCGGTGTGGTGGACGTAGAGGCAGAAGCGCGGACCGGTTCCAGCCGCCGTGTACTGCAGCATCTCCAGGTCGCCGTCCGAATTGCCGAACGCGGCGATGGGCCTGCGCCCGATGTGCCGGTGGATGCCGAGCGGCTTCCCGGCCTTGTCGTCGACGAAATCGAGCTCGGGAAGCCTCACGAGCACGGGCACGCCGTCGCGCATCTCGAATTTCGTCTTGATGCTGCTGCCGACGACCTGTTCGGGCGGGATGCCGTACACCGCCTCCGTCCACGGACGCATGAAGTCGATGCCGCCGCCGGAGACGATGAAGGTCTTGAAGCCGTTCGCGCGCAGGTACCCGAGCAGCTCCAGCATCGGCTGGTAGACCATCTCGGTGTAGGGCCGCTTCGTCACCGGGTGCCGCGCGGTCGCGATCCAGGACTTCACGATCCCGTCGAACTCCTCGGTCGTCATGCCGGCGTGCGTGCTCATGACGATCTTCGCGATCGCCGGCTCGCCGGCGGCCAGGGCGGCCTGCACGTCGCCGCGCAGGATCGACGCGAACGGTTCCAGGTCTTTCCACTCCGGATGCTTGGGCGCGAGCTCCTTCACGCGGTCCAGCGCGAAGAAGAGTTGGAAGTACATCGGCTGCTCGCCCCACAGCGTGCCGTCGTTGTCGAAGGTGGCGATGCGTTCGGCGGGCAGGACGAAGTCGGGCGTGCCGGGCTTCGTGACGCGCTCGACGAACGTGACGATCGACCCCTTGGCCGCGCCGTCGTTCCACGAGGGCAGCGGATCCGCGGCAAGAGCTGCGACGGCCGTGAGTACCAGCGCAACTGCGATCGAGGCGGCGACACGAGTGCTTGTGCGAATGGCATGTACGATCACGAGAGTCTCCGAGGTCGCCTGGTACGCGAGGTGGAAGATCGATCGGTCGACCGAGCTGCCGTGCTCCAACGCTGCGGACCACCGCTCGATACGAGCTCGCGGCACGGTCGTTCGAATGGAGCGCGTAGCCTACTGTATCAGTCCAAGGCGGGCGCATGCCGGTCCGGTGTGCAGTTGCGGCACCGATCTCGGTCCATGTCGCAGTGGGCGGCTAGGCCCTCGTTCGCTGTCGGTTCTGCAGGGAAAGGGCCGACCCCGTCGTCGCGACGGGGCCGGCCCGGTGGGTCGACTCGGCCTGACGGGGCTGCGACTTCGCTACTTGTCGCCTGCGCCTTTGGTCAGCGATTCCATCACCTGGTCGAGGCTGAAACTGCCGGCCTTCTGGCTCGGCGGGAACTCCCTGAACGTGCTCAGGAACTTCGCGATGTACTGCTGTGCCGGCACGAGGAGGAAGAGGCGGTCGGCTCGCCAGCGCCAGTACTCCCAGCTGTTGTCGGCGTGTTCGAACGGATCCGCGCGAATGTTGAAGACCTTGGGGACGCGCAGCGCGACGAACGGCTCCTGCCACACATCGAAGCCGTGAGCGCGCTGCTCCGCGAAGACGATCTTCCACTGGTCGTAGCGCAAGCCCACGAGCGAGCCGTCGTCGTTGAAGTAGAAGAACTCGTGACGCGGACTGGCCGATTTGCCGGCGAGCGCGTTCGTGACGTCGTAGCCGTCGAGGTGGACTTTGAAGGTCTTGTCCCCGACCTTCATGCCCTTGAGCAGCTGCTCCTTCACGTCAGGGACGCCGGCTGCGGCGAGCAGGGTCGGCAGCATGTCCTCGTGCGCGAAGATGTCGTTGTGCACGGTCCCGGGCTTGATCACGCCCGGCCAGCGGATCGCGCACGGGACGCGGTAGCCGCCCTCCCAGTTCGTGTTCTTCTCGCCGCGGAAGGGCGTGGTGCCGCCATCCGGCCAACTGGCGACTTCAGCGCCGTTGTCGGTCGAGTACATGACGATCGTGTTCTCGTCGAGACCGAGCTCCTTGAGCTTGGCGAGGATCTGGCCGACCTGGCCGTCGTGCTCGACCATCCCGTCGGGATACACGCCCAGGCCCGTCTTGCCCTGCGACTCCTGCTTGAGGTGCGTGTGGATGTGCATGCGCGTCGAGTTCCACCACAGGAAGAAGGGCTTGTCCGACTTCTTGGCCTTGTCGAGGTAGTCGAGCGTGGCCTTGGTGACCTCCTCGTCGATGGTCTCCATCCGCTTCTTGCCCAGCGGCCCTGTGCTCTCGATCTTCTGCGTGCCGTCGGGGTTGGCCCAGCAGTGGATGACCCCGCGCGTCTGGAAGCGCTTGATCATCTCCGGATCCTTGAAGTAGTCCGGGTTCTCGAACTCCTCCTCGGCATTGAGGTGATAGAGCGAACCGAAGAACTCGTCGAACCCGTGCGCCGTCGGCAGGGTCGAATCGGCGTCGCCGAGGTGGTTCTTGCCGAACTGCGCGGTCGTGTAGCCCTGCGCCTTGAGGAGCTCGGCGATCGTGACGTCGCGAGCCTGCAAGCCTTCCTTCGCACCCGGCAGGCCGACCTTGAGCATTCCTGTGCGGAAGCCCGTCTGGCCGGTGATGAAGCACGCGCGGCCGGCAGTGCACGACTGCTGGCCGTACCAGTCGGTGAACAGCGCGCCGTCCTTCGCGATGCTGTCGATGTTGGGCGTCTTGTATCCCATCATCCCCTGGTTGTAGGCGCTGACGTTCCAGAGGCCGATGTCGTCGCCCCAGATGATCAGGATGTTCGGCTTCTTGGTCTGGGTCTTGGCCTGCGCTTGGGGCGCCGCCGCTGTCTCGGTGGCCGCCGAGACGGTCGGTTGCGGAGCCGCGCAGGCGAGCAGCAGCACGCTGCCGAACGCGAGCAGGCTCGATCCCGCGCGCGGATGGGGAGGCGGGGGCGGGAGCGTATGTGAAATCACGAAGTTCCTTTCGATCGAGGGATGAGCCGGCCGGTTCCAGGGATTCACCGGCTGGAACGAGCGGGCAGTAGAGACGCGGGCGGTGGGCCGCGCAAGCGGGTGGGGGCTCCGGGGCCGTCGCCCCTTGGTGCTACCCGGCGAGTGTTCGTGTGCAGGGGGTGTAGTCGCGCGGTGACCCAGGGTCTTGCATTTCGGACCGGCGCATCGAGAGTTCCACGGCGCGTTGCCGGCGCGCGATCGTGACCTGCGGCCGCGTCGCGCGATGCGGAGCGCCTCGGACTCGGCGCGCGTCGAGTGGCAGCGGCCCGATCGCCATCATTGCCCGTGCGCCGCGAAGGGCACCCTCGGGCCGCGGTTTCGCGCGACGCATCGGGTCGTACTTCCCAGCTACGGCGCGAGTCCGTAGCCTGCTCGGCCTTGGATTCGCTGAACGACGGACGGGGCGCGAGCGGAACCGCGAAGCTCGCCGGCCGGGCCGCCCTGGTCCTCGCGGTGCTGCTCGGGTCCGGGCTGGGCGTCGGCGGGTTCACCTTCCACTACGCGGAGGGTGCTTCGTACCTGAGCACCGACCCGCGCGCCTGCGTGAACTGCCACATCATGCGTCCGCAGTACGACGCCTGGCAGAAGGCCAGCCACCACACGGTGGCGACCTGCGTGGATTGCCACATCCCTGCGAGTGGGCTCGCGAAGTGGATCGCGAAAGCCACGAACGGCTACCACCACAGCAAGGGCTTCACCCTGCAGGACTTCGCGGAGCCGATCCGCATCTCGTCCGGCAACGCGGAGATCCTGCAGGCGAACTGCCTGCGCTGTCACGCCGACCTGTTGCACGACCAGGTGGCGGGCGCAACGACCGCGAAGGACGCGATCCGCTGCGTGCACTGCCACCGCGACGTGGGGCACGGCGAGACGGCGGGCCTCGGCGGGCGCGAGGGCGGGAACACGGAAGTACGGAGCGACGGAGAATGACCATGATCGACGCTGGACGGGCCGGGCGAGGCAAGACTCTCTTCGTTGTCATCGTGCTCGCCGTGGCGGTCGTCACGGCGGGGGCCACCGCGCTGCTCATGAACATCGCCGAGCGCAAGCAGGAGGAGCACAGCCCCTACGTCCTGCTGAAGCCGGTGACCGAGAACGACACGGATCCGGCGACCTGGGGCGTGAACTGGCCGCGCCAGTACGACGGCTATCTGCGCACGGCGCAGACGACGCGCACACGCTTCGGCGGGCACGGCGGCAGCGAGGCCATGCCGGCCGAGAAGATCGAGCGCGACCCGTGGCTCAAGCGGATGTTCCTGGGCTACGCGTTCTCGATCGACTACCGCGACCGCCGTGGCCACGCCTACATGCTCGCCGACCAGGAGGCGACCGAGCGCCTCTCGAAGCCGCAGTCGGGTTCGTGCCTGCACTGCCACGCGTCGATCATGCCGCTCTACCGCGAGCTCGGCGGCGGCGACGCGATGAAGGGCTTCGAGTCCACGCACAAGCTGACGTACCAGGAGGTCGACGCGAAGCTGCACGAGACAGGCCACGCGCACCCGGTGTCGTGCGTGGACTGCCACGTGCCCAACACGATGCAACTGCGCGTGACGCGCCCCGGCTTCATCCGCGGCATCCAGGCGCTGGCCGCGTCGGACGCCGAAGTGCCGCACCTGCCCAGCATCCAGGAGTGGCGCGCCGGCTCGCGCGAGCATCCGTACGATCCGAACGTGGACGCGCGGCGCAGCGAGATGCGCTCGTTCGTCTGCGGCCAGTGCCATGTCGAGTACTACTGCTCGACGAAGATGCCGCTCACGTTCCCGTGGGGGAAAGGGCTCAAGGTCGAGCAGGTCGAGGCCTTCTGGAACGCGACCCAGTTCCCCGACGGCGAGCGGTTCTTCGACTACAAGCACGCCGAGACGGGTGCGCCGATCCTGAAAGCTCAGCACCCCGAGTTCGAGCTGTGGAGCCAGGGCATCCACGCGCGCAGCGGCGTTTCGTGCGCGGACTGTCACATGCCCTACATGCGCGAGGGTGCCACCAAGGTCTCCGATCACTGGGTGCGGAGCCCGCTCCTCAACATCAACCGCTCGTGCCAGACGTGCCACCACGCGTCGGAGTCCGAGATGGCGGCGCGCGTCGACGTGATCCAGCAGCGCAACCACGACCTCCTGCAGCGCGCGGCCCATGCCCTCATGGACCAGATCGACGCGGTGTTGAAGGCCAAAGCCGACGGTGCAACGCCGGATCAACTCACTCCCGCGCTCGAGCTCCAGCGCCAGGCGCAGTGGCGCATCGACTTCATCGCCGCCGAGAACTCGATGGGCTTCCACGCCCCGCAGGAGGCCGCGCGCGTGCTCGGCGAGGCGGCCGACCTGGCGCGTCAGGGCCAGATCGCAGCCATCGGATGGCGGACGGTCGCGGCCAAGTAGGACTGTCCGGCGCGGAACGCGGGCCGAGTCCGCCACCGCGCCGTGTGCACCCGCTCCGCGCGCTGCCAGCGTGCGTCACTTCGCGCGCTTCAGCGCCGCGTGCGCCGCGGCCAGCCGCGCGATCGGCACGCGGAACGGCGAGCACGACACGTAGTCGAGGCCGATCTCGTGGCAGAAGTCGATCGAGCGCGGATCGCCGCCGTGCTCGCCGCAGATGCCCGCGTCGAGCCCCGGCCGTGCTTTCCGGCCGCGCTCGACGGCCCACCGCATGAGCTGCCCGACCCCGTTCTGGTCGATCGTCGCGAACGGGTTGTCCTTGAGGATGCCCTTCTGCAGGTACTCCATCAGGAACCCCGTCTCCGCGTCGTCGCGGGAGATGCCGAACGTCGTCTGCGTCAGGTCGTTCGTGCCGAACGAGAAGAACTCGGCGTGCACCGCCAGCCGGTCCGCGACGATCGCGGCGCGCGGGATCTCGATCATCGTGCCGAACTGGTACTTCACCTTGCGGCCGCGCTCCTTCATAACGGCCTTGGCTTCGTCCTCGAGGATCTCGCGCTCGATCCGCAGCTCGGCGCTGATCGCCGTCAGGGGGATCATGATCTTCGGATGCACCACGACGCCGTCCTTCGCGCAGGCGCAGGCGGCCTCGAAGATGGCACGGACCTGCATGCGCACGAGTTCCGGCATGTGGATTCCGAGCCGCACGCCGCGCAGTCCGAGCATCGGGTTCTGCTCGCGCAGTTCGTCGACCCGGCCGAGCATCCGGCGGTGTTCCGCGAGGTCCTTCGTCATCGCCGGCTCGTCGCCCGCGTGCAGGGACAATCGCGTCTCGAGCGCCGTCGTGTCGCGCACGAGCCGGTCGTGGTCGGGCAGGAACTCGTGCAACGGCGGGTCGATGAGGCGGATCGTGACCGGAAGTCCGTCCATGGCGCGGAACAGGCCGTCGAAGTCCGCGCGTTGCAGGGGCAGGAGCTTCGCCAGGTGGTCGGCGCGCTCGGCGGAGTCCTTGGCGAGGATCATCGCCTGGACGACCGGCAGCCGCTCCGCTTCGAAGAACATGTGTTCCGTGCGGCACAGCCCGATGCCCTGCGCGCCGAACTTGCGCGCGCGCTCGGCGTCGCGCGGGTAATCGGCATTGGCCCACACGCCGAGGTGGCGCTCGGCGTCGGCCCAGGCGAGCAGTTGCAGCAGGTGCTCGTCGGCGACGTCCGGCACGACCGTGGGCAACTGGCCCAGGAACACCTCGCCGGTCGTGCCGTCGATGGACAGCCAGTCGCCTTCGGCGATCACGATGCCGCCCGGGCCCGTCATGCGCCGGGCCTCGACGTCCACTTCGAGATGAAGCACGCCGACGACCGCCGGCTTCCCGAACTGACGCGCGACCAGCGCCGCGTGGCTCGTGCGGCCGCCGCGGCTCGTCACGACGCCCTGCGCCGCGAGCAAACCGTGCACGTCGTCGGGCTTCGTCTCCGGCCGAACGAGGATGACCTGCTTCTTCTCCTTGTGCGCCCAACGCTCCGCCGTGTCGGCGTCGAACGCCACCTGGCCGATCGCCGCGCCCGGCGATACGTTCAAGCCCGTGGCCAGGAGCCTGCCGCCAGCCTTGGCGGCCCGCCGCGCCTCGATCTCGAACTGCGGGTGCAGGAAGTAGTCGACGTGCTCGGGAGCCACGCGCAGGACCGCTTCCTGTCGCGTGATGCGCTTCTGCCGCGCGAACTCCACGGCGATCCGGATCGCAGCCTGCGCCGTGCGCTTCGCGTTCCGCGTCTGCAGCATCCACAGCTTGCCGTCCTCGACCGTGAACTCGACGTCCTGCACTTCGCGGTAGTGCTTCTCGAGCATCCGGCAATAGCGCTGGAATTCCCTCCACAGCTTCGGCTGCCACTTCGCCATCGCCGCGATGGGCAGCGTCGCGCGCGTGCCCGAGACGACGTCCTCGCCCTGCGCGTTGACGAGGAAGTCGCCCTCGATCTCGTCCTCGCCGGTCGTGACGTTGCGCGTGGTCGCGACGCCGGTGGCCGAGGTCTGGCCCATGTTGCCGAAGACCATCGCCACGATGTTCACCGCGGTGCCGAGGTCGTGGTCGATGCCGGCCGCCTTGCGGTAGTCGAAGGCGCGCTTGCCGTTCCACGAACGGAAGACGGCCTCGACGGCGAGCCGCAGTTGTTCCAGGGGTTCCGTCGGGAAGGGCTTCTTCGTGTGGCGCGCGACGACGTCGCGGAACTTGACCGTGAGCTCGCGCAGGTCGGCGGCCGGCAACTCGGCGTCGTTGTCGACACGGCGCCGAGCACGCGCCGCTTTCAGCAGCGATTCGAACGCCTCGTCGGGCACGCCCAGAACGACGCGCCCGAACATCTGCACCAGGCGCCGGTACGCGTCGTAGGCGAAGCGCTCGTCGCCCGTGGCTTTCGCCAAGCCCTCGGCGACCGCGTCGGTCATGCCGATGTTGAGCACCGTGTCCATCATGCCGGGCATCGAGAACTTCGCGCCCGAGCGGCACGAAACGAGCAGCGGTCGTGTCGGGTCGCCGAAGCGCTTGCCGGTGCTGCTCTCGATCTTCGCGAGCGCGCGTTCGACCTCTTCCCACATTCCTGCCGGGAAGCGCCCCTTGCCAGCGAGGAACGCCTTGCAGGCCGTGGTCGTGACCACGAATCCGTGGGGGATCGGCAATCCGAGCGAAGTCATCTCCGCGAGGTTCGCGCCCTTTCCGCCCAGGAGTCCGAGCAGGGCGTCGCGCGAACCCGCGTCGCGCAGGGCGTCCGCGTAGCTCGTGAACGGGTAGACCTGCCGCGGGACCGCGGCTTCCTGGAGCTTCCTGGGAACCGCGGCGGATCGGGCGGTACGGCGAATGGGTGCGGCAGGCATGAACGGGCTCCGGTCAGACGGGCGAGAGCCCGCATCGGAACCGGCTCGAGAGGCGCGCGCCATGGGCTGATCTGCGCATTCGCCCATCCCGCCCGTGACGCTGCCGATCCGAGGTGCAGGATGCACGGCGCGGCCTCAGGACCCCGTCGCGACCACAGCCGCGAGGAGCAGCGCGGCCCCGAGGAGCCACCCCGCGACCGCGGCCGTGATCGGTCGCCAGCCCAGCTTCGCGATCGCGAGTGGACGGATCGAGAAGCCGACGCCGGCGAGCGCCATGAGGAAGGCCCAGTTCGTGACATGGGAGAGCACCACCCGCTCCTCGGAAGCGAAACCGTCCGAGGCGGCGATGGCCGCGACGACCGCCAGACCCCAGACGAAAGGAGGAACTCGTCGCGCGACGGCGGCGGCCGTGTGGGCGATGGAACGCGTGGCGGTGCCTTCCTCGCCGGCCGCGAATCGCCGGGCGTGACCGAGCACCGGGATCCACTGCAGGATGTTCACCACGAAACGGAACGCGCCCGTGCCGCGCAGTGCCTCCAGCGAGTGCGCGCCACCGACCAGGACTGCTTCGGCGGTCGTGGGCATGGCGATCCCCGCCCAGCGGGCGACCTCGGTCGAGCCGAGACCGAGCCATGCGCCGACGAGCGGCATGAGCACGAATCCTGTGGTCCCGGCGATCAAAGTGGCAGCGACCGCCAGCAACCGCGCGCGCGGGGGCGAGGATGGATCGCTCTCCTCGGCCGCGAGGACCGCGCTGATCCCGCAGCCCGTGAGGCCTACCGAGACGAGGCTCGCTTCGCGTCGCGACTCGCCTACGAAGCCCAGGGCGAGGCGCACGAGGACTCCCGACGTGAACCAGTGCGCCAGGAGCAAGGCGATCCCGACGAAGCCGACGGTCCGCGCCGCCTCGACGTCGCATTGCGATCCGAGCAGGACCATGCCCACGGCGAGCGGGACGTCCGTCGCTGGTCGGACGTCGCGCAGGCCGGGAGCGAGCGCGAACGCCGAACCGGCCGCGACGCCCAGGAAGAGCGTCGTGGGCGGTAGCGGCAGGTTCGGCACCCAGCGGTGAAGCCACCATGCGGCGATCGAGATGGAGGCGAGCAGCGCGAGACCCGCGCTCCACCGCGCGGCATCCAGTGCTGGGCTCGACGAGCGAGTTGCGCTCGCCCGAGCGACAGTCGTCGTGGTGCTCATGAGCTCACCATGGGACCGCTGTCAACCAACCCCACTTCACCGCTCCGACGATCGCGCCGGAGAGTAGGAAGGGCAGGAGGGGACGGCAGGCGAAGGCCAGGGAGTGGGCAGCGGGCATCGTGCGGTTCGTGGAGGGCATGTCGCGTCTCTTGAGTCGAAGGGGTTGGCGAAGGGACCGGGAAAGACAGGTGGAAACGAAGAAGGCCACCGCATGGCGGTGGCCTTCGTGGATCCAGCGGGCGCGAATCGTCGTCTAGTTCGCCATCCCCACGGACCTCGAGCGGCCACCGAGCTGGTGGTTCCACTGGAGACACATGAGGTGGCGGAAGGCGCGCATCGCTGGAAGGAGTCCGATGTCGATCGGACGATTCAGGGGCGAAAGTCTAATGGTCCAGCCGTGAACCGACAAGAGTGCGCGGCCACGATCTCGATCACGGAGACCAGCGCGTCATGAGTGCCGGCTCACGACCGCTTGACGCCTTCTTCGCAGTTCGACGATCGGCGGTCCGCTCGCGCGTGATCTCCGCGCTTCGGAGCGTATCGACGTGGAACGGATCGAGACCCTGTGCACGCGGGCTCGGAGATCCTCATCGACGCGCGTGGAGTCCTGGGTCTTCTGCGCGAGCTCTTCGCGGCGAGCGCGGCCCAGGTCCCCGCAAGGCTCGAAATCAAGCGATCGGGTCCGATCGGTGTCGTGAGGCAGTACCCGCGAGCGCCCGGCGCGTCGCGTAGACGGCGCGCTGGGGGGGCGCACGCGATCGAAGAACTCGATCACGGAGGAGGACCAGGACTCGCGCGGGCCGCCGGGCGCTCCGCGATGCTCGCAGTCGGCATTCCCCGTGCGCACTTGGCCGGATGGCGCCTGCGGCACGAGCCGCCCATGCTGACGGAATCGCGTCCAGCACAGGAGGGCGATCCTCGTGAAGACCAGTTCCTTTCGCAGCGTTCTTCGTGCTCTTTCCTCCTCGGGTGCCCTCGTCGTCCTGGCTGCTCACGCTCGAGCCGGAGACTGGTACGTCGACGTGGTCACCGGCTCGAACGCGAATGCGGGCACGACTGCGGCCGCGCCCTGGCGGACGATCAGCCACGCGCTGTCCGTGATCTCCACCCTGCCGAACGACGTGCAGACCGTGCACGTCGCGCCAGGCCTGTACGACGCGGCAGCCGGCGAAGCGTTCCCATGGTTCCCGGCACCGCGGACGCGCATCGTCGGCACGCTGGGCAGCGCGCAGACGATCGTCGTGGGATCCGGATCGGCGGCGCTCCTTTCGTACGGCCCCAACGCGACGCTGCCGGTCGACGCGCAGAGCGGCGCCGACGGGCTCACGCTCCGCTCGGCCGCGACCGCGATCAGCGTGGGCGCTTCCGGCGGCAGTGCGGCGCCCGCGTTCCACGATATCCGCGTCGAGAACGCGACGGGGCCGGGCGTGCGGGTGAGCGCGTCGAGCAGCGGTCCGTTCGGCGGCGCCAGCGCGCGCGCGACGTTCGAGCGCCTCGAGGTCGTCCAGTGCAGCGTGGGCGTGGTCGTCGCGGCCCAGGGCGGGGGACTCGGGTCAGGCAACGCCAGCATCGACCTGAGCGACAGCGTCATCCGCTCCTCGGCGGGCGACGGGATCCAGTGCACCGCGGCCGGCAACGCGGGGGCCTCCGTGTCCATGCGGCGCTCGCGCGTCCTCGACAACGGCGGCAACGGCGTCTACAGCAACTCCGGCGGTGGCGTCGGGGCCGTGACGAGTTCGAGGCTGACGGCCGACGCGTGTCTCTTCGCGGGCAACGGCGGCTCTGGAATCCTCGGCGAAGGCACCGGCAGCACGTTCGGCGGCATCACCCTGAACGACTGCACGATCGCGGACAACAGCGTGTGCGGCGTGCGCGGATCGACCAGCCAGAACGCCACCCTGTGGGACTCGATCCTGGCGCTGAATGGCGACGATCTCGACCTGTTCTATGCGCCGACCGCGAGCTTCACGGATTGCGCGAACGGTGACCTGGCCGGGTTCCCGAACTGCATCGCGGCGGACCCTCTGTTCGTCGACAGCTCGACGCGCGACTACCGGCTGCGCTTCGGCAGCCCTTGCATCGACCGTGGCGACCCCACCGCGACGGGAAGGATCGACCTGGTCGGCCACGCGCGACCGTACGACGGGGATCTCGACACGGTCGCGGTGATGGACCTCGGCGCGCTCGAGTTCGCGCCGCTCGCGCTGGTCGGGGTGCCGCGGATCGGCACCACGGTCTCGCTCGAGATCACGGGGCCGACGAGTGCGCCGACCACCCTGTACTCCAGCCGAACGGCGCTCGTCGTCATTCCGGCTCACACCACCTTCGGGGCCCTGTGGCTGCCGCGCAACGCGCTGGCGGTCTACAAGCAGACGTTCACCCTGCCTGGCCCGCCGAACGCGGCGCTGGTCCGGCTGACCAGCGATCCGACCTGGATCGGAAGAGCGGTCTCGTTCCAGGCGCGGATCGCCTCTGCTGCGGCGCCCGCGGGAGCGGCGTTCAGCAACCCCGTGACGTTCACGCTCCTGCCGTAGGCGATCGTCCGAGCGACAGGCGCGGCAAGGGCGTGCCGCGTCCGTGCCTCAGAACGCGTAGCGCAGCGACACAACCGCCTCGTGGATCCAGGCGAAGGTGTAGACCTCGTCGTTGTCCGAGCCGCCCTCGATGGTGCGGTAGCCGAAGCCCAGCTCGAGGTCCTGGCCGATGCGCCAGTACCCCTTGAGGGCCGCGTCGACGGCGCGGCCCTGCGGCGCCGCCGCCCCGTCGACATCGAGCGCGATGCGCCAGTCGGGGGCAAGCCGCCAGGTGCCCGCGATGTTCAGCAGCGGCACGACGCCGGTGTTGGACTTGGATCCGGAGACGCCGTCCTGCTCCATCGCGATCTCGGCGTCGCGCACGAACGCGGTCAAGCCCAAGCGCCATTCCCAGTCCTCGCCGCGCCAGACCTGATAGCGGTACGTCAGCCGGTAGGAGTCGAATCGATACGTCGCGTGCGTGCTCGCGCCCGCGGCGAAGGACGCGCCGGCGAAGTCGACGGGCGCGCCGAGCGTGCCGTCGCCGGAGAACTCGAGCGGCGCGATGACGGCCTTCAGCTCGTGCCGCTCGGCCGGCTGCCAGGTCATCTCGATCCGCCCGACCGGGAAGGGGCCGTCGCCGATCACGTCGTCGAGCGCGAAGCGCGTGCCCGTGTAGCCGGGGATCGCGACGTCGTTGCGAGACTGCCAGGCGGCGCCGCCCTCCACTTCGAGGGCGAACTTCCGCGGCTCTCCTCCCGTGGACTGGCAAGCCGAGGCGAGCAGGACGATCGGCGCGAGGATGGAGCGCACGCGCGCGGGGCTGCGACTCATCGGCTGGATCCCTGCGCGGATGAGCCGCGGGGCAAGTCGCCTCTCAGATCGTGGACCAGATTGAGCACCATGTTGTCGATCAGGGCCGACTTCCGCTCCATCGGATCGTAGGAGAAGGACCAGGGCAGCACGAACCAGTGCAGCAAGGTGGTGATGCTCTCCTCGTGATCGGAGAGCGAATGCTGCGGCAATTCGCCCTCGGAGAAGCTCGCGCAACCCGCGCACGCGATCCAGGCGAGGCTGAGGAGCAGGACCTGGAGTCCGCGTACCAGCGCGGGGCTGTTCATCCGTTCCAGCGGTCCGCCGCGCGTCCGGGCGACAACGGTCCCGGCGCTCTGCGCGCGAGGAACGCTCGTTGCGCCCGCGCGCCGCCGGCGCCAAGACTCCTAGAGCGTAGCACCGCGGCGTGTACGTCGATCGGCGAGGAACTCGCCCGAGCCGTGCGTACTTCGTCCAGGGCCGCGCGGTGCGACCCGCCCACGTCGCCGCCTCGCGGGCTGGCGCGTCGTGCCCTGCGGCCGCTATCGTGCCGCCTCGCACGGTCGTCTGGGTAGAGCGCGCGGTTCGCCGCGCCAGCGGAATCAGGAAGCATGAACTGGAACAAGGTCGGCCGTTGGGTGCTGCTCGCCTGCAGTCTCGTGCTCGGCACCTTCGCCGGGCTCTGCGGGTTCTGGATCTTCGAGTCCAAGGTCCCCGCCGCCATGCAGACCGCGTTGCTGGCCACGGAAGCGCGGATCTACTACCTGATCTCGGGCCTGGTGCTCGGCTTCGCGATCTTCGCGCTGGCGATGCTGGGAGTCTGGATCGCGGGTCAGTCGGCGTCGGCCAAGGTCCGCCGGGAACTCTCGCCGAAGTGATCCACCCGCCGAGGCGATCTCCCGCCGCGCCACGACGAGGGCGCGGCGTCGCACTCAGCGTGCCGACGGTCCCTTCGGCTCGGCGGAGCCGCCCTGAGCGTCGGCGCGGGCCGTCACGTCGCGCCAATGCTCCTTCGGCACGTAGATCTTCTCACCCGGCTGCGCCATGAAGTGCGGCGACATGATCTGGACTCCATGCTCGTTGAAGGCGTCCTGGATGTGCGCGTGCAGCTCCGAGAGCATCTCGACGCGCTCGCTGGGCCGGTCCAGGTGCACGCGCAGTTCGTACTCGACGTAGAAGTCGGAGAGCGCGCGCTGGAGCACGAAGGGAGCCCGATCCTTGCGCAGCGCGGAGGTCTTCGCCGCGGCCGACGTCAGGAGCGCGTGGACCTGCCGCCAGGGCGTGTCGTAGCCGATGGTCACGGTGGTCGAGACGATCGAGCCCTGTTCCTGCGCGAGGCGCGTGTAGTTCGTCACGCGATCGCCGACCACGACCGCGTTCGGGATCGTGACCTCTTCGCGCTTGCGCGTGACGAGCTTCGTGGAGAGGACGCCGATCACGGTGACGGATCCCTCGACTTCGCCGATGCGCACCCAGTCGCCCGGCTTGAGCGCGCGCGAGTAGACCAGCACGAACCCGCTCATCACGTGGTTGACGAGGCCCGACGAGCCCAGGGTGATCATCAGGCCGGCGAAGACGCTGATGCCCTTGAACGCGTCGCTGTTCGAGCCCGGGACGTAGGGGTAGGCCACGATGATCGTGAGCAGCCACAGCAGTGCGATGACGATGCGGCGCGTGGCCTTGGCGGACTCGGGCTCCAACCACGTGACCAGCACGCTGCCTTCCTCGACGCGTCGGAAGAAGGAGTTCACGACCCCGGCGACCAGGCGCGCCAGGACGAAGATCAGGAGGACCGTGAAGAGCTTCGGGACGGCGCCCAGGACGAGTTCACCGAGGAGGCTGAGCTCTTCGTGCAGGAAGGCTCCGAGACCCCGCCCCCACGGTTCCGTGTAGGGGAACTGCACGAAGACGAAGGTCAGCCACAGATACGCCGCGATCACGACGACGCCGAACGCCGTCAGCCTCGCCAGCCCGCGCTGCGCCGCGAAGAAGTACTGGGCGACGTCCACGCCGAGCAGCACCCACCTGCGCTGCGAGAGGCGGCCCTCCAGCCGAGCCAACGCCTTGCGACGGCCGCGCACCGCGAGCCACACGGCGGCGGAAAAGGCGAGGGTCGCGGCGAGCGACAGTCCGACCGCCCGCAGGATCTCGGGCACGGTGCGCAGCTCGACCTGCGCGCGCAGGACTCCGCGCAGCTGCTCGGCCGCTTCGTCGGCGTACTGCTGGAGCGTCAGCCCCGAGTCGGGATCGACGTCCTGGGGCAGGATGCCGACGATCATCCGCGAGTCCACCGTGAGGAACACGCCGCTCAGCTCGTTGAGTTGGCCTGGCGCGACCGCGACCGTGCCGCGCAGGGCTGCGGTCGGCAGGTCTTCGATCCGCCTCTCTGCGTTCCGGACGCGAATCGACGGATCGACCTCGTCCACCTTCGCGCGCAGCGTGACGACGGGGCGATTCCAGACCGTGAGCGTCGCCGGCTCGCCGACGCGCACCGCATGCACCGCCGGGGTCGGCTGGGTCTGGCCCAGCGCCGCCAGGGCGAGCAGGGCGAGGGCCATCAGCGCACCCGTGGCACGCCGAACGCGGGCCGCGAAACCGCGCTTGCTGGCGCGCGGGATCCGGCCGGGTCGTCCAGGATCGACGACTGCGCGCATGCTCGACTACTTGCTGGTCGCGGCCGGCTTGCGCTTCGCCAGCGCGGCGCGGCCTTCGGGCTCCTCCACGCGCACGACCGTCGGGTGGCGCGTGTCGCGCTCGACGGTGATGCCCAGGAACACCGTGCCGCCCGGCATCGCCGGCAGCTCGCAGAAGCCCTCGACCGCGTCCTGGTCGAAGCCCAGGCCCTCGTAGATGAAGCGGCCGACGCCCTGCTTCGCCGGGCGGTCCCAGCACAGGTACTCGCCCTCGTGCAGGACGCCGACTTCGCGGTCGTTGTCGAACACGCGCACGTTGCGCCACGAGCCGGCGACCTGATCGCGACGGCCCACGTAGATGCGGGTCGAGTCGGCGCGCACCGCGGAACTCTCCACGGGCATCGGCACCTTCTGGTGCGAGGAGCTGGCGCAAGCGGAGAGGACGGCGAGGAGTGCCGTGGCGAGAGCGATCGAGGGGCGCATCATGGGGAGTCGGGTGGGGGCTCGGGGGGCCGCGCTGGGTGCACGGCGAGGGGAATGTACCGAATGGCGGGCCCGGCGCGGACGACCAGGCGCGACCGGCCGAACCGTACGCACGCTCCCGCGATCGGCGGGAGGCGCGGACGAGAGCGGCCACCCGCTTCGACTACCAGCGCCACCAGCCCTGGCTGGACGCTTCCTCGATGCGCGCGCGTGCCGCGAGGGCCGATGCGTTCTTCGGGTCGAGCGCCAGGGCCGCGTTCACTTCCTTCAGCGCGCCGCGGTAGTCCGACTTGACCGTCTCGAGGCTGGCCATGTGCAGGTGCACCTCGACCATCTGCCCGATGACGACGGTGCGGTAGCTCGCCGTGCTCTCGCGCGTCTGCGGGTCGTCGTACTTCTTCTCGAGGTCGTCGATGAGGCCCATCACCGCCTTGCCGTCCGTGAGCGCGCCGTTGAAGAGCCCCTTGGCCAGGCTGTCGCCGCGCGCCTGCAGTCCCTTCTTGGTCTTGTCGACCATCTCGGCGTACTGCTTCTTGCCCTTCTCGATGTCGCGCTTCAGCGCGTCGGAGGCCTTCTTGTCCGCCGCCGCCATCTTCTCGCTGCGTGTCTTCGCGTAGTGATTCTCGAGCGCTGCGGCGGCTTCCTTCGCCTCGGGCTCGTCCGGCAGCTTCTCGATCAGCACGGTCAGCCACTTCTCGGCGTCCGCGAAGTCGCCCTTCGCGACCGCCGCGCGCGCGTTCTTCATGCACTCTTCGGCGGCCATGCGCTTCAGCTTCGTCATCTCCGTGTCGACCGTGGCCTTCAGCGTCGGGTCGAGCTTCGCCGCGATGCCGTAGCGACGTACGGCGTGCGAGTAGAGCCCCGCGTCGCGCGCGAAGTTCGCGACCTGGAGCTGCTTGCCGGCGTCGTCCGGCGGGACGAGGCTGGCGTTCACCAGGTAGCTCGAGCGCGCGTCGAGCTGGTCGATGCGGTACTGCTCGTCCTTGCCGGCATCCGTCGTGACGTAGAGCGTCTTCGCGGTCGCGTCGTAACGGGAGACCTTGCCCGTGACCGTCGTGCCGTTCTTGAGCTTCAGCGTCGCGGCGCCGGCCGGCAGGGCGAGCAGCGCGAGGGCCACGACGAACGCGGCGGAGCGGAGTGTGGAGCGCATGGTCAGTTCTTCTTTCCTTGCGGGATCTCGAGCTTTCCGCAGACACAGTTGGGGTTGTCCGGGTTCGTCTTCCCGGCCAGGCACAGCGGGTGCGCGCAGCCCTCGAAGTCCGTCATCGCCGTGCCGCACGTGCACGGGATGTCGTCGGACGGGGACTTGCAGGCGGAAGGCAGCGCCAGGAGCAGCGCCGTCACGAGGGGGAGCAAGAGCTTGATGTTCATGTGTGTCGAGTGCCGCGCTCGAAGGTGTTCGGCGGTAGTGGTGATGGAGAGGGCAACTGGGTCGGGACCCTCGCGGCCCCATCCCGGCTTGGGCTTCAGAACGAGTAGCCGATACCCAGGCTGACCTGGTCGAAGTCGCCGTCGGCGCTCGCGCCACTGGCCGAGTAGTCCGCGCCGATCAGCTTGCGGTAGTCGAGGCCCAGATTGAACCCCTCGCCGAACGTGTAGTAGGCACCCGCGCGCATGTAGAAGGCCAGCGCGTCCTCGTCGATGTCCGCCGACGAGCCGCCCGCGCTCGCGTCCACTTCGGCGTTGCTCCAGGACGCGCCAGCCGCCAGGTAGGGGTGCAGGCGGTCGCCCGCCAGCGAGAACGTCTTGCGCGCGCCGGCGTAGAGCTCCCAGGTCTGCGTGTCGATGTCGATCGGGCCCACCTTGCCCGAGTCCTCGGCGATGGAGAAACCGACCTCGAAACCGACCGGGTCGAAGGGGCCGTAGCTGTCGAACTCGACGCCGAAGGACGTCTGCTCGTCGACAGAGTCCCAGTCGCCGTTGTCGAGGTAGCGTTGGCCGACGAGCATCGTCACGTTGCTGATCGTGGCGGGGCTCTTGGGCTTCGTCTCGCCGCCCGTCGCGGCGCAGGAACCGAGGAGGGTGAGCGCGCAGAGGAACGGGAAGACAGGTCGCATCGAGGTCTCCGTGGTGTGCATGGAACCGTACGATCGGGGGCCGAGCGGCAGGAACTCGCCGGCAGGATAGCGACTGGCGGGCGCCGAGGGGTCGCCGACGGGTTGTCGGCCACGCCCGCTACGCAGGTGTTCGGAGTACCACCTCGTCTAGAACGGGTCCCAGTTCCCGAACAGGTTCCCGAACAGCAGGAAAACGGCCGTTTCGCCCGGTTCGGTCGCGCCCGCGCCCAGGAACACCGGCCCGAACGGCGTCTGGGCCGCGAGGAACACGGAGCCCGAGAGTCGCAGGTCGGCCAGCTCGATGTCGTCGCGCGCGCCCCACGTCTGTCCGGCTTCGACCGACGCGCCGACGTTCCAGCCGACCAGCCTGCGGTCCAGTCCACGACTCCCGAGCTCGACCCAGCTGACGGCCCGGGCCAGCCCCACGTGCGCCCCGCTGACGCTGTCGCGGCCGAGCCCCGACAGCCTCAGGAACCCGCCCAGGGGAAACGCGTTCTGCAGCGCCTGCTCGTCGTCGAGGGCCGAGTCGAACTCGCCGCCGAGCACGAGCGTGGTGCGATCCCACGTCATCGCGTGGTCGATCTGAGCCTGCAGGTAGCTCTGCTGCTCGCCGCCCAGCACATCGACCGGCGAGGTCACGACGACGCGGCCGATCGTGCCCTCGCGCGGCAGCGCCAGCGAGTCGACGGTGTCGATCGTGACGCTGCCCTCGGCGAATCCCTGGTCGAAGTCCTCGCCATCGATCAGTCCGGGAGTCCCGACCGCGAGGCCGATGTGCCCGGTCTGCTGGACGATTCCGACGCGTGCCTCGCCCCATTCGCCCAGGACGCGCCCGACGTCCAGGCGCCCGCCCAAGGCCCACACGTCGAGGGCGGCCACGACGTCCTCGTTGATCGTGACGTTGACGCGTTCCTGCTCGTAGGCGATGGCCGGTGCCACGAACCAGCGCGCGGCGCGGTCGATCGGCTGCCAGAACTCGCTGAAGACGAGGATCCGGCTGCCGACCTCGATGCGGTTGCGCCACTCGGCGCCGCGGCCGCCGATCGGCCGGAACGTGAACGCGGCGCCCAGGGCGTACGTGGCGTCCTCCCCGAAGACGCCCTCGAGCGCGACGCCGGCGCGCGGGTTCCACAAGTCGTCGTCCGAATCGTGGGTGCGGATGCGCAGGTCGGCCCGTCCGTCATCCCGCGGCTCCAGCGCCACGTCGACGCGTTCGTGGTAGTCGAGCCCGTAGAGCCGCAACAGATCCTCGGAAATCTGCGTCGCGTCCAGCCGCTCGCCGGGTTCGCTCTCGACGCGCGCGCGCAACACGGCTTCGTCGAGGCCCGAACGGTCCTCGAAGTGCACGGCGCCGAGGACCGGCAGCTCGGGCTGGCGCGCGCGTCGCTCGGCGAGGTGGCGTTCCCAATCCGTCGGATCGAGCGCCAGACGCGCGAGCTCCGGTGCCCGGGCCATCACCGCGCCATGTCCTCTCTCGTACACGCCGTGGGCGCTGCGGAAGTCCTCTTCGTCCGCGCCGGCCGGGTCGGGCGCGATCACGAAGTCCCCGGGGCGCAGACGGGCGAGCGCCGCGCGTCGCGACGACTCGCCGGCCAGCACGCGCATGTGCGCCGCAGCGGACAGGAACGAGGCGAGTCGCTCGGGTTGCGCGAGCTCCAGCGCGCAGTCCACCACGAGGAGCACATCGCAGTTCGCCGCCAGAGCCGCGTCGACCGGGATCGGATCGAGCAGCGCGCCGCTGCCCAGCTCGCGGCCTCCGATCTCCACCGGCGCGTACAGGCCCGGCGTCGCCATGCTGGCCAGGATCGCGCCCGGCAGATCACCGGAGTCGAGGACCCGGACCTCGCCGGCGAGGAGGTCGGTCGCCACGGCGCGGAAGGGGATCGGAAGCTCGTCGAAGCGCTCCGCGCCCGCGACGCGCAGCGTGGCGTTCGAGAGCAGCCACGAGATCCAGCGCGTCCGCGCCAGTCCGCGCGCCAATCCCATGTGCCCCGGCCCGAAGGACACGGGCAAGGCCATGAGGAAGTCGCGGTCGACGGTCCTCTGGCGCCACGAGAGGAGCGTCCGCGGCACCCTTCCGCTCAGCGCGTCGAGGCTGAGGCGGTTCTGCAGGAAGTCGCGGATCTCGCTTGCGGAGAGGCCGGCGGAGTAGAGGCCGCCGACGAGCGCTCCGCCCTCGCTGCCGGCCACGAAGTCGACGGGGATTCGCAGTTCCTCCAGCGCCGCGAGCGCACCGACCTGGGCCAACGTGTGCGCACCGCCGGATGACAGCACCAGCCCGATGCGCGGCCTCGGTGCGGCAGGTGCGGCGTTGCCAGCGAGGTCCTGGCGAGGCGGCGCCAGCGCGACCAGGGCGAGGAGCAGATCCAACATCCCCGAGCAGGCTACGGATGCGCCGCGGAAGTTGGAAGCGGAGTCGAGGGTGGATCCGGGACACCCTCACGGACCTGCGCGCTACGATCAGGCGGATGAACCCGACCCTGGCCTCGGCGCGAGTCCTCGCCTCCGCGCTGTTCGCACTGACCTGCGCTGCCTGCGCGGATACCACGAGTGTCGCCGCCACCGAGGCTGCCCCGCCCGGCATGCGCTGGATCCCCGGCGGCGAGTTCACCATGGGCTCCGATGCCCCTGGCGCGAACCCCAACGAGGCGCCGCCGCACCGTGTGCGCGTCGACGGCTTCTGGTTGGACGAGACGGCGGTGACGAACGCCGAGTTCGCGCGGTTCGTCGAGGCCACGAAGTACGTGACGGTCGCCGAGCGGCCCGTCGACTGGGAAGAGATGAAGAAGACGGTCGCGCCCGGCACGCCGAAACCGTCCGAGGACATGCTCGCTCCCGGTTCGCTCGTGTTCACTCCGACGAAGGAGCCCGTCCCGCTCGACAACCTGTACGGCTGGTGGCGGTGGCAGCACGGCGCGAACTGGCGCCAGCCGGAGGGACCCGGGTCCTCGATCGCGGGCCGCGAGAGCCACCCCGTCGTGCAGGTCGCATGGGAAGACGCCGTGGCCTACGCGAAGTGGGCCGGCAAGCGGCTGCCCACCGAAGCCGAATGGGAGTTCGCCGCGCGCGGCGGGCTGGAGGGCAAGCGCTTCGCCTGGGGCGACGAGTTCCGTCCCGACGGCAAGGCCATGGCGAACATCTACACGGGCACGTTCCCGGTGAAGGACACCGGCGAGGACGGCTTCGCCGGCACGGCACCCGTGAAGTCCTTCCCGCCGAACGGCTACGGCCTCTACGACATGGCCGGCAACGTGTGGAACTGGTGCAGCGACTGGTTCCGCTCCGACGCGCACGTGCTCGCCGCTCCCGAGGGGTGCTGTCAGAACCCGGTGGGGCCGCGGGACAGTTGGGACGCGACCGATCCGCTGGCGCCGAAGCGCGTGATCAAGGGCGGGTCGTTCCTGTGCTGCGCGTCGTACTGCGAGAGCTACCGACCGAGCGCGCGCCGCGGGACGCCGCCGGACACCGGGTCCTCGCACGTGGGGTTCCGGTGCGCGAAGTCGGGGGCGCCGCAGGTCCCGGGCTCGGCGCGCTGACCGAGTCCCTTCAGCGCAGCACACCCGCCAGCGGCTGTGCGGCGCGCGGCTGGAACGCGCCGTAGTCCTCGCCCAGCGCGGCCGCGAGCGTCGCCGCGATCTGCGCCTGCGTGGACGGGCCCGCGTCGCGGCGCGCGCCCAGGGCCGCCGTGTCGGGACCGAGCACCGCGATCCAGATCTCCTCGGCGCCGTCGACGTCCTGGTTGTGCTTGCTCCAGTCGTCGGGACCGCGTCCGCGACCGTGGTCCGCGGCCACGATCAGCGTCGTCCTTCCGCGGTGCGAGGGCATCGACTGGATCGTGGTCCACAGCTCGCGCACGAAGCCGTCCGTCCGCCGCGCCGCGTCGAGGTAGTGGTCGTAGCGGCCCTCGTGCGCGAACTCGTCCGTCTCGCCGAAGGTGAAGTAGAGGACGCGCGGCGCGTGAGCCTTGAAGTACTCGAGCATGGCGCGGAATCCGATCGCGTCCTGCGGCATCGACTCCCACTGCTTCGGGAGGTCGGTCTTGAGCCGGTTCAGGAGCGCCTGCTCGGGCGAGATCGGAGCGATCGACACGGGCTCGAAGCCCGCGTTCACGTAGAACCCGCAGCGCTCGCGGTTCACGATCGAGGGCACGACGTCCCACACGCCGAACGCGGCGACCTTCCCGGCGAACCCCGGGCGGCCGTGCAGGAACTCGAGGACCGTGACGTTCGGGTTGGGCTTCTTCGCGTTGCTGTCGATGCGCGGATCGTGGAACCCGACCAGCATCTCGCTGTAGCCCGGGTAGCTGAACTTCAGGCCGTTCGTGACGTCCACCGGCGAGCCCGCGTCGCGGTCGCCCAGGATCTGGCCGTGCGTGGCGATCGTCTCCCAGAAGAACGGCATCAGCGCCGCGCGGCGTGCGCTCGCGTCCTCGCGCCAGTAGGCGCGAAGCAGCGCCTCCTGGTCCTTCACGTTGCCCTTCTCGTGCTCGATCAGCGCGCGATCCGCGCCGTGGAAGACCTCCTGCCAGCGCAGGCCGTCGACGAGGACGAGGACGGCGTTCTGCGTGGCGCGCTCCGCGGGCGCGGGCGCGGGCGTGGCTTGCGTGGAGCGGGCCTCCGTTCCCGGAGTCAGGAGTGCGAGCGCGGCGATTCCGATGGCGATGCGGTGCATGCGCGGAGTGTCGCCGCAGCTCCGCCCTTCGTCCACGCTGGAGTCAGGCCGCTTCTTCCTGGCGCCCGGCGTGTCGCTCGCGGTCCAGGTCCAGCTGGAGCTGCAGGTACGTGCGGTCGTTGATGCGGCCCGAATCACGCAGCTTCAAGAGCTCGCTCGCCTGCTCGTCGGCCACGGCCCGCCGGACATCGCGGCTGACCGCGATGCGGGCGCGGGCCTGATCGCGCTGGTCCTTGTCCTCGTCGCGCAGGGTGACGAGCTCGTCCGCCATGTGCGTGCGCCAGTGGTGGACGGACAGCGGACAACTCGTCTCCGAACAGAACGCGTCGAGTCGGCGAATCCCGGCCTCGAGCATCGCTTCGCGCGCGGCGCGCACCTCCACCTCGCTGTCCTCGTCGCCCCGGATTCCGAGGAGCCGAACCAGAGGACCCAGCGTCAAGCCCTGCACGAACAACGTCACGAGGATGACGCACAGCACGCAGGCGAGCATCGCCTGACGCCCTGGGAACGGCGTGCCGTCGTCGAGCGTGACCGGGATCGCGAGCGCCGCCGCGAGCGAGATCACGCCGCGGACACCGCACCACGAGACGAGCAGCACGCCACGCACCGGCGGAAAACCGCCCTCGCGCTTGCGCAGCGCGGGGGAGAGGAGGAGCGGCAAGTACGCGCCGGGGAACACCCACGCGATCCGCACCAGGATGACGACCGCGGACAAGACCAGGCCCGCGACGAGCAGGTTCGAGGTCGTGCCCACCTCCGTCTCGCGTACGAGACGTGGGGCCTCCAGCCCGATGAAGATGAACGACAGGCCGTTCAGGGCCCATGTCATGAGCCCCCAGGCCGAGTAGAGCTGGATGCGCGCTTCCGCGGGGATGAGGTGGATGCGCCAGGCGACCAGGAATCCCGCGACGACGACCGCCAGGACGCCCGAGGCCTCGAACTCGTGCGCGATCCAGTAGGCGAGGTACGGCGAGAGCAGCGAGAGCGTGAAGAGCAGCTCCGTCGAGCGCGCGACGCGGTTGAGCCACGAGAAGACGAGTCCGATGACGAGGCCCACGACGATTCCACCACCGGCGACGGTGGCGAACCGCATCGCGACCTCGCCGGCCTCGAACGCGCCGCTCAGCACGACGGCCACGCCGATCTGCACGCCGACGAGGCCCGTCGCGTCGTTCACGAGACTCTCGCCGCCCAGGATCGCGGTGGTGCGCCGCGGGACGCGCAGCTTCTCGATCACGGACTGCACGGCGACCGTGTCCGTCGGCGAGACGATGGCGCCGATCACGAAGCACACGGCCCAGGGCAGCTCGGGCAGGAGCGCGTGCGCGACGATCCCCACCACGAGGATCGTCAGCGCGACGAGGCCGATCGCCAGCATCAGGATCGGCCGCAGCCAACGCTGGAAGTCGACCCACGACGTGTGGAAGGCGTCCGCGTAGAGGATCGGCGGCAGGAACACCACGAGGATCAGCTCGGGGTCCAGCGCGCGGCGCGGGAGTCCGGGCACGAAGGCCAGCGCCAGGCCCACGAGAGCCAGCACGATGGGCTCGGAGATCCGCAGCCGGCGCGCGATGGGCGCCGAGATCGCGAGTGCCGCGAGCAGCGCGGCGAGGACGGGGAGTGTCTCGGACAAGCGCTGCGCAGCGTACGGTCCTGCCGGGCGTCGGTCGCTACGATGCCGGCGTGGTGCTCCCGTTCGGTGTCGCGATCCTGTCCGTCGCTTTCCCGGGCGAAACCACCCTGCGCCGCGTCGATTCCGCGCCGGCCCAGCGCCACGAGCGTGGGATCGTCGCCACCACGCGAGCCTGGCTTGCGCCGTCGGCTGGCGGTCGCGCTGGCCCCGGGAACCACGAGCCCCGGAGGGAGGAGTCGCGGAAATGACCCGATCCACGCGCCTCAAGGTCTGCTGCATCCAGGACGAGGGCGAGGCACGCGTCGCGCTCGAGCACGGTGCGTCGGCCGTCGGCCTAGTCGCCGCGATGCCGAGCGGTCCGGGACCGATCTCGGAGGCGCAGATCGCGCTCGTCGCGCGCTTCGTCGGCGCGCGCGCGGAGACCTTCCTCCTCACCGCGCTCGTGGAGGCGGCCGCGATCGCGGAGCAGCACGCGCGCTGCGGAACGAGCACGATCCAGCTCGTCGATCACGTCGAACCGCGCGAGCGTGCCGCGTTGCGCGCGCTGCTTCCCGGCGTCGCGCTGGTCCAGGTGATCCACGTCACGGGCCCGGAATCCGTCGACGAGGCACGTGCCGGGGCCGAGCACGCCGACGCGCTGCTCCTCGACTCCGGGAATCGCGAGGCCGTGACGAAGGAACTCGGCGGCACGGGCCGCGTGCACGACTGGAGCGTCAGTCGCCTCGTCGTCGAGTCGGTGCGCGTCCCGGTTTGGCTCGCGGGTGGGCTGCGGCCGCAGAACGTGGCCGAGGCGGTCGCCCTCGTCCGGCCCCACGGCGTCGACCTGTGCACGGGCGTCCGGACCGACGGCCGACTCGACCCGACGAAGCTCGGGGCTTTCGTGCGTGCTTTGCGCGGCTCCTGATGGGCGGTCGGGAGGCACTGGCGAGCGACCCTCGCGCCGGGGCTGGACATGCCACGGGGGCGCCGCGTGGGAACGCGGCGCCCCCGTGAACGCGGGAATCCCGCCTCGATCAGGCCTTGCCCTGCTTCTTGAGCAGGTCGCGGATCTCGGCGAGCAGCACTTCCTGGGCCGGCGGCGCGGCCGGGGCGGCGGGCTTCGCCTCTTCCTTCTTCTTCGCGGAGTTCATGGCCTTGATGACCATGAACAGCACGAACGCGACGATGACGAACTTGATGATCGCGTCGATCACCGAGCCGTAACCGATCTTCGGGGCCTTCTCGCCCTCGCCGAGCGTGAGCGCCATGTCCTTGAAGTTCACGCCGCCGGTCGCTGCGCCGACGACCGGCATGATCACATCGCTCACGAGAGCCGCGACGATGGCGCCGAACGCGCCGCCGATCACGACGCCGACCGCCATGTCGACGACGTTGCCACGCATGGCGAACGCCTTGAATTCACTCATCATGCCCATGGGATACTCCCTGTAAGGGTGGGGGGGGGGGGAGTTTGGTTGGAACGGTTGGGGAGGCCGCGATCAGCCGTTCGACTTCATCGCGCCCAGGAATTCGTCGGCCTCGGTGATCGAGGCCTGCATGTTGTCGATCAACTTCGTCACGTCGCCCTCGATCGAGACCACGGTCTCGGAGAGCGAGTTGATCGCCTGCGCGTTCAGGTTGTGCTTCAGGAACAGCACGCGATCCTTGAAGGCGCTGAGCACGGGATCCATGCTCGCCGACGCCTTCTTCATCGACCCGATGAGGTCTGCGTAGCGGCTCTTCGTCTTGTCGAAGGTGTCCTGGCTCGCTCGCTTGAGAGCGGGGTCCGAGTACTGGCCGATCTCGGTCTTCCACTCCGAGAACATGGCGTCGGCGACGTCCTCGACCGACTGGATCTTCGATCGGACGGCCTCCGCCTGATCGTCGCAGTCCTCGTACGAGCCGTTGAGTTTCTTGTAGGTGTCCTCGAGCTTCCCGCCCTGGATGCCCGTCACCGACTTGAAGCGTTCGTACGTGGAAACGAATTGCTCCTTCGCCTCCTTTTGCTCGTCCTTCGCGTCCTCGACGCGATCGACGAGGATCTCGCGCTTCGCGTAGCCGAACTGTTCCATGGTCGCGAAGTACGCCGACTGGCAGGAACCGAGGCCGAGCGAAGCGAGAGCCGGAGCGAGGACCGCCAGGGCGGTCGCGATGCGTCTGTGCGGGCTCATGGTGCGCTGTTCCCGTGGATCAGAAGGACCAGCCGAGGCCCAGCGTGACCGTGTGGTCGTTGCGGTCCTTGCCGGTGGCCGGCGTGTTGTCGTAGTCCCACACCCACTGCAACTGCAGGAACATCGTCTCCGTCAGCGACGTCTTGAAACGCGTGTCGCTGCGCCCGTAGACGTCGTCGGCTTCCTCGAGGCTCGGATAGAGCGCGATCGTGTTGGCCAGGCTCGACTTGTCGTTCATCTTCCACTCGATGTTGTTCGCGAGGCGGGCGGCGATGTAGTCCTTGTTCTCGCTCGCGTACAGGTCCTCGGTGAAGTACCCCGCGCCGGCTTCCGAGCCCCACTTGAGGGTGTCGTCCTCCGTCCACTGGTAGCCGGCACCGACGCCGACGAACGTGCGCTGCTTGAGGTCGGCCAGGCGGTCCGTCTCGATCCCGGCGTTGGCCAGACCGTAGAACTTCTTCGAGAAGAAGTAGTCGTACTTGACGCCGAGGCCAGCCTTGCGCGCGTTGAGCACGTAGTCGCCCGTGGTCTGGTCCTTCGTGTCGCCGTAGTTCCAGTAGCCGGTCGCGGTCCAGCGGTTGTTCTCGCCACGGCGCTCGGCTTGCGCGTTCGCGTTCACGGCGCGCGTATCCGAGTTCCCGGTCTGGTAGCTGGCGCCGACCGCGACAGAGCCGGTCCACTTGTCCGTGACCGGCTTCGGTGCGTCTTCGGCCACGAAGGCGGAAAGGGGGCCGGGCTCGACCGGGGCGGGCGCGGCGTCGACTGCCGCGACGGGGGCGACCGATCCCAAGAGAAGGAGGGCGGGGTTCATGATCTCAGTCCTTGCTTGCGTCGGCCCGCAGGCCGGATCGCGCGGATCCGGGGCTGTGACGTCGGGCCAGGGGGGGGATGGAACGGCCCTGCGAATCCGATCGGATTCGCACGGACGGTCCGGATATCGCCGGCTCCTGCCGGCCGGATTCCCTTCGTGCCACCTCGAGCGCGATCGCCGCATCCGACCCGTCGCGGGGCTTTTGGGGGCGGGGATGATGACACAGCCGCGCCCCGGCGCAAGTCCGGCGCCCCGCGGTGCGATCCGCGGTAGCTTCCCGCCCATGTCCGGCGGCGTTTCCACTTCTTGGATGGTCTGGGCCCTGGCCGCGATCCCGACCTGGCAGAAGGGAGACGTGGCGGGCGAGCCACAGCCGCCACTGCCTCCCGAGTTCGTGCCTGGGCCCGCGCGCGCGCTCACGCCCGAGGAAGAGCTCGCGACGTTCCAAGTCGCGCCGGGCCTGCGCGTCGAACTCGTCGCGGCCGAGCCGCTCGTCGAAGCGCCGGTGCAGGCCGTGTACGACGGCGACGGGCGCCTGTGGGTCGTCGAGATGCGCGGCTACATGCGCGACGTCGACGGGAAGGACGAGAGCGCGCCGCTCGGCCGCATTTCCGTGCTGCACGACGACGACGGCGACGGGCGCATGGACCGCGCGGTGCGCTTCCTCGACGGGCTCGTCCTGCCGCGTGCGGTCGCGCCGACGCGCGACGGCGCGCTGGTGATCGCGCCGCCGCACGTGCTCTTCTGCCGCGACACGGACGGCGACGGGGTCGCGGACGAGCGCACGGTCGTCGACACCGGGATCGCGGGGATCGCGAGCCCCGAGTACGGACCCAACGGGCTCCTGCCGACGCTCGACAACGCGTTCGCCTGCGCGCGCCACGACGTGCGCTACCGATTCGTCGCGGGCAAGTGGACGAAAGAAGCGGTCGCGTCGGGCGGGCAGTGGGGGATCGCCGAAGATGACGACGGACGCATCCTCTTCAACACGAACTCGAACGTGCTGCGCGGACACCTCGTCCCGGCGCGCGAGGCCGCGTTGAATCCGTTCCTCGACGCGTCGCGCATCGCCGACGTCGAGCTGGCGAAGGACCAGTCCGTCCGCCCCATCCACCCGACGACGGCGGTGAACCGCGCCTACAAGGCCGGTTGGCTCGTCGACGGGCGGATCACGAAGGCCGACGCTGTCTGCGGCGTGCTCGTCGAGCGCGGAGGCCTGTTTCCCGCGGATTTCCGGGGCGACGTGTTCGTGTGCGAGCCGGTCGGGAACTTGGTGCACTGGCTCGAGTTCGCGCGAATGGACGGCGCGCGGAGCGCATCGCCGCAGCCCGGCGCGCGCCCGCTGCTCGCGTCGACCGACGAGCGCTTCCGCCCCGTGAACCTTGCGAGCGGTCCCGACGGGGCCGTCTACGTCGTCGACATGCAGCGCGGCCTGCTCCAGCACCGCCAGTTCCTCACGACGTTCCTGCGCGAGCAGTCGCTGGCGCGCGGGCTCGTCGAGCCGCTCGACCGCGGGCGGATCTGGCGCGTCGCGCCCGTGGATGCGAAGCGCGAGCGCGTTCCGCCGCTGTCCACGCTTTCGAGCGACGAACTGCTGCCGTACCTGGGTCACGCGAACGCTTTCCTGCGGCGCGAGGCGCAGCGCCACTGCGCCGAGGACGACTGGTACGAGGCCGTCGTGCTGCCGAAGCTGCGCGCGGTCGTTACGAGCGCGACGAACCCGCTGGCGCGCATCCACGCGCTGTGGTCGCTCGACGGACGCGGCGCGCTCGACGAGGCGACGCTGGTCGCCGCCATCCGCGACGCGGACGAATCCGTGCGCCTTCAGGCGCTGCGCGCGGCGACCGGGCGCGCTCCCGCGGGCGACCGCCTCCGCGCGGCGCTCATGGAGGGCGCGGGGCAGCCCGGAGCCGCCGATCCCGGAGCCGTCGAGATCGAAGAGGTGTTCCGTCAGCGCGCTGCTGCGCTCGCGTTGCTGCGCGATCCGCTCGCGGATCTTGTTGCGCTGGAGCGCGCGCGCGGACGCCTCGATGTGCCCGCGATCCGGCATGCCTTGCTGCTCGGGTCGGCGGGCCGTGGCCTGGAGGTGCTCGGCCTGATCCTCCCCGGCGCGCCGGCGCGCAGCAGTCCTGCAGGCGTGGAGGCCCTGTGCCGGGACCTCGCGGCCGCGATCGTGCGCGAAGGACGCGCGGACGCGATCCTCGGCCTGCTCGACCTCGCCACGGCGATGGTGGTCCAGCACGGTCACGCGGGCCGCCCGCTGATGGAGGGCGCGCTGTCGGCGCGCCCGCGAGCGCCGCGTCGACTGCGACTGGAGCGCGCGCCCGCCGGATTGGAGCTCCTCGCGGCGAGGACCGGCGCGCTGAAGATCTCCGGCCAGGACGAAGACGCGCAGCTCGCTCGCAATGTGCTTGACGCGCTCGCGTGGCCGGGTCGCGCGGATCTGCCACCCGAAGCGATCGCGGCGCCGCTCTCCACCGAGGAACTCGCACGGTTCGAGCGCGGCCGTGCTGTGTACGGCAACGTATGCGCCGCGTGCCACCAGCCGAGCGGCCTCGGCGCGCCCGGCATCGCGCCGCCGCTGCGCGACAGCGACTACGCGCTGGGCGATGCGCAGCGGGCGGCCGCGATCGTGCTCGCGGGATTGCACGGTCCGATCGAGGTCGCCGGCCGCGCGTGGGATCTCGAGATGCCGGCCTGGAACGCGACCGACGACGAGCTCGCGTCGGTGCTGACCTATCTGCGCCGTGAGTGGGGCCACACCGCGTCGCCGGTGACGGAAGCCGACGTGCGCGCCGCGCGCGATCGCGTGCGCGAGCGCCGCGGCCCGCTCGATGCGCGCGCTCTCGCGACGTGGGGCACGAGCGGTCCGCTCCCCGGCTGGCGCGCGATCGGCGACGCGGTCTGGACGCTGGAGGACGGCGCGATCCGCGGCAAGGTCGGCGGCGGCAAGCAGAGCTTCCTCGCGACGGAGCGCGCGTACGGCGACTTCGTGCTCGAAGTGGACGTGAAGCTGCTCGGGACCGGCAACTCCGGCATCCAGGTGCGCAGCCACCAGAAGGACGACGGGCGCGTCTACGGTTACCAGATCGAGATCGATCCGAGCGAGCGCGCGTGGTCCGGCGGTTTGTACGACGAGGGTCGACGCGGCTGGTTGAACGACCTGTCGAAGAACGACGCGGGGCGCTCGGCGTTCCGGAAGAACGAGTGGAATCGCTACCGCATCGAGTGCCAGGGCCCGTGGATCCGCGCGTGGGTGAACGGCGTCGCGACGGCGGACTGGATCGACCCGCTCGACCTCGAGGGCTTCGTGGCGCTGCAGGTGCACGCGGGGACGGACACGGACGTCCTGTGGCGGGACCTGCGCATCGAGGACCATGGCACGCGCGCGTGGCGCCCCATCCCGGGCGTCGTGGGCCAAGGCGGGCAGCCCGAACGGAACGAGGCTGGCCATGGCGAGGCTCAAGAGCTCGCTGACGGTGCCGTGCGTGTGCGCGTGCGCGGTCCGGGTCTCGTGATCTGCGCGCGCTCGAGCATGGGTTGCTTCGCGGCGCTGCAGTCTCGTTGGATCGGGCCGGGGCTCCAGGTGCGGGAGTGCGGCTACCACGTGCTCGTCGGCGACCTGCCGCTCGCCGAGGGGCAGAGCTGGGACGACGCCCACGATGTCGTGATCAGCACGTGGGGAGACCGCATCGCCGTTCACGTGGACGGCCGCAGCGTGGTCGATGTCCACGACAAGACGCACGCCGGTGGCGTCGTCGTGTTCCAGGTCGACAGCCAGCGCGGGAAGACCGTCCTGGAGCGCGCGGAGGTGCTCGGAGCCGCGGCGGAAGCGCGGCGCTGATCCGGTCGCGTGCTATCGTCCCGCGCATGCGCCACACCCTCGCCGCCATCGTGCTCGGTTTCGCCTCCGCCGCATGCTCGACGACGCCGTCGTCCCGGTCGCAGGTCGACGAACTTGCTGCCTGGATGACGGGCTCGTTCTCGAGCAGCGCGCAATCCGCAGCGGACAAGGACTACCGCGACATCCGGCTCCACATGGCGCCGATCTGGACGGCTCGGGACGACGGCCGCTGGCTCTACGTCGAGCAGGCCGTCGCGGAGAAACAGGAGAAGCCCTACCGTCAGCGCGTCTACCGCGTGCACGCCGAAGATCACGGTCTCGTGAGCGACGTGTACGAGCTGCCCGGCAACCCGCTCGACTACGCCGGTGCCTGGAAGGACGCCACCCGCCTGAAGGACGTGAAGCCCGAGACGTTGATGCCGCGCACCGGCTGCTCCATCCGCCTGCAGCGCCTGCCCGACGGTTCCTACTCCGGCGCCACGGAACACGGCGCCTGCCCGAGCGAGCTGAACGGCGCGAAGTTCGCCACGAGCGAAGTCGTGATCACGCCGCACCTGCTCGCCAGCTGGGACCGCGGCTTCGACGCGAGCGGCAAACAGGTCTGGGGCGCCGAGAAGGGCGCCTACCAGTTCGTGAAGGAGTGAATGTCCACGAACTCGTCGCAGCGGTGCCTGGCTCACTTGCCGCGAGTTGGCCCAATTCTGAGCCAACTCGCGGCAAGTGAGCCAGGCACCGCTGCGACGAGTTCGCGGTTCAGGGTTCAGAGCTTGCGGATCCAGATGTTGCGGTAGCGCACCGGGTCGCCGTGGTCTTGCAGGGCGAGCGGCAGCTCGGGTTCGTGTGGGGAGTACGTCGCGACGGCCCGGTGTTGCGTCGCGCCGAGGAACGCCTGGTTCGCGTGCACGACCACGCCGTTGTGCACCACGGTGACGGTGGCGGGGGAGACCAGCTTCGCCCCGTCGAAGCGTGGCGCGCGGAACGTGATGTCGTAGCTCTGCCATTCGCCCGGCGGCGCGCTGGCGTTGTAGAGCGGCGGCTGCTGGCCGTACATCGCGGCGCACTGGCCGTCGGCGTACGTGCGGTTCTGGTAGCTGTCGAGCACCTGGATCTCGTAGCGGCCCATCAGGAAGACGCCGCTGTTCCCGCGGCCCTGCGAATCGCCCTTGGGCGGAGTCGGCGTGGCGAACTCGAGGTGCAGCTGGAAGTCGCCGAACTTCTCCTTCGTCTCGATGTTGCCGGTGCCGTTCACCTCGGCGTAGCCGTCCTTCACCGCCCACGCGGCGGGCTTGTCTCCGCCGCGCCACTGGGAGAGGTCCTTGCCGTCGAACAGCACGATGGCGCCCTTCGGCGGCGGCGCGAGCAGCGATCCGCCCGAGCCGACCATGACCTCCGCCGGCGGCCGGTTCTTGTCGTGCACGCGCCAGTCGGACCCCGGCAGGAACGGCGTGTCGTCGTACCCGACGCCATCCTTCTGGAGCGGGGGGAGCAGCCGGCGCAGCTTGTTGACGCGCCCGAGGAAGTTCCAGTCCATGACGTACAGGTTCCCTTCGCGATCCCAGTGCGCGCTGTGCGGCGACAGGAAGATGCCGTCGCGCCATTCGGCCTTCGGCACGTCGTTGCGTGCGCGCTTCGATTCGTCGGGCTGATCGCCGAGGTGGACGACGAGCTGGTCGTCCGGCCCGAGGATCGTGACGCGCCCGGCGAGGTCGGGCACCGCCAGGTACCCGTCGTGCTGCTGGATGCTGCACGGCCGGCGGAACATGCCCTGGATCTCGCTCAGGAGGTTGCCTTGGAGGTCGTAGCGCAGGAGCCGCGAGTTCTCGCGGTCCGCGACCAGCAGCGTGTGCGGCTCGCGCCGGGTGTCGACGAGCAGTCCGTGGCAGCAGTTCATCGCGCCCGGTCCGCCGAAGGACTTCACGTACTTGCCCTCGTGGTCGTACTGGTGCACCCACGAAGTGCCGTAGCCGTCCGCCACGAAGATCGACCCGTCCGGCACGACGGCGATGCTGGTCGGCTTGAACTGGTCCGGCTTCTCGTACTTGCCCGACTCGAGCGGAACGCCGCGCTCCCACACCAGAGTCCCGTCGAGCTTGCGCTTCTTCCAGTGGTGCAGGCGGAAGTTCACGTGGTAGAGGAACTCGCCGTCCTTCTCCTTCACGATGCACATGCCGTGCACGCCCTCGCCCTCCTCGGCGCCGAAGGAACGCACGAGCTTCCCGTCGCGGCCGTAGACCGAGATGGCGCGCTCCGTGTCCGTGTTCAGGTAGAGGAGCCCCGCGGAGTCCTCGATGATCACCCCGTGCGTGTTGCCGAGCTCGCCCCCGTCGGGCGTCTTCAGCCAGCCGGCCTCCCAGGCATAGCGGTGCGGCGGCGATCCGAGGGTCTCGGGGGACTGGGCGCCGAGGGGCGCGGCACTCGCGGCCAGCGCGAGGAGCAGGGGCGTGAGCGTCATGGTCGCCGGATTCTAGGGATTCGAGAGCCGGGTCTCCGCCAAGTTCGTTCCGCGACGTGCTTCCCCATGTCCAGGGAGTGGACTAGGCTTCGACCGTCGGGCGCGCGTCGCGGCCGACGCCCAGCCCCGGAGGTGGTGGTCGCATGCGCCCCCTGCTGAACCAGGAGCCGAATCCGGACCCACGACATGGCTCCCACACGCTGCGCGTGTGGAGCGGCACCGTGGTCGCCCTGTTCGGGAACGACGTCTTCATCGAGCTCGGTCCCCGCATGCAAGGGGTGATCGAGCTCCACCACTTCGCGCGGCCGCCCGCGGTCGGATCGGTGCACGAGTTCACGCTGCGCGGACTCGAGGAAGGGCTCTGGTCGCTGTCGCTCTCGACCGAGAAGACGCTCACGACGTGGAAGCAGATGGAGATCGGCTGCCTCGTCCAGGCGCGCTGCGTGCGCGTGGCGCCCGGCGGGCTCGAGGTCAAGATCGGCGACCTGCACGGATTCATGCCCAAGTCGCACACGGGCCTGCCGCGCGACCAGCGCCCCGATCCGCTGGTGGGCAAGGTCCTGACGGTCGAGGTCATCGAGGTCGACAGCGAGCGCCAGCGCGTCACGGTCTCGCGCAAGCTGGTCGTGCAGCGCGAGCGCAACGACGACCACCAGCGCGAGGTCGACCGTCTGCGCATCGGCCAGGTCGTGCAGGGCCGCGTGACGCGCATCGAGGACTACGGCGCGTTCGTCGCGATCGGTCACGGGCTGGAGGGCCTCGTGCACGTGTCGAACCTGTCGCACGAGCGCGTCGAGGATCCTGAGTCGATCGTGAAGATCGGCGACACGCTCGACCTCAAGGTGTTGCACGTCCGCCGCGGTGGCAAGCGGATCGGGCTCGGGCTCAAGCAGATGAAGGAGAGCCCGTGGCTCGATCTCGAGCGCACGGCCTACGTCGGCCAGATCGTGCCCGGCCTCGTGACGCGCGTGCGCGATTTCGGCGCGTTCGTCGCGGTCCGTCCGGGCCTCGAGGGACTCGTGCCGGCCTCGGAGTCGGGCGTGGGACCGACGCAGCGCCTGCGCGGCGTGCTGCAGCCCGGGCAGAAGGTGTCGGCGCGGATCCTGACCATCGACACGGAGCGCGAGCGGCTCGCGCTGTCGTTCCTGCACGGTTCGGGCCTGCGCATCCACCCCGAGGAAGCGGAGAACGCGGAGACCTTCGAGGGGCTGGCGCGTTCCCTGGGGCTCGACCACCTCGAGTCGCGCCTTGGCGACAAGCTCGGCCGCGCGCTGCGGCGGGACGTGGGTTGACTCCCACGGTCATCGAGCCTGCAGACGCGCTCGACCCGGCGGCCCTGGAACCACGATCACGGGATCGCTGCGCTGCGTCCGGATCGGCGAAGTGACCTCGAATCGATAGGTCCAAGGGGCGAGTCCCGCCAGGACATACGAATTCTCCGCGCATGCATGCCCGAAGTAGGGCGAGTCGTTGCCCTCCGCGTAGATCGAGACGTAGACGCTGTCAGGGGGAGTCAGTCCCTCCGCGAACTCGAGTTCCAGGGAGACTGCGCCCATCTCGTGCAGGGCAATCGTCGTCGTGGCTTCTCGAGACCCGATCCTCACGAAAGATGGGGGGGCACTGCGCGGCGGGCTCCGGTGAAGGTTCGTAACGGCCGAGAAGACCACTTCGTACTCGCCGAAGGGGATCCCCTCCTGCACGAGTCCCTCTTCGGGGAGCGACCGCACCGCGAACTCACAGTAGGCGTCAGGGCCCGAGATCAGCCGGACGACACCGAGCGGCCCACACGCATCCGATGCAGCCCATCGATCCACGGGCGCATCCTGGAATCGCACGCGCAGGCTGCCCCAGCCTGCAGCCTGCGCCCGGAGCGGGAGGTCGAGGACGGGCACATCGCCAAGGAGCTCGATCGCAGGCAGAGGGACCCGGACGTCGAACGGTTCGTACCCGGGGAGCTTGCCGAAGTACTCCAGTGGCCCGATCGCGTTCGCCCAGACTCTGGACGTGTAGAGGAAGAGACGATCGTACTGCCCGCCAGGTGCCGCCGAGTTCGCAGGCAGCTCGCCGAGAACGGAGAGCAGGCTCGACATCCGGTCCACACGGATCACTTCGGCGTCCGCTAGCCTCCAGGCTGGCGCATCCGAGTCGAAGAGTCCGGGCGAAGCTCGCGGCGCACCGAGACCGCCATCGCTGAGCAGGATCCTCCGCCCATACAGTCGACCCAGCCGCACAACCACGGTCGAGTCGGCGGCGCGAACGTTCCGCGAGTAGTCCGTGGTGACGTAGCCCCTGGCGGTCGCGTACACGGAGTACGCGGTGCTCCGAAGCGCTCCATCGAGGTGGAACGTGCCGTCCTGCCCGACGGCCGCGACGAGGACTTCGGGGGAACTCAGAAGCCCGTCGAGGTCCGGAGGTTCGAAGCGCTCGAGGTGCTCCGGGATCGCTACGGCCCTGGTTCCCAAAGCTGGCAAAGTGCCGTCCAGGCACTCGACGCGGCCCTCGATCGGCTCGCCGGGGCGAATCTCGATCTCGACCTGCTCTGGAGGGCAATCCATCCAGCCGAAAGCGCCCCAGTCCGCGGTGTCCATCTGCCGAGCGACCAGCCGACCACCACCGGCGGCAGGCAGTGCGACGCGCAGTTCCCCAGCCTCGTTCGTCGCGCCGAGCACCCGGAATCCGAAGCCATGGCATTCTGTGACCTGGGCTCGTGGCACTGGACGGCGTTCTGCGTCTCGGACTCGCACTGCAACGACGCGGGATCGCTCGTCCTCCGCGAGTCTGCTCCGGGGATTCGAAGCAGGTACCGCGTCGATCGCTCCGCTTCCCGTCGTCGATGGTCCTGGTGCAGGCGGGCCCGTCAGTTCCGGGCCCCCCTGCGAGGAGTTCTCATCTGGATTCCGGGCGACCTTCCACGCAAACCACACGAGTCCACCGAAGAGGAGCAGCGCGATCCCGGCCAGTTTCTGGTGCCGAACTCGACTCGCCATGACGTGAGGCTGCCGGACTCGCGGGAGCTGGCTGACTCAACCTCCTCCACCGGGAGCGGGAATCGGGGCACACTTCCCGATGTAGTAGTCGTCCGCGGTCCCTGGGCCACCGGGCTGGAGCTTGACCTGGCAGTCGCCAGCCCCACATGTCGAGGTACCGCACGTGCCCTTGGCGGATGCCTGATAGCAGGTCCCAGTCATGCCCGACGGGCAGGCCACCGTCCTGTAGATGGCATGGCAGCAGTTGGGCTCTCCACCGGGGGAGCACTCCGGGCAGTACGTGTAGGTACCGACGGCGTCGGAGGTGTCGACCGTCGCCGGGCACCTCGTGCCCGAGCAGTTTCCTTCGCAACTCGCGCGCAGGGACTGCGTGCCCGACGCGGGAGTCGTGGACACCGTGTTGTAGGTGGCGTCGATCGCTCCGGTGGGCCGGAACTCCATGTGGCAGCCGCTCTGCGCCGCGGACATGCTGGGCGAGAACAGCACGAGCAACGCCGCGCAGCAGAACGTGAGGACGGCACGCGGCGGCACGAAAAGCCGGGACCAGGAACTCGACGGGCGCACGAAGGACATGGAGGTCTCCGCTCCGGGTTGGTCGGAACGAACCCCGTGCCTGAAGGAAGGCAGCGATCCGCGGTTCGGTCCAGGTGCGCGAGGCTAGCTCGGACCGGTGGGGGGGGGGGCAAGCGTTCCCTGAATCCAGGCAGGGTGGTCCGACCCGGGCATAGGGCCACACCCAGGTGCAAAGTCCCATGTCGACCGTCCAGGAGTCCCCCTCAGGAACATTCGGATTCCGGAGTCGACTCCCGACGGTCGAAGGTGCCCGCTCGGATAGCCCCTGTCCTACGCAGCCGCGAGCTTCGTCAGCTTCTCGCCGACCGCCACCGCCTCGACCGCGCTCGACGCGACGCCGTCCGCGCCGACGATCTTCCACAGGTCGGGCACGATCTGGAACGGCGACCCGCCGACCAGGATCGGGAGGTTGCGCCCGCGCGTCGCGGCGCGTACCGCTTGGATCATCTCGGCGGTCGGGCGCACGTGCAGGACGAGCTTCGCGGCGACCGCGACGAGGTCGACCTCGAAATCGCGCACGGCCATGGCGACGTCCTCGGGCGGCGTGCTCGCGCCCAGGAAGACGACGTCCCAACCGGCCATCTCGAAGTGGTCCGCGACCATGCGCAGGCCGATGTCGTGCAGGTCGCCGTTCGCCGACGTGATGAGCACGCGCTTTCCGTTGCGCGGCTTGCGCGGCATGCGCGCGTTCACGATCGACATCACCTGTTCGGTGATGCGCGAGGAGAGGTGCTCCTCGGCCACGTGGATCTCGCCGCGCTGCCACATGCGTCCGATCTCGATCTGCGCGCGCCCGAGGACCTTCGAGTAGAGGTCCGTCACGCTCATGCCCCCGGCGATCGCGTTCTCGGCCAGACGGATGGCGTCCAGACGCCGACCCTCGAAGACGGCCAGCAAGTACTGGCGCGCGAGCTCGACGTGGATGCCCGTGCCCTCGAGAGGGCTCGGGCTCTCGGACGGCGCGACCTCGAAGTGCTTCATCCCGGCCTCGGCGACCGCGGCCGCGGAGCGGGCCGCTTCCGCGGGCAACTCCGCCGCGAGTTCGTCGCGCAGCGCGCGCAGCAGATGGCGGAGGGCAGTCAGGTCCGCGTGACGGGCGGCGAACGCCTGCTTGAGCCAGCCCACCTGGTCCTCGTACAGCGCCGGGCATCCGACGAGGAGCGCTTGCGCGACATGATCGACCAGGCTCTCAGCGTGGACTTGGAGGTCGGGAAAACCCGTCCGGCCGAGTTCGGCCATCTGCTCGGGATGCGCCGTCGACATGCGCACCACCGCGCCGGCCGCGTGGGCTTTCCTGGCGGAGAGCAGCAGGGAGGCGACGAACTGTCCGTGGATGTCCAAAGCGGACAGAGTTGTACCTTGAACTTTCATCCGGTCCCAGAACTACGGCTGCGCCCCGGCCGTGGATTCGATCCGCTGGAAGTCTGGCCCGGCTCGGCACGGGAACTCGATGGCGCAGTCGGCGATCGGGGGGAACTCGCGGCCGAGCCTGTGCTCCCAGCGCGCGCGGGGCACCGAATTCCGCCTGCCCGGCGGCATCCGGACCCGCGAAGAGGCCACCGGCGCGGCGGGGTGTGCGGTGCGTCGGCGGCGGATCGATCGGGCCGGCACGAGGCCGACCCCGCGCGCGCCGAGGGTCTCCGCCCGCGTGCGGCTCACTCGGGTTCGAGCGTCGCGCAGAGCGGGAAGCCCGAGGGGCGCGCCGTCGAGCGGACCTGCTCGACGTACAGCTCGCCGCGCTCGAACGTCGTGATCTCGACGACCGCCGCGCCGGTGTCGTGGACCTCGTGCGTCAGGCGCACGGCCTCGCGCCGCTCCTTGTGGAACAGGCGCACGAGGAGGTCGATCACGAACTCGAACGTCGTGATGTCGTCGTTGAGGAGGATCACCTTCCAACGCGGCGCGACGCGGCTCTCCGCGCTGGTTTCGGTGCGCGTCTCGACTTTCGGCAGCAGGGTGGGGGCCGCGGCCATGCCCTGATTCTAGCGAGCCCGCGCGGGAGCGTGGTCTTTCGGGAAGGCGGGCCCTCCCGCGTCGGGGCCCGGCGAACTCGCCATTCCGGCCCCGGGGACACTACGATTCCCGCCTTGCACACGACCCGCACCGCCCGGAAGCTCGCCCTCGCCCTGCTCCTCGCCTGCACCGCGAGCGGGTGCTCCATCGAACGCTATGCGACCGGAAAGGTCGCCGACGCCCTGGCGGGGACGGGCGGGACGTTCGCGTCCGACGAGGACGTGGACTTGATCCGCGAGGCTTCTCCCTTCGGCCTGAAGCTGATGGAGAACGTGCTGCAGTCCCAGCCGGACCACCAGGAACTCCTCACGGCGCTGGCGCGCGGGTTCGTGCAGTACGCCTACGCCTTCGTGGCGCTCGACGGCGACATCGCGGAGTCGGAGAGCCTCGCGCGCGCCGAGGCGCTGCGCGAGCGGGCGCGCAAGCTCTACCTGCGCGGACGCGAGTACGGGCTGCGCGCGCTCGAGGTCTGCCAGCCCGGCTTTCGCGCCGAGCTCCAACGCGATCCGCGCGCCGCCGCCGCGATGCTGCGCGCTCCCGAGATGGAGGCGCTCTACTGGACCTCCGCGGGCTGGGGTGCCGCGATCGCGCTCTCGAAGGACCGCCCCGACGTGGTCGCCGACCAGCCCGTGCTGGAGGCGTTGCTGGACCGCGCGCTGCTGCTCGACGAGGGCTACGGCGCGGGCGCGCTGCGCACCATCCTCATCTCCTACGAGCCGTCACGCATCGGCGGCGATCGCGGGGCGAGAGACCGCGCGCGCAAGCAGTTCGAGCGCGCCGTCGAGCTCTCGCGCGGTCGGTCGGTCGGCCCGTACGTCGCGCTGGCGGAGTCCGTGGCGATCGCCGAGCAGGATCGGGCGGAGTTCCTGCGCCTCCTCGGCGCGGCCCTGGCGATCGAGGTCGATGCCGCGCCGGAGCGCCGCGTCGAGAACCTCGTGCAGCAGCGCCGCGCGCGCTGGCTCCTCTCGCGCGTCGACGAGTTGTTCCTCGAATGACCTGGCGGACCATCGAACCATGATCACGATCCTCGGCCTCGTTTCCGCACTGTCCTTCGCGCCCGCGCCGGTCCCGGCCAGAGCCGCGGCTCCGGCCGTCGATCGCAAGCCGACCAAGCTCGCGACGCTCGTGCCCAAGGGGTCGAGCTACCACAAGTCGCTCCTCGCGATGGCCGAGGCCTGGAAGGGCGGTCCCGACGGGGGCGCGCCCGTCACGATCTATCCCGACGGGACGATGGGCGGCGAGGCGGACATGGTGCGGCGCATGCGCGCCGGGCAGCTCCAGGCCGCGCTGATCAGCGTCACGGGCCTGCGCGAGATCGACCCGTCGGTCACGGCGCTCCAGAACCTCCCGCTCCTGTTCGAGAACCTCGACGAGGCCGCCGCGGTGCGCACGATGCTCCTGCCGCGCATCGAGAAGACCCTGGCGGACAAGGGTTTCGTGTCGCTCTTCTTCGGCGACGTCGGCTGGGTGCGGTTCTTCACCAAGGAACCCGTAAAGACTCCCGACGACATGAAGCGCGTCAAGTTCTTCACGTGGTCGGGTTCGACGGACCAGGCCGATTTCATGAAGGGCATGGGCTGGAACCCGGTCCTGCTCGAGACGGCGGACATCCTGCCGGGACTCCAGACGGGCTTGATCGACGGCGCGCCGGTCGTGCCGTTCTTCGCGCTGAAGGCTCAACTGTTCGGCGTGGCGAAGAACATGCTCGAGATCGATTGGGCGCCGCTCGTCGGTGCGCTCGTCGTCACGCAGAAAGCCTGGAACGAGCTGCCGCCGTCCCTGCGCGAGCACTGCCGCGCCTCGGCCGCGCGCACCGGCGCCGAGATCACCGAGAACAGCCGCAAGGAGAACGACGAGGCCGTCGAGGCGATGAAGAAGCGCGGGCTCGTCGTGCAGCCGATGACGCCCGAGCTGAAGGCCGGCTGGCGCGCGTTCATGGAGCCCATCTGGCCCAAGCTGCGCGGACTCGACGTTCCGGCCGACCTGTACGACGAAGTGATGCGCATCGTCGCCGAGCTGCGCGCGGCGAAGCGATGAGCTCCGCGGCCGCCGACACGGTGTCGCGGCCGCTCGCCGTACGGGCGCTGCGCGGTGTGGAGGACACCGTGCTCGCGCTCGCCCTGGGCGCGATCGCGATCCTGCCCGTGGCGGAGATGATCCTGCGCGCCTCCGGTTCCGCGGGCATCCCCGGCGCGAGCGCGGTGACGCAGCACCTCGTGCTGCTCGTGGGCATGCTCGGCGGAGCGGTCGCCGCGCGCGAGCGGCGCATGCTGTCGCTCTCGACGATCGACGCGTTCCTGAAGGAGCCCTGGCGCGCGGCGGCGCACCTCGCGACGCATGCCCTCGCCGCCGGCGTGGCGGCCTGGCTCGCGATCGCCGGCTGGCAATTCGTCGCGGACGAGCGCGCCGTGGCGCGCGAACTCGCCTGGGGGATCCCGTTGTGGGTGGTGCAGCTCGCCATCCCGATCGGGTTCGCGTTGGTTTCGGCGCGACTCGCCTGGGCGGCGGGGAAGGGCTGGAGGGGTCGTGGGATCGCCTTCGCCATTCTCGTTGGCGTCCTCGCGCTCGGCGCATTCGGGCCGGCGGATCCATCCAACCTCGTCACGCCCGCGCTCGTCCTGCTGGGCCTCGCGACGCTGCTCGGCGCGCCCATCTTCGTCACGCTGGGCGGTGCCGCCCTGATCCTCTTCTGGGGAGCCGGGGAACCGATCGCGTCGATCCCGATCGACCACTACCGCCTCGTCACGAACCCGAGCCTCGCTTCCATACCGCTCTTCACGCTGGCGGGGTACTTCCTCGCCGAGGGCGGCGCGTCGAAGCGCCTGCTCGCGGTGTTCCAGGCCTGGTTCACGGGCTTCCGCGGCGGTCCGGCTCTCGTCACCGCGCTCGTCTGCGCCTTCTTCACGAGCTTCACGGGCGCGTCGGGCGTCACGATCCTGGCGCTCGGCGGACTCTTGCTGCCGATCCTCCTCGCGGCCGGGTACCGCGATCGACCTGCTCTCGGCCTGCTGACCGGAGCGAGCTCGCTCGGGATGCTCTTCCCGCCGTGCCTCCCGATCGTGCTCTACGCGATCGTCGCGCAGGTTCCGATGCGCGACATGTTCCTGGGCGGAATCCTGCCCGGCTTCGTGCTCGTCGCCGCGACGGTCGCGTGGGGGATCCGGGCCGGACCGCCGGCTGTCGAACGCCGGCCGTTCGATGCCGGCGCCGCCTGGCGCGCCGCGTGGGCCGCGAAGTGGGAGCTGGCGCTGCCCCTCGTCGCGATCGGGGCCCTGTTCGGAGGCTTCGCGACGCCGGTCGAGGCCGCGTGCATCACCGCCCTCTACTCCGCGTTCACCCAGGTCGTGGTGCACCGCGACCTCTCGCCGATCCGCGGGACGGGCAAGGTCCTCGTCGAGTGCGGGCTCGTGATCGGTGGCGTGCTCCTCATCCTGGGCGTCGCGCTGGCCTTCACGAACTGGCTCGTGTTCGAGGACATCCCGACCCAGCTGCTCGACGGGGTCACGGCGCGCGTCGAGTCGAAGTGGGTGTTCCTGCTGCTCTTGAACGTGTTCCTGCTCGTCGTCGGCTGTTTGATGGACGTGTTCTCCGCGATCGTCGTCGTCGTGCCGCTGATCGTGCCGTTGGGCGAGCACTACGGGATCGAGCCCATCCACCTGGGCGTCGTCTTCCTGGCGAACCTCGAGCTCGGGTACCTCACGCCGCCCGTGGGGATGAACCTGTTCCTGGCCAGCTATCGCCTGCGGAAGCCGATGTCGGAGGTCTACCGCGCGGTGCTGCCCGTGCTCGCCGTGATGATCGTCGGTGTCCTCGTCATCACGTACGTGCCGTGGTTCTCGACCTGGCTCCCGGGTCTCTTCGCGGGACCGTGATGGACGCCGCTCGGCCCTCGGGTCGCCGGGCGGACCGCGATCGGGACGTCAGCGCTTGACGACCGCCAGCCGGCGCTCGACTTCGGAGAGGAACCACGTGGTGTCCACGAACCGCTCCGGTGTCGCGAAACCCTGCGGCGCGCCGCGTCCGCTGGCCATGTGGTGCGCGACGATCGTGATGCCCCAGCACGTCGTGAGCTCCATCGCGGCGAACTTCGTCGTGCGGTCCGCGGGCACGTCGAAGCGGTACTCGTACCCGCGGCGCAGACCGTCGCGTTCCGCGGTGCCGCGCACGGACAGGATGAGCAGGTCGCGGTCCTTCGCCGGGTCGTAGAGGAGAACGGGGTCCGCGGCCAGGCGCTCGGCCAGCTCGCGGTCGCGCGCCGCGTCGCCGCGCAGGAATCCGAGCGTCCGCCAGCCCTGCACGAGGCCCCAGTGCCCGTCGTAGCGGATCGTGCGGTAGTCGTACTCGCGCACGCCGCAGCTCTTCAGGTACGCGACCACCTGCGGCGAGTTGTTCGAGGTCGGCGAGCACTCGAGGCCCTCGTCGAAACGTTCGATCACGGAGACCGCCGGCTGCGTGGTGACCCTGCCGGCGCGCAGACAGGGGACGTCTCCGCTGTACTCGCTGATCAGGCCCCAGGGGCTGAAGACGAGCTTGTACAGCAGCGGATTCACCGCCGGGTCCGGACGCTCGAGCGGCAGGCCGCCGCAGCGCACGCGCACCTCGTCGCAGCCGTGGACCTTGGCGCAGTGGACCGCCAGCACGTTCGAGATCCCGGGCGAGACGCCGCACTCGGGCACGACGGGGATGCGGGAACGCGCGGCGAGCTTCTCCTGAGCGGCCACCGTCGACGGGTTCCCGCCCAGATCGCAGAAGGCCGTGGCCGCCTCGATCGATCGGCGCGTGAGCTCCAGGTTGGCGGAGTACGGCGCGCAGGACAGCACGACGTCCGCGTCGGCGAGGTCCGTGTCGGTCGCCGTGGCGGCGAAGCGCAGGACTCGGGCCCGCACGCCGAGCAGCTTCGCGAGGCGTTTCCTCGCGGCCGCACCGCGCGCCGCATCGGGCTCGACGACGAGGACCTCGCGTGCCTCGCAGTGGAGCACGAGGTCGTGGGCTGCGGCGGTGCCCTGGCGACCGGCACCGAAGACGACGTAGGCGAAGCGGGTCATGGGATGGGTTCCTCGGCTGGCGGGCGGATTCGGCACTCTAACCTCCCGACAGAGCCTGGTTCCCGCCTGCCGGGACGGCCGGAAGTGGCGCATACTGGAAGAGGCGGATTCGAGCCCGCCACCCCGGTCCCCCCGAACGGCCTCTCCCCATGAGTCGACTGCTCCTCGGCGCGCTTGCCGCCGCCCTTTCGTTCCCGTCGTTCGCTCCGATTGCGCGCGCACAGTCGGCGATTCCGGCAACCGATCGGGGCGCCGCGGTCGAGCAGGCGATCGCCAACTGGCGCGTGCAGCACGGCAGCTCCTGGCGGACGCTCCTCCATGGCGACACGGGTCGGCTCGAATTCCTCTACGGCGGATCCGCCGCGCCGTCGCGCGCGCCGATCGCGGATGCGGAGTTCGTCGGACTCGCGCTCGAGGCGATCGAGGCCACGCGGGACATGCACGGGATCGCAGCGGGGGAGCTCACGCCGAGCGGCGTCCACTTCCTGCCGCTCGCGCAGATCGGCAGCACGGACAAGATCTCGGTCGAGTTCACGCAGTCCGTCGGCGGACTGCCGGTGAGCGCCGGCACGGTCCACTGTCTCTTCGACATGCGCGGCCGACTGCTCTCGCTGCACGCGCAGGGCGTCCCCGATGCCGACCGGCTGGAACTCGAGCCACTCCTCGACGCGACCCGCGCGCGCGCGCTCGCCGCGTCGGCCTTCGCGGAGGACGAATCCGGACCCGCGACGCAGGTCGGGCAGGCCCAGCTCGAGATCACGCGGGTCGGAGGCGGAGCGCTCGCCTGGCGAGTCGAGGCTCGCAGCGAGATCGAAGGCGCGATGCCCGCCGGACGCGTGTACTGGGTCGGCGCGCGCGACGGCTCGATCCTCGCGTCGGAGCGCACCGTTCACGAGTTCGAGGTGCGCGGGAACGTGCGAGCCCTCGTGACCCCGGGCCTGGCGCCGGACACGGCCTCGAATTCCGTGGTTCCGGTGCCGATGCGGTACATGAACGTGTCGAGCTCGGCGGGGACTGTCCGCACGGACGCGCTGGGGAACTTCGTCTTCCCGAGCGTCAACACGTCCTTGGCGGTCACCCTGAGCTTCACGGGCCCCTACAACAACGTTCAGAACGTCGCGGGAGCCGAGTACACGCTGACGCAGACGATCCCGGCGAACCAGGACAACACGCTCACGATGAACCCGTCCTCGAGCGCGCAGATCACCGCGCAGGGGAACACGTTCCATCACATCAACCTGCTGCGCGACTTCGTGCGCTCGATCAATCCGACCGACGCGACGGCCGACGTCGTCCTGTCGTCCAACGTCAACCTGAACCAGACCTGCAACGCCTACTTCGACGGCGGCTCGACGAACTACTTCCTCGCCGGGGGCTCGTGCGCGAACACGGCGTACTCGACCGTCGTCGGTCACGAGAACGGCCACTGGCTCAACGTCCGCTACGGCACGGGCAACGGCATGGACGGGATGGGCGAGGGCAACGCGGACGTCTGGGCCATGTACCTGTACGACTCGCCCGTCGTCGGTCTCGACTTCTGCGGCCCGGGCTGCAACGTCCGGACGGGCCTGAACACCCGCCCGTTCTGCGGCGACAACTCGCCCCAGTGCTACGGCGAGGTGCACGCGGACGGCGAGACCTGGATGGGCGCGGCGTGGAAGGTGCGCGCGCGTCTCAACACCGCGCTCGGCAACGCGATGGGGGACCTGACGGCGAACACGCTCTTCCTGGCGTGGATGAACGCGTACAACCAGGGCACGATCCGCTCGATCATCGAGACGCAATGGCTCGTGCTCGACGACGACGACGGCGACCTGAACGACGGATCACCGCACTACCCGCAGATCGACGGTGGCTTCCGCGAGCAGGGATTCCCGGGTGTCGCGCTGAACCCCGTGACGATCGACGGTGTCACCCTGCTGCCCGACTCGACCGTCGAGGTCGGTCCCTACGGCGTCGAGGCGCGCATCATCGCGCACTTCGACAACGCGAGCCTCTCGGGCGCGACCCTGTACTGGCGCGTGAACGGGTCCGTGTACACGCCGATCCCGCTCGTCCCGCAGGGTGGCGACCTCTTCGGCAACGCGATCCCGATCGTGCCGACCCCTGCGCAGGTCGACTACTACGTCGTCGCGGTCGATTCGCTCGGCAACAGCCTGCGCTGGCCCGGCCCCGCGGCCGTCGAGGGCTTCCGTGTGGGCGCTCCGGTCGCGCTGTGGAGCACCGACTTCGAATCGGGCGCCGCGGGCTGGACGCACGGCACGTACGGAGACACCTCGAACCAGGGAGACGATTGGCAGCTCGGGACACCGGCCGGCAAGTTCGGCAGCGCGGCCGTGCCGGGGCAGATCATCTCCTGGCGCGACCCGGCCAGCGCCTGGAGCGGCGCGAGCTGCTGGGGAGTCGACCTGGGCAACGGTTCCAACGGCACCTACAGCACGAACGTGCACACGTGGTTGCGTTCCCCGTCCATCGACTGCACGAACGCGCGCGGCGTCCAGCTGTCGTTCCGGCGCTGGCTCTCCGTGCAGTACGGCAGCGCCGACCAGGCGCGGATCCGCGTCAACGGGAACATCGTGTGGTCGAACCCGACCGCGACGAACCTGCTCGAGCAGAGCTGGACTGCGCAAGTCGTCGACATCTCGCCGTTCGCCGACGGCAATCCCTCGGTTCAGGTGGAGTTCGAGATCCGGACCGACGCCAGCGTGCAACTCGGCGGCTGGAACGTCGACCAAGTCGAGCTCACGCAACTCGGGCCGGCGACCAACGACTGCGTCGCGCCTACGGCGTACGGGCCGGCCAAGGTGCACTCGGGCTCGTCGATCGCGCGTCTCGAGTCCGCGGGGGAGACGAGCCTCCTCTTCGGGCCTTTCCAGCTCAGCCTCGTGGGCGGCGTCCCGCAGCGCTCGGCAATGGTCTACTCGTCGCATGCTCCGGCCGCCACGCCGATGCTCGGCGGGACACTCCTGATCGCACAACCTTTCGCGCGCGAGCTGGCGTGGCAACTGGACGGGTTCGGCGAGGCCCTGTCGACGTACACGGTGCAGCCGTCTCAGGTCGGCACGACCCGCTACTTCCAGTGCGTGTTCCGCGATCCGGCGAACCCGGACGGGACGGGGATCGGATTCTCGAAGGCACTGCGGGTCAGCTTCTGCCCCTGAACGAACGCTCGGCCCGCAAGGGGTGCGCCGGACCGCTCTCCGCAGGAGTTCCCCTTCCCGGCGGCTCTCGCCGCCGGGCAGGGCGTGCTCAGCTCCTCGACTGCAGCAGCGCCAGCACGCGCATCGGCACCGAAGCCATGTCCACGATGCCGCCCCCCGGCTCCCCGCCGCAGCGTGCGAACGGCTCGCTGCACAGGAACATGGGCCCGTCCGCGACGTGGTCGGGGATGCGCCCGTGGCTGCCCTTCACGAGCGTCGCGTCCAGCGGGATGACGTCCAGGAGGTAGCGCATGCCCAGCTTCTTCTGCGCCAGCCGGCGCGCGACACGCAACTTCGGGAACGCGATCGCGGGATCGAGGAACAGCTCGCAGGGGTCGTAACCGGGCTTACGGTGGATGTCGACCGAGCGCGCGAAGTCGGGCTCGTCCGCGGGATCGGACCAGTAGTAGTACGTGAACCACGCGTCGCGCGCGGCGACGAGAACGAGATCGCCGCTGTGCGGGTGATCGAGGCCGGCGCGCGCGAGCTCCGCGCCCTCCAGCACGCACTCGACTCCGGGAAGCGCACGCAGGATCTCGCGCGCCTCGCTCTTCGCGCGTTCGTCGCGGCAGTAGACGTGCGCGACCTGGTGGTCCGCGACCGCGAATGCGCGGCTGCCGAACACGTCGAGCACGTCCCCGGCCGGCGTCTTGCGCGCGACGAGCAGCCCCGCATCCCGCAGGCGTCGGTTCACGTGCACAGGCCGCTCCACCGCGGTGATCCCGTACTCGCTGACGACGACGACACGCGCGCCGACCGCGCTCGCCGCGTGCAGCACGTCCCCGACGACGCCGTCGATCTCGCCGATCGCGCGCCGAGAGCGCGCGTCGTCGGGCCCGAAACGCTGGAAGTCGTAGTCGAGGTGGGGCAGGTACGCGAGCGTCAGCGTCGGCCGCTTCTCGCGCAGCGTCCGGATCGTGGCGTCCGCGATCCAGCGGCTCGACGGCAGACCCGATTTCGGGCCCCAGAAGTCGAAGAACGGGAACGGCCCCAGTTCCGCGTCGAGCCACTCTCCGTACCCGGTGGGCCAGGCGTAGGTCGCCGGGATCTTGCGCCCGTCCGCCGGATAGAACGGCCGCGGCGTGATCGAGTAGTCCACCCGCGCCCCGAGGTTCCACCACCAGAAGATCTTGGCCGTCGTGGCCCCCGGATCGAGTCGCTTCACGGTCTCGTAGAGCTTCTCGCCGGCGACGAGCGCGTTGGACTGGCGCCACAGGGCGATCTCGGCCGTGTCGCGCGCGAACCAGCCGTTGCCCACGGCTCCGTGCCTGGACGGCGGCAGTCCGGTGAGCATGGTCGCCTGCGCCGAGCACGTGACCGCCGGCAGGACGGTCGTCATCGGGGCTCGCGCCCGCAACCCGTTCAGGTGGGGCGTCGATTCCCCCAGGCAACGCGGCGTGAGGCCGACGACATCGAGCACCACGACCGGTTCCATGCGCGCTCGGGATGCTAGCATCGGCCGGATGCTGGATCGTCTCGCGAACCTCTTCCGCGGCAAGCCGGTGCTCGTCCGCGGCACCGGCAAGCTGGCCGAAGGTCACTCCAAGAAGGTCGAGATCGGCGACATCCTGGCCGGGGGCAAGCTGATCCTCCTGTGCCGCGTCGACGGGGACCTGCACGCGCTCGACACGCGCTGTCCGCACGACGGTGGCCGGATCATCGACGGGCCGCTCGTGGAGGGGAAGCTCGCGATCTGTCCGCTGCACAACTACACGTTCGATCCGAAGAACGGCCAGGTCGTGCGCGGCTCGTGCCCGAAGGCGACCGTCTACAAGGTGCGCGAGAAGGACGGCGACGCCGAGGTCTGGGCGTGAGTGCGACCGCACGGGCTCCGTGAGCCGGTCCGTCCTCGTCGCCGGTGCGACCGGCTGGATGGGAACGCGGCTGTGCGCACGTCTCCTGGAGCGTGGTCACCGTGTCCGCGGGCTGGCCCGTCCCGGATCGGAGTCGCGCATCGCTCCGGGCGCCGAAGCCGTCTTGGGAGATCCGCTCTCGCCGGCGACCTACCGCGCGGCGTCGAGGCCGGGGGACGTGCTCGTGCAACTCGTCGGCACGGCGCACCCATCGCCGGCGAAGGCCGCCGAGTTCCGCGCGGTCGATCGCGCGGCGCTGTTCGCCGCTCTCGAGGGTGTCGCCGACCGAGGCGTCGCGCGGATCGTCTACGTCAGCGTGGCGCAGCCCGCCCCGATCATGCGGGCCTACGTCACGGTGCGCGCCGAATGCGAAGCGCGCATCGCGGCCTCCGGACTCGACGCGACGATCCTGCGGCCGTGGTACGTGCTCGGGCCGGGTCGCAACTGGCCGCGCGTGCTCGAGCCGTTCTACTGGCTGGCGGAGCGCTTCCCGGCGACGACATCGGCCGCACGTCGACTGGGTCTCGTCACGGAGGAGCAGATGCTCCGCGCGCTCGTCCGCGCTGTCGAATCCGAAGCACGCGGAGTCGAGATCGTCGACGTGCCCGCGATCCGGGCGACTCCCTGAGCACGCTTCCCTAGGGGATCCGCGTGCGGAAGGCGTTGCCCTCCGCGAACGCGACGAAGGCCCGGCCCGCCTGCGTGGTGCACAGCGACCAGGTCGTGACGCCGTGACCCAGTTCCCGCGGCTTCCCGCCCGTCGTGGAGTAGAGGAGCTTCCCGTTGCGCGCGTCCTGCCACGCCATGCAGCTCCCCGTCGGTGTCGCGGCCAGCGACGGCAGCATGCCGCGCATCTGCCGCATCTCGGACCAGTTCGGCGACGTGGTGTAGATCTCGCCGTCGCGCTGCCACACCGCGAGCCATCCGCCCTCCACGCGGGCGATCGAGCCGCCGTCGGCGGGACAGGCGGCGATGCGCCACGAACCGCTGCCGAGCTTCTGCGCCGGCTCGAAGCTCCCGCCGCCGTCGCGCGAGATCGCGAGCCACGGATCGCGGGCGCCGTCGACGTCATTGCGGAACAGGACCGCGATCGAACCGTCGGCGAGGTATGCGATGGTGGGTGCGCAGCAGGGGCAGATCGATCCCGAAGGCGAGCGGTAGACGAGACCCTCGGTCCACGACGCGCCGCCGTCCGCCGAGCGCGCGCCCCAGATCTCGGGTTGCTTCGAGCGACCGTCGACCCACGTCGCGTAGAGGCGCGAGCCGCCGTCGGACGCGAGTGCGTGCAATCCCTCCTCGGCGGCTCCGGGCGCGCGCGTGACGGGAATGGGACCCGACCACGACGTGCCGTCGCGCGTGGTCCAGGCCAGGACTTCCGCCGGCTCGTGCGCCACGGCGACGACGCAGGCTCCCGGCGAGGTCCTCGCGACGCGTGGGCCGCGGCCGAATCCGACGCGCAGCGCGGGCTCGGTCGCGACGACCACGGAACGACCGAAGGTCCGCCCACCGTCCACGGAGGCGGCGTACTCGATGCCGCGCGCCGTCGCGACCACGACGTGCACGGCGTCCGCGGATCCTCCGGTCGTGTGAATGGACGTGACCTCGCTCCACGGCAGGACGACGGGGTGCGAGCAGGCGGGGAGCACGAGCAGGGCGAGCAGCAACGCGGTTACCGTTCGGGAACGCATGCACGGAGTCTATCCCTGGAGGGCCCCGTCGGTATGGTGCGGCGCATGACCAGCCCGATCCGAGTCCTCGCCTTCGCCGGCAGCCTGCGCCGTGATTCCTGGAACAAGAAGCTCGTGCGCGTGGCGGCCGAGGGCGCGCGAGCGGCTGGCGCGGAGGTGACCGTGCTCGACCTGCGCGACGTCGAGATGCCGCTCTTCGACGAGGACCTCGAGCGCGAGCGTGGACTGCCCGAGGGCGCGAAGCGCTTCAAGCAGCTGCTCCTCGCGCACCACGCGATCCTGATCTCGAGCCCGGAGTACAACAGCTCGATCTCGGCCGTCCTGAAGAACGCGATCGACTGGGCGTCGCGCGCGGAGCCGGGCGAGAAGCCGCTGGCGTGCTTCGACGGGAAGGTCGCCGGGCTCCTGTCCGCGTCGCCCGGCGCGCTCGGGGGCCTGCGCGGGCTCGTCACCGTGCGCTCGATCCTCGGCAACATCCGCGTGCTCGTCGTCCCCGAGCAGGTCGCGATCAGCAAGGCGCACGAGGCGTTCGACGCGGACGGGAACCTGCGCGACGCGAAGCAGGCCGAGTCCGTGCGACACGTGGGGACGCGAGTCGCCGCGGTCGCCCGCGCGCTCGCGCCCGCCTGAAGCCTCGCAGCCGCGTCCGAGCCGCGAGCTACGTCGGGATGCGGTACGCCTCGGCGCTGGGCTTCACCGCGCGCGCGAAGTGCAGCGGGCGCCGCAGCCCGCCCGGGCCGGGAGCGGGGCGCGCCTTGGCCTTCCACTCGCGGTAGATCTCCATCGACTTCGTCGTGTCGACTTCGACGTCGCCGTACTCGTCGCCGGCGCGCGCGGGCTCGACCGTCACCGCCTGGTGCCAGCAGTGCATGCCGCTCACAGGATCGGGCTGCACCGGGAACGTCAGGTTCTGGTGCACGCCGCCGTCGGTCCACCAGATGCGCTTGCTGTCCTTGTCGCTCGAATCGAACGGAGCGATGTCGGCCAGTCGGCGGAATCGGAAGCGTCCGTCGCCGAGCTCGTCCTTGCGCACGAGCGCGCTGGCCCACTTGTCCGTGCCCACGTCGTCGAAGAGGCGCCAGCGGCCGAGGTGGTGGCTGCACGCGACGATGCCCGGTCGCAATCCCTCGGTGACCCAAGCCTTGTTCACGAAGTGGCCGATGCGCGTCGAGATGCGCAGCAGGCCGCCGGTCTCGACGCCCATGCGCTCGGCGTCCTCGGGGTGGATCCACACCGGGTTCGTGTTCGAGAGCTCGTAGAGCCACTTCGCGTTGCCCGACCTGGTGTGGATCAAGGTCGGCAGGCGAAACGTCGGCACGAGGCACATCTCGCCCTTCGAGCGGTCCATGTGACGCCGGTGCACGTGGCTCTCGATGTACTCAGGCAGCGCGTACTCGGGCCAACCCCAGTCGACCATCGTCTGGCTGTGGAGCTCGAGGCGCTTCGAGAGCGTCGCGAAGCCGACGCGCGGCTTGCCCTCGGCCACGACGCCGGCGGGCTTGCCGGCGGCGAGCACGGTCGAGGTCGCGGCGTCGGTCGTCGTGCCGGCCAGTTCCTTCTCGGACAGCGCGCGCATGTGGCTGTCGTACACGTCCTTCTCGACGAGGAACGCGCCGTGGCGGCGCATGTACTCGAGCGGCGTCATCCCGAGCTTCTTCGCCTCGGCCGGCAGACCGGGAACCGAGTTCTCGAAGATCCAGCCGTAGTACTCGTCGACCGTGATCTTCTGGCCCGGCCGGTACGGCGATTCGTAGTACTTGCGGATGCCGAGCGAGCCGTCGGGGTCGATGCGCCACGAGAGGGCGATCCAGAACTCGTCCTCTTCCCAGACCTCGCCCGGGTTCGTCTCGTACGTGTTCTCGATCCGGCGGCCCGCGCGTTCGGCGACGACGCGCTGCACGGGCTGGCGGAAGCCGATCCACTTCGCGCCGTGCGTTTCGGTCGACATCAGGTCGTGGCGTTCGGCGCCGTGGCCCATCGGCAGGACGTAGTCGGCGTACTGCGCGGTCTCGCTCCACGTCGGCGTCAGTGCGGCGTGCAGGCCGATCAGCGACTCGTCGCGCAGCACCTGTTCCCACAGCATGCCGTCCGGATTCGTCCACACCGGGTTGTAGACGCGCGTGAAGTAGGCGCTGATCTTGCCGCGGCCTTCCATGAGGAAGTGGGGCAGCAGGTACGAGAGCTCGTGGTGGCTCAGCGGCCATTCGCGCGGATACAGCAGCTCGTTCCAGGCGTTCTGCGCCGGCGGCTTCAGGAACGGCGGCGGCACGAACTTCGACTGCGTGTTGAGCAGCGTCCCGCCCTCCGCGCCGACCGCGCCGGTCAGGACGCACAGGAACTGCAGGCAGCGCGCGACCTGCCAGCCGCCCTCGTTGCCCGACGCGGCGTTGCGCCACACGTGGGTCGCGAACTGGCTGCCGGCCTTGCCGATCTCGCGTGCGATGTCGACGATCACACCCTCTTCGATCCCGCACTCCGCCGCGGCCGCGGCGGGCGTGTAGCGCGCGTAGCGCTCCGTGACGGCGTCCAGGAAGCCCTCGAACGTGCGCGGAGCACTGGGCGCCTGGGCCGCGAGGTACTCGCGCCAGTTCACCCACGTCTCCAGGAACGCGCGGTCGTACAGCTTCTCGCGCAAGATCACGTGGGCGAAGGCCAGGAGCAGCATCGCCTCCGTGCCCGGCCACGTCGCGAGCCACCAGTCGGCCATCGACGCCGTGTTCGAGAGGCGCACGTCGATCACGGCGATCTTCGCGCCGCGCATCTTGCCCTCGATGATCCGCTGCGCGTGCGGGTTGAAGTAGTGGCCCGTCTCGAGGTGCGACGAGAGGAGCAGCATGAACTTGGAGTTCTCGTGGTCCGGCGAAGGCCGATCCGCTCCGCTCCACAGCGCGTAGCCGAGGCGCGCCGCGGCCGAGCAGACGTTCGTGTGGCTGTTGTGCCCGTCCACGCCCCAGCTCTGCAGCACGCGGTCCATGTAGCCGTCGTGGCCCGGCCGGCCCACGTGGTACATGACCTCGGTCAGGCGCCCCGCGACGATCGATTCGCGGATCTTCGCCGCGAACGTGTCGAGCACGTGATCCCACGTCGTGCGCTCGAACCGGCCCGACCCGCGCGGCCCGACGCGCTTCAGCGGGTAGAGGATGCGCTGCGGATCCTGGATCTGGTTGAGCGTCGCCGGCCCCTTCGCGCAGTTCTTGCCGCGCGAACCGGGGTGGTAGGGATTCCCCTCGAGCTTGCGGACTTCGCTGGTCTCCTTGTCGACGTACGCGACGAGCCCGCAGGCCGCCTCGCAGTTGAAGCACGTCGTCGGGACGAGCGTGTAGCGCTTCTCGACCTTGCGAGGCCAGGCCTTCGCGTCGTACTCGACCCAGTCGTCCCACTTCTCGAAGGGCGGGAACGACTCGAGGGGGGTGACGGTCATGCCTTCCGGATCGTGGGAGCGGCTCATCGGGGCGGCGAGCATAGCGTCCTGCGACGCGGTGAGATCGGGCCGCGCGTCTCGTGGTGCCCCGAAAGTGCGCGCTGGACTGTCGCCCATATCGGACCGGGCTCCACGACCAGCTCTCCAGACCGGATCGAGGCGTCTTGGACAGGACGCAGGGCCGACGGCTCGCGCCATCGGCCCCGCGTTCGCGAGTCCTCACCCGCGGTTCTGCTCGTCAGCGCAGCCAGCGCACCCGTACGCCGCTCGTCGTGTTGAAGGTGGAGGGCGTGCAGAAGCTGGCCGCGTTGCGGTACCAGGCCTGGTACCTGCGCTCGGCTCCGACCGCCGGTACGAGTCCGCGCACCGAGATCGACGGATCACCGGCTTCCGGATAGGTGGCGTTGCCGCCCGAAGCGTTCTTCGTGCCGATGCGCACGACCGTTCCGCTCACGCAGCGCAGGACGTCGCCGAACGAAGCCGCTGCGGACCCCAGGGTGCCCTGGAAGAAGAGGCAGGTCGTCGATCCCGGCATCCCGAACGCGAACAGGCTGAACGAGTCCGCGGCGATGTTCGGCGCGCCGCTGGGAAACAGGCCGGCCCCGATCGTGGCCGAGTTCGCGCAACCGCGGCCGCTGCCTCCGGTGTTGCCGCACGGACAGGGCCCCGACGTGCCGTCGCCGAAGCAGAAGTTCTCGTACGTCGCGGGCTCATAGTAGGCGCCGCAGAAGACGTCTCCGGGGCCAGCACCGGACCGCGGCCAGACGAGGCCGTACGTCCCGAAGCCGTAGTTCGCTTCGGTCACGCCACAGGCGATCTGCGCCCCATACGTGTCGCGCGCGGAGAAGTCGAAGTTGACGTGGCCTTCGTCGACGCGCAGGCCGAGCAGGCCGGGCAGGGTGAACTCGCTCAGCGCCAGCGTCGCGAGATACCCATCGCGATCCGTGGTGCTGCCCTGGTAGCTCTCGGAGTAGGCCACGACGAAGCGCTGGCCGTTGGAGTCGACGTCGGGCTGGATCTGGTTCTCCAGCAGCTGCCCCTCGTTCTCCAGCACGCTGAGGTCATTGCTGACCAGGACCGTCGCGCCGGAGAGGACAGTGACCTGGATGTCCAGGTCGCCGACGTTGCGCTCGAACGCCACCATCCACGGTCGCGGCCCGACGGCGCCGTCCAAGGGGCTCGAAGCCGCCGGATTCGTGTCCGACTGCGCGCCCGCTTCGATCGTGAACGCCGCCGTGGTCACGGCGCCGTCCCAGCGCACCTGCGCGCCCAGGATGTCCAGGTTCGAGGACGTCACGTTGCGCATCCAGGCGATGTTCCAGTTCTGCGTGGCGAACGGCGGGCGCCCGTCCGTTTTCGAGACGCTCGGATACCAGTCGAACGCCCCGGAGTTCTCCAGGAAGATCGTGCTGGCGACGGGAACGCCGTCCCAGCCGATCAGACGCGCGTGGACGTCCCAGTCGCTCGCGGAGAAGGCACGCGTCCAGGCCGCGAAGAAGTAGGTCGGCCCCGACAGTGCCGGATCGCCGCCCACGTCGGCGTAGAAGCACGAGCCGAGTGCGGCGTTCTGGACGAGGGTCTGCCCGAATTGGGTGCCCGTCCCGGCGTAGCGGGCGCGGCACCAGATCTCCTTCGGCGCGCTCGTCGTCGTGCGGACCTGCGCCACCGTCAGGAACGTGTCGTGCAGCGCGTTGTAGGCGATGCTCGGCAGTTGCCACAGGTTCGTCGTCGCGTCGACCCATGTGCCCGAGCCGGCCACGGGGAGTCCGTAGTAGAGATCGACGGTGTACAGATCCGCGTCCGTCGCGCTGAACGCGAACTCGTAGGTGGCCGCGTAGTAGCCCGAGGCCCCGGCGTTCGCGACGTCCGGCACCGAGCACTCGTTCGTGAAGCCCTCGAGCGGGTTCGACGAATAGAGCGGGTCGACGACGAGCGGGTAGCGCGCGCTGCGCGTGAATTCCGCCGGCACTTCGATCGCCAGGGTGACGCCCTCGAGCCGCGTCGAGAGGTCGAGGCGGCGCCCGTCCGCGTCGACGGCCGTCGCGCGTCCGATGCGGACGCCGCCGTGGGCGCCGTCGAGCGCGAAGCCCGCTCCTTCGGCCCGGATGGAGAGCTCGGTCTCCAACGCGAGCCGCAGCTCGAGAGCACCCTGCGCGGCGGGACGCGATGCGATCTCGAAGGTCTGCTCGGCCGAGTCCAGGCCCATGTGCCAGACTTCGCGCACCGCTCCGCGGTCGATCGCGACGGAGGAGCCGTCGCGCGAGACGCCGTGCATTTCGAGCGCGAGCGGCGCTCCACCGACGGTCGCCGAATCGAGCTGGACACGCACCGGGAAGTTCCGCGGCGCTTGCGACCCGAGGAAGGGGATGTAGGTCGCGCCCTCGCCGTCGAAGCTGGCCTTGTACGTGCGCGCGCGGACCCAGGTCCGGCCATCGCCCGGCTCGTCGAAGTGGACGCGCGTGAAGTCGAGGACGGAGGCCGGGGCCGGTCCGGTCGCGTTCGGGTCCTTCGCCGGCGTCGCCCGGCGGAAGCCGGTGGGTTCCGGTCGCTCGACGGCGGGCGTCGTGGGCGCGTAGACCGCGGGCGTCTTCAGGTCGGGGAGGAAGGGGGGAAGCTGGGGGGCCGGCTTCGCGGATCCCTGCGCCCCGGCCGAAGCGGCGAGCGCGAGGAGGAACGTGGTCGTGAGGGCGTGCTGGGGCGTCATGGGATCTCCGAGGTGATGGAGGGGCTCGAAGGCCCCTCTCGGGATGCCGGAGGCGCGGCGGGCGCGGCTCTTTCCGGCTCATCCCGGGAAACCTGGCGTGGATCGGCTCGCGGACGCCCGTCCGGCGGGCTGAGGCGGGGCCGCGAGCGGGTGAGGAACCTGTGCCAGGTCTCAGGGGCGACCCGTTCCGGCCTCGCCCCGTTAGGCTGGTCCCGTCCTCGAGAGAACACCATGCATCCGATGCGCACGCTCGCCCTCGCCCTGCTCCTGTCCCCGCTCGCCGCGGCCGCCGACCTGCGTGTCGAGCTGACCGGGTCGCTCGCGCCGGGCCAGTCCGTGACCCGCATCACCGGCGACCCCGGGCGAGTGTTCTCGCTGTACATCTCGGCCACGGAGTCGCCGACGCCGATCAGCGAGCTGATCACGCTCGACGTGAACCCGATCCGCCAGTTCGCTGCCGGCGTCGAGCTGGCCGGCGTGCTCGACGCCGGTGGCCAGGCGACCTTCGGCTTCACGACCACCGAGAGCTTGATCGGCGGCCGCCTGTCGTTCCAGGCGGCGTCGGTCCACCCGACGGTGCAGGTCTCGAACCTGTGCCGCGGGACGTACCTGGCGCAGAACAGCTTCGGTTCCCTGCCGGCCGCGACGGCGTCGTTCCTCGGCGACGCGTTCCCGCTCCCCGCGGGACGCGTGCTCTTCCTCGGCGGCAGCGGCCCCATCGCGCAGGTCTACGACGCGTGCCTCCAGGAGGTCCAGGTCGCGGGCCTGCTCCCGAACTCGAACGTGCTCGCTTCGCGGGTGCAACTCGCCGACGGGCGCGTGCTCGTGTGCGGCGGTCTCGACACGACCGGCCAGCCGTCGGCCGACGCATTCGTGTTCGACCCCGCGACCGGGAAGTCGAGCGCGGTCGGCTCGCTCGCCACGCCGCGCATGGGCGCGGCCGCCGTGCTGCTTCCCACCGGGCGCGTGCTCGTGACTGGCGGCCTCTCCGCGATCACGCTCACGGACCCGACCGCGTTCTTCGACGCGATCTCGAACTCGACCGAGGTCTACGACCCGGCGCTCGCGGCGTTCAGCAACGGGCCCACGATGCCCGAGCGCAAGGCGTTCCACTCCGCGACGGTGCTCGCGAACGGCGCCGTCCTGGTCGCCGGAGGCCTCGGAATCGTGCCGATCCTCGGCATCCCCTTCGTCTCGAACCTGGGCTACGTCACGAACGCCAGCGCGGGGAGCTTCAGCGCGCTGCCCAAGGTCTTCACGACGGGGCGGCTCCTGCACACCGCGACGCGCTTCGCCGACGGACGGGTGCTGCTCGCGGGCGGCTTGACCGCCGACCTCACCGGGGTGCTGAAGACCGGCGACCTGACCCAGATCGCGTTCGTCGCGGTCGCCGGGACGTCCGTCTACTCGACGAGCGGGCTGGGCTCGTTCTCGAACGGTCCCACGATCGCGGCCGGCCGCGCCCTGCACACGGCGACGCGGCTCGCCAGCGGCAAGGTGCTGCTCGCCGGCGGCCTGACAGGCTCGCTGGACCTCGGGTCCATCGCGACGGGCAAGTTCGAGCTGCCGACGCCGGTGGCGACGAGCGATCTCGTCCTCCCGAACGCGGTGCGGCCGGGTCCCGCGCTCGTGTCCGCGCGCTCCGGCGCTTCGGCCGCGCTGCTGCCCGACGGCCGCGCGCTGATCCTCGGCGGCGGGCCGCTGCAGGTCGAGCTGTACCAGCCCTGAGTCGACCCCAACAGGCGCTGTCCGGTGCCTGGCTAACTTGCAGCGAGTTCATTTGTGGGGAAGGCCGACTAGGCACTTCGGTGGCAATGAACTCGCGTGAAGTTAGCCAGGCACCGGAGCGAGCAGTTGGTTCGAACGGCCGAGGGCATGCTGCTTGGACCATGTCGCGCGAACGAGCGATGGTCCGGGGGAGTTCGGAACGGCGGCGATACCCGGTGAGGTGCTGCGGTGCGGTTCTCGTCGGACTTCTCGCGGCATGTCGGGCGCCGCTCTCGAATCCGGACTTCTCCGAGATCGAGGCGCGGGGAGTCGCGCCGGTACGGGTCGCCGAGGCGGACCCGCGCGAGCCGCGGGGAGATACGCTGGTCACGACATCGAAGGCTCTGTTGCTCGCGGAACTCGCGGACGGTTCCTGGACTCAGCCGATCCAGTTCGACCCGGCAGGTGGTTCGTGGGCGGGCAGCGCGGTGCACTCGCCCTTGTGGATTCCGCGGCTGCGGCAAACCGAAGGATCGTGGGAGGTGCCTCCGGGGCGTCAAGATCGCGAGCGCATGGCCGCGGCGTTGGCGATCTCCTTCGCGCTCATCGCCGCCTCCTTGATCAAGTAGGCGAGCATACCCGCCGCCGCCGCGGCGAGCGGCGATCGCGCCGACCCTGGAGCGACTCAGCGCGCGAGCGTCGCCGACTTGCGCTCGACGAGCGCCACGAGCTTCTCGACCATCGCGCGCACGAACGCCGGGTCCTCGGCGCCGGCGTCGATCTCGACGACCTCGATGCCCTTCGGAAGGCCGGTCTTCAGCGCGGCGAAGAACGCGCGATCCCCCGCGGGATCGTGCAGCGGGCCGCCCGGCACCGAGTAGCGGCTCACGCCGCGCAGCGGGAGCATCAGTGTCGCGTCGCCCTTCGTGCGCGACAGACGTCGCACCGCCTCGTGGCCTACCTGCTCGAGCTCGGACGCCGAAAGGCGCGGCGCGAAGATGATCGGATTGTGGAAGACGTGCTTGTGCGACTTCCAGCGCGCGGGGACCGTGTTCGCCTCGACGACGAGTCCGATGTGCTCCGCGCCGCCGGGCACGATCACTTGCGGCAGTCCGAGGTCGCCCGCGACCGTCATGCGCTCCGGTCCGCCGGCGCGCAGGCCGTGGAAGACGTCGTCGGCGATCTCGCCCATCGCGTAGTCGAGGACGGCCCCGATCAGGCCCTCCTTCATCATCTGCTCCATCGCGCGGCCGCCGGATCCGACGGCGTGGAAGACGATGGACTCGTAGCCGCGTTGCCTCAGGAGCTCGATCGCGAGCATCGTCCCGTCCGTCAGGACGCCCAGGTTCGAGATCCCGATCGTCGGCTTGCCGCCGCGTCGCATCTCGATCCCACCGCCGGCCAGGGCCATGCCGTGCGCGGCGCCGGCTGCGTTCGCGAGGATCCGCCGCGTCACCGGGTTCAGCCCCAGGAGGTCGCCGACGGAGAACATCATCGTCACGTCCTTGATGCCGACGAAGGCGGACACGTCGCCCGACGCGACGGTCGAGACCATGACCTTCGGGAAGCCGTAGGGCAGCGCCTGCATGACCGCGGTGCAGTTCGACGTGCCCTGCGTGCCGCCGAGGCCGATCACCGCGTGCACACCGTGGACGTCGTGCGTGCCGTGCGAGTCGTGGGGCAGGCGCGCTCCGTGCGTGCCGTGCAGGTGGAACAGGTCGAGCAGGACCTTCGTGGCGCCCGCGACCATCACCGGCGACGCGGCGGCGCGCGTGGGATCGACCAGCAGCTGCGCGAGCGAGCTGCCGCCGGCCTTCGCGACCTCCTCGCGGGTCACGTCGGGGCGCGCGCCGGGCTTTCCGACCACGCCGATGTCGATCAGCAAGGCCTTGCTGCCGAGGGCCTCGATGCGCTCGCGCAGGAACTGCGCTTCGGCGCCCTTCGTGTCGAGCGTGGCCAGGACTGCGATCACGTGGTGCATGGTCGGAAACCTCAGGATTTCGCGGCGAAACGCAGCGCGGAGAACTCGCGCGCGGCGCCGAGCACCGCGCGCTCGATCGGCAGTCGTTCGGTGGACGAACCCGTCCAGAAACCGTGGCCCGACGTGTGGTCGAGCATGTACTGCGCGTCCTTCGGCGTCTCCATGGCGGCGCCGTGCGCGACGAGGATCGCCTCGGGATGGAGCTTGCGGACCTGCTGGTACACGGCCTCCGTGCGCTTCGCGGTCTCCGCGATCGTCTCGCCCGAGTCGTACCCGGTCCGGCCGCCCTTCGTCGTGCCCGCGTGGAAGCAGAAGATGTCCGGCTTCGCGCCCTTGGCCAGCGCGAGCGAGTCCTCCTCGTCGAACGCCAGGCCGATGGTCACGTGGCCCATTTCCTTGGCCAGCACCAGCATGTCGATCTCGTTCTGGAACGTGATGCCGCTCTTCACGAGCACCTGGTAGATCGTGCTGTCCTTGTCCACGTAGCTGAGCGACGGCCCGATGTTCGAGACCGAGTTCACGCCGATCGACAGCAGGTGCTGCAGCACCGTGCGCATGTCGCGCAGCGGATCGTTGGCGTTCAGGCAGGCGCACACGAACGACTTGCCCTCGATCGCGGGCAGGATGTCCTGCTCCGTGTAGCGCAGCGTCTGCTCGTTCGAGTCCAGGATCGGCCACATCATGGCCATCGTCCCCATGCCGTTCGCGCGCAGGCGCGCCCCCGAGAAGGTGTTGATGCAGTCCACGCCGGCCTGCTCGAGCAGCTTCGCGACCAGGCCGCTGCCCGCGCTCGCGATCATGACGGGAGTTCGCGACGCGACCTTCTTCGCGAGCTTGGCGAGGATCTCGGTGCGGTTCGTTCGGCGGACGATCAAGGGACAGTTCCTTTCGCTGGACGTGAGGTCCGCGTAGCGTACTGGCGGAGGAAGCACATGCGCACCATCTCGAACGTGTCCGTTTCGATTCTCGCCGTCCTGGTCCTCGGTTCCGGGCTCGCGCGAGCCGAGGAGCAGGCGACCGCGGCCACGCCCGTTCCGGCGCCCTTCGTCCCGCTCGTCTACCAGGGCCTGAACGGCGCCGGCGCGGGCAAGCACGTCGTCCTGGTCAGCGGCGACGAGGAGTACCGCTCCGAGGAGGCCTTGCCGCAGTTGGCGCGGATCCTCAGCAGCCAGCACGGATTCCGCTGCACGGTCCTCTTCGCGATCGACCCGGCGACGGGCGCGATCGATCCAGACAAGCGCGACTCGATCCCCGGGCTCGCGGCGCTCGACACGGCCGACCTGCTCGTGCTGTTCACGCGATTCCGGCGCCTGCCCGACGAGGACATGCGTCACGTCGTCGCCTACGTCGAGAGCGGCAAGCCGATCATCGGCATCCGGACCGCGACGCACGCCTTCGCCTACGAGCCCGACTCGAAGAGCCCGTACGCGCGCTGGTCGTGGGACAGCCAGCAGTGGCCGGGCGGCTTCGGCAAGCAGGTCCTCGGCGAGACCTGGGTCGCGCACCACGGCAAGCACGGCACGGAGAGCACGCGCGGCGTCGTGCCCGAGTCGGCGAAGGCGCTCCCGATCCTGCGTGGCGTGCGGGACGTGTGGGGGCCGACGGACGTGTACGCGGTCGGTGCGCTCCCGCCCGACGCGATCGTGCTGCTCGAGGGCTCGATCCTCGCGAACATGGAGCCGACCGCGGCCGCCGTCGACGATGCGCGCAACGCGCCTCGCATGCCGATCGCCTGGATCCGCGAGCGTGCGCTCGCGGGCGGCAAGAAGCAGCGCGTCGCCTGCGCGACGATCGGCTCGTCGCAGGACCTGCGCTCGCGCGACCTGCGGCGCCTCTACGTGAACCTCGCCTACTGGGGGCTCGGCCTGGAGGACCAGATCGCCGCCGAGCCGCGCGCCGAGGTCGTGGGCACCTTCGAGCCGACCCCCTTCGGCTTCGGCGCGTTCCGCCGCGGGATGAAGCCGGCGGACTTCGCGCTGCCGGCGCCGGCGAAGACGCCGAGCGGGGGCTGATCGAGCCCGCCTTCCGGTCCGAACTCCGCGCAAGTGAGCCAGGCACACTTGCGCGGAGTTCGGACCGATCGCGATCCGACCTCAGCGCTTCAGCGACACGAGGTAGGCCAGGAGGTCGAGGATCTCCGCGCGCTCGAACGTCGAGAGCAGGCCGCTCGGCATCACGGACACCTTGGACGTCGCGCGGTCCTCGACGTCCTCGAGCGCGAGTTCGACCGGCACGCCGCCGTAGGGATCGACCTGGACGCGCACCGTCCTGGCGTCCTGCGACACGATGCGGCCGGCGACGACGCGGCCGTCGGTCGTCTGCAGGATCTCGGCCACGAACTCGGGCGCGATCGTCTTCGACGGGTCGAGCACGTTCTGCAGGATCTCGGCCGGCGTGTAGCGGGCGACGACGCCGCGCAGCTCGGGCCCGGTCGTCCCGCCCACGTCGTCGACCTTGTGGCACGAGAGGCAGGACGCGGCCTCGAACACGGCGCGTCCGCGCGCGGCGTCGCGGGTCGAGATCTTCGCGGTGTCCTGCGCGAGCTCGTCGTACCTCCAATTGCGCACGAACTTGCGCGTCGGCCCGGCTTGTGCGATCGCGGATTCCTCCGCGCCGTCCTCGCTGGCGACGACCCGCAGGATCCCGTTCATGCGGATCCAGTGGCCGGGGAACGTGCAGACGTAGGGGTAGTCGCCGAGCTCCGTCGGCGCGATGAACGCCAGCGTCTCCGTCGTGCCGGGCTGCAGGAGCTTCGACGCGTGCAGCACCTCGGGCATGTCGGGCACGAAGTTCTTCGACCACGCGTCAGGCGACGCGTTCATGGCCTCCGCCGCCATGCCGACCTTCGCGAGCGCACCGCGCGCCGCGACGACCAGGTTGTGCGGCATGATGTCGACGTTCTCGAAGACCAGCTCGACGGGCCTGCCGGCCGCGACCACGATCAGGGCGCGGTCGTAGGTGAGGCTGTCGGGCACCGGACGGAGCACCGCGACCTTCGGGCCCGCACGACGGCGCGCGATCCGCAACTCGGCGACGGCCTTCGGCTCGATTCCCGCGTCGGCCGCGGTCAGTTCGTCGGCCAGTGCCAGCCAACCGCGGTCGACATGTGCCGCGGCGCGCTCCGCGAGCTTCTGCGTGAGGTCGAGCGCGACAGTCTTCGCGGTCCCCGCCGGCCACCTGGCGACCGGGATCGTGCGCAGGGCGCCGATCGCGGCCGAGCCGATCGATGGATCGAAGGCCCGATCGGCGAGCGCTTTCGCGGCCGGCGCGGCGCGGTCAGGAGACTTCGCCAGTGCGCCCAGCGCGCTCGCCGCGGCTCGGCGCACGAGCATTTCGTTGTCGACGAGGCTCCACGTCGCGCTGGCGGCCACGTCGGGCAAGGAGACGTCCTGCACCAGCCTCCGGTCGCCATCGAGCAGCGCGATGCGCACGCCCTGCAGTCGCTTGCCGAGCGACTCGTCCGTGCGGTTCCAGATCACGACCCGATCGACCGCCACTTCGTCCCCGAGGTCGAGCTCCCACCAGGGATCCGGCCGATCCTCGATCGTGTGCGTCTGCCCATCGTCGGCCCAAGCGCCGCTCGTGTTGCCGTCGATCGCGCGTTCGGCGCTCCCGTTCCAGTTCGTCGTCGACTGCGAGGCCCGGCCGCTTCGTGCGACGTTCGTCGCGCCGTCGAAGACCTCCACCTCGGCGAGCGTGAGCGTCCGCTTCGGTCCGGCGAGCTCGACCCGCAGGTAGCGCCCCCGCGTCGGCGCGCGCGACGTGCCCGCGACCGGAGCGTCGAGGACGCCGAGCACGCGCGGGAACACCGACTGGAGCGCGAACTCGTCGTGGACGAACGGTACGGCTTCGAGAAGGCTCGTTCGCGCTTGTGGCGTGAGCGCCTCAGTCCAGGAATCCTCGAAGGAACCGCGGTGGTCGACCCACGCCGCGGTTGCGAGTCTTCGTGTCGCGCTGCGCCGCGCAGTCTGCCGGAGATCGGCGAGATCTGACGGGAACTCCCTCTGGGCGACCTTCGGGAGCGCCTGGAACAGGCCGGAGAGGAGGTGGTCGGTGTGCCCGCCTTCCTGCTGGTCGGCGCGCGCGATCGCCGCGGCCAGCTCGCCGACCGCTCGCGTGGAGCGGAGCGTCGCGAGGCCGCGGGCCGCGAGCTCGTACTGCTCGGGCTCGAGGCCGTGGCGACCCAGGAGCTCGGCGTACAGGGCGGCGCTGGGCGACTTCTGCGCCAGCAGCACGTCGGTTTCGGTCCGCGACAACACCCACGCCTGCGCCTTCGGATCCGACGCCGCGAACGTTCCGCCCTGCGCGACCTCCGCGCGCCACATGGGCTCCAGCGCGCGCATCGTCTCCGTCAGCGAGTACTCGAGGTTCGCGTCCATCGGCTTCGCGAGCACGCGCAGCGTCGTCTCCGCCGCCGCGGCCGTCGGCACGAAGCTCAGCGCGACCAGCGCCTCGAGGCGCACGCGCGGGTGCTCATCCTGGACGGACCGGGCGAGGAACGGCAGCGGATCGCCGATCTCGCGCCGCAGGTTGCGCACGACGCGCGTCGCGGCGGCTCGCGCGCGCGGCTCGGGCGAGCGCAAGACGCTCCCGAGCAGTTCGCGGTCGAGCACGTGGTGCTGCGCCTGCAACCACAGCGCCTCGAGCCGGTGGTGTTCGAATCCCGGTTCCTTCGGATCGAGCTTGCCAGCCCACGTACGCGCCGCCTCGACGACGTCCTTCGACGGCCGCGACGACAGCTCGATGCGCGATCGGTAGCGCACGCGGTCCTCGGGCGACTTCAGCAGGTCGATCAGCTCGGGGATGGGCCGTCCCGCGATGGCGACGGGCTTCACGAGCGGCCGGCCCCGTGCGGTGACGCGGTACACGCGGCCGTGCACGTGGTCGCGGCTCGGGTCGCGCAGGTGGTGCTGCATGTGCCCGATCAGCGGGTTCTGCCAGTCCAGGAAGTACAGCGCGCCGTCCGGCCCGATCTCGAGGTCCACGGGCCGGAAGTTCGGATCCGCGCTGTAGACGATCGGCTCGCGCTCGTCCGCGCCGAAGCCCGAGCCGTCGTCGCGCAGGTGGTAGCGGAAGATGCCCTGGAACCCGATCACGTTCGCGATCAGGTAGTCGCCCAGCATCTCGGACGGGAAGTGGCCGCCCGACAGGATCTCGGTGCCGCCGGCGGGCCGGCTGCGCTGCTCGAAGAACGTGTCGATGCGCGGGTGCTGCTGCGGCGATTCGAGCGCACCCGTGATCGGCAGCGCGTAGAAGTTCTCGTTGCCCGTGCCGTCGGTGATGAAGTCCTGGCCCCAGGCGTCGAAGACGTGACCATGCGGGTTCAGGAATCCGTAGGGCGCGTAGCGCTCCAGACGCCGCGTGCGCGGCTCGTAGCGCCACGCGCACCCGTCCCGTTGACGCACGACGCCGTGCACCGTCTCGACCTGCGTGCGGTGGAAGATCCCTTCCTGGAAGTACAGCGCGCCGTCCGGCCCGAGCACGAAGCTGTTCGACGAGTGGTGCGTGTCCGCCGACGCGAGTCCTTCGAGCACGTTCTCCCGGCTGTCGCAGACGCCGTCGCCGTCCGTGTCGCGCAGGAACTGCAGGTTCGGCGCCGTCGCGACGAACACGCCGCCGTTCCAGAACTCGAACCCCGTGGGGTTGTGCAGGTCGGACACGAACGCCTTGCAGGTGTCGGCGCGCCCGTCGCCGTCGACGTCCTCCAGCACGAGCAGCTTGTCGCGCGCCGGCTCGTCGGGCTTCGAGTTCGGATAGGACGGCCACACGGCGACCCACAGGCGGCCGCGCGTGTCGAACGACATCTGGACCGGCTTCGCCAGGTCGGGGAAGCGCGATTCGTCGGCGAACAACGTGACGTCGAGCCCTTTGCCGGGCGTCATTCGCCCGATCGCCTCGGAACCCGAGAGGAAGCGGTGCGCGCCGTTCGGGCCGTCGCCGGGGCGGTTCGTCGGCACCGGGATCTGCGGCGGGACGGGGACGCGCGGCAGCGATTCGGCCGGCAGGCCGCGCACCTGTTCCCAGATGCGCGAGTCGAGGTTCGCGCACTCCGCGTCGAGCCACTCGAGCTCGCGCTGCATCACCTCGCGGTTCGTCTGGTCGTTGTACGTCAGCAGCGAGCGCTCGCCGAAGACGTTGTAGCCGTCCGCGACGTGGTGGCGGCGGAACCAGCGCGCGTCCTTGGCGGCGACGAGCGTGCGAACGGCCGCGAGGCGCGCCGCGTCGGGCTCGGCCGCGCCCGGGAGCAGGGCCTGCGCGAGCACGCGCGCGAACGCCGCGTTCCCGCGTTCGTTCAGGTGGATGCCGTCGATCGTCAGCGGCTCCGCGCTCGCCTGGTACGCCGCGAGCATCGGCGTGTAGACGTCGGCGAAGGGAACGCGCTGGGCGCGCGCGACCTCGGCGATGACGCCGTTGTACGCGGAGATGCGCGCGTTCTGGGCGGCCGCTTCCGGCAGCAGGGGATTGCCCAGGTCCTCGAACGGGATCGACGCGACGAGCGCGATCCGCGTCAGGCCCTCGGCCGCGCGCCCGTCGTACTGGCGGCTTCGCACGTGCTCGACCCACGTCCCGAGGTCGCCGCGAAACGTCTCGAGCCCCTCCGGGCCGCGGAACGACTCGCCGTAGCCGAACATCCCGATCACGACCGTCGCACCGACCTGCGTCAGGTGCTCGTCCGGCGTCCCGAAGCCGTTCGTGCGCTGTCGCGTGACGACCTCGTCGCCCGAGAAGCCGAGGTTGCGGACGCTGACGCCGAGATCGGGATGCGCGAGCTGCACGCGCGCCTCGAACGACCCGTCGTGAAGCATGCGCTCCGCGAGCGCGTTGCCGACGATCGCCACGACGTCGTGCTGGCGAAGCTCGAACTGCGCCTGCACGGTCGCCTGGAGCAGGAGGGTGGAGCCGACGCCGAGGGCCAGTCTGCGCATCGGCGCAGTCTACAGACTGTCGCCACGGTCGCAGGCCCGAGCCCGGGCCGCCCTTCAGGACAGCGGCGGCAACTGTCCGGCGCGCACGAACGCGGCTTCGTACAGGTAGAGGCCGACCAGCGCGAGCACAGTGACCGCCGCCAGGAGCGCGATCGGCGCCGAGAGGGTCCACCAGGCCATCGTCAGCGCCGCGGGCACGATCGCGCCCACGAGGATCGAGGTCTGGAACGCCCGCGGGATCCCGTGGATCCCGATCGTGCCGAGGAACGCCGCAGCCTGCCGCGCGTTCTCCGTCGGGTGCCGCTTCATGCGCTCGGCCGCGGCGAAGGCCGCGTGCAGCAGGGCCGACGCGACGACGATCAAGGCCAGCTTGGCCGGCGCATCCGCGAACGGCGCGAGCGCCACCGCGCCGCACATCACGGCCTGCACGAGCAGGTGGGGGAGGACCAGCCCGCCCTGCCACAGGTCGCGGCCCTCGCACTGCTGGAACAGGAACGCCGTGTAGCCCGCCGTCGCGAGCCCGAAGATCGCGTTCGGCCAGCGCAGTCCGTCGGCGATCGCGTCGTACCCGAGGAAACGCGCCGCCAGGATCGCGAACGTCGTCGCGCCGAACGCGGAGAGCACCCAGCCGCCCTTGACGAGCCAGCTCTTCGTGTTGGGTCGCGTGAGCAGACGGAAGAAGAGCATCGGCCGCGCGAGGTCGTGCACGAGGAGGAAGGTCGTGATCAGCGTGAAGAGGAGCGCGAGAGCTTCGGGTAGGTACGCGCCGGCCCAGCCGCCGAGCCCCAGCGCCGCCGCGAACGGCGCGAGCACCGCCGCGCCGGCCGCGATGCCCTTCGTGACGAGGTAGGCCGCGACGTGCCAGCCCCACTCGACCCGGTGGCCGGCGTCGAGCACCGTGCGCGTGTCGGCCTGCGTCGCGATCTCTTCGGGCCAGGCGTCGGTCTTGTGCGGCGGGCGATCGCTCCAGATGTACGTCTCGGGACGCTCGGCGCGGCCGGGATGCAGCATCGTCGGCTCGACCTCGACGTAGTGGACGTTGGGGCCCGTGCCCTGCTCGAGGCGGCGCTGCTCGGTCGGCAGCTCGCCGACCATCTTGGAGATGCGCGACGTCGGGTCGTGCAGGTCGCCGGCGATGATCGCGCCCTCGGGGCACACGACGACGCACGCGGGCTCGAGCTGCTTCTCGACGCGGTGCGCGCAGAAGTGGCACTTCTCGGCGCTCCCGGTGTCCTCGTTCAGGTAGATCGCGTCGTAAGGACAGCCCTGCATGCACGCGCGGCAGCCGATGCACGCGTCGCGGTCGAGGTCCACGATGCCGTCCGTCCGCTTCGAGAGCGCGTTGACCGGACAGATCGTGACGCACGGCGCCTTCGTGCAGTGGTTGCAGCGCAGCACCGCGAAGTGGCGCTTGACGGCTGGGAAGCGGCCCTTCTCCTGGTACTTCACCCACGTCCGGAAGTTGCCGACCGGGACGTCGTTCTCGGCCTTGCACGCGACGGTGCAGGCGTGGCAGCCGATGCAGCGCCGGTGGTCGATCAGGAAGCCGTATTGCATGTGGGGGCGCGCCATCATGGCGGCGCGCCACGCGCAGGCAAGTCCGGCCCGCGCGGAGTCGTATCCCCGGGCACTCGCCGGTCCCGCGGACCCGCGGTCGCCCACGCACCAGGACGCCCCGGTCCGCTGTCGGCAACCCGACTGCGCGATTCCGCTGCGAGGGCCGCCCGGGCCCATGCCGATCACGCCGCGCGCGAGCTCTGGATACGCTCTGCGCGACCCGGTCGAGCGCGAGCCGCCCTCGCCGAGATCGCTCGGGTCGGAGCCGAAGCATGATCATCGCACTCGCCTCGCCGCGCGTCGCCAGGTCCCTGGACGAGGGTCTCGAGAAGGTGGACCGGCTCCTGTCCGAAGCCGCGGGGCAGGGCGCGCAGATCGTCTGCTTCCCGGAGGCCTGGCTGCCGGGACTGCGCGGGCAGGACTTCGAGGTGCTCGAGTACGGCCCGCGCGAGGAGGAGCGCGTGCTGCGCGCCGTGGCCGCGTCGGCGCGCGCGCACGCGGTGGCGACGATCCTCGGGCTGGAGCGGATCACCGCGGAGGGACGCCAGATCGCCGCCGTCGTCTTCGACGCCGCTGGCCGGATCCAGGGCTGGCAGACCAAGAACCAGATCGACCCGACCGAGGATCGGTACTACGTGCCCGGGAACACGCGCCAGCTGTTCGAGGTCGGCGGCGTGAAGTTCGGGATCGCGATCTGCCACGAGGGTTGGCGCTATCCCGAGACGGTGCGGTGGGCGGCGGTGCGCGGCGCGAAGATCGTCTTCCATCCCCACCACACGGGGACCCATCACGCCGGCGTCCGGCTGGAGCAGTTCGGTTCGTCGAGCGCGCCCTACTACGAGAAGGCGATGCAGATGCGCAGCATCGAGAACACGATCTGGTTCGCGAGCGTCAACTACGCGCTGCCGTTCCAGGAGTCGGCCACGAGCCTCATCGACCCCTCGGGACGATGCCACGCGTACCTGCCCTACGGTCGCGAGGGCGTGCTCGTGCAGTCGATCGAGGTCGAGAAGGCGACCGGACTGCTGGCCGCGCGCTACGCTCCCGAGCGCTACAGGGACTCGTGAGCGGAGGGAGCCGCACGGCGCCGCGGCTCCCGCGGACACCGTGCGGCGGTCGACCCGCTCGATCAGCGCGCCCAGTCGATCCGCACGCCGTTCGTCAGGTTGAAGGTCGAGCTGGTGCAGAACGCCGCGCTGTTCCGGTACCAGACCTGGTACGCGCGTTGGGCTCCGTTGAGCGGGATGGCGCCGCGCGTGCTGACCGACAGGTCGCCGGGACCGGGATAGGACGCCGTGCCGCCCGCGGCCGTCTGCGTGCCGATCCGGATGACGCCGCCGCCGATGCAGACCAGTCCGTCGCCGAACGTGGCGGCCGGATTGACGTTCGTCCCCTGGAAGAAGAGGCAGACCGCCGTGCCCGGCATCCCGCTCGCCGCGAGGGCCGTCGAGTCGTTCCAGGTCGACAGGCTGCCGCTCGCGGCGAGCAGCGCGCCGGCTGCGTTGACCGAGCTGCCGCAACCGCGTCCGCTCGAACCGTTGTTCCCGCACGGGCAGTTCCCGTTCGTGCCGTCGCCGAAGCACACCGGCGCCTGCACACCGCCCTCTTCGGTGTCGAAGAGTCCGGCGAGCACGTCGTGGTTCGTGGCGCTGGTCGTTCGATCCCAGACGGCCATGAAGCGCCCGTTCGTGCCTCCGGAGCCCTGTTTCGAGGCCAGGCGCACGACGCCCTCCTCGTAGCCGGTGAACGCGAGGTTCTGGTGCGTCTGCTTCAGGCCGAGCGTGTTGCCCGACACGTAGACGTCGCTGACGTACGTGTCGTAGTCCGTGGTGCTGGTCAGGTACTGCTCGGCGTAGCCCACGAGGAAGTGCTGCCCGTCGCTGTCGACGAAGGGATAGCGCTGTTCCTGGAAGACCTGCACGTTCTCCAGGATCGTGAGGTCGATCGACTGCAGGACCGTCACGCCGTCGAGCAGGATCGCGTGGATGTCGTTGTCCGTGCCGTAGTCGTACTGGTGGACGATCAGCGTGCGCTGGGTGTTCGTGAGCGGGCTCGACACGCAGGGGAACTGGTTGAAGCCGCCCGAGGTGATCTGCGTCGGGCCGTTGAGGACGACGCCGTCGTAGCGGATGCGGCCGCACCAGACGTCGGACGTCAGGAAACCGGTGGAACGCTCCCAGGTGAGAGTCCACGTGTCCCCGCCGTTCGAACGCGAGATGCTCGGATAGTCGTCGCTCGTGCCGCCCGAGTTCGAGATGTAGTTCGGTGCCGACACGCTGGTGTCGGGGCCGACCATGCGGAAGACGATGTCGTTGTCGCCCGGCGCGTAGTAGCGCTCGTAGGCCACGCAGTAGGAGGCCGGCGCGGCGGGGAACGGATCGCCGCCGACGGAGGGCCAGACCTCGGGACCGCTCTCGACGCCCGTGATCGGGAACTCGTTCCCGAGCGCGCTGAAGGCCGCGTTCACGGTCCGTCCGCGGATGTTCGAATCGGTGCCGCCGGTGTCGACGGCCGCCACCACCAGGAACTGGTCGGCGGAGTTCAGGTTGGCGCATCGGGCGCGGCGCCACGAGGCGGTGTTGCTGTTGATGTACCCGCCCCAGATGTAGCCGCCCGTCGCGTTCAGGACGACGTGATAGATGTCGTGGTCGCTCGCGGTGACGGTCTCCTCGTAGACGACGAGCCAGCGGTCGTACGTCGCGTCGTAGGCCACGTCGGCCAAGAAGTCGTCGTACGAGGTCGTGTCGACCACGAACGTGCTGACGACCGGGTCGATCACCAGCGGGAAGGCCGCGCCGGCCAGGAATTCGGCGCTGACCCGGATCGTGATGCCGGCGTCGTCGAGCGTCGTCGGGGCCGCCGAGCTGCGTCCAGCGGCGTCGATCGCGGTCGCGCGGCCGTAGCGGACTCGGCCGAACTCGCCCTGGAACTCGAAGCCCTCGGCGCACGCGCTCGATTCGAGCGGGCTCGCGAGCGGCACGTGGACGACGAGATCCCCCGTGCCCGGCAACGACTGGAACACGAACGTCTGCTCGATCGCGCCCGGCGTGATGTCGTAGGCCTCGACGAAGCTGCCGCGATCCAGCTCGACGCGGTCGCCGGAGCGCGCGGCGTCCGACATGCGCTCGAACGCGACCGGCGTCCCGCCGACCGTCACGCTGTCGGGTGAGAGGGCGTGCGGGTAGTGCCGTTCCTGGCGCGGTCCGAACAGCGGGTAGTACGTCGCGCCGGCCGCGTCGAAGCCGAGCTTGAAGTTCGCGCCGCGCACCCACAGCGATCCGTCGCCGGGCGTGTCGTAGTGCGTGCGCGAGTGATCGACGCCGCGCTGCGCCGCGAGCGGGGCGCGCGGATCGATGGACTTCGAGCGGGCCCGGGATTCCTCGCCCGGCGTCGTCGCGGTCCGCGGGCCGCGGTCCGGGACGACGTCCGGCGGCCGCGACGGCTCGGGGACGGTCTTGACGTCCGGAGCCTGCGACCAGGGCGCGAACGGCCTCACCTGGGCCGGGGAAGCGACCGCGAAGGCGGTGGCCAGCAGGGCGAGATGGGCGAGCGAGGCTCGGAGGGAGGGCGCCATGGCGTCGGTACCTGGGGTGCGAGGTGGAGACGGAGGCAGGCCGGGCCTGCATGTACTGCCAGATCGCAATCCGCTCGCGGGGACCGACGGGAAATCCGCGAAGTGAATGCACAGGGGACGGCACGGCTTCTGGCCCACCTTCCGCCCTCCGCGCCGGTCGGCGTCCCGTCCAGGGAACCCCGACCGCAGTCTTGTGGCCCGATCGCCCGGGACCTGGGCCGACTCCCGTTGGGCCCCTGGCCCCGATCAGGCCTTCGAGGCCGGCTTTCGAGCGGGGAGCGCGATCGAGAGCACCGTCGCGAGCGCGAGGGTGCCCAGGACGACCACCAGCGAGACCGTCGTGTCGATCTTGACCGGCGAGCCCTTCTCGAGCCCGATGACCGGCAGATACGGCGGCGCGCTCAGGAGGAGGAGCTTCACCCCGACGAACGCCAAGATCAGGATCAGCGCCGGCTTCAGGAAGCGGAACTTCATGATCAGCGCGGCGAGGCAGAAGTACAGCGCGCGCAGGCCGAGGATCGCGAAGATGTTGCTCGTGAAGACGAGGAACGGGTCGGGCGTGATGGCGAAGATGGCCGGGATGCTGTCGACGGCGAACACGAGGTCCGTGATCTCGACCAGGAGCAGCGCCAGGAAGAGCGGCGTGATCGACGACTTCAGCGAAAGCGATCCCGCCGGCGGGGGGGCCATGACCTCCTTGCCCGTCGCCGGATCCCGGCTGTAGGTCGGCTTCAGCGTGCGCTTCGTGAAGAACTTCTGGCCGTCGTAGAAATCGACGGTGCGGAAGGCCTTCTTCGCCAGCTTGACGGCGATGTTCTGCGACGGGTCGTCGTTGCTCTTGATCAGCGCCATCTTGAGCGCTGTCAGGATCAGGAACCCGCCGAACACGATCAGGATCCACTGGTACTCCAGGATGAGCCCCGCGCCGAGGAAGATCATCCCGCCGCGCATGATGAGCGCGCCGAGGATGCCCCAGAACAGCACCCGGTGCTGGTACCGGGCCGGCACCGCGAAGAACGAGAAGATCAGCGCGATGACGAAGATGTTGTCCATCGCCAGCGACTTCTCGACGACGTAGCCGACGAGGTACTGCTTGGCGGCCTCCATCCCGAGCACTTCGCCCGAGACGATCAGCGCCCCGCCGGCTTCCACCGCCGCGCGGGTGTTGTACTTCGCGGTGTCGAGCCCCAGGCCGAGCCAGTGGTTCTCGTAGGCGAAGTAGATGAAGACGCTGAACGCGATTCCGCAGGTCAGCCAGACCACCGACCAGGTCACGGCCTCCTTCATCTTGACCTCGTGCGCTTCCCGGTGGAAGACGCCCAGGTCGAGCGCGAGGAAGACGACCACGAGTCCGAGGAAGCCGGCGTAGGCCCATAGCTTCGACGTGGCGGGATCCGTGAGCGCGGCGGCAGCGGGGGCGGCGTCGACAGCCGTCGAGGCGAGGAGGAGCAGCGTGTCCATGGGATGTTCGGTCAGCCTTCGCCGGCTCCCGCGCTCAGGATGCAGGCGTTCGGAAATCCGGGCCAGGGTCGGGTGGTCGGTCTCGCCGTGGCGAGCGACGTATCGTAGGGATTACGCGCAGGCCTTTCCTGTGGCGCGGAGCCCGCAGGAGCTTAGGTTTCCAGACGCAACGGCCGTAAGAAGGACCGGTCCGACCTCCACCCATGAAACTCAAGCTCGTCCTCGGTGCCGCCGCGGTCATCGCCGCGCTCTACGTCGCCAACCGGTACCTGAACCAGACGCCGCGCTACATGCCGTCGTCGCCCTCGACGGGGACCCCCCCCGGCGGCGAGGTCCGCGAGAAGTTCGTGGTCGGCTTCCTGCCGGTGACATGACACCTCACCTGCCCGGTCACCAGTTGGGTGACCCAGCACAGCACGGCCGGCACGCAATTCCAGTCTCAGAAGTTCACCGACTTCCCGTCGATGAAGGAGGCGCTGATCGCGCGCAAGATCGACGCGACGTTCATGAACGCGCCGCTCGCGCCCAAGCTCGTCATGGACGGCGTCCCGGTGAAGATCGTCTACCTGGGGCACCGCGACGGGACGGCCCTCGTGGTGAAGAACGACGGCCCGGTCCAGAAGTTCGAGGACTTGCGCGGCAAGGTCGTGGCGATCCCTGGCCGCTTCTCGAACCAGAACATCTTCCTGCACCGGATGATGAAGCAGCTCGGGATGCCCTTCGACTCGCTGACGATCAAGGAGATCCCGCCGCCGGAGCACCCGTCCTCGCTGGCCTCGGGGGCGATCGACGCGTACATCATCGGCGAGCCGCACGCCGCCAAGGCCGAGATGGAGGGCTATGGGCGCGTCCTGATGCGGCTCGACGAGGATCGCCTGACCGGGGCCCAGCACCGGAAGGACGCGGCGCTCGTCGCCAGCGGCAAGGCCTTCTACAACCAGCCCACGAAGCTGCTCGAGTACGTGCTGCTGAAGGACGTGACGCGCGTCTCCTACACGAACCTCATGCCGCCCAAGAAGGACTTCGACGAGATCATGGACCTCGCGGTCGAGCTCGGCATCCTGCCCAAGCGCATCCCGTTCGAGGACTACGTCGACACGAGCTTCGCGCCCGATCTCCAGACGGTCGACCTGGATTTCGATCGCCTGCCCGGCATCGAGGAAGCGAAGAGCCAGTGAGCGAGCACGAGACCACCCGGGATCCTCGCGCGTGAACCCCGTGCCGTTCGTCACGGCGCTCGCCGCCGTCGCGCTGATCCTCGTGGCGCGGCGGCTGCGCGACCCGGCCCCGAAGATCCTGCTGCCGCTCGCGACGGCCGTGATCTTCGTGTGCGGGTGGCAGATCGCCGCCGACGCGGCGCGCTACGAATTGCGCGACAAGGACGGCGCCTTCGTGCGCATGGTCGAGATCTTCCCCACTCCGTGGAGCACGCTGGTCGGCATGTGGATCCCGATCACGGATGGAACGCTGCTGCGCTACACCGTCGCCAGCGTCTTCCGCGTCGCCGCGGGTTTCGCCCTCGCGGCGGGGATCGCGATCCCGCTCGGCCTGTGGGCCGGATGGAACCTGCGCGGTTTCCAGGCGCTGAATCCGCTGGTCCAGGCCCTGCGTCCGATCTCTCCGATCGCCTGGATCCCCGTGGCGATCCTGTGGTTCGGAGTGAAGGACTCCGCGGCGATCTTCCTGATCGCTCTGGCCTCGTTCTTCCCCATCGTCACCGGCACGATGACCGCGGTGCGGACGATCCCCGTCGTCTACGTGCGCTCGGCGCAGAACTTCGGGCTGGAGGGGTTCGAGCTGTTCCGCCGCGTCGTGCTGCCGGCGTCGATGCCGCAGATCATCACGTCGCTGCGGTTCGCGCTCGGCATCGCCTGGATGGTCATCGTGGCGGCCGAGATGATCGCGGTGGATTCCGGCCTCGGCTACCTCGTCATGGACGCCCGCAACGCGAACTACTACGACCGCGTGGTGGGGGCCATGATCACGATCGGGATCATCGGGATCCTGCTCGACCTCGGCATGCGCCGCCTGGAGACGCTCGACGAGGTGCGCTGGGGATTCCCGAAGGTGCAGGGCGAGGCCGCCGCGGAGCGCGTCCGCACGGCGCTCGTGCGCAAGGCCGCCACCCCGGCGCGCGAAAGGGCGGAGGTGCGATCGTGACGGCACCCGCGACGCCTTCGATCGCTACTCCGACGCAGGACCGGGCGCGCGCAGGCGCGCCGGCGAAGATCGTCGTGCGCGGCGTGAGCAAGGTCTTCCAGCGCAAGATGGACGAGCTGGAGGCGCTCGCGGGGATCGACCTCGACGTCCAGGCCGGCGAGTTCGTCTGCCTGCTGGGGCCGTCCGGCTGCGGCAAGTCGACGCTCCTCAACATCGTGGGCGGATTCGAGAACCAGACGCAGGGCATCGTGCACGTCGACGGCGAGCCCGTCACCGGTCCCGATCCGCGACGCGTCTTCGTCTTCCAGGAGTACGGGATCTTTCCGTGGGCCTCGGTGTGGGACAACATCGCCCTGGGTCTGCGCGGCCGACCGAAGGACGAGGTCGCGCGGATCACGCAGCACTACTTGGAGCTCGTGGGCCTGAAGGGTTTCGAGAAGAGCTTCCCGGAAGAGCTCTCCGGCGGCATGCGCCAGCGCGTGGCCGTCGCGCGGGCGCTGGCCGTGTCGCCCGACATCGTGCTGATGGACGAGCCGCTCGGCGCTCTCGACTCGCTCACGCGTCTCCAGATGCGCGGCGAGATCCTGCGCCTGTGGCAGCGCGAGAAGATGACGATCCTCTTCGTGACGCACGACGTGGACGAGTCCGTTCAGCTCGCCGACCGCGTCGTCGTCATGTCCCCGCGACCCGGCCGCATCGCCGAGATCGTGCCGGTGAACCTGCCGCACCCGCGGGACATCGGCAGCCCGGAGTACGGACGGATCAAGAACCGCCTGTACGAGCTGCTCGGCGTCAGCCACGCGATCTGAGGCGCCGCCCGGTTCCGGCTCGCTACGATCCCGGTCATGAAGCGACCGTGGATCCTCCTCCAGCTCTCCTGCGTGCTCCTCGGCTGCCGGACGTCCGAACCCGCCGCGCCGATCGCGCCGCCGGCGGCTCCCGCGCCGACCGTCAGTGCTTCGGCTCCGGCGGAGCTGCTGGGAGCCGACCGTGTGCGCGCTCTCTACGACAAGCGCGAAGTCCTGGTCCCCATGCGAGACGGCGTGAAGCTCTTCACGGCGATCTACACGCCGCGCAGCCAATCTCGGGCGTTCCCGATCCTGCTCCGCCGCACGCCGTACTCGTGCCGTCCGTACGGTCCGGATGCGTTCCCCTCGATGCCCGGCCCGAGCGATCTCTTCACCGGCGCCGGCTATGGCTTCGCGATCCAGGACGTCCGCGGTGCGTACATGTCGGAGGGCGAGTTCGTCGACGTCCGCCCGCACGACGCCGACAAGCGCACCGTGCAGGAGATCGACGAGTCCACCGACACTTGGGACACGATCGAGTGGCTCGTGAAGAACGTCCCGGGCAACTCCGGTTCCGTGGGGATGTGGGGGATCAGCTACCCCGGCTTCTATGCAGCGGCCGGCATGATCGACGCGCATCCCGCATTGAAGGCGGTGTCGCCGCAGGCGCCGATCGCCGACTGGTGGTGGGACGACTTCCACCACAACGGTGCGCTCTTCCTGCCGCACTCGTTCCTCTTCCTCGCCGGTTTCGGCGTGCCGCGCCCGGTGCCCGTGCGAGAGCACGGCGGACGCTTCGACGCGCGGACGCCGGACGGGTACGACTTCTTCTCCCGCGCCGGCGTGGCGGAACTCGGGCGCGAGCACCTGAAGGGCGAGGTGCGTTTCTGGAACGACCTGATGGCGCACCCGGACTACGACGAGTTCTGGAAGGCGCGCGACCTGCTCCCGCACCTGAACCGGGTGGCGCCGGCCGTGATGACGGTGGGCGGGCTCTTCGACGCCGAGGACCTGTACGGCCCGCTGGCCATCCACCGCGCGGTCGAACAGCGCAATCCCGCGATCCAGAACACGCTTGTGATGGGGCCGTGGGTGCACGGCGGCTGGTCGCGCACGGACGGCGACGCGCTGGGACAGGCGCGTTTCGGCGCCAAGACCGGCGTCTTCTATCGAGAGCAGGTGGAGAAGCCGTTCTTCGACCGCTTCCTTCTCGGCGGGCCGGACCCGAAGCTGCCCGAGGCGCTCGTGTTCGACACCGGCCGGAACGCTTGGGGCCGTTTCGACGCCTGGCCTCCCGCCACGCTGCGGCGCCAGGTGCTGTCGCTCGGAGCGCAGGGTTCGCTCGCACTGGCCGAAGCGGCGCCGGGCAGCGAGGCCGTCGCGCGCTTCACCAGCGACCCGTCGAAGCCCGTCCCGCACACCCAAGCGATCGTGCTGGGGATGAACAAGGAGTACATGACGGAGGACCAGCGCTTCGCCGCGCGCCGTCCCGACGTCGCGACGTTCCAGACCGAGCCGCTCACGGAGGACGTGACGCTGGCAGGCCCGCTGCAGGTGCACCTGCGCGTCTCGACGGACGGCACCGACGCGGACTGGATCGTGAAGCTCGTCGACGTGTTCCCCGACGGCGCGGAGGATCCGCAGGACCTCCCGCTCGCGCCCGGGCAGCGCATGGGCGGCTACCACATGCTCGTGCGCGGCGACGTCATGCCGGGGCGCTTCCGCCGCGGCCACGACAAGGCTCTGCCCAGCGAGCCCGGCGTCGTCGACGATGTCCCGTTCACCCTGTGGGACGTGCTGCACACCTTCCAGAAGGGCCACCGGATCCAGGTCCAGGTGCAGAGCACGTGGTTCCCGCTCGTCGCGCGCAATCCGCAGGTTTTCCGCGAGAATCCCGGGGAAGCGACGGTGGGCGAGATGCGCGTGGCGCAGCACGCGATCCACGCCGGCTCGCGCATCGAGGTCGGGATCCTCCCGTCGAACTAGCGTGCCCGAGCTCCCCGAAGTCGAGACGACCGTCCGGCTGATCCGGCCCAAGCTGGTCGGCCGCACGGTCACGGGCGCGACGGTTTCGTGGCGGAGGACGGTGGGCGACCGTTCGTTCGAAGCGCGCGTGACTGGAGCACGCATCGCGAACGTCCGTCGTCGCGCGAAGTACTTCGTGCTCGACCTCGAGCGCGGCGGGGTGTCCGCGGGCGCGCTCGTCGGCCATCTGCGGATGACGGGGCGCGTGCTCGTCGAGTCGGCTCGCGGCAAGGCGCCCGACTACGGCAAGGTCGCGTTGGCGCTCGACGACGGCCACGTGATGCACTTCGTGGACGTGCGCAAGTTCGGGCGCCTCGTGTGGCGCGCCGACGCCGCTGCCGAGCTCGCGGACCTCGGCCCCGAGCCGCTGGGCGACGAGTTCACCGCGGGCTGGCTGGCGAGCGCGCTGCGGGCGAAGCGTCGCGCGCTGAAGCCGCTGCTCCTCGATCAGACGTTCGTGGCCGGGCTCGGCAACATCTACGTCGACGAGTCGCTGCACCGTTCGGGGCTTCACCCACTGGCGAAATCGGAGCGCGTGAAGCCCGAGCAGGCCGCGGCTCTGCACCGCGAGATCCGCGCGGTCCTCGCCGAGGCGATCGCGCGCGAGGGCTCTAGCTTCGACGTGTTCTATCGCACGCCGGAGGGCAACCCCGGTTCGTACCAGGACCAGTTCCGCGTGTACGGTCGGGACGGGAAGCCGTGTCGCGCGTGCGGGACGACCATCACGCGGCTCGTGGTGGGCCAGCGAGGCACGCACGTGTGCCCGCGCTGTCAGCCCAGGCCGCGGGTCCGCCGAACAGGGTCCTGACCCCCGCGCCGGGGAGGCGACCGCCCGGCGCATGGCCGCCGGGATTCGGCGGATCCGCCCTGCGCGGTGAAACCGCGGCCCCGAGATAGGGTCGTGCGCTAGGATCGTGGTTGCCTTCCATCTCGGCGCCTCGCCCGGAGTCGTTCCCATGCGCTCGATCGCCCTGGTCCTCGCCCTGCTTCCGATCTCGGCCGCGGCCCAGGTCAACGTCCGATGGATCGCGACCATCGATGGCGGCGGGGCGTACAGCAGCGAGTCCGCCTCCGCGCTCGCGCTCACCGCGAGCGGCGAAGTCGTCGTGGCCGGCGGGCGCAACACGAGTTCGACCACTTCGACGGCGCTGGACCCGTTCCTCGCGCGCTTGAGCCCCAGCGGGGCTCCGCTGTGGTCGACCACCGACCCGCTGGCGGGCGTGGCCGACGGCGCGCAGTCCGTCGCCATCTGGGACGTCGACGGTTCGATCCACGTGCTCTCCTCGCCCGGTTCGTTCAACCAGAACGGCCTGCGTCTCGCCAAGTTCACCGGCGCGGGAGTTCCGCTATGGTCGCGACCCTACACGGCACCGGCTGCGACGACGATCGCGGCCGGGCTCGCGCTGGACGCCTCGGGCAACACGACCATCGCCGCCTCCATCGGCGCGACCGGGGCGGGGCAGCCCGTCGAGGTCCTCGACTTCCTCGTCGAGAGCCGCGATCCGGCGGGCGGCCTCCGTTGGTCCCGGCTCCTCGACGGCGGCGCGGGCAAGGGCGACACGGCGAAGGCGCTGGCGGCGGATTCGGCCGGCGGCCTCGTCGTCGTGGGCGCGTGGAACCAACTGCAGGCGGGCCCCTGCGACGCGGCGATCGTGCGCTTCGACTCCGCGGGGAACGTCCTGTGGTCGCGCACGCGCAACGTCGTCGCCGGGGCCACGCACGTCTTCCAAGACGTGGCCGTCGACCCCGCGGGCAATGCCTACGCGCTGGGGCTCGTGTCGAACGGCCCGACGATCCTGGCCTGCGAGCTCGTCGCCTACGACGCAGCGGGGAACTTGGTTTTCGCGACGAACCTGCCCGCGGGAGCCGTCGGCCTCGACGTCGAATACGGCGCCGGCTCGGTCGCCGTGGCCGGCTCGCAGGGCGCGAGCACGTTCGTCGCCCGCTGGTCGACGAACGGCTCGCTCGCCTGGACGCGCACCTACACCTGGGCCGGCGCGGCCTCGACCTCGGGGAGCCGGGTCCGGATCGACTCCGCTGGCGACACGACGATCGCGGCTTACGCATCGACGCCCTGGGTGCAGAGCGTGCACACGGACCTCGTCGTCTTGCGCTACGCACCCGACGGCGTGCTGCGCTTCAACCTCGGGATCGCGGCGCCCGGGAGCATGAGCGACATGGTCGGGGCGCTGGCCGTCGACGACACCGGCGCGGCTCTCGTCGCGGGTTGGCGCCGCGACGTCGTGGGGGCGATCTACGGTCCCATGGACGTTCTCGTCGTGCGGGTCGAACCGCAGTCCTTCGCGCTGTGCCTCGGCGACGGCACGGGTGCCGCGTGCCCCTGCGGCAACGCGAGCCCGGCCAGCTCCCAAGCCGGTTGCGTGAACTCCGCGGGCACCGGGGCCCGCATGACCGACGACGGCTACGCGAGGCTTGGCTCGGACTCCCTCCAACTCTTCATCGCCGGCGAGACGGCAACCGCTTCGACCGTGGTGATCCAGGGCTCGACGAGCACCGCGCCGACCGCGTTCGGTGACGGACTGCGTTGCGCGGGCGGGACCGTCCGGCGCCTGTACACCCGGACGGCATCCAACGGCATCGTGAACGTGCCCGGGTTCGGCGGGCCGCCCAGCGTGTCGGCGCGTTCCGCGGCGATGGGCGACGTGCTGGCGCCCGGCATGACGCGCGTCTACCAGGCGTACTACCGCGATCCGAATCCGACGTTCTGCCCCACACCCGCCGGGAACCTCTGGAACATGTCCAGCGCGCTGCTCGTGCGTTGGAGCGCCTGATCGGCCTGCCGGTTCCGGAACCTCGCACCCGTTCTGTCCTGCCCGTGGCGCCGCCGTCGCGCGCAGGACCGAATCGGTCCGGCTGGTTCCGCGAACCGCGCCCCCACGCGCGGCACGCTGCGCTAGGATCGATCGAGTCCCTCGTAGTTCCACGGCCCGCGCACGCTTCCCAGCCGGCACCGATTTCTCGAGGCGGCCCCCGCTCTTCCGCTCGCTCGTTCCCGTTTAGCCCCCCCAGGTTCCATGCACGCGAGCATCCTTTCTCTCGTCGTCTGCTCCCTCACGATCCCCGTCGCGGCACAGTCGACCGCGGAGCAGGATGCGCCCCGGTCGCTCGACGCCTGGCGGGCGAGGTTCGGGGCGCGCTGGGTGGCGCACACCGACGCGGTGACTGGCCGCGCGGAGTGGATCTACGGCGGCGTCGCGCAGTGGCCCGGCCTGCCGCGCACGGACGACGAGTGGGTTCAGCGCGCGCGCGTCGCCATCTCCGCGGCGAGCGCGCTGCACGGCGTCGACGTCGGTACGCTGATCGAGGGGCGTGTGCAGCTTCTGCCGCTCGGCCAGGTCGGCAGCGGCGACAAATGGTCCGTCGAGTTGCGCCAGGAGATCGCCGGCCTCTCCGTGCACGGCGGGACCGTCAACGTGCTGTTCGACGCGCACGGCGCCCTGCTCTCGATCCAGAGCCACGCGCTTACGGACCTCGACGGTCTCGCGGTCGAGCCGCTCTACGCGCAGGCCGACGCGCGCGAGCGGGCCGTGCAGGCCTTCACGAAGGAACACGCAGCCGGGGTGACGTCCGTCGTCGAGGCGGGGCTCGTCGTCCTGCCGATCGACGAGCCCGGGCGGCGCGCGGGACGCCTGGCCTGGGAAGTCGACGTCCAGTCCGCGGCGGAGGGCGCGGAACCCGTCGGGCGCCGCTATTGGATCGACGCGCGGACCGGCGTGCCGCTGCGCGACGAGGAGAGCGTGCACTTCTTCGACATCACGGGCACGGTCTCGACGCTGGCGACACCCGGGACACAGGCCGATTCCGCCACGAACCCCGAGACTTCGCAGCCGGCCAAGTACCTGCGGATCCAGCACGCGGGTGGGGTCGTCCACACCGACGTCGCCGGCAACTTCACGATCCCGGGCGCGGCTCCGGCGCAGAACGTGACCCTGAGCTACGTGGGCCTCTACGGCGACGTCGACGACGCTCCCACCAGCACGCGCTACGCGCAGTCCGTGTCGCTGGTCCCCGGTCCGGGCAACGCGGTGCTGCTCAACCCCGGAGCCGTCGACACCGTCACGGCCCAGGCGAACATCTTCAACCACGTCGCGACGGTCCGCGACTACGTCCGGCGGGTCACGCCCACGGACTCGACCGCCGACCGCGTGTTCGTCGGGCACGCGAACATCAACTCGACGTGCAACGCCTACTACAACGGCTCTTCGATCAACTTCTACGCGGCGGGCGGCAGCTGCAACAACACGGCGTTCTCGACCGTCGTCGCGCACGAGCAGGGCCACTGGCTGAACGACCTCTACGGCACCTCCAACGGCTCGGACGGCATGGGCGAGGGCAACGCGGACGTGTTCGCGCTCTACGTCTTCGACACGCCGCTCAACGGACAAGGCTTCTTCACGAGCGGCGGATCCGTCCGGAGCGGCCTGAACACGCGCCAGTTCTGCGGCGACTGCAGCCCGGGCTGCTACGGCGAGGTGCACAGCGACGGCGAAGTCTGGATGGGTGCCGCCTGGAAGGTGCGGGCAAACCTGAACACGGCGCTGGGCAACACCGCGGGCGACCTCGTCGCGGACCAGCTGTTCATGGGTTGGATGAACGGCTTCGACCAGCGCGAGATCCGATCCGTGATCGAGCTGCAGTGGCTGCTGCTCGACGACGACGACGCGAACCTGGCGAACGGCACTCCACACGGGGTCTCGATCCAGAACGGGTTCCGGGTGCAGGGTTTCCCCGGCTACTTCATCGAGTTCACCAACATCGACACGGTCCCCGAAGCGACCTGCGAGCGGTCCTCGTATCCGGTGACCGCGGACGTGGCTGCCGTGCAGGGCACGACGATCACGGCCGTGACCCTCAGCTATCGCGTCGGAGCGGGCGCGTTCGTCGACGTCCCGATGACGCCGACCGGCGGGAACTCGTGGCGCGGCGACATCCCGTACGTCAGCTCGCCCGCGACGGTCGAGTACACGGTGCGCGCGCTCGATTCGGCCGGACACGTGAAGACCGGCACCTGCGGTCCGCGTTCCTTCTTCATCGGCCAGGTGGTCGCGTTCGCGACCGACGGCTTCGAGTCCGCCAGCGGCTGGACGCACGGCACGGTCGGCGACACCTCGAACACCAACGATGACTGGCAGCGCGGCGTGCCGCAGGGCGAGAGCGGCGATCCCGCCGCGGCCGCGGAGGGCACGGCGTGCTGGGGCAACGACCTCGGCATCACCGCCACGGGCGCGGGCAACGGCGCCTACCAGGCGAACGTCCACAACTTCCTGAGCTCGCCCGTCTTCGACTGCAGCGGCCAGTCGAACGTGAACCTGATCTTCGAGCGCTGGCTGACGGTCGAGAAGTCGCAGTACGACATCGCGCGCATCCTCGTGAACGGGACCGAGGTCTGGCGCAACCCGTTCGGCGCGGATCTCCTCGACACGTCCTGGACGATGCAGTCCCTCGACATCTCGGGCCTGGCCGACGGCAACCCGGCCGTGACGATCCGCTTCGAGCTGCAGAGCGACGGAGGCCTCCAGTACGGCGGCTGGCAGATCGACCACCTGCGGCTCGGCCGTGTCGCCGCCGCTCCGCCGTGCAATCCGGGCGTGAGCTTCTGCGCCGGTGACGGCTCGGCCACCGCCTGTCCGTGCGCGAACGCCAGCCCGGCGGGCAGCGGCCGAGGCTGCCTGAACTCGCTCGGCACCGGAGGCCTCCTCGTGGCTTCCGGCACGGCGAGCCTCGCGTCGGATTCGGTCGTGCTCTCGGGCACGAGCATGCCGAACAGCTCCGCGCTGTACTTCCAGGGCACGGCTCAGCAGAGCGCCGGGCTCGGCGTCGCCTTCGGCGACGGACTGCGCTGTGCCGCGGGCTCCGTCATCCGTCTCGGCACGAAGTTCAACGCCGGTGGCGCGTCGCAGTACCCGGTCGTTGGCGATCCGCCGGTGTCCGTGCGCGGACTCGTCGTCGGGGCCGGCACGCGGACGTACCAAGGCTGGTACCGCAACGCCGCGGCGTTCTGCACCGTGAGCACGTTCAACCTGACGAACGGAGTCTCGGTGACCTGGACTCCGTAGGCGCGCGCCGTCAGCCCTGCCGCTGCTTGACCAGTGCGCCGAGCTCCGCGACGTCCGGCCACTGGTCCGCGGCGAGCGCGAGGTACAGCGTCACGTCCTCGGGCGGGAACTTCCCGTCGAGGTCCTTGGCGGCGGCCGCGATCTTCGGCCCCGCCGGCTTCGACTTCTCGATGTCCTCGATCATGCCGTCCTGGTGCTCCACGCCGGTCGCGTCGAGGAAACCAGTCACGAGGTCCTTCCTGTGCCGGATCAGGTACGCCCCGAAGACTTCGTAGGCGAGCTCCGCGCTCTTGCCGGCTTCGAGGATCGACTTGGCGCGCTTGGCGCGCTGGACCATCGGCAGCTTCTTCACGGCCTGCGGACGGAAGCGCAGCGACATCGCGACTTCCTTGTCCAGCGGGCCGAACCCCTGGATCTCCAGACCCGAGTAGATCTGGAGGAAGCGCTCCGGGGACATCGTGTGCAGGTGCTCGAGGACGGTCATGATTCTCTGCTCTCCATGGCGATCGGGCGGAGAAGTCTAGAGGTCGGCGCCTCCGCACGCCAACGCCCTCCTGTTCCGTGGCGCCCCGAGCGGCTATAGAGCGTCCGCATGACGATGTCCCGGGCGGGTTCGAAGCGCGAGAGCCTGCTGCTCGCATCCCTGGCGCTCTTCGTGGGCTTCTTCGTCACGGCGAACTTCCTGGGCTCGAAGCTCTGGGAGTTCACGCTGTTCGGCCTGCGCCCGAGTCACATCGGACTCGACGGGGAGACCTTCGTGGCGACGGCCGGGATCCTGGCGTTCCCGCTCACGTTCATCCTGACCGACATCGTGAACGAGTACTTCGGCATGCGCATCGTGCGCACGTTCACCTGGCTCGCCATCGCGGTGAACCTGATCCTCCAGCCGATCGTGCTCGGAGCGGCCGCCGCGCCGACCGTGAGCTTCACTCCGGGAGTCGACGCGCAGTACGCGCACGGCGCCTTCGCCCTGGCGTTCGGCACGACGTGGACGATCACGATCGCGAGCCTCGTCGCCTTCGCGTTGGCGCAGTTCGTGGACGTGGGGATCTTCTCCTGGCTGCGCAAGCGCACGGGCGGCAAGGCGATCTGGCTGCGCGCCCAGGGGAGCACGGTCGTGAGCCAGTTGCTCGACACCGCGATCGTGATCTACCTGGCCTTCTACCTGCTCCCGGCCTTCGCCGGCGCGCCGCACATGGGCGCGGCCGAGGCGGGCCGGATCGCGCTGACGAACTACGTCTACAAGTTCGCGCTGGCGGTCGTGCTCACGCCGCTCCTGTACTTCGTGCGCGGCCTGGTCGTCCGCTGGCTCGGGCCGGACGAGGCGGCGCGGCTCGCGAGCGAGGCGCACCCGGGCGATCCGGTCTGAGCGACACGTCGGCCGTCGTCGAGCTCGCGAAGTACACAGCCCGTTCCCGCGGAGTCACCGCGAGTCCGGGCTGCTCGTTTTCGGCACGGAACGAGCTGGTTCCGTGCCGCGCGCTCACCAGACGATGCGCACGCCGTTCGTCATGTTGAACGTCGCGCTCGGACAGAAGGTCGGGTCGGGGTTGCGGTAGAAGACCTGATAGAACGCCGTCAGGCCGCTGCCGGGCGGAGTGCCGCTCACCGCCGAGATCGTCGGGCCGGCGAGGTCGGGGAAGAACCCGAAGCCGGCCTGGGCCGACTGCGAACCGAACCGGACCTGCGATCCGCCCACGCAGCGGACCCCGTCCCCGAACACGGCGCCCCCGTTGTTCGAGCTCGTGCCCTTCACGAAGATCATGTTCGACACCGGAGGGAGGCCGGAGACGGTGAAGGCCAGGGACTCCGGGTTCGTCAGGCCGGAGATGGCCAGGAGTCCGCCGTCGATCTCGACCGAGTTCGAGCAGCCACGGCCCGGTCCCCCGAAGTTGAAGCACGGGCAGAGCGTGGTCAGGAACGGATCGGAGCCGTCGGTGCCGCAGAAGACGGACGCGTTCAGACCCTGGCACTCGTCGGGAACCGAGTCGTTGTTCAGGTCGAGGCTCGCCCCGCCTTGGATGTCGCACGAGTCGAGCGTGCCGTTCCCGTTGCAATCCGGGCTGCCGGTGCACGCCGCCGCGAACCGGCCGATCCAGTTGCCCCAGTTGTTCCCGGTGCGCGCGTACTCCTGGATCGTCCACAGCGAGCCGTCCACGGGGTCGCAGGACGTATTGCTGTAGTCGCCCCAGCGGCTGACGCCGGTGCCGTTCGTCGTGTACGGGGCCTCGCCCGCCTTGAGCACGAGCGGCGTGGACATCTGGCCCGCGGGATCGCTCGCCGCGCGGCCGACGTAGTAGGCGGACGGATTCGTCGTGCTGGAGGCGCCAGTGAAGCCCAGCAGCACCGCGCCGGCGTTGTTCACGCAGATCGAGGGCATGGTGTATCCGAGGACGGTGTCGTTCACCGTGCCGCTCTGGACCGTGGCATTGCCCGTCGGATTCAGCTCGTACCAGCGCACGGCCGAGCGCCCGCCCGAGTTGACCGCGTGCGTCGTCCAGATGCGCCCGTTGCGCAGCATCGCCTGCATCAGCCGCCCATCGAGCGAATCGAGCTGTGCACCTCCCGGCGCGGCGACCGTCGGCGGTCCGCCGTAGCTCGGGACGGTGAAGTTGCCGAGCTCGCTCAGGGTTGGGGCCGAGAGCGGCGGGTTCACGCGCCGCAGGCGCAGCTGCGTCGAAGTGCGCGTCGAGAGGAAGTACGCACCGCCACCCGCGTCCCAGTTCACGACCGGCTGGATCGCGTCCTCGTAGGGGAGGTTGCGGAACGCCGTCACCGTGCCCAGGCTCTGGACTCCCGCGATCAGCGGCGCCTTGTTGATGGCGAAGATCGACATGGTCGCCGGGTTGCCGACCATGTACGAGCACGTGTAGATGCCGTTCAGGTCGACGCCCAGCGTCGGATAGTCGGGGAATTTCCCGGCGTCCGTTCCCGCCGACGCGACGAAGTTCGTCTTGAACCACGCGCCCGTCGGATCCGAGGTCGTCGAAACCGCGAGGAAGATCTTCGTGCTGAAGTCCGAGCAGAGCAGGATGAACCGCTGGCTGATCGGGTCGAAGACGGCGCGCGGATCGCCCGCTCCGCCGGCTCCGGCGCCGAAGAAGCTGCTCAGCGAGGTGTTGACGACGCGCTGTCCGGTCGACTTCACGTAGACGGACAGGTTCGTGTTCACGATCGCCACGAAGTGGTTGATCCCGACGGAACCGTGCGTGTCGGGCGGGATCGAGTTCGCGCCCGTGTCGCCCTGGCGCGGTCCGATGAAATTGTTCGAGAGCAGCGGGGGATTCGGCGGGAGGATCGACGAGGAACTCGCGCCACCGCCGGGCTGGGTGCTCGACGTGCTCGGGAACGGCGCGGCGAGGCGGGCCGGCGCCGGGACGAAGACGGCGGCCTGGTTCCCGGCGGCGAGGTCGCGCTGGACGACCACGTCCATCGTCTCGACGACGCCCGGACCGAGGAGCTCCGGCGTCAGCGCTTCGCCTGGGGTCTGTGCCCGTGCCCATCCGGAGAGGAGGAGGGCGGCGCAGGCGAGCGCGATTCGGCGCACGGAGCGGGTCGGGGACTGGCCGTCGGTCTGCAGTTCTTCCATGGGATCGATGCGTGAAGTCGAGCGGGGGGCTGCCTGGATCCCGGGGAGGCGGGCCGTCGTGGAGTTCCCTTGGACGATACTCGGGCCGCGGCCGGTTCGCAGGATCTGCTGGAAAGATCGTGGTTTCCGGGGTGGGGTAGACTTCCAGGATCCTCGCCGCGCAGGCTCCGCGGCACGCGACCTCCATGCGCATCCCCCTGATCCTGGCGCTCCTCGCGAGCGCACCCTCGGCCTGGTCGCAGACGACCTGGTTCGTGGCGGCCGGCGGTTCGAATCCGGGCACGGGGCTCCCCGGCGATCCGTACTCGAGCATCCAGTTTGCCCTGGCTGCGCCGACCACGGCGGCGGGGGACACGATCCTCGTCGCGCCCGGGACCTACCTCGAGAGGCTCGACTTCCTGGGCAAGGACGTGCGGGTCGCGGGCGTCGGCGACGCGACGCGGACGTTGCTCGTGGGCGGCGCTGGCGGCAGCGTCGTCACGTTCCGTACGGGCGAGAGCGCGGCGGCCGTTCTCGAGAACTTCACGATCCAGGGCGGGCTCGCCAGCGGACCGGTTCCGGACACGCGCGGCGGCGGGATCCGGATCGAGAACGCGTCGCCGACGATCCTGCGCTGCGAGATCACCGGCAATCGCGCGCACCGCGGCGGCGGCGTCGCCATCGAGAACGGGTCGCCCACGTTCGTCGAGTGCGGGATCACGTACAACACGATCACGCCCGGCGGGACGGCCGACACGTTCGGAGCCGGCGTGTACGCCGGGATCGGGGCGCAGCCCCGCTTCACGGACTGCCGCATCGACCGCAACGACTACGGCCAGTCCACCGCGAACCTCTACGGCGGCGGAGCGTGCGGTGGCGGGACGTACCTGCGCTGCACGTTCTTCTTCAACACGGCCTTCGAAGGCGCGGGCGTCCATGCCGATCAGCGCGCGCCGCGGCTCGTCGACTGCTTCGTGCGCCGCAACGCGACCGGGAACGCCGCGGGCGGATGCGGGGTCGGGGCTGGAGTCCGCGGGCCGGCGCTGTGCGAGGACACGACGTTCCTCAAGAACCGCGGCTGCTCCGAGGGCGGCGCGGCGTACCTGTGCACGCTCGTGCGCTGCTCCCTGAACGAGAACGAGGTGCGCGCCGTGGGGGGCATGCCCGCGCTCGGCGGCGGCGCCTCGCGCTGTGACATGACGGAGTGCACGCTCCTCGAGAACTTCGCGCGCGGCGTGCTGCCCCTCGATTCGGGCGTGGCGTCGGGGGGCGGCGGCTCCTACGAAGGGACGGCGACGGATTGTCTCTACCTCGACAACGTCGCCGAGCGCGGGAACGGTGGCGGCGCTCGACTCACGCGGCTCCTACGCTGCGAGCTCAGTGCCAACGCGGCCCTGCCCGTCGATCCCGGGCAGGTCGCGCTCGGCGGGGGCGCATACGAGGGCGAGCTCACGTCGTGCGACGTGTGGGGCAACCGGGCCACGTCGGGGGGCGGCTGCGCCGGCTCCCGACTCGATCGCTGCACGGTCGTCGACAACGAGGCCGTGCTCTCGGGAGGCGGCTTCGCGGAGACGACGGCGGTCGCGACGATCCGCAACTCGATCCTGCGCGACAACCGGCCCGACCAGATCCGGGCCGTGCTGCAGGCGCCCCTCGTCGCGTACAGCGATGTCGCGGGCGGATGGCCGGGCCTGGGCAATTTCGACGCGGATCCGCAGTTCTTCGCGCCGATGACGGACGACCACCGCCTGAAGGCGGGCTCGCCGTGCATCGACGCGGGCGATCCGGCGGTCTTCGATCCCGATGGTTCGCGCTGCGACGTCGGCGCGTACCCGTACGACCCGAGCTGGTGCGGCGAACCGCGCACGTGGTGCGAGGGCAAGACGAACTCGCAGGGTTGCGTGCCCGGCCTCGACGTGCAGGGCTCGACCGCGCTGAGCGGGCCGGACGACCTGCGCATCGTGGCCAGCGAGTTCGTGAACTGGACGAGCGGTCGCGCCTGCTGGTCCACGGGTGCGGCGCAGCTGCCTTTCCAGGGCGGCACCCTGTGTCTCGCGAGCCCGATCCAGCGCGGCCGCGTCGCTTCGACGGGCGGCAACGACCTGCCCCTGCGCGATTGCAGCGGATCCCTGCGGATCGACGTCACGCACTCCTGGCTCGCGGCGAACGGATACGGCCCGGGGACGACGCTCTACTTCCAGTTCGTGGCGCGCGACCGGCTGAACGCGGACGGCACCGGGTACTCGCTGTCGAACGCGGTCGAGCTGACGATTTGCCCCTGAGGGGGCGTCGCAGTCCGAGCGGGAACCTCGCGCTCGCGTCGCGTCCTGAAGGTCGCAGCGCGGTCCGCAACCGCTCCCGTGCCACTCACACGCGCAGCAACCCGTTCGCAATCGAGACCGCTCGCCCCGCGACCGAGACGCGGTCGCCGCGGTGCTCCACGCGCACGATGCCGCCGCGGCGGCTCGCCTGGAATCCGACGAGCCGCGCGCGACCGAAGCGCGCCGACCACCACGGCGCCAGGGTGCAGTGCGCCGCGCCGGTCACCGGGTCCTCGTCGACACCTACTGCCGGCGCGAAGTAGCGCGACACGAAGTCGTAGCGGTCGTCGCTCGAGCGCGCGGTGGCGATCACGCCCTGGCCGCCGAAGGCACGGACGGCGGCGAGGTCGGGGTGCAGCGCACGCACTTCGGCCTCGCTGGCGAATTCCGCGAGCCAGTCCTGGTCGCTCTTCCCCGCCCGGATCGGGAGCGCACCGAGCGCGGCCGAGAGCGCGTCCGACACCTCCCGCTCCTCGGCCGGGATCGCGGGCAGGTCGAGCTCGATCCAGTCCCCATCGCGACGCGCCTCGAGCGCGCCGGAGAGGGTGTGGAACCGCAGTCGCGGCGCCGTCTCCATCCGGGCTTCGCTCCACAGGACGTGGGCCGTCGCGAGCGTCGCGTGTCCGCACAGCGGCACCTCGATCGCCGACGTGAACCAGCGCAGGTCGTACTCGCCGGCGCCGCGCGGGATCACGAACGCGGTCTCGGACAGGTTCATCTCCCGCGCGATCGAGAGCATCCACGCCGGCTCGCGCGGCGCGGTCAAGAGCACGACCGCGGCGGGGTTCCCGGCGAAGGGACGATCCGTGAACGCGTCGACGAGGCAGTAGGGGAGTTCCATGGTCCTACTCGGCGTGGAGCACCCGCAGCGCGTTCGAGAGCGCCGTGTTGAAGCCGTCGTTCAGGGCCCCGTTCCGATACCAGGCCTGGTAGGTGCGTCGCGTGCCGGTCAGGTTCGGTGCGACCGGCAGGAGCCACGTGCGGGACCCGGTTCCATCGAGGAACTGGATGCCGACGCGCGTGATCGAGCCTCCGACGTAGAGCGTTCCGCCCTGGAACGGGGTCGAGGCCTCGTTCGGACCGAAGAACAGCAGCGCTCCGACTCCCGGCACTCCGTCGCGCACGGTGATCGCGAAGTCGTTCGAGCTCGGGGAAGGCGTGCCGGCCGACTCGAGGAACGCACGCCGCCCCAGCGAGTTCACCTTGCCTTGGCCGAAGGGCGCTGCCCAGCGGCTCGCATGCGCGACCGCGTCGTAGGCCATCCCGCGCCGCAGCAACGAGAGGGTCGCGCCTTCGAGCGCAACCGATTGACGCGGCCCCGCCGAACCTCCGCTCGAGACGTACGTCGATTGCGCGGTCGATACCACGCCGCGAGCGTCGAGCACGACCAGCGAACTCTCGGTGCCCGACGCGGGATCCACGTTCACGAAGCCCGCGGACGTCGTGCTGACCCGCGTCGGATTGTCCAGGTAGAGCGCCAACCACGCCGGGTTCTGGGCCAGCAGGAGCTGAGCACCGCCCATGCGGTTCTCGTCGAACGTGGTGTCGTTCCACACGCGGGTGGCGACCACGGTGGAGAGCAGCTCGTTGGTGCCGTCGATCACCTGCAGCGCGCCCTGGAACAGGGCCAGCGAGTTGCCGCCATCGTTCGTGCTCAGGTCGCCGCGGTTCGCGTCGCCTGCGAGGTTTCCAGCGAGGGAAGTCGCCGTGAAGGACGGGTCCGCGCCCGGCGCCGGGGCCAGAGTCGCATTCGCGGGCCGCGCGACGACGGTCCGCGTCGAGAGGTCGTACACGTAGCCCTCGGTGAGCTGCACGTGCGCGAGGCCCGTGATCGCCGGCGGCTGGCCGGCGATCAGCAACTGCCGCGTCGCGCCCGTGCGGTGGACGATCGTCACCGCGCCCTCGCCGCGCACTTCCGCCAGGCCGTTCGGATCGATGCACAGCGCGGTCGAGTCGTCGACGCCCACGCCGATCAGGTCGAGCCCCGAGTCCTTCCACAGGCGCGATACGAAGACCGGCAGACGCCCGAGGCGCGCGCGCTCCGTGAAGTGCGTGTCGAAGATCACTCCGTCCTGCAGCTGCAGGAAGTCGGCGGTGAACGTCGTGTACGTGTTGTAGGGGTTCGCGAGCGTCTCGTACGGGAACACCGATCCGTTGCGCGCGTCGTAGATCAGGTCGCCCAGGATCGCGCAGCCGGCGCTGGTGCCACCGACCACGCCGCCGTTCGCGTACACGCTGCGGATCGCCTGCTCGGCCAGGGTCCCGCGCCAGGTCGAGATGTACTGCCACTGGTCGCCGCCGCGGATCCACACGACGGAAGCCGAGGCGATCTGCGACTGGACCGCCGGCGAGTTCGCGTTGGCGGCGGTGACCGCGAGGTTCGTCGCCGAGCTCGCGCCCAGCGCCAGGAACGCGTTCGCCGCGGCGGCGTCCGAGCCCGAGGTCCCGAGGATCACGACGGGGCCGCCGCCACCCTTCTGAACCATCCAGCCGAACACGCTCGCTCCCCAGCCGTTCGGGGTCGGCGCGCCGCCGCCCTCGGCACAGATCCAGCCGTTGGCGGAGGCCGGGCCGGCCAGGGCCGTCAGGGTCAGGACACCGGCGAGAATCGACGCGGTCTTGCGCATTTCCAGAGGATACCTCGTCTGCCATCCGGCGGGCCAGGACACGCGCTTCTGGAGCGCCGTTCCCCGCGTGGCGAGCACGGCGTAGTCTCCGCCGGCCCGATGTTGACCGAAGCCCTGCAGCGCCTCGCGCGGCACTCCGCGATCTATGCGGCGGGGCCGGCGCTCCAGAAGCTCGTCGGGTTCCTGCTGCTGCCGTTCGTCACCGCGACGATCGGAGGTGCGGCGCAGTACGGCGTCGTCGAGATGGGCGGCGTCACGCTCGCCATCGCCGCGCAGGTGCTGGGCGTGAACCTCCTGCACGGCATGACGCGTTTCCATGCCGAGGCCAAGGACGTGCGCGAGCGGGGCGAGGTCGTGTCGACGACGCTCTGGATCCTGGCCGTGACGACGGGCGCCGCCGCCGTGCTCGCGCTGCTGTTCCCGGAGATCGCGTCGCTGGTCCTGGTGGGCACCCGCGGCGAGACGAAGGCGGCGATGGTCGTGTTCGCGATCCTCTTCGCGCAGACCGTCGGTCAGGTCGGCCTCCGCTGGCTGCAGGCCAACGAGCGCTCGGGCACGTACGTCGCGATCACCACCGGCAAGACGGCGCTCGAAGTCGGGCTGAAGGTCGCGCTGCTCCTGGCCGGCATTGGCTCGCTCGGCGCGCTGCTGAGCGTGCTCGGTGGCGAGGCGGTCGTCGCCGTCGCGCTCACGGTCGTCGTCGCCGTGAAGCTCGGCCTGCGTTTCAGCCCCGCGATCGCGAAGCGCCTGGCGCTGTACTCCCTGCCGCTGATCGGCTCGGGGCTCTTCATGTTCGTGTTGCACCAGGCCGACCGCTGGTTCGTCCAGCGGTTGCACGGCGAGGCGGCGGTCGGCGTGTACGGCGTCGGCTACAAGCTCGGCGCGATGGGCAACGCCGTCGTGCTCGAGGCGTTCGGCCTGATCTGGTTCCCGTTCGTGTTCGCGATCGCGAGCGAGGACGAGGCCCGCCTCGTGTGCCGCAAGGTCGCCACCTACGCGTCGGCCGGCTTCGCGTTCCTGACGCTCGGCCTGGCCCTGTTCGCGGACGAGATCGTGCGCCTCATGGCGTCGGCGGAGTACGCCGATGCCGCGCGGACTCTCCCCGTCATCGCGTTCGGGTACCTCTTCTGGGCGCTCTTCCAGGTGCTGCACACGACCTTCTACCTGCGGAAGCGCACGGGGCACGTCGCCTGGCTCGTGGGCGGCGCGGCGCTCCTGAACCTCGCGCTGAACGCCATCCTCGTGCCCGCGCACGGCGGCCTCGGCGCGGCCTGGGCCACGCTCGCCTCCTTCGCGGCGCTCGCGATCGCGACCTGGATCACGGCCGAGCGGCTGTGGCCGGTCGGCTTCGAGGCCGGGCGCATCGCGGCGCCGATCGGCCTCGCCGGGGCCCTGGCCTGGGGCGCGACACGAGTTCCGGCGGACGGCCCCCTCTTCTGGACCGTGGGTGCGAAGATCGTGCTGCTTCTGGCGTTCCCGGTCGTGCTCGTGTGTGGCGGCTTCCTGGATCGAGCCGAAAAAGCCAAGATCAAGACCCTCCTGGCGGACGTCCGTCGGCCGCGCTCCGGCGCGCGCTGACCGTCGCGGGATCGGGTGCCCCCCCCCCGAATGGTCGAGTCGATCCACGAGCTCCGCAAGAAGGTCCAGGAACCCGTCCGCGCGTACAACGACGTCGCCGGGGTCCTGGTGGGGGACCGCGTTTCGATCCACGTGACGCGCGCGTTCCTCGCGCTGGGGCTCTCGCCCGACGTGGGCACGATCGGGATGCTCGTCTGCGGCCTCGCCGGCAGTGCCTGTCTGCCCTTCGGCGGCGGCTGGGCCGTCCTCGGGTTCGCGCTGGTCTTCGTCTACTACGTCCTCGACTGCGTAGACGGGGAGGTCGCGCGCTACCGCCAGGTCGAGAAGCTCGAGTGGGGGTTCCACGACTTCCTGTTCCACCTGTACGTGAAGTCGGCCTTCTTCACGTGCCTCGGCGTCTACGCGGTGCTCGAGACGGGCCGCTGGTGGGCCTTCGCGTTCGCCCTGGCGGCGCTCCTCGCCACGATCTTCGGCAAGGCTCTCTACGACGCGGCGCTCGTCCTCACGGCGCGCTACGTGCTGATGCGGACGACGGCGGAGCGCGCGCGTTTCACGCGCGAGGTCCTCGCCGGCTCGGATCCAGCCGAGATGGAGCGCGACGGCGACCTGCCGGGCGAGCAGCAGCCGTTCACCTTCGGCCGCGTGCCGGGCCTGGCGCGCGCCGTCCTCACGAACTTCGACCTCTCGATCCTGTGGTTCCTCGCCGCGGCCGTGATCGACCTGTTCCGCGTCCCGATGATCGTCGGCGGCGTCACGTTCGACCTGAAGTGCGCCCTCTTGGCCTTCTACGGCGTGGTCCTGCCGCTCGACTTCCTCGATCGGCTCTACACCTACCACCGGACGCAGGGCTTCCAGCGCGACGCGCGGCGCCTCGTCCGACGCGCGCACCACTTCCGGGCGAAGTGAGCTTCAGCGGCCCGGTGCTCGCAACAGCGAGAGCACTTCGCGCCGCGCGGCATCGTCGGTCTCGTAGAGCCCGCGCGCGGCCATCGTCACCATGGTGCTCTCGGGCTGGTTCGTGCCGCGCACGCGCATGCAGAAGTGCTCGGACTCGACCACGACGAGCACGCCGCGGGTCCCGAGGTTGTCCACGAGCGCATCCGCGACCTGCGCCGTCAAGCGCTCCTGGACCTGCAAGCGGCGGGCGAAGGTCTCGACGGTGCGTGCGAGCTTCGAGAGCCCGACCACGCGACCCTCGGGCAGGTAGGCGACGTGCGCGCGCCCCACGAAGGGCAGCATGTGGTGCTCGCACAGGGACGAGAAGCGGATGTCGCGCAGGAGAACGAGCCCGCTCGCGGCCTCGTCGAACGTCCGTGCCAGGTGCAGCGCGGGATCGACCTGGCGGCCCGCGAGCACCTCGCGGTACATCCGCGCGACGCGCGACGGCGTGTCGCGCAGTCCTTCGCGGTCCGGATCCTCGCCGAGCGCGAGCAGCAGCTCGCGCACCGCTGCTCGCGCGCGCGGCAGGTCGACCACCTCGGGCTGGAGGCGCTCGCAGGCTTCGAGTTCGTGGTCGTGCGCGTGGCTGTCGAGGATGGCGATCATGCCGGTCTCGGGGGTGGGGTCGAGTCGGGAGCGGAGAGAGTTCTCCGGAAAGGAGGCCGAGCGTGCATCCCGGCCGATGGCGGCTTCGAACACCCGGCCGGGTCGGATTCGCTCGAACCGCTCACTCGACGCCATGCACCCCCCCCTCACCACACGTCAGGTCGCCTTCGTCCTCGGCATCAGCGAGGCCTCCCTCAAGCGCTGGTGCGACCGGGGCGTCCTGCCCTCCGCGCGCACGGTCGGTGGCCATCGCCGGCTTCCCGTGCACGGCGTCGTGGAGTTCGCGCGCAGCCGCGGGTTCCCGCTGGCCCACCCCGAGGTCCTCGGCCTGCCGCCTCAGGCCGGACGCGGCCACGCGGTGGTGGACCGCGGGCGTCTCGACTTGCGTCGCGCTCTCCTCGCCGGCGACGAGGAGGTGTTCCGCCGTCTGGCCTTCGACCCGTGGCTCGCCGGACAACCTCTGGCCGAGGTGCTCGAGCGCGGCGTCGTTCCGGCACTGGACGGGCTCGGACTCGACGTCCTCCACGGCGTCGCGGAGATCTACCAGGAGCGCCGCGCCATCGAGATCTGCCTGCGTTTCCTGCACGAAGTGCGCGGGCTCCTGCCGCCGCCGGCCGATGACGCGCCGCTCGCGATCGGGGGGTCCGCCGAGCACGATCCCTACCTGCTCCCCGCCGCCATGGTGGACCTGTGCCTGCGCGAAGCCGGCTGGCGCACGCAGGCGCTCGGGATCGGCATCCCGCTCTCGAGCCTGTGCGCGGCGGTCGAGGCGGTTCGCCCCGACCTGTTCTGGCTGTCGGTCTCGGCCGCCCCGGATCGCGAGGCGCTCGTCGCGGGCTGGGCGGAACTCCAGGAGCGGGCCGTCGCCCTCGGGACAGCCACCGTGGTCGGCGGACGGGCCCTCGACGCCGCGCTGCGCCCGCGGATGGCGGCCACGGCCATGCCGATCGGTCTGTCGGGACTGCAGGCCTGGGTCCGGGAACTCGGTCCGAGCCGTATCCCGGGGTGACTTGCGGGAAGGGGGCTTGCCACCGTGGGGGACCTGGGTACAGTCCATCCGGGTCCGTGAATCCCTCCGGCCCCCCTCACCCCTCTGCGTTTCGCCCGCGGGCACCCTCCAGCCATGATCCGCACGATGTCCATCCCCCGTTCCACACTGGCGGCGTTCGGCGCCCTCGCGCTCGGCACCGTGGCCTTTGCCCAGGGTTCCGCCACGACCTGCTTCTCGGACAGCATTCCGCTCCAGTCGACGAACTGGAACGGGACCGTCTCGATCCCGAAGTTCAACCCGGCGCTGGGCACGCTGCAGAGCATCCAGTTCACGCTGAGCGGCAACGTCCAAGGCACGGCGAAAGCCGAGAGCCTGGACAATGGTCCGACGATGGTCACGACGCAGTTCTCGGCGAACCTCACGCTCACGCGCCCTGACAACAGCGTGATCGTCGTGACGATCCCGATCGCGAACTTCAACGACTCCTTCACGGCCTTCGACGGCGTGATCGACTTCGCCGGAACGTCGGGCATCACCCACCCGGGCATCAACGCGAGCGACTCGGACACGGTCACGTCGCCGCCGCCGCCGAGCGACCTCGTGCTCTTCACGGGCGCGGGCAACATCACGCTGCCGGTCGTGGCCCTCGGGGCCTCGATCGCCACGGGCTCGGGCAACCTGATCACGCAGTTCACGACGCAGGCCCAGTGCACCGTCAACGTCTGCTACACGTACGAGCCGAACACCCCGCCGGTCTTCACCGCGCCGACGTGCGGCGCGACGTACATGGCCAGCGCGGGCGTTCCGTTCTCGATCGAGATCTGCGCCGCGGACAGCAACACGAACTCGACCGTGACGCTCTCCTCGGGCGCGCTGCCCCCGGGCGCCACGCTGACCCCGACCCTGCCCGCGAACGGCAACCCCGTCTGCACGACGTTCACGTGGACGCCGACGCTGGCGGACGTGGGTACGACGCAGATCTGCTTCACGGCGGTCGACAACAACAACCGCACCGCGGCCTGCTGCTTCAACATCCAGACGGCGGAGTGCTACCAGTTCCTCGGCCGCGGCGCGGGCAGCGCGGGCATCACGATCGGCAACCTGTTCTGGCAGTCGCAGATGGGCTCGATCCGCAACACGTTCCCGGTGACGATGACGGACCGTCCGAGCCTGCGCGTGCCGATGCTCACGACGGGTCAGCTGAACTTCTCGATGCAGACGCTGATGCACAACCCGCAGACGTTCCCGACGAACGCCGACCAGTGGTCGAAGCGCCTGCGCCTCACGGTCCTCCCGGGCGGTCTCGTCCAGGGCGAACTGTTCGGCTCGCTGAACGGCATCCACCAGTCGCTGGCGACGTACACGGACGCGAACGGCGACCTCTACATGACGTTCCCCTTCACGATCGACGGCATGTGAGCGCGGCGGGAGCGGTCCCGAACCCGGGACCGTGACGCGGAGCAGCCCCTCCCAGCGAGGGGCTGTTTCGTTTCCAGGGACTTCGTCGATTCCACACCTGTGCGGGTCCGCGGATGTCGGCTACCCTTGCGCATCGACTGTTCCCCCGGACCCGACGAGCTCGCACCTCGGTCCGAACCTCCTGGCCCTCGGGAAGAGCACTATGGCGCTACGTCGCACCGGCAGTTCGGGTTTCCTCGTCGCTGCCGCGCTTGGACTGATCTCTCCAGCACAGGCCCAGAGCGCGAGCGCGGCTCAGGCCGGACTTGGAGCCCGCGCCGCGTCCACCGCGAGCAGCGCCATCCGGCACACCTTCGTGACGGCCGGCGGTCGAGCCGAGATCGTCGAGGAGACCGCGCCGCTCGCCACCACGCCCTCGAGCATCGGAGTCAACACTTCGGGCGCCCTGTGGACGTACCCCGACAACGGCGAGGGCTGGGTCGCCCGAGCGGTGACGCTGGGCAACGCCGGAACCGAGGTCTTCACGGAGTTCGACACCGCGGCGGACCGCGCCTCGCTGTTGTCGGGCTTCGACGTCACGCCGGTCGTCCCCGTGTGGGCGGATCCGGTCGCGATCGCCAGCACGAACGTGCGCGTCCACGGCAGCGACCAGACGGGGCTCTTCGTCTCCTGCCGGCAGATTCCGGTGACCCAGAACGGGCCACGGAGCGTCGTCGTCAGCGCCTACACCTCGTCGTCGAGCATGGCGCAGTGGAGTTGGACCTTCCCCACGCCGACCTACGGCGGGTCGCGCGCGATGGTCTCGGCGGACGGCCGGCGGATCGTGGCGGGCATGCTGGATCCGAACACCGCCACGCTGCACGTCGCGGTGTTCGACGGCGGCTCGAGCATTCCCACCGGGTACTTCTCCCGCAGCGTCGGTCTCCAGTTGCAGGCCATCGTGCTGTCGGAGGACGGCCACACGCTGTACGCCGCGACCCAGAGCGGGGGCTACCTCTTCGACGTCGACACGGGAACCCTGATCCAGCAGATCGTGCTGCTGCAGTCGTTCGCCGCGCAGGACATCTCCGGGGACGGTTCGATCCTCGCCGTCGGTTACTTCAATGGCGTCGACGTCTGGGAGCGTCAGGCCGCGGGGAACTACCTGCGCACCTGGCAGGGTTCCTGGCCGGGTTCGATCGTCTGCCAGCAACTCGACGTCTCCGAGGACGGATCGACGCTCGTGCTGGGCTTCGGCTACTTCGACCAGAACCTGCGCGTGCGGATCGAGGCCATCGACCTCGCCACCAAGGCCACCTTGATGGTCGACGAGGCGCAGGGCGGCGGGTCGCTGCAGAACATCGTCGCCAAGGTCGCGACGTCGGCGAACGGCCAGCGCTTCGCGGTCGGCCTGTGGGGCGACGAGGCCGATCTCGTGCCCGAGCTGCGCATCTACCGCCGCGGTCAGAACACGCCGGTCGCGACGTACAACTATGGAGGTTCCGTCTACGACCTGGCGATGAGTCGCAGTGGTGACCGCGTCGTCGTCGGTCGCAAGGCCGTGCACGCGAACACCCTGGCCGGCGGCGGTAGCGTGGACCTCTACTCGAACGGGGACGAGGACTTCGTCGCCGTGGGGACGCCGAGCATCGGGCGCAAGGTCGACTTCGAGCTGTGGGGCGCGCCGAATTCGCCGGCCCGGCTCCTGCTCGCGCCGCACCCGTCGACGAACCTGTTTCCGATCGGCTCCATCGGCGTGCTCTACCTGCGGCGCTCGGAGCTCACGATCCTGCCGATGCCGATGACCGACAGCGTCGGATACTCCCGCGGCGAGTACCAACTCCCGCTCGATCCCGCCGCGATCGGCACCACGCTGTGGTTCCAGGGCCTGACGACGGCACCGCGCCGCTTCTCGCGGGACTTCGTGCAGCTGACGATCCTGCCCTGATTCCCTGCCTCAGGGCGCGCTGCCGGCCGACTGCCTGCTCCGCGCCGCGCCGTCCTTCTTCGACGGGTGCGCGACGAAGAACGGCCCGATCGCGAGCCCGTCGATGTTGCCCAGCAGGAACGCGCGCACGGCGTCGTTCGGCGAGCACACGATCGGCTCCTCGTGCATGTTGAAGCTCGTGTTGATCAGGCACGGGATGCCGCTGATCTTCTCGTAAGCCGAGAGCAGGTCCCAGTAGCCCGGGTTCACCTCGCGCTTCACGAGCTGCGGCCGCGCGGTACCGTCCACGTGCACGGCGGCCGGGCAGTTCTGGCGCATCCAGGGCGTGCAGTCGAACGTGACCGTCATGAACTCGGCCGTGTGCTCGGCGCCCTCCAGGTTCACGTAGCAGCGCTCGCGCGCTTCCCACAAGGTCACCGGCGCGAACGGCATGAACTCCGTGCGGCCGAGGCGCTTGTTGAGCCACTGGTTCACTTCCGGCTCGCGTGCGTGGTAGAGGATCGAGCGGTTGCCCAGCGCGCGCGGGCCGTACTCCATGCGGCCGTCGAAGCGCCCGATGACTTCGCCGCCGTGGATGCGGCGCGCGACGTCCTCGACCAGGTTCGTGGGCCGGTCGTACGCGAGGCCGTTCTTCTCGAGCTCGGCCTTGATCTCCGCCTCCGAGTACGACGGTCCCCAGTACACGTCGCGGATCGACGGCTGCACGCCGCCCGGCCACGAGAGCAGCATCGCGAGCCCGGTGCCGCAGCCGCCGTCGCCCATGTTCGGGTAGACGAACGTCTGCTCGACCTCGTCGATCTCGTGGATGCGCTGGTTCATCTTGACGTTCGCGGTGACGCCGCCCGACAGGACGACGTTTCCGCAACCCGTCTCGCGGACCCAGTGGCGCACGAGGTCCGTGGCGACGACCTCGAGCACGTGCTGGTACGCCGCCGCGACGTCGATCATCGGGAAGCGCGCGGCCAGGTGCCGCGAGAAGTGCACGTTCAGGTTCTCGATCAGGCGGAAGTCGCCCGGCGTGCGCACGACGCGCGACAGGAGGACGTCCGACAGCACGCGCGGATCGCCGTACGCCGCGAGCCCGACGATCTTGCCCGCGTGGCGGTCGGGGTGGAACCCGAGCGAGCTCGTGACCATCTCGTAGAAGCTGCCCAGCGAGTGCGGGAACTTCAGGTTGTGCAGGCGCCGGATACGGCCGCCCTCGCCGATCGAGACGGAGCCCGCGAGGCCCGACCCGTAGCCGTCGATCGTGACGATGACCGCGCGGTCGAAGCCGCTCGCGAGATACGCATTCGCCGCGTGCGACAGGTGGTGCTCGGAGCGCTTGAGCTTCCCGAGCAGGCCCAGCCCGCGTAGCCCGTCCTCGAGCTCGGTGTGCCACTTCTTGTGGTCCTCCGACGCGCGCCCGGCCCATTCGCGCGCGGCGCGCAGCGCGACGGCGCGCGAGATCGTGCGCTCTCCGCCGGCGTAGCGGTAGAAGAGCTCCTTGGCCGTGCCCTTGCGCTTCCTCTGGTTCGGCTGGCTGAGTCCGTGCACCGGCGTCTTGCGCTCCGGAATGCGACGCTCGGCCTCGGCCAGGAGCCGCTGCAGATCCGCTTCGTCGTAGCGCTCCTGCTCCCTTTCCTCGGCGGCGACGGCGTCGAGGATCAGCTCGGACTCCTTCTGCCACTCGAGGAACGGGTAGGCGACGACGTCGATCTCGCGCGGATCCGTGCCGGTCGCGTTCAGCGCCGCCTGGATCGACTTGTGCGGGAACCCGGCGTGCTGCTTCACGCGGCTGAAGCGTTCCTCGCCGGCCGCGAAGAGGACGCGCCCGTCCTCGACGAGCGATGCGTTGCAATCCTTGTCGAGAGGGGAGATGCCGAGGATCTTCAAGCGCGGGAGTTCCTGCTGTGCGTTTCGACGTGCCGGTGGAGTTCCGCCGCGGTCATGGACACGCCGCCGACCTCCTCCCGGAAGAAGCGGAAGTAGTTTCGGCAGGTGGCGAGCAGGGAATGGAGGTCCTTCTCGTCGCGCACGTAGGGCGTGTGCCCGGGCTCGAAGGACGGGCTGTGGAGGCTCAGGGTGAGGACTCGCGCGCCGCGCGAGAGCAGGGCGCGGGTCAGGCGGACCATGTCGGCCTCGCCGTAGCCCTCGGGCGACAGGAAGAGCCGCTCGACGGCCCGGAGGCGCGCCAGGACGCCGCCCAGGCGCAGCGTGCGCCCGGCCGCACCTTGGGCGAGCTGGTAGAGCCCGTGCGACGACTCGCCGGCCCAGCCGACGTAGGCGCCCGTGTTGGGCAGCGCCAGGATGGGGCGCTTCGTCGGCAGCCAGTACGGCTGGTGCGGCGCCCCCGACCAGTCGGGCCCGCCATCGGCCCGGAAGTCGAACGGCGGAGCAGGGGAGATGTCGACGTCGTAACCCAGCTCGTCGAGGATCGCCGCGGTGTTGGGCCCGAAGCCATAGCGGCCCGACTTGTACGCGCGCGGCCGCGTCCCGAATGCGTTCTCGATCACGGTCGTGAGCCGCGCGAGCTTCTCGCGCTCGAGTGCGCGCGGGAGGTTTCCCGGGTAGCTGTTCCGCGCGTTCACCTCCTCGTCGAACGGCGGCGAGACCCACGGGTGGAGGTGCGCCCCGATCTCGCACCCGCCGCGGCGTTGGATGGCGAGCAGGGCGTCTCTGGACTCCGGCGTCGAGGCGATCGGGTGGTCGATCACGTAGACGGGCTGGATGCCCGCTTCGTCGCAGATCGACTGGAACCGCTCGACGTGTCGCATGTGCGCGACACCGGTCTTGCGGCGGTCGAACGCCTCCGACCAGTCGAACTCCTCTTCGGTGTCTACGACGACGACCAGGATCGGCTTCGCGAAAGCCGCAGCGGGGAGCGCTGCCACGGGACCCGTCCAGGTCCAGCACTTCGGCAGCGGCTCTGACATGGCGGGTCGCACGGGCGCAGGGATGGTAATCGAGATCGGCCGGATCGGCGGACGCCGTGCGCGCGCCTCCGGTTCATCGCGAGGCGACGACCCGCGTCAGGACGAGGGGCGAGCCGATCGACGCCGGACCTCGACCTTGCGACCGGAATCGTCGGCGGGGCGCCGCTCCCCTCGGGCGGCGGCGCCGGCCCGTGGGCTGACCGCTACTCCGCTTCTTCGCTCTCGGCTTGCCGCTTCTCGATCTCGTCCGTGCTCGCCTCGCGCACGCCGATCACGCGGATGTCGAACGTGACGCTTTGGCCGGCCAGCGGGTGGTTCGCGTCGAGCGTGATCGAGTCGGGCGAGATCTCGAGCACCTTCATCTCCAGGTCCTCGACCTCGTCGGACTCCTCGTCGTGCTTGACCTGCACGGAGATCCAGTCGCCAGGGACGATCTCGGCGTCCGCCGGGAACTCGCCGCGCGGCACCGCGACGATGCCGTCGGGGTTGTACTCGCCGTACGCCTTCTCGGGCGGCAGCTCGATCTCGAGCACCGCGCCTTCCTCGACGCCGTCGAGTTCCTCCTCGAGGCCCGGCGCGATCTCGCCGTAGCCGTGGAGGTACGTCATCGGATCGGCGGCGTCCGCGCTCTCCACGACCTCGCCCTCGGAGTCCTTGAGCTCGTAGACGAGGTCGACGATGCAGCCTTTGCGGATCTTCAAGATTCGTTCTTCTGGAACACCAGGGTGGGTTGCAGGACGCTCGGCGCGTCGCCGTTCTTGCGCTCGCGCGTCAAGTAGGTGTAGCCGTGCAGGCCGGCTTCGTACCGGCGGTAGAGGAGGGCCGATTCCTCGAAGGTGATGCGGCCCTCTTCGAGGGACTTCTCGACGCTGCGGCGCAGGCTCTGCAGCAGGTCGGCTTCGAAGTACTCGACGTACTCGAGGACGTCCTGCACGCGCTCGCCGCGCAGCACCTCGGTCAGGCGCGCGCGACCGGACTCGTCCAGGTCGACGTGCACGACGTTCGTGTCGCCGAACAGGTTGTGCATGTCGCCCAGGATCTCCTGGTACGCGCCCACGAGGAAGAAGCCCAGGTAGTAGGCCTCGTTGCCCTTGAGCGGGTGCAGCTCCAGCGTGCGCTTCACGTCGCGCAGGTCGATGAAGCGGTCGACCTTGCCGTCCGAGTCGCAGGTGATGTCGGCCAGGATCGCGCGGCGCGTCGGCTGCTCGTTGTGGCGGTGCAGCGGCAGCACCGGGAAGAGCTGGTGGATCGCCCAGCTGTCCGGCACCGACTGGAACAGCGAGAAGTTCAGGAAGTACGTGTCCGCCATGTCCCGCTCGAGGTTGGCGAGGTCGTCGGGCACGTAGTCCAGCGTGCGCGTGATGCGCAGGATCCGCTCGCAGGTCCGCCAGAAGTAGTCCTCGACGCGCGCACGCTCCTTCATGGAGATCTGGCCCACGTTGAAGAGCACCATGGTCTCGTCGCGGATCTGGACCGCGTCGTGGTAGCTCTCCTGGAAGTTCTTCGCGTTCACGGCTTCCCAGGCGGCGTGTGCGTTGTGGACGAGCTCGTTCTCGTCCTCGACCGGCTTGGCCGGCAGGCCTTCCTCGCTGAAATCGGTCGTTCCCAGCACCTCGGTGACGAGCACCGCGTGGTGCGCCGACAGCGCGCGCCCCGATTCCGTGACGATCGAAGGCTGCGGGATCTCGGCCTCGTCGCAGGCCTGCTTCAGGTGGTAGACGACGTCGTTCGCGTACTCCTGCAGCGAGTAGTTCACCGACGACTCGAAGTTCGTCGAGCTGCCGTCGTAGTCGATGCCCAGGCCGCCGCCGCAGTCGAAGTACTCGATGCGCGCGCCCATCTTGTGCAGCCCGATCAGCGTGTGCGTGGCCTCGCGCAGCGCGTTCTTGAGGCTCCGGATCTCGGGGATCTGCGATCCCAGGTGGAAGTGGAGCAGCTTGACGCAGTCGATCATGCCTTCCTTCTGCATGAGCTCGACGACGGACACGATCTCGCGCGTCGTCAGGCCGAACTTCGAGCGGTCGCCGCCCGACTCCTGCCAGCGTCCGGCGCCCTTGCCCGACAGCTTCGTGCGCAGGCCGATCGAAGGCCGGATGTCGAGCCGCTTGCCGACGCGGACGATCGTCTCGACCTCGCTGTACTTCTCGACCACGAGGATCGGCGTGATGCCGAGCTTGGTCGAGAGCAGCGCCATCTCGATGTACTCCTCGTCCTTGTACCCGTTGCAGATCATGAGCGAGCTCTTGCCCGCCATGAGCGCGATGACGGCGATGAGCTCGGGCTTGCTGCCGACCTCGAGGCCCATCTTGTGGTTCAAGCCCTCGGACAGCAGCGCCTCGACGACGTGCCGCTCCTGGTTGACCTTGATCGGGAAGACGCCGCGGTAGGGGGCCTCGTACCCGAACTCGCGCCGCGCCGTGTTGAACGCGTCGTTCATGGCGCGCACGCGCGCGCGCAGGATCCCGTCGAAGCGCAGGAGGATGGGCGTGCTCACCCCACGTCGCAGGATCTGTCCGAGGAGCTCGAAGAGGTCGATGCCGGGGCGCTGCGGGCGGTCGGGACCCTCGGGCCGGACCTCCACGTTCCCCTTCTCGTTGACGTGGAAGAAGCCCAGACCCCACTTCTGGACGTTGTAGAGATTGTCGCTATCGAGATGCGTCCACTTGGCCATCGTGTCCCTTTGGGTAGAACCCCGCGGATGCGATTCTAAGAAGCTCGACCCGCCGCGCGCGCGCAGGACGGCTGAAATTCTTCAGGCGCGCGCGGGTTCCTGCCGCGCGGGGCTGGCCGTTCCGGACGCCAGCGCTTCCCGATCCGGACGGGCCGCCGCGGGGAGCACCGGGTTCAGCGCCGGGTCCCGCCCGTCCCCGGCCGCCTCGACGAGCCGCGCCAGGAGACGCGCTGGATCCGCCTCGCGCAGCCAGGGCGCGCGCCCCTCCGCGCCTCCTCCGGTCAACCCGCCGGCCGTCCAGTGGACGAGGAGCTGCTTCACCCGGCCGGCGGCTCCCTTCGTGCTCGCGCCGAGGCTCCGCAGCGTCTCGGCGTAGTCCACGAGGAAGCGCGCCGCGTCGGCCGCGCGGACGGCGACGCCGCGGAAGATCCAGGGGTTCCCGCAGGCCGCGCGGCCGACCATGGCGAGCCGGCAGCCGGTCTCGCGGCGCAGGCGCTCCAGGTCGGCGTGCGTGTCGACGCCCCCGTTGCCGCACACGGGGATCGAGACGGCCGCGGCGGCCCGCGCCAAACGCGTCCAGTCGACCTCGTCCTGGTAGGCCTCGGCGCGCGTGCGGCAGTGGACGGTCAGCATCGCGGCTCCGCCGGCCTCGGCGGCGCGAGCCAGGTCCTCGACGCGCTCGGCGTCGTCGTAGCCGGCGCGGATCTTGGCCGTGACGGGGTGGTCGGGCAGCGCGTCGACGACGGCGCGCACCGTGGCTTCGAGACGCGCGGGGTCCTTGAGGACGGCGGATCCCGCGCACCCGCGCAGGGCGCCCTTCGCCGGACAGCCGAAGTTCAGGTCGACCAGGGGCGCGCCGACCTCGACGGCGCGCCGCGCGGACTCCGCCAGGGCCGCGAGGTCCGCGCCCATGAGCTGCAACCCGACCGGCTGGCCGAACCGGCGATCCCCGAGGTGACGCACCAGGACGTGCCGCGGCAGCGGGCGGTCGATGACGCGCACGAACTCGGTGAAGGCGCCGCCCAGATCGGCCGGGGAATTGCGCGCCAGGACGAGGTCCCGGAACGACGGCTCGGTGACGCCCTCCATCGGCGCGAGCAGCCAGGGCGACGTGAAGGGGAGCGCGGGTCGGTTCACGGGCAAGCGAGCCAGTGTACGGGGTGCGCCGCGGAGCGCACGCCGGGGACGTGCGCGAACCGTCGCGCGGGGGTCTACTCGTGGGGACGATGTCGCGCACACCGGCCATCCTCGCGGTCCTCGCGGCGCTCGCGCTGGTCCTCGTCGGCGCGTGGTGGATCGGCTCGGAACCGGCGCAGTTCCCCGGAGCCGAGTCCCAGGTTGACGAGGCGGCGGAAGAGTCCGGCGGAGCGCCGGGTCTCGAGGACCCGGCCGACGCCGTGGAGGATCCGCTCGAGCGCGCGGTCGCCGTGGGGGTCGAGGAACCGAACGCGGTTGCGCCGAGTTCCGCCGGACCGCTGGTCGAGGCCCCGTCTCCCGGGCTGCGCGTCCGAGGCACGCTCCTCGACGCGGCGACTGGAGAACCGCTGCCGGCGTACACCTTCGAGCTCCAGGACGGCCGAGCGAAGACCGAGCGGCTCGTCACCGACGAGCACGGCGTGTTCTCGACCACGCAGCCGCTCACCGTGGGTCCGCTGCGCGCACGCTATCTGGAGGCCTCGCAGGATCGCGTCGACGCCGGTTCGCTGCGCGCCCTCGGGGACGGCACGGCCGAACCTCTGGACCTGCGGGTCGCGAGCGGCCCGACGTTCCGGCTCGCGCTCACGCCCGCTGGCGTTCCGGGGCCGGACGCGCTGAGCGGGCGGCTCCAGCTGCTCGTGAGCGAGGGCTCGTCCGTCGCGCGCGGCGAAGCGCGAGTGGGGACGCCGCCGTGGATCCGGATCGGCCCGCTGCCGGCCGGAGCTCAGGGCGACGCCGAACTCGTGCTCGACTCCCGCGACGGCGTGTGGCGCGGCCGGACCAGCGTGCGTGTCGCCCTCGGGATCCAGCCCGGGATCCTGAGCGTGACGATGCAGGCCTTCTCGGCGCTCGCGGTGCACGTCGTGGGGGGCGACGACGGCGCGCCGCTCGCGAACGCGGTCGTCGCCTGGAAGCCGGCGAGCGGCCAACGCGGCCGCGACCAGACGACGGACCGCGACGGACGGGCTTCCTTCGACCGGCTGTCGGCCGAGCCGGGGTCGCTCCTCGTGCGCAGCGCGCGCCACCTCGAGTTCGAGCTGCCGATCGTCCTGCTCACGGGCCAGCGCCGCGAGGAAGAAGTGCGTCTCGTGCGCGCGCCCAGCGCGGGCTCGATCCGCGGCCTCGTCTTCTCCGACACGGGCCAGTACGCGGAGCGGCTGGAGATGCGGCTCGTGCTCGCGGACCAGCGCGACGGCCCGCGACCGCTCTCCGCGACGGTGGCGTGGAACACGGAGGGCAGCACGAAGGTCGGCCGTTTCGCCTTCGACGACCTGCCGCCCGGCCGCTGGAAGCTCTCGGTCGCCGAGGCCGACTGGTACGAGTGGGAACCGCGGCGCACGGAAGTCGAAGCGCCGCTCGATGGCGTGCAGTTCCGCGTGCACGATTCCGTGCCGGTCGCGGACCTCGTGTTCGAGCCGGTCGACGAGCAGGGTGAGCGCCTCCTGGACTTCGAGGTGCGCGTCGTCGGCGGAGGCGAGACGCGCGTCGAGCGCTCGTGGAAGCCGCCCCTGATCCTGCCCGCGTTCCCGGTGCAGAAATCGCTGCGCTGGCGCGTCGATGCAGCGGGTCGCGCGGCCGCGTTCGGCGACTGGGACTCGCTCTCGCCGCTCGTCGCCGTGGGCGGCCGGGAGCAGCGCGGCGCGCGGCCGCTGCTGGCACGCGGCTGGGCTCAGCTCTACCGCGTCATCCGCTCCGACAACAAGAAGCCCGTGGCTGGCGCGACCGCCGTGGTGGACGGGCGCGAGTCCGGCAGCACCGACGCGCAGGGTCGGATCGTGCTGCGCGCCGACGCTCGGCCCGCCAGGGTCAGCTTCCGCTGGAAGGACTGGCGCCTGACCGACCCGGTGGACCTGGCCCCGCTGAGGCCGGGATCGAACGATTTCGAGCGCACGATTCGGCTCGAAGCGCAAAAAAACTCCAAGAAGAAGCCCTGATTCGGCCGGGGGATGCAGCTGGCGGGGGACCCCGCCCGCGCCGATCCCGGCAGCGGGCCCCAGGATCTGGGTGCGAACCGGCCGAACCTGCGCCATACTTCACGACGAGATCCCGCCTTGGTGGCGGCCCCACCATGCGAGCGGTGAGGCCGTCCGGGAAACTTGGCGGGAACTCTCTCGGGCCGGTGGGGGCAACCCCACCGGCCCCCTTCGTGCCAGGAACTTCGGGTCCGGCGGGGCGACTCCGGGTCCGACGGGGCGCACGATCCGCTAGATTCACGACGATGCAGCCCGCGACCGAGTCTCCCTGGACACGCTTCGATCGCATCCGGATCGACGAAGCCGCGGCGCGCGTCCGCGGCGTCGTGAAGCGCACGCCGCTCCTCGCTCTCGACGCCGGCGATCCGCGCGTCGAGCTGCGGGGCAAGATGGAGAACCGCCAGGAAACCGGGTCGTTCAAGGCGCGCGGCGCCTGGAATCAGGTGGCCCAGCTGGACGCGAGCCAGCGGCAGGCCGGCGTCGTGTGCGCGAGCTCGGGCAACCACGGCAAGGCGCTGGCCTGGGCCGCTCAGCGCGCGGGCGTCCCGGCCACGATCGTGATGCCGAAGAACGCCTACGCGAACAAGGTGCAGGCCTGCCGCGACCACGGCGCGACCGTCGTGCTGGCGGAGGATCGCATGGCGGCGGATCGCGAGTGCGCGGCGCGCGTCGCGGCCGGGATGACGCTGGTCCACCCGTACGACGCCGAGCGCACGATCCAGGGCGCGGGCACGGTCGGGCTCGAGATCGCCGAGGACTGGCCGACGGTCGAGGTCGTCGTCGTGTGCGTCGGCGGCGGTGGACTCGTGAGCGGCACGTCTCTCGCGCTGCGGCGCAAGCTGGGACGCAAGGTCAAGATCTACGGCGCCGAGCCCGAGGGTTCGCCGTCGCTGACCCGCGGCATGGCGGCCGGCGCTCCGGTGCACCTCGAAGCGATCACCAGCAAGGTCCAGGGGCTCACGCCGACCTACTCGGGCCAGATCAACGTGGACGTGTGCAGCACGACGCTCGACGGCACGATCCTCCTGTCCGACGACGCGATCTTCGCCGGGCAGAAGCGTTTGGTGGCCGTCGGCGAGGTCGTCGAGCCGGCCGGCGCCGCCGCCTTCGCCGCGGTCGTGACGCGCAGGTTGCCGGCGGAGCTCCTGGCCGGCCGCTCGAGCAAGGACCCCTTGCGCGTCGCCGTCGTCGTCTCGGGCGGGAATCCCGATCCGGCGCAGCTCGAAGCGGTCCGCGCCGAGGTCGCTCGCGAGCGCATGACGCCGTGACGAAGCGCGTCGTCCTCATGAGGCCGAACGGGCCGCGGAACGTCGGTTCCATCCTGCGCGTGGCGGCGAATTTCGGTCCGGTCGAGCTCGTCCTCGTCGCGCCGGAGCGCTCGTCGCTGCTCGTGCACCCGGACTTCGTCCAGATGTCCCACGGCGTGCCCGGCGGAGCTTCGAGGGTGCGCGTCGTCGAGACGCTGGGCGAGGCGCTCGACGGCTGCGCGAGCTCGATCGGGTTCACGGCCCGCGCGCACGATCACCGACGCCGCCACGACTGGCGCGCGCTGCGCGAGAGCGTGCGCGACGAGGTGAACGATCCGGAATCCGTCCACGCCCTCGTCTTCGGCAACGAGGTGCGCGGGCTCGAGACGGAGGACGTGAACCAGCTGCGCGACCTGGCCTGGATCCCGACGAGCGCCGAGCACAGCTCGCTGAACCTCGCGATGGCCGTCGGCATCGTGCTGTCGGATCTCTACACGGAACCGGGGCAGAAGCGCCGCGAACGCGGGGCGAAGCCGCTCTCCACCGAGGCTCGCGACTACTTGAAGGCCAATGTCGCGCATGCGCTCGGCGACCGCGTCGCGAAGTCGAAGTCGGCGCGCACGGACATCCTCTCGTCCGTCGAGCGCATCTTCTCGCGTGCCGAGCTGGAGGATCGCGACGCGCGCGCCTGGCACCTCATGTGCCGCGCGCTGGGCAGCGAGCTGACGCCGAAGGACCTCGGGATCACGGTGCACGAGAAGCGCGGCCGCCACCGGCGCGAGCAGGCACGGCGGCGGGAACTCGACTCGCCCGACTGAGGCCTCGTGGAGGCGCCGGCCTCGCGGGCCCTGCTGCCTCCGAACCGCGGCACGAGAGCCATCGCCCGCTTCGGGGGCTCGGTCGCGTCAGTTTCCCGACGGTACGGGAGACTGCGCGCCGAAGTCGATCCGTTCGAGCACGTCGAACGGTCCCTGGACGAGCACCTCGTCGCCCGCCTCGATCGTGGTCTCGGGGCTCGGGAAGAGCTTCTGCGGCCCTGTTTTCGGGCGTCGCTCCACGATGCCGATCCCGTGGGCCCGCGCGAGGTCGCCGACCGTGCGGCCCGCGAGCGGCCCGCCGGCGTTCGCGATGCAGCGCTGCGTGACGACCAGGACGCCGCCGATGACCGAGCTGGCGACGATGTTGCGTTCCAGCGCGGCCACGGCGAAGGCCGGCGCGGAGAGCTCGCTCGACGACATCACCGCACGGATCTGGAAGCCGTCGCGGACCTTGTCCGCCATGTTCGGGTCGAACATGCGCAGCACCACCCGGATCTTCGGGTTCAGGCGGCGCGCATCGAGCGCGATCTCGAGGTTCGTCAGGTCGTCGTCCGTGGAGAGCACGATGCTGCGCGCGCGACCGACCCCGGCGTCGACCAGGAACGCGTCCCGTCGCGCGTCCCCGAGGAAGAGCGGCGATCCGTCGCGGCGCACGTCCTCGAGGAACTGCGCGTGCTCGTCGCGTTCGAGCACGACGACGCGCTGATCGAGTCCGCGCAGGATGTGGAAGACGCGGATGCCGAGTTTTCCCAGTCCCACCAGGATGACGTGGTCCTTCATCGAGTCCGCCATGATGCGACACCACTCCGCCTCGCCGCGACGCCGGTCGCGGACCATCTGGCTGGCCTCGACGATCGCCTCGATGACGACCGTCAGGCCCAGCACCGGGATCAGGAAGTAGAGGATCTCGAGGAGCCAGTGGCGCGGGAACGGCCCCGTGGCCTCGCCGAAGACGAGCGACCACGCGCGGTACACGCTCTCGACGAAGGTCATCTCGCGTCCGGGATCGAGGACCCGGAACGCCCATCCGCCGCCGACGAGCAGGCCCGCGAGGATCCCGAGGCTCCAGGCCCGGTGCGCCGCGACCGCGCGCAGGAAGCACCACTCGCGCCAGAGCCGTTCGCGCCACGAGACCTTGCGATCGCCTGCGCCTTGGAGCCTCACGACGCCGAAAAGGTACGCTCGCATGGACCGCCCTCCAACGCGCAACCCGAGACGCGCCTTGCCCGTCGTCGTCCCCGCGCGCAAGATGGCCCGTCTCCGAGGAGCGTCCATGGTCCGACTCGATCGCATCTACACCCGCGGCGGCGACGAGGGGCTCACGAGCCTCGGCGACGGCACGCGCGTCCCGAAACACCACCCGCGCGTGGCGGCCTACGGCACCGTCGACGAGCTCTCGTCGGTTCTCGGGCTCATGCTCGCGAGCGGGCTCGAGGAGCCGCACTTCGGCGACCTGCAGTCGATCCAGAACGACCTGTTCGACGTGGGCGCCGACCTGTGCGTCCCGGGCGAAGCGGGCCAGCGTCTGCGGATCACGCCGGCGTACACGAAGCGTCTCGAGGACCTGATCGACCGCGAGAACGCCAAGCTCGAGCCCCTGAAGTCGTTCATCCTGCCGGGTGGCGCTCCGCAGTCGGCCTGGTTGCACCTCGCGCGCTGCACGTGCCGCCGGGCGGAACGCCACGTGTCCGAACTGCTCGTCGATCCCGACGAGAAGGACCGCGTGAACCTCGAGGTCCTGCGCTACCTGAACCGCCTCTCGGATCTCCTCTTCGTCCTCGCGCGGGTCCACAACCGGCTCGGGCGGCAGGACATCCTGTGGAAGCCGGGCACGCACGGCTCCCGCTGAGGACGACGGCCTTCCAGGCGTCCGGATCGCGGGGACCCAGCGGGGCGCCGCCGCTCCGCCTTGCCGCACTCGCCGCGGGCGCGCAAGATCAGGGAAGCCGATGTCCGCCCAGGAACCCAGCGCCACGGCGCGCCCGCGGCGCGTGCTCGACGGGATCGCCGTCGCCCTGTTCGTGGCCGCCTGCGCGGCTCCGGCCGTCGGGGCCTGGTTGCGGCCCGAGGCTGGGGCGATGTCGGTCCGGGCCGAGCAACGCCGACCGGCGCCCCCTCCCGCGATCCCGACCTCGCTGCGTGCCGCGGCCCGCCTGCCGCGCGAGCTGAAGCTCTGGCACGACGATCACCTCGGCCTGCGCGATGTGATCCTCCGGACCCGCAGCCAGCTCCTCTGGAGCGGGCTGGGGATCAGTCCGACGCCCTCGGCCGCCATGGGCACCGACGGCTGGCTCTGGTACGCGAGCGAGTCCTCGATGCACGCGTGGCGCGGCGCCGCGCCGCTCTGGGAGTACCACGTCGAGGACTGGGCGCGCGTGTTCCGCGACCGCGCGGCGTGGTGCAAGGCGCGTGGCATCGCCTACGTCGCGGCCCTCGCACCGAACAAGATGGAGGTCTACCCGGAGCGGGTGCCGCCGCCGTACGAGAAGCTCGGTCCCTCGCGCTACGACCAGATCACGAACGCGCTGGCCCAGGGTTCTCCACCGTGGTTCCTGGACCTGCGCGCCGAGTTGCGCGACGAGCGCACGCACGACGGGGAGAACGACTTCACGTACTCGCAGCGTGGCACGCACTGGACGACGCGGGCTGCGCTCCGCGGAGCGGTCGCGATGCTCACGCGGGCCAGATCCGCGGGCGTGGAGGTCGAGATCCCGAAGCGCTCGGACTTCGAGTTCGTCCCCTTGCCCTTCGACGACGACGGTTGGACCGGGCAGCTCCACATGCCGTATCTGCCCTACGAGGTGCAGCCGGTCCTGAGCCGCAACCTGGCGCGCCGTTGGCGTCCCTCCGCGAACCTCGACGCCGAGCCCAAGCGCGTGGAGACGGCGACGGGCGTCGCCGAACTGCCGCGCTTGTGGATGGTGCACGACTCCTTCGGCGCGGCGCTGAGGCCGATGCTCGCCCCGTTCTTCTCCAAGGTCACGTACGACTGGAACCTGCTGGGCGATTTCGATCCCAAGGCGATGGCCGAGTTCGCGCCGAACCTCGTGATCGACCTGCACACGGAGCGCCAGATCTTCCGCCGCCCACCGGACTTCATCGCCTCCCTGGACTACGCGGAACGCGCGGCGCGGTTCGATCGGGCCGGCCCGTCCGTCTGGACCCTGGCGGCCTCGCGCGACAGGGCGAGGGCGGACGACACGCTGAGCTGCACGCCCGATGGCGCGGGACTCCTGCTCGAGGCCCGGCGCTGGGGCTCGTACCTCCTGTTCCCGGACGCGGACCTGAGCGTGCCCGGGACGCCGATCTTGCGCCTCGAGCTGGAGGCGGAGCACGAGGCCAACCTGTACGTGCAATGGCAGCTCCAGGACCAGCCCGGGTGGCGAGCCGGGCCGGCGGTGCGGCGGCCTCTCACCGGCGGGCCGGAAGTGTTCACGATCGAGATCCGCGATGCCACGGCGCGCGGCCCGCTGCGGATCAGCCCCGAGGTCGCGGCAGGCAAGGTCCGCCTGCGCGCGGCCGAGATCCGTTCGGCGACCTGGTAGCGACGCTACCGCGGTGCTGCGGGCGGGGGCCCCATGGCCTCGAGCGCCTTCGTCGCTTCGCGGCGCACGGCCGCGAACGGGTGCGAGACGTTCTCGCGCAGCTTCGGGATCGCGCTCTCCACGCGCAGCACGCCGACGGCCCAGCATGCCGTCGCGCGCACGAGCGGATCGGCGTCGTCGAGGCGCGGAACGAGCTGGGCCGCCGACGCCGGGTCGACCACCGGCGTGTAGTCGGGCGGCGTGAACATCGCGGTCACGATCTGGCTCGCGAGGAACCACGTGGCCTCGCGGCGGAGGACGGCGTCCGTGCTCGCGAGCGCCGCCAACAGGTCCTCGGGCTTGTCCGTCGAGGTCCCGCGCGTCCGTCCGTCTCCCACGCGCGGGAACGGGCCGCGCGCGGCGGGCGTGAGCCGGTGCGCGAGGTCGCGCGGGTCGAGGGCGACCTCCGCGCGCCGGTCGAACTGCCACAGGCTCTCGCCGATCTTCAGCACGTCGCCGCGCGCCTCGACGAAACCCTGAGCCACCGGTTCCTCGCGCGTCGGCCCGTCGAAGCGGAACATCTCCCTCTCGACGAAGGCCACGCGATCGCCTTCGCGGCGCACCTCCACGAAGGTCCGATCGCGCTCGTCGCGCCACAGGCCCTCGGTGACGAGGAACTCGAGCGCGGCCGAAGGCGTCGCGGGTTCCCGCAGCGCGGCGTCGATCCGGGCGCGCAGCTCGCTCGTCGTGCGCGCGTGGTCGTCTCCGGTCGCGGGGCCGTTGAATCCACTGTGCACCGCGATCGGGGTGCCGTCCGAGCGCAGGATCGCGAGCGTGGGGAACGCGACGACCCGGTCGAGCGCGCCCAGCGCGGACGCGGCCTTGCCCTTCTCGGCCGTCCCCGCCAGGAGGAAGGCGTGCCGCGCGCCGTGGCGCTCACGCATGCGCGCCAGCTGACGGGAGTCGCGCGCCGCATCTCCGGTCGCCTCGAAGCCGAGGGTCACGACGCGCAGACCCTTCGGCTCCAACTCGCGCGCGATCGGCGCGAGCCAGGCCAGTTCGTCGTGACAGTTCGGGCACCACGAGCCCGCGACCTGGACCACGAGCGCGCGCGCGTCGAAGAGGAACTCGCCGAGACGCCGCGTCTGCCCTTCGCCGTCGACGCCCTCGATCCACAGGAGTCCCGGCTCGGACGACCAGTGCGCCTGAGCGTACTCGTCGGGAATCCGGGCCGCGTCGTCGCGTCGCGCGGTCCACGACTGTTGCCACTTCGGGCCGCTCGCGAACGAACCCGCCAGCGTGCCGTCGGCGCGCAGCTGGGCGTCGTAGAGGAACGCATGCGCGCCGTCGAAGCACGAGAGCCGCAGTCGTCCGCCCTGGAACGAACCCTCCAGGAATCGGTGGTCGCCCGTCGCCGTCAGGAACGTCGCGAGTGCGCGATCTCCCTCGGCGCGCAGCACCAGCACGGCCGGCTCGGCGTCGCCGTCGAAGCGGACGGACCAGCGCCCGACGACCGCGCCCGGAGCCCGTCCGGAATCGGCCACCGGTTCGAAGCGCTGCATCGTCCCGGCCCGCGCCTGGAAATCCATGCGCTGCTCGTGACCGTTGCTCCCGAGCTTCGTCCAGGCACCGGCGAGCGTGGTGCCCCCGTCCCCGAGCTGCGCGGTGATCCGCGAGTCGTAGTGCGGGAAGTCGATGCGCACGCTGCCCTCCGGCCCGAGCTCGAGCGGGCGCTCGATCCGCTCCTCGCCGTTCTGGATCACGGCGACGCGGGTCTCGCCGCGCGACTCGATCGCGAGGCCGAAGGGGAGTTCGCCGAGGGGACTCGCGAGCGTCGCGCGCCAGGGGCCGGGGGCGATCCCGCCCAGGGCGCAGAGGACGATGGAGAGGGGAGTCGTGATCACGGCGGGATCGTAGCCTCGTGCTACGTTGGCGCGCATGGGACGCGAAGCGCGCCTTGCTCGGGTTCGCGGCCTCGTGCAGGGCGTCGGATTCCGGCACCACACGAAGGTCCTGGCGCGCCATCTGGGCCTCGCGGGCTGGGTGCGGAACCTGCCGGACGGCTCGGTCGAGGTCTGGGCCGAGGGCGATGTCCCTGCTCTCGAGGAACTCGCGCGTTGGCTCCGGACCGGGCCGCCGGGGGCCCGGGTGGAGCACGTCGAGCTCACGACGCACCCCCCAGAGTCCCACGCGCGCTTCCTGGTGCTGCGCGAATCGACCTGAGGGTCGGCTCACGTGCGGCACACGCGAGTTTGACGTTCTCGGCGCCCGCGCCGGGCTACCCTCCCGCCGTACGAGCGCGGACCGGGACGCCGCAGTCCCGACCGGCCTCAACCGTCTGACGAAGCATCGAGAAGGAGACTCCACCATGAAGAACACGAACCTCTGGATCGCGGCCGGCCTCGGGGCCATCGCGCTGATCGCCGCCGCCGGCGCGCTGCCGGCAGGCGATCCGCAGAAGGAAACCCCGCGCGAGAAGAGCGAGAAGCCCGTCGCCGAGGTCAAGGCCGCGCTCGGCAAGCCGGCCCCCGACTTCGAGCTCAAGGACCTCGACGGCAAGGCCGTCAAGCTGTCCGACTACAAGGGCAAGACCGTCGTCCTCGAGTGGTTCAACCCCGAGTGCCCGTTCGTCGTGCGCGCGCACGGCGAGGGCTCGCTGAAGGACCAGGCCACGCGCGTCACGAAGGACGGCGTGGTGTGGCTGTCGATCAACTCGGGTGCCTCCGGCAAGCAGGGCGCGGGCCTCGAGGAAAATCGCAAGGCCAAGGCCGCCTGGAAGATGGCGAACCCGATCCTCATCGACCCGAAGGGCGACGTCGGCCGCCGCTACGAGGCCAAGACGACCCCGCACATGTACGTCATCGACGCGAAGGGCAACCTGGCCTACCGCGGCGCGATCGACAACGCGCCGAACGGCAAGCCCGAGGACGGCGCGGCGCTCGTGAACTACGTCGACGCGGCCCTGGCCGACCTCAAGGCCGGCAAGCCGGTCGCCAAGCCGGAGACGAAGTCGTACGGCTGCAGCGTGAAGTACTGATCCGCGCAGCTCGCGTCGGCCACTGGCCGGCGTGGGCGCGCAAACGACTCGGGCCGGTCTCCGCCGCGGTGGGGACCGGCCCGAGTCCTTTGCCCGGGACCGATTGGCCCGGTGCTCAGCGCGCGTCGTTGCGCGGCAGGCTGTCGATCTTCTCGCGCATGCGCTGGACCTCGGCGCGCAGGGCCTCGGCCTCCGAGCGCAGCGAGCGCATGGCGTCCTCGATGGCGCGGCGATCCTGGCCCAGGTCCGAGGTGGACCCGGGACCCTGGGCCCAGGGGGCCGTCGCCGCGGCGGGCTCGCCACCCAGACCACCCCCGCTGCTCGAGCGCGGGGCCCGCGCCGCGGGCGGGATCGGGGCGATGGGATCGACGGGCGCGATCGGCGCGATCGGCGCCACGGGGGCGACGGGGGCGGCATGCGCACTACGAGGCTGCGTCTCGAAGGGAGACATGGCCTGAGGGGGCATGGGGAACTCGCGCAACGTGCCGTCGCCCTGCAGCGTGTAGGCGCGCGGGGCGAGCGCTCCGCGCGGGGCCTGCACCCGCGGAGCGCGCAGGCCGCGCACCGCGGACTTGCGGGCGCCGAGAGCGCGCTCGAGCGCCGCGACGCGGTCCTCGAGGGACCCGTCGACCGTACCGTGGCCCTGCTCGCGTGCGATCCGCTCCAGCGCGCGGATGCGGTCTTCGAGGTCCGCGGGCTCGTCGCCCTGCGCGGCGTCCTCGACGTCGACCTGGAAGTCGAAGCCCGAGGGAGGTATCGCGAACGCGGATCCGAAGTCGATCCCGGCGAGCGCCTCGTTGGCGGACTCGAGGGCGGCCTGCGCCTGGGCCTGGAAGTCGACACTGCCGAAAGCCTCGGGGTGCGCCGCCTGCGCTTCCCGCAGTTGCTCCCGGACCTGGAGTTCGGCCTCGCGCTGCGCCTGTTGGGCCTCGCGGATCGCTTCGCGCTGTTCCTCCAGAGCTTCGCGCCGGGCTTCCTGCGCCTCGCGCAGAGCATCACGCATCTCCTCGGCTGCGTTGCGCTGGGCCTCGCGCGCCTCCTCGATGGCGGCGCGGATCTCCTCGCGCGCGTCGTCGTCCAGCCCCTGGGTTCCCACCTGGCCGGCGCGGACGCCGCGCACGATCTGCGCCAGATCCGCGAGGGACCTCGACGAGTTCATGCTCTCGGTGTCGATCTGGACCGGCTCTCCCTGGACGAGCGCCAGGGTGGCCGGCTGGCTGGACGTGCTGTTGCACGTGCCGCCCGACCGTGCCGTTCCACCGACCGAGCAGGCGTGTCCCTGCCCGACCGCCACGACTTGAGGCGTGGTCGAGCAGACGGTGGACACCGCATGCCCGCAGGCCGGCTGCACGACCGTCGCGCGCGTACCGACGCGGAAGGTGTTCACGGACTGCGCGCCGGTCTTCGGATCGCACGAGACGACGGTCACGGGCGGCTTCGCCTTGGGATCGCACTTGGGATCGCAAGCGGGGTCGCACGGACTCGCGGCCGCGTGAGCGGCCAGGGGGATGAGGAAAAGAAACGCTCTCATGGTCATTGGTCCTCGGCCGATCGGCCGGTTTCGTCGGGAGAGAGGAGGATGTACGCAGGGTTCGCGAGCAGCGCAGCGACGGCGGACTCACGTGCACGCAGTCCGTCGATCCTTCGCGCGAGGGCGTCGAGGTCCGCATCGAGTCCGTCGCCGCCGGCCCGCTCGCGCAGGTCGGCGCGCAGCACGCAGATCTCGCGCTCGAGGTCGTCGAGCACGGCTGCGAAGGGCGCTTCGTCCGCGAGCGGCACGGAGGCGAGCGGGTCGGCGGCGCGGGCCGCGCCCGTTTCGGGTGCCGCGCTCGCCGCGGCCGCCAGCGCGCTGACTTCCGCTCCGTCGAGCGGGGCCGAGCTGGCATCGAGATCGGGTTCCGTGGCCGCCGCCGCCTCGTTCTCGACGGCCAAGGGCTCCGCGCTCGAGTCTTGGGGGTGCGGGTTCGAGCCCGCGAGGGCGAGCTCCAGACGCAGGTCGAGCGGCAGCGGTTTCGTGCTGCGCTGCGCGGCGAATCCCGGCACGACGGCGACCGCGCTGCCCGCGAGGACCAGCGCCGCCGCCGTCAGCAACGGCCGCCGCGTTCCCGTGTCCGGGCGATGCCCCTCGTCGACCAGCCGTTCGACGCGGCGCGTCAGGCGCGCGCCGTGCGCGGCCATGCCGGCCGCGAGGCGCGGTCCACGATCCGGCGGGACGAGCCACGAGGCCACTTCGGTCAGGCACGAGGCCAGCGGCAGCCGATCGCCCGTCCACACGACCGCGCGGTCGTCGCACAGGAGCTCGGCATCGTCCTCGATGCGCCGCGCCACGACGCGGTTCAGCGGCTGGACGCAGAGCAGGACCTCCACGGCTCGGAAGATGACGAGCCAGGCCGGATCGTGGCGCGCGGCGTGCGCGATCTCGTGACCGAGCAGGGCGCCGAATTCGTCCTCGTCCAGGTCGCGCAGTGCTCGCGAGGGAACGCAGATCTGCGCGCGCAGGATGCCGCAGGTCACGGGCGAGGCCAGGAGCGGCGCGACGCGCAGGCGCGCCGCGCGTGGACCGGTCCGGGGCAGCCCCGCGCGCCGGCAGAGATCGTCGAAGGTCGCGAGCGCATCCGAGTCGGTGACCGGTTCCGCGCCGGCGAGGGACAGCGACAGGGCTCGCCAGCCCAGGATCCGTCGCACGAGGGCCGTGCCGGCGACGAGCGCCCAGAGGGCGACGAAGCCAGCGATCCAGCCGGCTCGGCCGTCTCTCTCCGCGCCCAGGCTCTGGGTCGCAGTCGCGGCCGGCGACGAGATCGATGGCGCACGGGTCGGGGAGCCTGCTGCCGTCGGCCCGGTTTCGACGGCCTCTTGCAGCATGGCCACCACCGGCACGAGATACAGCGGGACCGCCGGCCAGTTCACGCGCGCCATCGTCGTGGCGACAGGCGCCGCGGTCGGCGCCCGCTCCGGCGCGCGACGCGCGGCGGTGGGGGGCGCCGAGGGCGCCGCTTCACGGTTGGCCACCGTGATTTCGCCGGCGGGCGATTCCAGGAGCGCGGGACGCAGACCGAACGGCTCGATGCCGAGCGCCGTCTGCACGCTGGCCGTCGCGATCCCGGCCAGCAGCGCGACCTTGCCGATGCGCTCGCGCCACGCCGGGCCCGCATCGGCGACGCGCGGCGATCGGCGTGCTGCGCGTCCGATCAGCGCGAAGGCGCCGAGGGCCGCGAGGAGCAGGACCGTGCTGTGCAACGCGTAGGTGACGAGCCAGGCGGCGACGTCGAGCACGAAAGAACCGGCAGCGGGATCACTGACCACGGCGTCCCTCCTTCCGCGTCGCGGGCTTCGCCGCGCTCTTGGCCGGCGCCTTCGACTGGGCCTTCTGCGCCGCGAGCAGAGCGCGCAGGCGTTGGAGCTCGCCACGGTCGATGTCCTGCTCGTCGAGCAGGTGCGAGACCAGCGCGCCGTAGTCGCCCTGGAACAGGCGGTCGGTCAGCTCGCTGACCATGGAACGGCGCACGGCGTCCTCCTGGACCAGGGCGCGGTACACGAAGATGCGTCCCTCGGAGCGGTGGGCCACGACGCCCTTCTTCTCCATCTTCGTGAGCATCGTCGCGATCGTGGTGAGCGCGCGCTCGTGCTTCTCGCCTTGCGCGAGACGCTCCTGAACGCGCGCGACCGTCGCTTCACTCTCTTCCCAGAGCACGCGCATGATCGCGTACTGCAGATCGCCGAGGTTGTGCTGACCGCCCATGGAAGGACTCCGAGATCGCGGGACGTGGTTCGAGGCGGACACCGGCGGCGGCGCATCCCCCTCTCCCAAGGACGACGGCCGCCACCGGCTCCGCATTCCTTCTACTACCGCAGTAGTTTCGGCGCCACGCGGCGATCCGGATTTTTCACCGAAGCAACAGTCCGCGTCGCGGCCGCCCGCGGGCCCCTCAGAACTGGAAGTACACGAACGGCTGGTACCCGCTGGCCGTGAAGGCCGCCGCGAGGGCCGCGCAGACGCCGTAGCCCAGGGCCCAGGCCCAGTCGGGCAGGCGGGCGAGCCCGGCGCCGCCGAGCCGGGCGCGGGTGCCCATGTGCACGAGGAGCATCGCCGCGAGTCCCGCGTACCACCACGCGCCCAGGTTGCGCTGACCTCCGGGACTCCAGCCGAACAGGATCTCGATCTGCTGGCCCGAGCGCGTGAAGTCGAGGCCGCGGAAGACCGGCCACCACATCATCACGCCGAAGGTCGTGAGCACCCAGCCGATCAGCGCGCGCGCGCGGCCGCTGGGCCGCGAGCCGAGCTCCGACTGGCTCCACAGCCGGTGCGTGATCAGGTACGTGCCGCACATCACCCCCCAGATGACGTACTTCCACTGCGCGCCGTGCCAGAGGCCGCACAGGAAGAACACGATCCAAAGGTTCACGTAGGTGCGGACGGTCCCGAGGCGATTTCCGCCCAGCGGGTAGTAGAGGTAGTCGCGGAACCACGTCGACAGCGAGATGTGCCACCGACGCCACCAGTCCGTGATGTCCGTGGCGAGCAGCGGCCAGTCGAAGTTCTTCGTGAGCTGGTAGCCGAGCAGGCCCGCGGTCGCGATCGCCATGTCGGAGTAGCCCGAGAAATCGCAGTAGACCTGGATCGTGTAGAGCGCGAGAGCCAGCCAGTGCGAGGCGGCGTCCCACGCGAGCGGCGCCACGTAGACCGGGTCGATCGCCGCCGCGATGCCGTCGGCGACGCAGGCCTTCTTCACGAAGCCCATGAGGAAGAGCCCGAGCGCGGCGCGCACCTGCACGTCGTCGCGCCAGGTCCGCACGCGGTCCAGCTGCGGCAGGAAGTCCACGGCGCGCACGATCGGGCCAGCCACGAGCTGCGGGAAGAACGCCACGAACAGCGCGAAGTCGGTGTAGCTGCGCACGGCCCGCATGTGCCGCCGGTACACGTCGATCGTGTAGCTCATCGACTGGAACGTGTAGAAGCTGATCCCCACCGGCAGGACCACGTTCAATGTGCGCGCGCCGACGTCGAGCCCGATCGACTGCAGCAGCGCGACGGCCGAGTCGACGAAGAACCCGAAGTACTTGAAAAAGCCCAGGATCCCGAGGTTCGCGACGACCGAGATGGTGAGCCACGTGCGGCGTCCCCGGTCCGTCTTCACCGCCTCCAGTCCACGGCCGATGCCGTAGTCGAGCGTGATCGACACGAACATCAGGCCGAGGAAGCGCCAGTCCCACGCGCCGTAGAACACGCACGAGCAGAGCAGCAGCCACAGCTTGCGCAGGCGGTTCGACTGGAGCGACCAGTACAGGCCGAACGCGGCGGCGAAGAGCAGGAAGAAGCGGCCTTCGGTGAACAGCATGGTTCACCCGCCCGGGCGCAGGATCCTGGCGAGCTCGGCCGCGACGGCCTTGGACAGCTCCTCGGCGCTCGTGCGCGAGAGGTGGAAGTCGTCGATGCGCGCCTTGGGCGCCCAGTACCCCGGGTACAAGTCGGGCCGGTTGTAGTCGAGCAGGTGCTCGACGTCTCCGCGCTCCGCGAGCGCACGCTCTTCCGGGGCGCCCTGGTCGCCGGGGTTGAGTAGGACCACGAAAGTCGCCCCTGCCGCATGCACGCGCGCCTTCTGTCCTTCGAGCGCTGTCACGTTGTAGTGCGCCAGGTCCGGTGCGCGCTCGTTGCCGCCGCGCACGCGGTCCTGGATCTCGATGCCGTGCCCGGGGTCGTTCGTGAGCATCGCTTCCCACGTCGTGGGACCCGGCGCCATGAAGTCCTCGTAGGGCTGGTACCCGGCGGCGACGGCGATCTGCTCGTGGGTGAGGCTGCGCTGGAACGGGTCGCGGCTCTCGCCCAGCAGGTTCGTCACGATGCGGGCGCCCTGGCCCATGTTGAAGAGCTTCATCCCGCACAGCTGCAGGTGGAGCCAGGACCGCTCCAAGCGCTCGGTGGGAGAGAGGTCCACGAGCGCCACGGAATGCAGCGCGAGCCGCGTTCGCTCCCAGTCGTGCCAGAAGACGCTGCGCGAGGACCACGTGTTCTTCAGGAAGTCCGTGGTCGGGTCCCAGGCCTCGCCCTCCATGACGACGACGCGGAGTCGCGCGGGCTTCTCCGCCAGGAGCTCGTCGAGGACGTAGGCGGACTCGAAGCGCAGCATCCCGCCGACGCCGAAGTTGAACGAGCGCAAGGGGCCGTGCTCGCCCGCGACACCGGCGCGCGCCAGCTCGGCATCGACGATCCGGGGGTCGATGCCGCGGAACATCCGGCTCGAACCGACGAAGAGGATGTCGAACTGGTCCTTCCGCTCGACGAACCAGTCGCGCTTCGGGCGCAGGCCGTAGTCCTCGGGCCAGGGCGTGATCGCGCGCAGGGCCGCGGCGGTGGCTTGGAAGGCCCCGAAGCCGAGCAGGACCAGCGCCGCTCCGCGCGCGAAGGTCGAGCCCCGGGCGGGGGATCCCGAGACGCTGGAGCCGGACATGCGCGGGAAGTCTATCCCTGCTTTCGCGGGCATGCCATGCGACCCGGGCTGGTCCTCGACGCGCATCGCGCGCAAGATGCGCCGAGAGCATGCGCCGGTACTCGCGATGTCGCCTGGGGCCCGTCCTGGTTCCCGCCTGCGCCGCTCTGCTCGCCGCAGGCTGCGCGAGCAGCCGCTCGGGCGCACCGGTCGGTGCGCCGGCGCCTTCCTCGGTCGCGGCCGACGCGGTCCGCCGTGGTCCCATCGCCGCGCGCTCGAACGGCCCCCTCGCCCAGACTTTCCTGAACCTCCGGCCGCGCACCGCGGCCACGGCGGCGCCGGGGGATCTCGAACTCCGGGTGTTGAGCTCCTACTCGAGCATTTTCGAGGTCGGCACGGGCTCGGCCGGCAGTGTGTCGTTCGACGGCGAACTGTGGCGCACGAGCTTCGCGCTGCGCACCGGGCTCGGCAGCCGCACCGACGTCGAAGTCGAGATCCCGATCCTCTACGCGACCAGCGGGTTCCTCGACGTCTTCATCGAGAGCTGGCACGCCGTGCTCGGCCTGCCCAACTCCGGTCGTGGCACGCGGCCGCACTTCGACTACGACATGAGCATCACCGCGGGCGGCGAGGACGCGTACACGCTGACCGGGAATCGCGTCGGTGTCGGGGACATCCCCGTCGTGCTCACCCAGCGCATCGTCGACGCGCGCGGTGTTGCGCCGGCCGTGTTCGTGGTTGCCGGCCTGGAGATCCCGGCGGGCAGCGAGAGCGACGGTTTCGGCAACGGCGCGTGGGACTGGGGCCTGGGCCTGGGGCTCGAGTCGAATCTCGGCGCGTGGACCTTCGGCGGGGGCCTCGGCTGGATCGACCGCGTGGCCTCGACGTCGTTCTCCGAGGCTGGGCTCGAAGTGCAGGACGGAATCGCCGCGCACGTCGACGCGGAATGGCGCTGGTACGCGCAGAGTTCGGTCCTGGCGGGCCTGCGCTACGAGAACGCGGTGTCCGAGTCCCTCGGCATCGAGGAACTCGGGGGCGACGTCCTCGAACTCGACCTGGGGTTCGGGATCGACGGCGCGGGCCGCTCGCGGTGGCTCGTGGGCTTCTCGGAGGACCTGATCGCGGCGTCCGGAACGGACTTCACCGCGCTGCTCGGATTCCAGACGCGCTTCTGACCGCCGTCGCGGTCAGAGGCGCACCGTCTCCTCGACGTCGCGTGCCTTCTCGCCGCTCCAGCGCACGACGGCGGACGTCGCCGGACCCGTCACGAGCCAGCGCACGCGCACTTCGCCGCGGCTTCCGATTCCGCGCTCGCGCAGGAGCCGGGCCGGTTCGTGCTCGGCGATCTCCATCTCCTCGGGACGCCAGCGATCCGTGCGGAATCCACCGGCCAGCACGGTGAGCCCCGGGCCCTCGCACGTGAACACGTCGGGCGTCCCGATCTTCTGCGATGCGGCTCGCGCCGTGCGCGTGGGGATCGCGTGGATGTTCTTGAAGAGCACGTCGATCGCCTTCACACCGCCGCCCAGGTCGGTGACCTCCGCGGTCTCGATCTTCACGAGCGGCATGTTCCGCGCGTGCTCGAGGGCGAAGAGCGCGTTGCGCGCGATCATCTCCTCGATCATGAAGCTCGGCGGCACGCGGCCCGTGTCCTTGCGGAAGCCGCCGATCTCGATCGCGCCGTACAACGGGTGCTCGTAGGGATGCCAGTCGACGAAGCCCGCGCCCAGGAGCAGCTTGTCGTCGAGCGCGAGCCGTTCCCGTTGGAACCCGCCGGGCGATCCGCCCTGTCCCTCGCGCGGCTTGCCGGTCAATTGCTCCGAATTCCACAGCTCGTTCGTGAACGAGATGACGCCCAGCCCTTCGTAGCCCCAGGTCGCGAAACCGCCCCACACGGTGTAGAGGTCCTTCCAGATCACCATGTAGCGGTAGAAAGGCAGCATCTTCTCGCCGGTCCGGCCGATCTCGTCGAAGACGCGCACGTCCTCGCGCTCGTACTCGCCGAAGGGCTCGGCTCCGGGACCGCGCAGGATCATGCCGCCGGCGTTGTGGTACGACTGCAACGCCGCCAGGTTCGGCTGCGCCAGGACGTACCGCGCGATCGCGCGCGTCTCGGGCCAGCAGAGCGGATACGGACCGGCCCCGCCCTGCACGTGCTCGGGCTCCCACATCGAGGGCCAGGAGCGGTTCATGTCGTAGCCGCCGACCTCGTCCTCGTTGACGGAGCCGTCGCCGTCGTCGTCGATGCCCTCCTCGCCGAGCATCACCCAGTCGCCGCGCCGTCCCTCGTCGTTCGCGGGGACGGGCACGAGCACGCGCGGATCGTCCGGATCCTGGCGATGCGTGCCGCGACCGGGCACGAACTTGCGCATCTGCGTGATGTGACCGTCGCCGTCCAGGTCGTTCGGCGGGTCCTCGTCCAGCCTCCCGTCGCGATCATCGTCCGTCGGCAGGACACCCGTCCGCGAGCTCGACGAGTCGTGCGCCATCTGGAACCAGTGCGCGCGGCCGTCGGGGTTCACGAGCGGCAGCAGGTGGAACACGGATCCGTCGAGCAGCTCCTTCACCTTGGGCTCGGCGCGGTTCTCGCACAGGTACCACGCGGTGTAGAGCACCGTCTCGCCGCCCTGCACCTCGTTGCCGTGAACGTTGCCGTCGATCCACATCGCGGGCTTGTCGGCGTCGGGGCCGGTCGATCGATCGCTGAGCGTGTAGACGCGCATCACGCGGCCCTCGACGCTCTTCCCGATGTCCTCGTGGCGCAACAGGTCCGGGAACGCCTTCTCCAGCCGCTCGAAGTGCGCGTGGATCTCGGGTTCGTCGTACAGGCGGTTCCAGGGGATCTCCACCTTCGGGCGCGAACCGACGGGCGTGCCGGGGAAACCTCCCTGGAGGACCAGCGCGGCAGCGGTCAGGAACGGGATCATCGCTTCACCTCCGGCGTGACGCGGGCCGTGCCCGCCGAATCCGTGTCGATGCGGACCGCGATCGAGCCGAGCGACGGCGCGCGCACGATCCAGCGGATCTCGCGCCGTCCGCCGCTCCCGGCAAGGTCGGAGACCAACTCCTCGTGCGGACCGGCGACCAGCGTCGCCCCGTCCTTCAGTTCGAGGTCCACACGCGCCGGCCGCACCGCGCGCGCGCGTCGCGCCAGCGCGCTCTGCAAGGGCAGGAGACTCTCGTTGCCGACGACGACGTCGATGCGCCACGTGCCTGCGCCGAGGTCCTTGGCCTTCGCCTCCGCCACGCGGACCCGCGGCAGCACCCCGCCCAGGGAGACCAGGAACTTCAGCGTGCTGTCGGCGATCTCGGCGCGCTTCGCGGCGGGCGGCTCGACCAGCGCGTAGGGCGCGAAACCGCCGAGCTCCACGTCGCCCAGCTCGGGATGCCGAAACGCAGTCCAGGGCCGGAATCCCTGCTGCTCCGGGTGCGCGTCGAACCAGCGCAACCGCTTCGCGTCGTCCGACGGCTTGGGCGCGTCGTCGGACTTCTTCGCATCCGGCGACTTGCCGGCGCTCTTCTCCACTCCCTTCTCGCCGCTCGTCTGGGCACGATCCTCCGCGAGCTTCTCGGCCGGCTTCTCGGCGCCCTTCTCGCCGGCCGAGTCGTCGGTGGGCTTCGCGTCGGCGGTCTCCGGGGCCTTCTGGTCGAGCGGCACGGACCACGGCGCCAGGTTCACCGTCCACAGGCCGCGTTGGGCCTGCGCCCAGGCCTGGAAGGTCCCAGCATCGCCACCTTCGCTCTTGCCGCTCGAGCCGCCCAGCGCCGCCCAGCGTCGGCCGAGTTCGGCGTGGAGCTCGGCATCGGCGGCCGGGATGCCGTCGCTCGGATTCACGCTGCGACGGCCGCCATCCTCCTTCACCTTGGGCTTCTCGGCCAGGTTGTCGAGCTTCCCGTACGTCAGGACGAGCGCGACGTCGTGGTGCAGGATTAGGAAATCCGCCAACGCGCGCGCCTCCGGCTCCTCCGTCGCGAAGCGGCCCGCGGCGGGTTCGTGCTCCTGCCAGCCTTGCGGGAAGTTCTGGTTCACGACCACGTCGCTCGGCGCGTCCTCTCCGACCTCCTCGTCGCCGTCCGCGTCGCGCGCTTCGCGGAGGAGCTTCCAGCGACCGCGCTGACCCTTCGCGCGATCGGCCTTGACCATCGCGCGCGGATCGGTCGGGTCCTCGATCCACTCGCCTCGCGCGTCGAGCACGCGCATCCAGCCCACGACTCCGTCGCCGTTCACGTCCACCGGGCCGTCCTCGCCGTTGCGGCCGTCGCGATCGTCGTCCACGCCGGCGCCCGTCGCGGCGAACTCGATCCGTGGCACGCTCGTCCGGTGCTCCGCCGAGTCGGGATTCGCGCGCGGAACGAGGTAGAGCGTCGTGCTCTCCAGGAACTGCTTCGTGGCCTCGTCGGTTGCCGCTCGCGCCAAGAGCTCGCGCGCGTGGTCCAGGACGAGACTGCTCGTCCAGGCCAGTTCGCCGTCCAGCGCGCCGACCACGAGGATCCCCGGCCGTCCGGGCCCGACTTCGCCGCGCGCGATCCGCAGTGCGTCGATCCGGCGTCCCGCACGCGACACGCCGAGCGGGATGATCGTGGCGGCGCCGCCGCTGTCCCGCGCGATGCGCTCGAGCTCGCGCGTGAGGCGAGCGTGATCGAGGATCGGCACGCGCGGCTCGGCCTGGGAATCCGGCGCGGACTGTCCGAACACCGTAGGGACGAGCAGGGCCGCGAACAGACAGCTCGCGACGCGGGAGGGGGGCAGTTTCCAGCTCATGAGGAGGGCCAGCCTACCGGGATGGGCCTGCCCGCGCGGAGCCCGAACACGACTTCAACGCTGGAGGAAGGCCGCGATCTCGTCGATCCGCGCGCTCACGTCGGCCTCGCCGATCGCCATGAGCCCGGCCAGGTAGTCCGGCTGGAACATGACCATGGACAGGAAGTCGTTCGAGCGCGCCTCCTTCGTGCCCCAGCCGCGCGTCAGGAATCGGAACGCGGACGGCAGGCGCGGCTCGAACTCGTTGGCCAGGAGCCCCAGGTCGCGCGAAGGCCGCATGACGAGGAGGTCGATCGGCCTCAATTCGCCGCGCCGGTCGGCGGGCAGCGCCTCGATCAGGTTGTTCACCCTCTGCGCCATCAGTGCGTCCGCGTCGAACTGGTCGAGGAAGACTGCGTTCATCAGCACGCCGGCGATCTGGGCCGGAGGCGGGTACTGCGCGAGCCCCGTGGAATCCGTGACCGGGTCGCGCGCGGCCTGGCGCGTCGAAATGGCCAGGATCTTCGAAGCGCCCAAGTGGATGGCCGGCGAGAGGGGAGCCGTGAGCCGGATCCCACCGTCGCCGTACCAGCGCCCATCCAACGACACCGCCGGGAAGAAGAGCGGCAGCGCGGCCGAAGCGAGCACGTGGTCGACCCCGAGGCGCGTCCTCTCCGCCATGCGGTGGTCGCGGTTCCAGAGCGGGAGCTCCCCGCCCTGCACCCAGGTGACCGAGCGCCCCGTCGTGTAGCAGGACGCCGTGATCGCGACGGAGCGCAGGTTCCCGTTCGCGAGGTTCGTCCCCACGCCGTCCAGAAGGCCGTCCGCGCCGCCGATGGTCCGCATCAGGAGGTCGCGCAACGGACGCGTGTCGACGAGGGCGCTGGAGCGTGGCGCGCGGATCCAGCCGCCGGAGACCAGGCGCAGACCCGTGCGCGTGACGTTGCGCGCGAGGTCGAAGGTCCCGACTTGGAACACGTGGTCGGTCTGGAGGTCGCGCCACAGCTTGCGCAGGTCGTCGACCTTGTCCAGGAACGGCTGCGTGCGCGAAGCGAGCCAGGCCGCGTTGATCGCGCCGGCCGACACGCCCGTGACGATGGGGGGCGCGAGGTCGGGGAAGCGCCGCGAGAGCCCGCGCAGCACGCCGACCTGGTACGCGGCACGCGCACCACCGCCCGAAAGAACCAGCCCGAGGTCTCCAGCCACCGAGGGGATCCTAGTGCTCGGCTCGCGAAGTTCGCAGGCGTTCCTGGCTGCCTCGGGCCCGGGCGGGAATCCGTGGCGTCGTCCGTCCCTCCGCCGCGGCTACGATGTTCCGCGTGCGATCCAACGGGACGAACGCGCCGGCCACCGCGGCCTCCGACGGCGTCGGTTCGACCGCCACCTTCCCGTGGCTCGCGGTTCTCGCGGCGACGGCGCTGGCGTTCGCGCTCCGCGTGCCCGCGCTGTTCCAGGACCCCTGGATCGACGAGGTCTGGTCGTGGGGGCTCGCGCGTAGCCGCTCCAGCATCCTGGACGTCCTGACGATCGAGAGCTCGAACAGCCACGCGCTGAACACGCTCTGGATCTGGCTCCTCGGAGACCAGCCGACGTTCCTGCTGTACCGCCTGCCGTCGCTCCTCTTCGGGCTCGCGAGCGTGCCGCTCGCGGCGCGGATCGCGCTGCGCCACGGTCGTCCCGCGGCGATCTGCGCGGCGTGGATCGTCGCGGTGTCGTACCTCTCCGTGGTCTACGCGACCGAGGCCCGCGGCTACGCGCTGCTCGTGCTGTGCTCCCTCTTGGCCTTCGAGACCGCGTGGACGTGGCTCGACACCGGAGATCGCCGCTGGCTCGCGGCGTCGTGGGCCTGCGCGGCGGTCGGCATCCTGGCACAGACGCTCTTCGTGGTCGGATGGGCCGCGATCGCGCTCGCCGTCGTCCTGCGGATCGTGCGGGAAGGACGTGCGAGTCGATGGGGCCGTATCGCCGCGTACCTGGGAGTACCCGTCGGTCTTTTCGTGGTCTGGTGGTTCGTGAACGTGCGGCACGTGTTCAATGCCGGCGCTCCGCCCTGGGACCTCGCCGCGGTGCTCACGGAGACTCTGGCGTGGTCACTCGGCCTGCCCGTCGCGAACTGGTCGCTGGTCCTCGGGGCCGTTCTGGCGGCGGGGATCCTGGTCCTGGACGCGCGCCTCCTCGCGTCGCGCGGCGATCGGACCTGGGTCGCGCAGGTCGGCGTCGCGCTCGTCGGGTCGGTCGCGACCGCGATCCTCCTGCGGCACGAGTACCTGGCGCCGCGCTACTTCCTCGTACCGCTCGCCTTCTGGTCGCTGTCCCTGGCGCGGGTCCTTGGGCACTTCGCCGAAGTCGGGCGCGCCGGGCGGGTGCAAGCCGCGTCCATCCTGGTGCTGTTCGCCGCGGGGAACCTCGCGCACGCCGTGCCGTTCCTGCGCGTCGGCCGAGGCGCGATCGGCGATCTCGTGCGCGCGATGGCCACGCGGAGCGACGCACGGCCGATCGTGGTCACGGGCAACTACGACTTCAACGTCGGCGCGTTGCTCGAGTGGCACAGGCGATCGTTGCCCGCGGGTCGCGAGCTCGTGTACGTGCCGCAGAAGCAGTTGCCCCCGGGGGGGCCGGACTTCGCCGTCACCGACCACCCGCACTTCGAGAGCGAGCCGCCTACCGCGATCCGCATCGGGACTCGGAGCTACGACGTCGTCGGCGTCTCACGACACGCCGGACCCAGCGGTTCGGACTGGGCCGTCTACCAGCGACGCTGACGCGCCGCTTCAGCGTGCTTCCGGCTGCGCGAATTGCTTCGGGTCGAGGTTCCAGTCCGCACCGAACCAGCCCGCGGCGAGGACGCCGCCGTCGCCCGATCCGAGGATCGCGCTCGACCAAACCGCATAGTCGGGATAGCCGACGCCCGACGTGAAGGGCGCGAGCACGTAGCCGAGCCGCGTGCCGCGCACGCCCGTGTCGGCGAACGCGCCGACCAGGCCGACCGCGTCGTCGGCGCGCGGGCGTACCAGGACCGCGCCGAGATCGTCGCCCTTCCAGGTGCGCGCGCCGAGGCGGAGCTCGCCGCGCCGCGCGTCGATGGGACCGCTCTCGGGGAGGAGCTTCTTCCAGGCCGCGTTCGTGTCGCGGTTGCCGTACAGGATCACGTTGCGACCGGCGTAGTCGCCCTTCAGGAACTGCTCGTCCGACAGGAGCGGCGGCGTGCCGTTCGCGCGGTACCACCACGTGATCTGGTCGTAGCGGGCGCGCTCGAAGAGCTCGCGATCTTCGTTCGCATCGCCGCTCGTGCCGTGGACGAGGACGAACCGGTTGTCGAAGGCCCGCTTGAACGGTCCGCAGCGCGCGGGCGACTTGCCCGTCAGCTTGCCGTCCTCGACCCTTGTCCATCCTTGGGCCGTGAGCGCCCAAGTCGAGTCGCCTGGCCATGCACCGAGCGACTTGCCGTCGAGCGCCGCTCGCAGTTGGCCCGTGACGCGGGCGAAGCGGATCGCGCGCACGTTCTCCGTCTCGACCTGGATCGTGCGCCGATCCTCGCCGCGTTGCGCGACCACGCGGAAGGGTCTCCCGTAGGTGAGCGGCTGCAGCACCTCGATCCAGCGGTGATGCGAATCGACGCCCGGATCCGCGCCGATCCAGTCGAACACGTATTCGTCGACCTGCGGCTTCTCGTCGAACAGCGCCAGGATCGAGGGATGGTCGACGCAGTCGGCGCCGGGCGACAGATCGCCGTCCCACCAGTGGCCCGCGCCCTCCTGGAAGTGCGACTTCGGCTTCCCGCCCAGCTTCTCGAGCCGCGCGATCATGTCGTGCGCTTCCGACGGCGGGACGTTGTCGTCCGCGGTGCCGTGCAGGACGAACGTCGGCAGCGCGACGAGGTTCGCCGCGAGTTCCTCCGTCCGCGAAGCGAAATCCGCGCCCTGCCAGAGCTCCTTCAGCGTTCCGTCGGGCCGGCCGCCGTAGCTGTCGAAGCTGGCCCAGCCGGCGCTCGGCCCGATCGCGTCGAACGCGTCCGCGTCGTTGGCCGCAAGGTTCCACGTGCCGTGGCCTCCCATCGAATGGCCGGTGAGCACGATGTGCGCGGCGCGGCGGCGCTCGTAGCGATCGAAGTTGGATTCCACGGCACCCAGGAACTGGTCGAGCGCCTCGTACGCGTCGAGACGGCCCCAGTCCTGCCAGTCGAACCCGTAGGGTCGGCGGTTCGTCGGGCACAGGATCGCGATGTCGGGCTTCTGCGCGTAGGCACGCGCCTGGCTCAGGGCATCGACGCTCGCGCCATGCAGCGACAGCAGGACCTTGCGCGTCGACGTGGCGCGGCGATCCTTGGGAGGGACCAGCGCGTACGTCTGCGGGGATCCGTCGATCGCCGATGTGAAGGAGACGCGGCGGGCCTCTTCGAATCCGCGTACCGGGATCTCGACGCGCTCGCGCAGGATCGTGCTGCCCGTCTCGACCGTCAGCTGCACCGGCGCGGTCTCGCCCTGACCGGCGACGGCTTTCTCCAGGTCCACCGGCAGCGAGAAGCGCCACGCGGAACCGGGGGGGATCGTCACCATGTCCTGGTAGGGGTTGAAGGCCGTCTGGGTGATCCCGAAGTAGCCCGTGACGGTCGTGTCGTGCGCGGCCTCGCTGGTGTTCCAGACCAGGAATCCCAGCGAGGGCGCGCGCGAGGTGTCGCCACGCACGACGTCCGGGACGACGTGGTCCCAGGAGCCGGCCAGGATCTGCGTGGCGACGTCGACGAGCTCGAGCCGGAACGAGCCGCGCACTCCGCCGACGTAGACGTCGTTCGCGCCCTTCCTCAGGGCGACAGGAACGCCACCGAAACCGTAGGCGTAGAGGTCACCGGGGAAACCGGCTCCGTTCACGAACAGCCGACCCGCGCCCGAGAGCTTCGCCAGCACGACGCGGCGCTCGGCGGACTCGACGCGCGCGTAGGCCCAGCCGACTTCGCCGCCCAGGGACCCGTCGTCGCCGGCCTTCTGCTCGGACCAGCTCTTCTCCTCGCCGAGCTCGCCCTTCAGAGCGTCGCCGACCTTCGGCGCGGCGGCATCCGGACTCAGCAGGTGGTGCTCGAACACCACGCTCGGCGCGAACGGTCTGCGACCGGTGCGGTCGGTCGGGGGGATCACGAGCCAGTCGCGCACGACCTCGGATCCCGGAGTGGGCTGGACGGCGAGCGCGAGGAACAGGGCGGCGAGTGCGGTCATGGGCCTACTTCCGGTTCAGCACGGCGCTGACGCGTTCCTTCATTTCCTTGGAGGTCCAGATCGGGACCTCCTGCTCGCGGAAACGGTGCTCGTCCTCGGTGGAGACGGCCACCATCCCCGAGCGCAGGGCGCGCTTCGTCACCGCGTACGTGGTCCGCGGATGCGCCGAAAGCGCCTGCAGCCGCTTCAATGCCGCCGCCGGCGCGTCCGCGGACACCTCGTCGACGAAACCCAGCGCGAGAGCGGCCTCGGGCGGGTGCAGCTGCGCGCCGAGGATGACGCGCTCGACGGCCTGCGGCGGCAGGCGGCGCTTCACGATGTTCAGGGCGACGGGCGGGATGCAGGCGCCGATCGCGACCTCGTTGATGCCGATGCGTGCCTTCGGATCGTCGACGGCGATGCGCCAGTCGCACGCCAGCATCAGGATGCAGCCGCCCGCGATCGCGTGCCCGTTCACGAGGGCGACCGTGGGCGCGGGATGCAGGAAGAGCCGCGCGATCGTCGCGTCGAGCCGGCGCAGCATCGTCTCCATGCCTTGGCGGTCGTGGCCGAGGACCTCCTTGAGGTTCAACCCGGCCGAGAAGGCGTCGCCGGTGCCGGTCAACAGGATGGGCTCGTCGCCAGCGCGGCGCAGTTCCTCGTCCAGCCACCCGATCAGGTCCGTCCCGAGCGCGTTCTTGCCCGGGTGCTGCATGCGGATTTCGTGCATCGATCGAGTGTACGGTTCGGGGACGGGCCGCGCCGAGGCTGAAACCTGAGTCGCCGGGGGTTCGGAACGGTGGTACGG
>JAPLOF010000021.1 GCA_026692665.1 Planctomycetota bacterium
GGCGATGCCTGCGAGATCGCCAACGGAGTCCCGGACTGCAACCTGAACGGCATCCCGGACACCTGCGATATCGCCAACGCGACGAGCCAGGACCTGAACGCCAACACGATCCCCGACGAGTGCGAGACGAACGGCGGCACGACGTTCTGCTTCGGCTACATCGGGTGCCCGTGTGGCAACAACGCTCTGCCTGGCTCCGGCCAGGGTTGCCGCAACTCGACGGGTGTCGGTGCAGTGCTCCTCGGTGCTGGCCTGACCTCGCTGGGTGCGGACGGCCTCTCGCTGACCGTGACGAACCTCCCGATCCCGGGCAGCGGCTCGGGCTCCGCGCTCTTCTTCCAGGGTGACGCGCAGACGAACGTGCCCTTCGTGGACGGTCGCCGGTGCGTGGCGGGCAGCCAGGTTCGCCTGGGCACGAAGGCCCACACGACGGGCACGACGAGCTACCCGCAGGGCGGTGACCTCTCGGTCAGCCGAGTGCGCGCTACTACCAGGTCTGGTACCGCAACCCGATCGGCCTGTGCGCCACCGGTTCGAATCTGTCGAACGGTGTCGCCGTGATCTGGGTCCCGTGACATGGGTGGACCCGTCAACCCCCGTTGACGGGTCCGTCCGCTGATCCTCGCTCGAGGCCCGGTCTCGCTCAGGCGGGACCGGGCCTCGAGCCCATCGCGGGATACGACGGCGACGCATCGTCGCGCCGTGCTGGCACGCGTGGCACTCTGGACCTCCCATGCTGGCCTTGATCCTCTGTGCCGCGCCCCTCTGCACGAATCCACCGGTCGCCCCGTTCGACGAGCCCAAGCGTCCGCGCATCGGGCTGGTGCTGTCGGGGGGCGGCGCGCGCGGAGCTGCGCACGTCGGCGTGCTTGAGGTGCTCGAGGAAGCGCACATCCCGGTCGACTTCGTCGTCGGCACGAGCATGGGCGCGATCGTCGGCGGGCTGTACGCCGCGGGCTCCTCGCCCACGGAGATCCGCGCGACGATCGAGACGCTCGAATGGGGCGAGGTCCTCAACGACTCTCCACCGCGCGAGTCCCTGGCGTGGCGGCGCCGCCAGGAGACCCGCGACTTCCTCATCGGGCTCGAGGTGGGTTGGAAGGACGGCGGGCTCGCGGTTCCGCGCGGCGTCGTCCAGGGGCTGAAGATCGAGCCCCTGTTCCGGAAGCTCACGATGCGCGTCTCCGACGCGCAGGACTTCGATGCGCTGCCCCTGCCCTTCCGAGCGGTGGCCATGGACCTCGCGACGGGCCAGCGCGTCGTGCTGCGCGACGGCGAGTTGGCGCAGGCCATGCGCGCCAGCATGTCGATCGCCGGCGCGTTCGCGCCCGTCGAGCGCGACGGACGCGAGCTGGTCGACGGCGCCTACGTCGACAACCTGCCGATCGACGTGGCCCTCGAGATGGGAGCCGACATCGTGATCGCCGTGGACGTCGGCACGCCGCCGGAGTCGGACTCGCAGAAGATCGCCTCCTTCCTCACGGTGGCCACGCAGGCCCAGGACGTCGTCATCCAGGCTGGCCGTGAGCGTGCGCGCGCGCTGTTGCGCCCGCAGGACGTGCTCATCGAGCCTGCGCTGGGCTCGATCACCTTCGCGGACTTCGACAAGGCGCTCGAAGCGGCGAATGCCGGGCGCGACTCCGCCTTGGCCCGGGCCGGTGCGCTGAGAGCGCTCTCGGTCTCCGAAACGGATTGGGCCGCGTTCGTCGCCCGCCACCGCGCCAAGGACCGCCCGCCCCAGCCGATCGCGCGCGTCCGCATCGAGAACCGCTCGTCGCTCTCCGATGCCGTCATCGCCGCTCGCATCGAAGGCCTGGGCCTGAGAGAACTCGATCCGAAAGCCGTCGAGCACGACCTCGCGCGGCTCACCGGGCTCGGGATCTTCGATCGGGTGGACTATCGCACCGAGAAGGCCGCCGACGGCACGACGGACCTCGTGTACTCCGTGCGCGAGAAGAGCTGGGGCCCGACGTATCTGCGCTTCGGGCTCGGGTTGTACGACGATTTCCAGGGCAGCGGGAACTACGCGCTGGGTGTCGGCTGGACGACGACCCCTTTCTCGAGCAGCGGGGTCGAGTGGCGCACGGGCCTCACGATCGGGACGCCGCTGCGCATCGAGAGCGAACTGTGGATCCCGCTCGACCCAGGGCTGCGCTGGTTCGTGGCGCCCCTCGGCTCCTACGAAAAGCGCGCCTACGACCTCGACGAGGACACCGACGTGCGCGGCGACGTGCTCACCGAGAGCTGGGAGGTCGGCGCGGACTTGGGCCGTGTGCTGGGCGACTGGGGCGAGGCGCGGATCGGCGTGCGGCGCGGCGCGGACTCGAACACGCTCGATCGGGTCGCGGGTGGATCGACCGATACCGATCTCGACATCGGAACCCTCGTCGCGCGCTTCGCCTGGGACACGCTGGACTTGCCGGACTTCCCGCGTTCGGGCCTCGTGGGATCCGCCGAGGCCACGGCAGCCATCGATGCGCTGGGAAGCGACGAGGATTTCGAGACTCTCCGACTGCGCACGAACGGGTTCACGTCGTTCGGGGATACGACGATCGGGTTCGGGGTCGACGCGGGAACCTCACTCGACGATGCGCTCCCGGTCTCGCGCAGCTTCTTCCTGGGTGGCTTCGGGCGCCTCTCGGGCTCGCCGCCCGACTCGCAATCGGGCGACACCGTGCTTCTCGTGCGCGCGATCGCCTGGCAGGCACTCACCAACGAGCGTACGTTGCTGGGGTTCCCGGTCTTCGTGGGAGGGACGCTGGAAGCCGGCAACACGTGGACGAGTTCCGAGCACGTCGACCTGGGCGACCTGTCGGTCGGCGGCTCGGTGTTCCTCGCGAGCGACACGCCGCTCGGTCCCGCGGCGCTCGTGGTGGGCGCGACCGACGGCGAGGGATCCGGGTTCGCGCTCGTCTTCGGGCGCCTCTACTGACGGCTGGTCGGCGTTTCCCGCGCGTCCAGGGATCGCCGTTGGTGAGTCCGCTCCGCGGGGAGCCTATGCTTGCGCTCCGTTCGCTCCGACGTGAGCGCCACACGGCCACGGTCCGACACCGCCGCATGAGCAGGAACCGCATCGTACTCACCCTGTTCGGAGCGCACGCGATCGCGGGCCTCGCCGGGGCCCAGACTCCGTCCGGAGACGGCGGTTGGAAGGTGAGCCTGACTCCCTATGTGTGGGCGCCGTCCGTGGAAGGAACCCTGAAGATCCAGGGGATCGGCGGAGACTCCGAGAGCGAAGGCGGCAGCGCGCTCGACTACCTGACCGGAGCGGCGATGGTCTCGTTCGAGGCCACCCGTGGCGACTGGAGTCTGCTCGGCGACGTCCTCTGGGCCCAATTCACTCAGGAGGGAACTCTCGATGGGCCGCTCGAGACGCCGTTCGAGGCGCAGAACGACGAACTGCTCATCGGGCTCGGCGCCGCGCGCAACCTGGCCCGCGGCGAGAGTTCGCAGGTCGACGGGGTCTTCGGCCTGCGCTACCTGCATGTCGATCTGAGCCTGGACCCCGAGGGCGGAAGCGTGCTCGACCTCTCGGCACGCGCGGACCTGCTCGACCCGTTCGTCGGCCTGCGCGGACGCGTCGGCGGCACGACCGGGGCCTTCGGCCTCGCCTATGGCGACATCGGCGGCTTCGGCATCTCGTCCGACCTGACCTGGCAGGTGCTGGCCGGCGGGGGCTGGGCCTGGAGCTGGGGGGATGTCCGCCTGGGCTGGCGCGAGATCGCCTACGACTTCGATTCGGGCGGGATCCTGTACGACCTTTCGGCCGGCGGGCCGTTCGTGGGCGTAACCTTCGCGTTCTGAGGCCGGAACCGCGCGCTTGCCCGCGGGTCACCGCGCGGCCTACGCTCCCGTCCACTGCGGAGCCTGGTCGTCGCGGCACGAAGGCCCTCGACGCGCACGCGGTCTCCCCCAGCGCTTGGAATCCACGATGAACGCACAGCCTCCCCGCTCGACCCTGGCCGTGATCGCGAAGGCCTGCCGGCCGGGTCTGCTGGCTTGGATGCTCCTCTTCGCCGGCACGAGCGCCTGCGTCACCCAGAACACGGATACCGGCGAGATGGTGCCGCGCGGCAACCAGCGCTACCCGTGGGACAAGGTCAAGGAGCTCGCGAAAGGCCTGAAGAAAGGCATGACCAAGGCCCAGGTCATGATGCAGATGGGGACGCCGGCGGAGGTCGACAAGGAAGACAACCAGTGGATCTACCTGCCCGAGCGCTACGGGATCCTGATCCCGGCGGAGGCGCTGCGGCTCGAGTTCAAGGAGCTCGTGCTCGTCGACTTCGGCTACCGTCCGATCGTGCTCGGCGCGCAACTCTAGTCGCGGCCTCATCGCATGCATCGGAGGGCGCCAGGCGGCCCGCAGAATCCATCGCCCCCGCCTGCCCTCCATGAACCAGCCGCCCGAAGATCCGAAGCCGAGTACCGACGTCGCACGGAGCGGCCCGCCGTTCAGCCAGCTGCCGCTCTCGAGCGCGGCGCTCGCGAACCTCACGCGCCTCGGCTACCACGCGATGACTCCGATCCAGGCGGCGAGCCTGCCCCTGGCGCTCGCCGGCCACGACCTGATCGCGCAGGCCAAGACGGGCAGCGGCAAGACCGCGGCGTTCGCGTTGACGCTGCTTTTCAACCTGAAGTTGGACCGTTCCGGGGTGCAGGCGCTCGTGCTGTGCCCGACGCGTGAGCTGGCCGACCAGGTGGCGACGGAGATCCGTCGCGTCGCGCGCGCCGAGGAGAACCTCAAGGTCCTCACGCTGTGCGGCGGCTCCCCCATCCGGCCACAGATCGCGAGCCTGGAGCACGGCGCGCACATCGTCGTGGGGACGCCCGGTCGCGTGATGGACCACCTCCAGCGCGACACCTTGAGGCTGGACGCCCTGCACACGCTCGTGCTCGACGAAGCCGACCGCATGCTCGACATGGGCTTCTACGGCGACATCGTCACGGTCGCGAGTCAGTGCCCGGTGGACCGCCAGACGCTGCTCTTCTCGGCGACGTACCCCGAAGGCATCGCGCGGCTGGCCCGCCAGTTCCTGCGCGATCCCAAGGAGGTGAAGCTCCTGGACCAGCACGCGGCCACGAAGATCCGCCAGCGGTTCTACGAGGTCGACGAGATCTCGCGCCTGCAGGCCGTTCCGCGGCTCCTGCTGCACTTCCGGCCGGTGCGCACCATCGCGTTCTGCAACACGAAGCAGCAGTGCCGCGACCTCGTCGAGTTGCTGGAATCCGAGGGCATCGTCGCGCTGGCCCTGCACGGCGACCTCGACCAGCGCGACCGCGACCAGGTGCTGGTCCAGTTCGTGAACAAGAGCTGCTCCGTGCTGGTGGCGACCGACGTCGCGGCGCGCGGCCTCGACATCGAACGCCTTGAAGCCGTGGTCAACGTCGACATCACGCGTGATCCCGAGGTGCACGTCCATCGCATCGGCCGCACGGGACGCGTCGACGAGGACGGCTGGGCGCTCAGCCTCGCGAGCCCGCGGGACATGGGCAACGTCGAGCGCATCGAGGAGATGCAGGGCACGAAGGCCGAATGGCACACCCTGACCGAGCTCGTCCCGCGCGGCCGCGAGCCGCTGGTGCCGCCGATGGTCACGCTGCAGATCCTGGGCGGGCGCAAGGAGAAGATCCGCGCGGGAGACGTGCTCGGCGCCCTCACCGGCGAGGCCGGCTTCGATGCCAAGCAGATCGGCAAGATCACGGTGAACGAGAGCGCCACCTACGTGGCCGTCGATCGACGGATCGGCGCGCAGGCGGTGCAGAAGCTCTCCGCCGGCAAGGTCAAGGGCAAGACGGTGCGGGTGCGCCTGCTGCGACCTTCCGATTCGAGGTCCTGACCGGCGGCATGGCCGGAGCGAACGGCCTGGAAATCGGGTTCGGCTCGCCGGCGGCGCCCAGCGACCCGGCGGAGTATCGTGCCGCCCATGGCGACGACCGACGAGCGCGAATACGTGCTGGGCACCGGCGACGACGAACTGCAGCGCCTGGGCCTGCAACACCGCCTCTGGTCGGACGCGGCCCACGCGGCCTGGAAGCGCGCGGGGCTGGCCCCGGGCCAGCGCGTTCTCGACGTCGGCGCCGGACCGGGCTACGCATCGTTCGATCTGGCGCAGGTCGTCCAGAGCCACGGGCGCGTGCTCGCGCTCGACGAGTCGCGGCCGTTCATCGAGCACGTCCGCGAGCAGGCAGCGGCTCGCGGGCTGACCCAGATCGACGGTGTCATCGGGGACGTCCAGAGGCTCGGCGAGGCGGTCGGGACGCAGCTCCCGTTCGACCTGGCCTACGCCCGCTGGGTGCTGTGCTTCGTGGCGTCCCCCGAGAGCGTCGTCGCCGGCGTCGCCCGCGCGCTGAAGCCCGGCGGCCGATTCGTAGTCCACGACTACTTCAACTACGAGGCCATGACGTGCGCCCCGCGCCGCGAGAGCTACGCGAAGGTCGTCGCGGCGACCGCACGCTCGTGGCGCGCGCGCGGCGGGGACCCCGACGTGGTCGGCCGCCTGCCGCGCATCCTGCGCGACCAAGGGTTCGTGGTCGAGCACATCGACCAGCACCAGCGTCTCGCGCGTCCGGGCGAGAGCATGTGGCACTGGGTCGCCTCGTGGTGGCGCAACTTCGTCCCGAAGCTCGTGCAGATGGGCGAGATCACCGAGGCCGACGCGCGCCGATTCTTCGAGGATTTCGACGGGATGCGTGCCGAGACGGACTTCACGGTTCTGCCGAACGTGTACGAGGTCGTGGCACGCAGGGTCTGACGAGCTCGAGCCCACGAGTGCACGGGGATCGCGACCGATCCGAACGCGGCGCGCCGCGGCACCACCGACCGAACGACGAAGTCGCCGAGCCTGCGCTCGGCGACTTCACGGATGGCGATCGCGCCCGGATCACCTCACCCAGATGATCCGCATCCCGCTCGTCATGTTGAACGTGGCCGGCGTGCAATACGCGGCTGCATTGCGATACCACGCCTGGTATCCGCGCCAACCGCCGTCGGCCGGCAGAAGGCCCTTCACGGAGATCGGCGCGTCGCCCGCTTCCGGATAGACGGCGACCCCAGCCGAAGCGGTCTTCGTCCCGATCCGGATCACCGTGCCCGAGATGCAGCGCAGACCGTCGCCGAACGCGGAGCCGGAAGCGGAGATGCCCGCGCCCTGGAAGAAGAGGCAACCCGCGGTCGGCGGGAGCCCGAACGCGGTCAGCGAGACGTTGTCCGCGCTCAGCCACGGATTGCCCTGCTCGTAGAGGAACGCGCCGTTCGTGGCCGAGTTCGCGCAGCCGCGACCGCTCGTGCCGTAGTTGCCGCACGGGCATGCGCTGCCGGTGCCGTCGCCGAAGCACGTGGCCTCGACGAGCGCCGGCTCGTAGTACGCGCCGACGTAGACGTCGCCGACGGTTCCGTAGCGCGGCCACGCGAGGCCGTAGTACGGGTAGCCCTGCGAGCTGTCGTTCATGCAGCCCGAGATCTGGCCCTGCACCGAGTCGGCCGTGGAGAAGTCGATGTTCTGGTGTGCCTCGTCCACGGTCACCGAGACACCATCCCAGTGCATGGCCGCCACGTACTGGTCGCGGTCGTACGGGTTCCCGGGGTACGTCTCGCAGTACGTGAGGACGAAACGCTGACCATTCGTGTCGACATCGGGGTAGTTCTGGTCCTCGTAGATCGCGCCGTACTCGCTCACGGAGATGTTGAGGCCGCCCACGGTCGTCCCGCCGACCAGCACGCGGCCCATGATGTCGAGGTCGCCATTGACGCGCGTGAAGGCCACCATCCACGGGCGCGGACCGACCGCGCCGTCGAGCAGGCTCGAAGCCGTGGGCAGGCTGTCGATCGCGGCGGTCGTGTCGATCGCGAAGGGCGCCGTCGCGATCGTGCCGTCCCAGTCGATCTGCGCGCCGTAGACGTCACCGGCAGTCAGCCCGCGCACCCACACGACGTTCCAGCGCTGCGTCTGGAACGGCTGGTGGCCGTCGGTCTTCGAGATCGTCGGGGAAACGTCGTCCGCGCCGCTGTTCTCGATGTACACCGGCCCGATGCCGAGCAGGGTCCCGTCCCAGTCGATCAGGCGCCCGTGCACGTCGCGGTCGGTCGGCGAGTAGTTGCGCTGCCAGACGACGAAGAAGTACGTCGGCCCGAGCAGCGTCGGATCGCCGCCGACGTCTGCGCTGCTGCAGTCGCCGCCCGAGCTGTCCTGGACGAGCACCTGCGCGAAGGCGTTCGTCGTGTGGGCGTAGTGCGCCCGCGCCATGATCCGCCCCGACGTCTCGTACGCGCTCGAGACCGTGAGGAACGTGTCGTGCAGCGCGTTGTAGGCGATCTTGGGCATCAGCCAGCGCGCGGTCGTGTAGTCGACCCAGTAGCCGGTGCCCGCGACGGGCTGGCCGTAGTAGATGTCCTGCGCCCAGACGTCGACGTCGTTCCCGCTGAAGTAGTACTGGTACACGGCGCACCACGTGCCCGCCGAGCTCGAGTTCGCGATGTCCGGCGCCCCGGCGGTGTTGGCGCTCGTCTCCCACGCGTAGGACGAGTACACGGGATCGATCACGAGCGGGTAGCGCGCCTCCGCGCTGAACGCCGACGGCAGGTGGATCGCGATGCGACCGGCATCGAGACGCGTCGCGAGCTCGAGGCGCCGCCCTCCGGCATCGATCGCGACGGCGCTGGTCATGCGCACGCCGCCGTGCGGACCGTCGAACTCGAGTCCCTGCGCGGTCGCGCGCGGCGCGAGCTCGGTCTCGAACGCGAGGCCCAGCTCGACGTCGCCCGCGGGCCGCGCGTCGAACACGAACGTCTGCTCGGCCGACTCGAGGCCCAGATGCCAGACCTCGCGGACGCCGCCGCGGTCGATGGTCACGTCGTCGCCCGAGCGCGCGAGCTCGCCGCGCTCGAGCGCGATCGGCGCACCGCCGACCGTGAACGACGCCAGCTCGACCGCCAGCGGGAAGTTGTGCGGCGCACGCGAACCCAGGAATGGGATGTAGGTCGCACCGTCCCCGTCGAAGCGGGCCTTGTACGTGCGGCCGCGCACCCACAGCGCGCCGTCGCCGGGCTCGTCGAAGCGCACGCTCGAGAAGTCGGGCGCGAACCCGGGCGCGGCCTCGCCGGCCGGCGGAACCACCTTCGGCGGCAACGCCGCGCGCGCGGGCACGCCCGCGGGGATCCCGCGCACGGGAGCCGCCTCGCGCGGGCCGTCGAGCACCGCTGCGGGCGTCTTGACGTCGGGCAGGAACGGCAGCGGTCGCGGGACCTTGACGCTTTGCGCCGAAGCGAAGCCCGTCGACGCGAGCAGGAACAGGGGCAGGACGAGGGAGGAGGACTTCAAGGGGTGCGCTCTCGGGCTTCTCGGGACACTGCGGGGCGGAGGACGTGTGGCCAGAGGCGCCGGGGCGCCGGCACTTTCCGGAGAAGTCCCGCGAATCGGAGAAAAGCCGCCGAACGGCCCGGGCGCCCGGCATCAGCCTGCCTCGGGCGCGCGCGAGGCCGCGACCCGCGGCAGGCGGCGCAGGCGCGGGCGCGCGCGCGGGCCCCGGTCCAGAGTCGTCGAGTTGTGCCATGATGCCGGTCCGGTCGGCGACCCCCGGGCGGATCCACGGACGCAGGGGTCCGCGACCGCGCGCAGTCTCCGCGCGACCTGAGGAAGGACACGACCATCACCCAACTCTTCAGGATCGCGAAGCTGATCCAGCAGGAGCGCGAGAACCTGCTCGCGCGCTGGCGCGCGCAGGTGCGTGAGCTGCCGTCGGCCAGGAACCTCGACACGCCGACGCTCACGGACCACGTGCCCATGCTCATCGACGAGCTGACGGCGGCGCTGTTCAAGCAGTCCACGGAGACGATCGCCGAAGCACTCGTCGAGGCCAGCCCCCCGATCCACGGCGTGCAGCGGCTCGTGGACGGCTACGACATCGACGAGATCGTCGCCGAGTACAACATCCTGCGCGGTTGCATCCACGACCTCGCCGACGAGCACGGCCTGACGATGCAGGGCCGTCCGTTCCACATCCTGAACCGCGTGCTCGACGGCGCGATCGGCGCGGCGGTTCAGGCCTACGCGACGCAGCAGGCGCTCGAGGTCCAGCAGCGGCGCCAGGAGTACCTCGCGTTCGTCGCGCACGACCTGCGCACGCCGCTGAACGCCATCTCGCTCGCCACGCGGGTGTTCGAGCTGACGTGGAATCGACCCGACCATCGCTCGGAGAGCGAGCAGATGCTGAAGAGCCTGCGCCGCAACGTGAAGTACCTCGACGCGCTCGTGGCGAAGGTGATCGAGGAGAACACGGGCCTGGCCACCGAGACCGGTGTGCGGCTCGAGCGACGCTCGTTCGACTTGTGGCCGCTCGTCGAGGGGCTGACCCACGACCTCCATCCCGTCGCGGGAACGGCCTCGACGAAGCTCGTCAACCGCGTCCCCGAGGACCTGGTCATCGACGCGGACGCGAGCCTCCTGCGCCGCATCTTCCAGAACCTGATCGCCAACGCGATCCGCTACACGCCGCGCGGGACGGTCGAGATCGGCGCGCGCGACATGTCTCCGGAAGGCGGCGTCGTCTGCTGGGTGCGCGACGACGGCGCCGGAGTGCCGGCGGACCGGCTCGACAAGATCTTCGACGCGCACGAGAGCGACGCGCAGAAGTCGGACGCCTCGGGCACGGGCCTGGGCCTCGCGATCGTGAAGACGTTCGTCGAAGCGCACGACGGCCAGGTGACCGTCGAGAGCACGGAAGGCGCCGGCACGACGTTCACGTTCTCGATCCCGGCGCGGAAGGTACGGCGCTGACCCGGGGCGGATCAGCGAGGCTTCGCCTCGCGCGCGTCGGATGCCGCTAGCATCGAGCACCCATGGCAGGACCGTCCAAGCCCGTCTGGAAGACCTGCCTCGGCATCGGCTGCGCGGTCCTGCTCCTGATGGGCTTGGTCGCGGGCGTGATCGTCGCGCTGAACTGGGGCACGATCTCGGGCGGCGTGTCGAAGGCCAAGGCGACGTTTTCCGGCCTGCTGGACGTGCAGGCCGCGGTGCGCGCGCACACCGGCGCGCGCGAGGTCAAGGTGCACCTGAACTCGACCACCGGCGTCGAGGGCGCGACGCTGCTGATCGAGATCGAGGGCGGCGACTTCTTCGCTTCCGCGGATCCCGGGGCGCCCGGCGCGCGGGAGAAGGCGCTGGCCGTGGCCGTGGTCGCGCGCGACGCGCTGCCGCCAGGAACGGCCTACGCGCGCTACGAGATCGTGCACACCTCGAGCCTGAAGGTGGGCCTCACCGTCACGACGTCGCAGCGCTACGTGTTCGAGAACGGCGATCTGCCGCCGCCCGGACCGCGCTGATCGCGGCCGTCGGGAATCGGGCGCCCGTCCGCGGCGCGGCGCGAGTATCCTCTTCGCCCTCCATGACGATCCTGACGCTCGAAAACGTCCAGAAGCACTTCGGCGCGCAGGCCGTCCTGCGCGGGGCGAGCCTCCGTATCGCCGCGGGCGAGAAGATCGGGATGGTCGGCCGCAACGGCGGCGGCAAGACGACGCTCCTGCGGCTGATCGAGAGGCTCGACCAGCCCGATTGGGGCGCGGTGCTGATCCCGCCCGGGATCCGCGTCGCGCACGTCACGCAGCGGCCCGAGTTCCCGCCCGGCACCACGGTGCGCCAATGGGTCGAGTCGGGCCTGGACGAGCTGCACGCGACCATGAAGGAGCTGGACGAGGTCAACCACGCCACGAGCGAGGCCTCGGGGGAGGACCTCGAGCGCCTGATGAAGCGCCACGACGTCCTGTCGGAGCGCATCGACCACCTGGGCGGCTGGGACACGGGACGGCGCGTCGAGACGGTGCTCTCCGGCATCGGCCTCGCCGAGGCGTTCTGGGACCGCGAGGCGCGCACGCTGTCGGGCGGCGAGAAGAGCCGCACGGCGCTCGCGCGCGAGCTCGTCGCGGGCAGCGACCTCCTGCTGCTCGACGAACCGACGAACCACCTGGACCTCGAGGGCATCGAGTGGCTGGAGGCGTTCCTGCACGAGCTCAAGAGCGCGGTGCTCGTCGTCAGCCACGACCGCCGGCTGCTGGCGCGCGCCGTGGATTCGATCGTGGAGCTCGAGCGCGGCGAGCTGTCGCGCTATCCGGGCAACTACGACCGCTATGTCGAGATCAAGGAGGAGCGCCACACCTCCGAGCTGCGCGCGTTCGAGCAGCAGCAGGATTTCCTGCGCAAGGAAGAGCAGTTCATCCGCCAGCACATGGGCAGCCAGCGCACGGCCGAGGCGAAAGGCCGGCAGAAGAAGCTCGAGAACATCGAGCGGCTCCAGAAGCCGTTCCACGACGTGCGCAAGCCCGTGATCCGGCCGCCGAAGGCCGACCGCGCGGGCGAGATGGTGCTCGAGGCGCGCAATCTCTCCGGCGGGTACGGCGCGAAGACGATCTTCGCCGGCGCGAGCTTCCGCATCGCGCGCGGCGAGCGCATCGGCATCGTCGGACGCAACGGCGCGGGCAAGACGACGCTCCTGCGCATCCTGGCTGGGCGCGCGCAACCGATGGGCGGCGAGCTCGACTTCGGCCACCGCGCGGCGTGCGGCTACCACGACCAGGACACGAGCGCCCTCTCCGAGGACGCGACGCCTTTCATCACGATGCGCCGCGCGTGGCCGCAGCTCACCGACCAGGAGATCCGCGACCACCTGGCGAAGTTCCTGTTCCGCGGGAACGACGTGGACGCGGAGATCCGGACGCTCTCCGGCGGCGAGCGCGCCCGTCTGTGCCTCGCGCGGCTCGTGCTGTCGAACCCGAGTTGGATGGCGATGGACGAGCCGACGAACCACCTGGACCTCTCGGCGCGGACGGCGCTCGAGGAGATGCTGGGCGAGTACCAGGGAGCGCTGGTCGTCGTCAGCCACGACCGCGAGTTCCTGGACGGCCTGTGCAACGTGATCCTCGAGGTCGACCGCGGGACCGTGACGAAGTTCGAGGGGAATTACTCGGCTTGGCGCCGAGCGAAGCTCTCCGCTTCGGAGGACGCGAAGTCCGTGTCCCGAGCGGCGGCGATCGCGGCGAAGCCCGCGCAGAAACCTGCGCTGAAATCCGCGCAGAAGCCGGCCCCCAAGGCGGTGACCAAGACCGAGGAGCCCAAGAAGTCCGCCGCGCCGGGCAAGGTCCGCAACCCGTGGGCGTTCGAGAAGCTCGAGAAGAAGATCATCACGCTCGAGGCCGAGCTGAAGACGCTGCAGGACTCGCTCGCGACCGAGGAAGTCTGGCGCGATTCGCAGAAGCTCAAGGACACCCAGATGCGCGCGGCCGAGGTCGAACGCGACCTGGCCGAGGCGAATCACGAATGGGAGAACTGGGGCTAGCGGGACGGGAGGGCAGGATCCTCCCCCACTGCGCTAGCGTGTGGGCCATGAAGGCCACACTGCCCTCGCTCCTCGGATTCCTGGTCGCCGTCGCCGCGATGATCGCCCTGGTCGCAACGGAGAGCCTCTTCGGCACCGGCCCGATCTCCATCGGGATCCAGGTCGCGGCCTTCGCGCTGATGGCGTGGGCGCGGATCGTCTTCGGGGCGCGCAGCTTCCACGCGGCCGCCGGCCCGACCGCGGGCGGGCTCGTGACCACGGGGCCGTTCGCGTTCGTGCGCAACCCGATCTATGCCGCGGTCCTGCTCTTCACCTGGACTGGGGTGGCCGTGCACTTCTCGCCCCTGAGCGCAGCTCTCGGCCTCGTCGTGCTGATCGGGATGCTCACCCGCATCCACTTCGAGGAGCGATCGCTGCGTGCGCACTACCCGGACTACGCCGAGTACGAGCGCCGCGTGAAGCGTCTCGTCCCTTACGTGTTCTGAGCGCGCAGCTCGCCGCCACCGCCGCGCGATCGGGGAAGCGGAGCCGCTCTGCGGTAGGCTGAGTGCATGGCGAACATGCGATCAGGAACGATGTTGCGTGGCCTGCTCCTCGTCGTCGTGGGCCTCGCAGGGGCCTGCGCCGCGAAGCCGCCCGAGCCGATCCTCGTCCTCGAGAATCCGACGACCCACGAACGCGCGAACTTCTACCGCGAGATCCCGTTCAAGGTCCCCGCGGACTACGACGAGGCGAAGCACATCGCCAGTTGGCGCGCGGAGCAGGAGCGCAAGGGCTACACGGTGCAGGTCAAGCCCTGAGCGATCGCGCGGGTCGACAGAACTCGCGCGCGGCTCCGACCGGGGGTGCCGGAAGAACTGGACCGAGAAGATGGAGCGGAGCGCAAGCGCGCTCTAGGACTGCACGCGCCGACCGTTCTCGAAGCGCGCGCGCTCCTTCTCGGTCCCGTCCGCGTTCCAGTACGTCCAGACGCCCTGGCACTTCCCGTCGACGTACTCGCCCTCGGAGGCCTTCGTGGTCCCGTCCGCGTGCCAGTGCACCCAGGTCCCGCTGGCGCGCCCGGCCGTGAACGAGCCTTCGTCGGACTTCGTCCCTTCGTCGCGCCAGTACGTCCAGGGGCCGTCTTCCTTGCCCGCGCGGAACGAGCCCTGCTGCACCGGCTTGCCGGTCGGCCCGGCGTACGTCCACGCGCCGTCCTCGAGCCCGTTCGCGTAGCTCCCCTCGCGCGCGACGGATCCGTCCTCGTTCCATGAGGTCCACGTTCCTTCGCGGCGGTCGTCCCGGTACGCGCCGAGGCTCGCGGCGGTGCCGTTCTTGTGCCACGTGCGCCACGTGCCCTGCTTCAGGCCCTTCGTGTAGGTGCCCTCCTCGGCAGCGCGGCCCTCCTCGTCCCACCAGCTCCACACGCCGTTCTGGTGTCCGTCGACGAACTCGCCGCGCGTCCGCTGGCGGCTGTTCGAGGGCCAGAAATAGGTCCAGTCCCCACGCGGGACTCCGGCCTCGAAGGAGCCGGTCTGCACGCAGCGGCCGTTCTCGCGGTAGAAGCGCCAGGGACCTTGCGGTTGGCCGCGCACGTACGCGCCCTCGGCCTCGATGCGCGTGCTCGGGTACCAGTAGGTCCACGCGCCGTGCTTCTCGCCCGCGAAGTACTCGCCGGCCGAGTCGGGCTCGCCGGTCTGGTGGAACGTGCGCGCGGCACCTTCCGCGATCCAGGTGCCGTCGTCGAGCCGGTGCTCGGTGCGCTCGACGCGCGTCTTGCCGCTGCGGTATTTCTCGACGACCACGCGCGTCGTCGCCTCCGGCGCGGGAGCGGCGACCGGCGCGGCGACCGCGTCGGGTCGCGGCGCGGGTTCGCGCGCCGCCGGACTCTGGCACGCGGCCACGGATAGGCCGACGAACGCCAGGGCGAGGACGCGGCGCGAGTCCATCACGTCAGGAATCCCCGCAGCGCGTCGTAGCGCGCGCCCAGGATCGGCTCGCTCTCGACGCCGAACCAGCGCTCGAGAACGCCCGCGTACACCGTCCGGAAGTCCGTCGTGTAGACGAGGTCGCCGTCGACGAGTTGCTGCAGCGAGGGGTGCTTGCCGTACAGGCCGCCCTTGACCGGCGTCCCCGTCAGGAACATCGGCCCGGCCGTGCCGTGGTCGATGCCGTTCGAGGCGTTGTCGGCGACGCGGCGTCCGAACTCGGAGAACACCATCACGAGGCAGTTGTCGCCCGCCGCCGTGCCGCGCATGTCGCGCAGGAACGCGGTCAGGCCGCCGTCGAGCTCGCTCATGAGCACGTCGTGCCGGCGCCGGTGGTCTTCGTGCGTGTCGTAGCCGTAGTGCGTCACCGACATCACGCGCACGCCGATGCCGCTCGAGAGCAGGGCGGCGGCCGTCTTGAGGTCCTGGGCGACGTCCGACTTCGGGTACTCCACGCGCGGCACGTACTGCGCGGCGGCCTTGCGGATCTCGGCCGAGCTGACCTGCGCGTTCGAGGCGATCCCGCGGATCGTGTCGAGCGGCGCGCACGTCTTCATCTGGTCGGACTTCTTCGTCGCGGCCGCGGCGATCGCCTTGCCATTCTCGGCCCAGCGATACGCCGGCGGCGAGTCGAAGCAGACGATCGGATGCGTGGCGCTGTGCAGCGAGTACGGCAGCGTCTGACCCACGTGCACCGCGTGCGGCTCGCTGCGGTCGGTCGGGTAGAGCCGCGCCATCAGGCGCCCGATCCAGCCGTCGCCCGAAGCGCGGCCGGCGAGCTGGCCCGTGTGCCAGATGTCCTGCGACGTGAAGTGCGAGTGGTTCGGGTTCGGGTAGCCGGCGCCCTCGACGATCGCGAGCTGGCCCTCGTCCCACACGCCGCGCAGACCGGCCAACGCGGGGTGGAACCCGTGGTAGTCGTCGAGGCGCAGGACCTCCTTCGCGTCGATGCCCACGCGCGTCCGCGAGGCGTGGTAGACGTCCTCGCCGAACGGGATCAGGGTGTCGAGGCCGTCGTTGCCGCCGTTCAGCTCCAGGAGGAGCAACGTGCGCGGCGCCGGGTCGCCGGACTTGCCGTCGAGGGGCTGCGCCCAGGCCCGCGTGCGTCCCGAGAGGAACCAGCTCGCGCCGAGCAGGGCGCCGGCCCCCGTGAGGAGCCGGCGGCGGTCGAAGTTCTGGGTTCCGTCGGTCATGGTCGTCGCTCGGGTGTGCGTCAGTGGAGCTGGGCTTCGGGGAGGCTCAGACACAGGTGCGCGAAGCGTCGCAGCAGGTCCTCGGCTTGTTCGGATTCCAGGATGCGTCCGTCGGCGATGCCGCGCGCCTCGCGCTCGCGCGCGAGCCACGCCGCGGGCTCCGCGACCATGGCGTCCTCGACGGGCACCGCCAGGACCCGCGTCAGGAGCGTGCGGGCGATCTCGGCGTCGCTCTTCGCGCCCGAGGCGACGACCAGCGCGCGCACGTCCAGTTCGGGCGTCCAGCCCTGCTCCTGGATGATGCGGATGTGATTCAGGCCGTTCGTGCGGCTCACGCGGTTGCGCTTCGTCGGCGCGGCCTGCATGCCGGCCGCCTGCATCGGCGCGGCGTCGTCGTGCTCGAACTCCTCGTCGAACACGAGGCTGCGCATGTCGACGAGGCCGAGCATCGCGCCCGTCACGTTGCTGCGGTTCATCAGCGTCGAGGTCGTGATCCACGACATCCCGCCCTCCCAGCCCTTCACGCTGGGCGGCCAGAACAGGCGCTGGCCGAGCATGTCCGCGCCGTTCAGCAGCATCTGGCCCGGGACGTCGAAATCGAGGCGCCGGCAGGTGCCGACGAGGAACTCGACCGGGCCCTGCACGCGCGTGCCGACGACCTCTTCGCGGTAGAACTCGTCGTCGTTCAGGAGCCGGCGCAGGAACGCGCCGATGTCGTAGTCCTTCTCGCGCAGGAAGCGCGCGTACTCGTCGCGGCGCTCGGCCGCGGGCGGAACGCCCTCGAAGTACGCGATCAGCTTGTTGGCGATGAACCGCGCGCAGGCGGGCTGCTGCAGGACGATGTCGACGCACTGGTCGCCGTCCAACTGGCCCGTCACGCCCAGGAACGTCTTCTGCCCGAAGTCGTGGTCGAGGCGTCGGAAGGTGAAGCGGCTCTCCTCGTCGCTCCAGCCCGTGAACGCGCGGGCCGACTCCTTGATGTCGGTCTCGGTGTAGTTGCCGTCGCCCAGCGAGAAGAGCTCCATGAGCTCGCGCGCCCAGTTCTCGTTCGGGTGCGCCTTCACGTTCTCGGCGTTGTCCAGGTACTCGAGCATCGCCGGCGTCTTGCCGACGCCGCGCGCGAGCACGCCGAAGGAACCCAGCGCGTTCTTCCGCAGGAACTGGATCTGCTCGATCATCTCCTGCGAGTCGGCGACCTCCTTGATCGAGCACGCGAAGTGCCCGTGCCAGAAGATCGTCATGTGGTCGCGCAGCGGGTCCTCGCCCCGGACCATGCGCTCGAGCCACCAGTCGCCGTACTTGTTCAGGGCGACGATGATCTCGATCTGGTGACCGCTGAAGTTCTCGCGCCGACGCACGATGCTCTCCAGGCGCTCGGCGGGCTGCTCGAGCCCCCGGTCCAGGCTCGCGCCGGGGAGGATGTCCGGCGGCGGCGTCCGGGAGGGGTCCGGGAAGAAGGACTCGACCGCGCGCTCGCGCCCGAGCGCGACCAGGCGCTGGACCTCGGCCTGGTCCCCGCCGAAGCCGGCGCGGTTCAGGAGGTGCTCCGCGGCGCGCGCGTCCCAGCGCGGGGCTGCGGGGCGCGTCACGGACGGGAGCGCCTCGGTTTCCCCCGCCCGACCGACGGGCGCAAGACAACCGAACGCAAGGAGGACGCCGGGGATGTACCGCATGGGGATCGAAAGGGTACCGGCGGGAGCGATCCGGGGGCCTATCACTCGAAGTCTCCCCCCCCCTGAAAAACCTGTCAAGGCGATCGGGCGGATGGCGCGGAGCACCCGCGGACAGGCCACAGTGGGCGGCGCAGGACGGGCTCTGGGGTTCTTTGACCCGCGCGGATCCCCTACAACGGCTCCCCGCCATGCACACGTTCACCGCCGCGATCCGCGCCGCCCTGGCTGGCGCGACTGGCCTGCCGGAAGCCGAAGTCCGGCTCGAAGCCCCGCGCGACACCGCGCATGGCGATGTCTCGTTCCCCTGCTTCCAGGCCGCCAAGGGCCTGAAGCGCCCGCCCCCCGTGGTCGCGGCCGAGCTCGCGACCGCGATGAACGCGACGCTCCGGGGCATCACCGCCGCGGCGACCGGGCCGTACCTCAACTTCACCATCGATCGCGCCGACCTGGCGCGCGTCGTCGTCGGCGAAGTCCTGGCGCAGGGCGCGAGCTACGGCGGATCGGACCTCGGCCGCGGGAAGACGATCGTCATCGACTTCTCGAGCCCGAACATCGCGAAGCCCATGCACGTCGGGCACCTGCGCTCGACGATCCTCGGCGCGGCGCTGGGGCGCATCTTCACCGCGCTGGGTTACCGCGTCGTCGGGATCAACCACATCGGCGACTGGGGCTCGCAGTTCGGCGGGCTCGTCGTCGCGCTGCGCCGCTGGAAGAGCGAGGTGGACCTCGACGCGGATCCCGTGCGCGGTCTGCTCGAGCTGTACCAGCGCAGCAAGAAGGCGATGGAAGCGGATCCGGCGTTCGCCGCCGAGGCGCGCGCCGCATGGCAGGAGCTCGAGAGCGGGAAGGACGGGGAAGTCCGCGCGACGTGGCGCTGGGCGACCGAGGCCTCGCTGCGCGGTTTCGCGCGCACGTACGAGCGCCTGGGCATCCGCCACGAGCTCGTGCGTGGAGAGAGCTTCTACGAGCCGTTCCTCCCGGACGCGATCGAAGCCTGCCAGAAGGCCGGAATCGCCGAGATTTCCGCCGGGGCGCTCGTCGTGCAGCTCGGCGCGATCGACAAGGGGCTCACCGAGACGCCGTGCCTCCTGCGCCAGACGGACGGCACGACCCTGTACGCTACGCGCGACCTCGCGGCGCTGTTCCACCGCCACGACGAGTTCCACTTCGAGCGCGCGCTGTATGTCGTGGGCGCCGAGCAGAAGCTGCACTTCCGCCAGCTCAAGGCCGTGCTGAAGCGCCTCGGTCTCCCGTGGGAGCCGCGCGTCGAGCACGTCGAGTTCGGTCTCTTGCTGGGCAAGGACAAGAAGAAGCTCGCGAGCCGCAAGGGCGACGTGCTGGTGCTCGACGATCTCCTGGACGAGGTCGTCGAGGAATCCACGCGCATCGTGCGCGAGAAGAACGCCGGCCTGGCGAACCCGGAGCGCGTCGCGGAGCAGATCGGCATCGGCGCGATCGTCTTCAACGACCTGAAGCGCGAGCGGATCAAGGACGTTCTGTTCGACCGCGAGGACATCCTGTCCTTCGAGGGCGAGACCGGCCCCTACCTGCAGTACACGCATGCGCGCCTGGCCTCGATCGAGCGCAAGGTGCTCGAGGCGGGCGAAGGCGGCGCGGCGCCCGACTGGTCGAAGCTCGCCGACGCCGCTCCGGTGCTCGGGCGCCTGGGCCGTTTCCCCGACGTCGTGCGCTCGGCCGCCGAGCACGCCGAGCCGTCGGAGATCGCCAACGCGCTCCTCGCCCTTGGACGCGATCTGAACACGTGGTATGTGCAGGCTCGCGTCCTGGGGCAGGAACCGGCCGTCACGGCCGCACGCCTGGCCCTGGTGCGCGCCTCCAAGTCAGTGATTGGCAATGGTTTGCGCTTGCTCGGCTGCGCCGCCCCCGAAGAGATGTAGGGACGCGCTCAAGGCCGGGCAGGCTCACGCCGAAAGACGTCGGGCTGCCCCCGCGCCCAGAAGTGGAAACCCTTTCCACTTGGGTCCGGCACCGGTGGACGACGCAGGAAGATTCGCTTCGTGATCCAGAGCTACATCCGCGACGTCCCGGACTTCCCGAAGAAGGGCATCCTCTTCAAGGACATCACGCCGCTCCTCAGCAGCCCGCAGGGCCTGAAGGAGGCGATCTCGGGCCTGGCCTCGAAAGTCGATCCCAAGACGTTCGACATCGTGTGCGGCATCGAGTCGCGCGGGTTCATCTTCGGCACCGCGCTCGCCCACCACCTCGGCAAGGGCTTCGTGCCGATCCGCAAGCCCGGCAAGCTGCCCTGGAAGACGGCGACCGAGAGCTACGACCTCGAGTACGGCACGGACCGCCTCGAGATCCACCTCGATGCGTGCAAGCCCGGGCAGGGCGTGCTGCTCGTGGACGACCTGCTCGCGACGGGCGGCACGATGGAGGCGGCACTCAAGCTGGTGCGCCGCATCGGAGGCAAGCCGGTCGCGGCCGCGTTCGTGATCGAACTCGCATTCCTGGACGGCCGCAAGCGTCTCGGCGGCGTCCCCGTTCACTCGTTGATGACGACCTGAGGCCGGGCCCGCGCCCGACCTCCCCGGAGAAACTCGAATCATGAGCCCCAAGAAGTCCGCCGCCGCCAAGAAGAGCGCCCCCGCCGAGGCTCCGCCCGAGGCGCGCCTGCGCATCGTCGCCGACGCGAAGAAGAGCCGGGTGGAGCCGCTCGCCGGGGCGCCGCAGGCACGCAAGGGCCTGTCGGGCGCCGGAGAGCCGGGCGAGACGACGACCGAGGAGATCTGGGCGCGCTACCACAAGGCGCGCAAGGCCAAGAAGCCCGACGACATCGAGACGCTGCGCAACCTGCTCATGGAGCGGCACCAGCCGCTGGTGCGCTACATCGCCGAGCGCCAGCTGCAGTCGCTGCCGAAGTCGATCGACATCGACGACCTGATCTCGTGGGGCAACTTCGGCCTGATGGACGCGATCCGCGGCTTCGAGCCCGAGCGCAACATCAAGTTCAAGACGTACTGCACGATGCGGATCCGCGGCTCGATCCTCGACCACCTGCGCTCGCAGGACTGGGTGCCGCGCCTCGTCCGCCTGAAGGCCAGCCGCATCGAGCGCGCCTACCAGAAGCTGACGGGCGAGTACGGCCGCGAGCCCACGCACGCGGAACTCGCGTCGGAGCTCAACATGGAGCACGACGAACTGGCGGTCGAGATCAGCAGCGCGAACGCCAAGGCCATGTTCTCCCTGTCCGAGAAGTGGGAGGACCGCGAGGACGACAGCTCGGTCGAAAAGGTCGACGTGCTGGAGGACCGGCGCGCGACCGACCCGATCGGCGAGCTGCACAAGCGCGACATGATGCACTTCCTGACGCGCTCGCTGACGCACAAGGAGCGCTTCATCATCGAGCAGTACTACCAGGTCGGCCACACGATGCGGGAGATCGGCGAGATGCTCGCGCTGACCGAGAGCCGCGTCTGCCAGATCCACTCGAACGTGATGCTGCGCCTGAAGGACCTCCTGGGACAGAAGTCGGGCACGCTCCTGATGTGAACGGACGTTTGGGCGAGCCGCTTCGACCGCCGCTCGCTCCGGAGGCCTCGCGAAACGACGCGTCCCGCGCGGCATCGGCCGCGCGGGACGCGTCGTTCCCGGAACCCACGTCTGGGCTCGATCGCCTGAGAACGATCGCCTGGCAAGCAGCGCGGGGCGTCCACGATGGACGCCCCGCGCGCTTTCCGGACCGGTCGGACCCCGAGAGGTCCGGCCTACCTCACGGCGTCCAGACGGCCTGGTAGCCGTTCGACACGTTGAAGGTGGAGGCCGTGCAGAACGCGGCCGCGTTGCGGTACCAGATCTGGTACGTGCGGACATCGCCCGCCGCCACCGTGCCGCGGACGCTGACCGATTGGTCACCGACCTGCGGGTACTGCGACGTGCCGAGCGAGTTCACCTTGGTGCCGAGGCGGATGACCGTGCCCGCCGCGCAGCGGAGGCCGTCACCGAACGCCGCGCCCGCGCCGCCCGCCTGCTGGGTCGTGCCCTGGAAGTAGAGGGCCGAGCTGTCGGGCATGCCGTTGCCGACGAGGCTGAACGTGTCGGCACCGACGCTCGACGCGCCCGAGACCGTCAGCGAACCACCCGTGCCGAGCGAGTTGAGGCAGCCCTCGTTGTTGCCCACCGGGCTGTTGTTCGCGCACGGGCAGGCCGTGCCCGAGCCGTCACCGAAGCAGAACGCGTAGGCGGCGGGCCCCGTGCCGGTGCCCGGCACGTCGACGGTCGTCGTGCTGGTGCCGGCGATCTTGAAGTGCCCGAGCGTCGCCAGACCCGAGATCGGAGCGGCGTTCGCGTCGAAGCGGAAGTTGTAGGTCGTGCCCCAGCGCAGAGCGTTGGCGTTCGAGTTCTGAGCGAAGGTCTGCGTGGACCAGGTGACGTCGCTGCCGCCGAGCACACCGGCCCAGTCGGTCCCGTCGGTCGTCACGTTGCCGACGCCGTCACCCGAGTGGTAGTCCACGTCGTGGAAGCCGATGTTCGTCACCGTCACGCCCGCGCCGACGGGGATCGAGAACGAGCGGACCGAGCGGTCGTTGTTCAGGTTCTGGACGGCGTACTCGTAGCGGTAGAGACCACCAGCGATCGACGTCGACTTGAAGCCGACGATGAGCAGGCCGTCGCCCGGGACTTGGATCTCGTTCAGAGTCACGCCCGCTTCGTTGGCCTGCCAGGCCTTCAGAGCGTACTGCGCGCGCTGCGTGATGCCCGTGAAGGCGAAGTTCCACGCGGAGCCCGAGCCCGACACGGTGACGCCGCGCCACGACTCGTTGTTGTTGTTGTTGCCTGCCAAGGCGTCGTCCGGCGTGACGTACTGGCCGGTGCCGAAGTACTTCGTCGAGCTGCCGGTCGTCACCTCGAGCTCCGAGGTCTTGACCTGGACGCGGCGCGCGACCGAGCCGGACCAGGCCGGGTTGGCGGGCGGGTACGTGAAGGCACCCGTGCTGGCGTTGACCTGCCACTTGGGACCGAGGCCCGACTGCGAGCCGTTGCGGCCCGAGGTGTAGGGGTCCGAGCAGTGGACGCCGAGGTGCGAACCGTCCGTCGCCACGCAGCCCGAGCAGCACAGGCCTTCGCTGAGGGCGAAGAAGCCGTGCTTCAGCCAGCTCTGCCCGACCTGCTCGAAGCGACCGGCGCCGTCGACGAACTTCAGACGGTAGAGCGTCTGCCCGATCACCGGGTGCTGGTTGTTGTTCGAGATCCAGTTCAACCAGACGTTGCCGATGTTGCACGACGTCGTGCCGATCGAGAGGGCCTCGATGTTGCCGACCGCGGTGTAGTTCGAGGGCCCCGTCAGGTCGCCGACGATGACGTCGGGGCCGTTCGTGGTGGTGGTCGGCGAGCACTGAGCCGAAGCCACCTCGGAGAAGGCCGCCGCGCCGACGAAGGCGAGAGCGGCGACAGTCCTGCGCTGCCAGTTTTGCGTCATGGTCGAAAAGTCTTGCTAGGGAACCCGGTTCGACGGCGACGACGGTGCGCCGTACGACAGAGAGAGAACGAGAGAGGGGTCCGCGACGCGGTCATGCGCCGTGGAACCTCCAAATCTACAGGGAGTTCACGCAGTGCGGGGTGAAAGAATTGTCAGGTCGGAGAGGCCCTGTCCGGAAGGCTATCCCGGACGTGGCGATCGGGTCGGGAGCGGTGTCGAGACCGGCGCGGGCCAGGCCCCCCCCGAGGTGAACCTCGCGTGCGCTGCCGGTCCAGGTGCTGGAACTCGACGCGCCGCCGTCACCGAAGCCGGGGTCAGCCGCCGCCGAGCCGCGGCTCGATCGCCGCCGCGCAGTGCAAGCCTCCCGCGCGCCGCTGCGTCTCGCCCGTCGCGACGAGGTCGATGCGCACGCGCGGCCCGAAGGCCTCGGCCAGGCGCTGGCGTGCGCGCTCGTCGAGTGGCGCGAAGAGGCCGCCGTAGGCCGGCATCAGGTACCGACCGCGCAGGTGCAGCCCATTGAGCGGATTCAGGCTGCGTTTCTCGTCCGACAGCCCGGGAACCGCGACGAGCTTCCACCCGAGCCCCGACAGGGCCGAGGCGACCCGCATGCGGTCGACCTCTCGCCGGCGGAGGGAGGCCAGGTAGGCGAAGGAGTCCGGGTCGATCCCCAGGTCCTCCGCGCTGGCTTCCCCGATCCGCGCCGCGGTCCAGACGTCCAAGGCCAGGAGGAATCGCTGCAGGTTTCCCACGCCCGAATCGCTCGGACCCGCGGCGAAGCGCTCCGCGAAGTCGAGGGTGAAGCGGCCGGGCGCGTGCTGCGCACTCTGCAGGAGCGGTCCGACCCGCGCGAAGAACTCGGTCTGGCGATCGGCTTCGAGATCCTCGCCCGCGAGGCGAGCCGCTTCCTGGTCGAGCAGACCGGCACGGGCCAGCGCATCGAGTCCGCAGTGGATCACCGTTCGCGCGGCCGTTCCCGTGTCGAGCACGCACGCGACGAGCCCCTCGTCCGTGGCGCGCACCGAGACCTCGAGGTCGATGTGGAACGACACCGCGGGCAGCACGATGCAGCTGTCCACGCCGAACTCGGCGCGGAACGCGGTGAGGACTTCGTCGCGCGTCAGGCCCAGCGCGCGGTTGCGCGCGACCTCGGCTTCGCCGACGAGCAGGTAGCGCGTTCCCGTGCGCGGATCGCGGACGGCAATGAGGTCGCCGCCCTGGAAGAGCAGCGGCGAGAGCCGCACTTCGCGCCCGGTCGCCGCGAAGCCCTCCAGCGCGAGGTTCTCGCTCGGGGCGAAGATCGAACCGTCCTCGCCGCGGCTGGCGTAGCGCGGCGCGAGCCAGGCGACCCGGGGCGGGCCACCCTTCTCGACGAAGCCGGCTTTCGCGCTGTCTTGCGCCCACTGCGCCAGGGGCAGCGGCGATTCGACCAGGGTGATCGGCGCGCTCCGTTCTGCGGCGAGCCCGCGCGCTTCGCGCTCGACTCCGTCCAGGTGCTTCGCTTCGACGCCCGCGACGATCGCGACGTCGGGGAGCAGGCGCGCCAGGCCGCGCAGGACGTCCATCGCGCCGCCTTCGCCGGGCTTGGCGTAGTCGGTCGCGCTGGAGATCTGCAGGCGCACGGCCGCGGCGTCGGCTTCGCCGCTCTCGGTCGCGATGCGCCAGCCGGGGATGGTCGGCGGGAAGGCGAACGGCAGGGCGGCCAGGTCGGCGGTGATCGACGCGGCGTCCCGGCCGGCGGCGAGCTCGCGCGCGACGCGCTCCGCCAGCGGCTCGTCGCCGGGCGCGCGCCAGCACGCGAGCAGATCGACGGGCAGCCCGGCGCGCTCGAGCCGCTCCGCGACCGTCGCTGCCGCTGCGGCCCCCGGCCCGAGGTCCGCGACCGCCGCGACGAGCGTCGCGCGCAGTCCGTCGCGCGCGAGCTTCATGGCGATCGACCGCGCCGCGCGCGCGTCGGGACCTTCCACCGCGTGGAGCACGAGCGGGTCCCCCGCGCGATCGAGCACGGGCGCGCGGAAGCCGCGCAAGCTCGGGCGCTGATCCGCAGAGGCACGCCACGTGTCGAGCCGCGCCGCATCCAGCGTGGGGCGCAGCACGAGGACCTTGTCGTCGGTCGGCGCCGCGAAGGCGGAGCCGAGGAGGGCGAGGACGCCGGCGAGGATCATCCCTTGCGCCGCGCGCGCGCCCTCCAGGCGAAGTACCCGAGGAAGGCGAGGACGGCGACCGCTCCCGCGGCGAGCACGTTCAGGATCGAGCGGAACGGAGTCGGCGCGGCGGGTTCCTGGGCCGGAGCGGCGCTCGGAGCCTGGACAGCGGGAACGGCGACGACGATGCGGAATGCGTCCTCGAACGAGCTGCGCAGGATGCGATCGGAGAGACGCCGCAGGAGGTCCTCGGGGAGCGCCAGATCGGCGACCGTGCCGGAACCCAGGGGCTGCGCCTGGACGTTCGACATGACCTCCTCGAGCTGGGAGCGCTGGGACTCGGGCCCTTGCGGGACCGCGATGAGCACCAGGAAGCCCGTGAGGAGTTGCGCGGACATGCGTTGCCTCCAGTCTGGCGCAGGGGCGCGCTCCTTGCACGCCTGGAAACGACGCGGCGCTCGGGCGCATGCCGGCGCGAACGTGCCCCGATGGCCCGCGGGCCCGGCGCCCGCGAAACCGCGCGTTTGGGACGGTCTCGCGCGGCTGCTAGAACGCTCGGGTGGCGAACGCGCAACCCGTCCGGATCGTGCGACACGGCGTCGTCGATTCGACGTCCGAGCGCGCGTTCGCGGAACTCGCCGCGGGCCGCGCGCGCCACGGCGACGTCCACGTGGCGGCTGCGCAGACGAAGGGGCGCGGACGTCTCGGCCGGAACTGGCACAGTCCGGCCGGGGAGGGTCTCTTCGCGAGCTTCGTCCTCCGGCCGGAACGGGCCTGGAACCCGGCAGCGCTGACGATCGCGCTCGGCCTCGCGACGCTCGACGCCGTGCGCGCGCTGGGGCTCGACGGGGCATCCCTGAAGTGGCCGAACGACGTCGTCGTGCGCGGCGCGAAGCTCGCGGGCGTGCTGGCCGAGACGCGCGACCTCGATCCGCGGAATCCGGCCTACGTCGCCGGCATCGGCATCAACGTGCGGCAGAGGGCCTTCCCCCCCGAGCTGTGCGCCGAGCGGCCCGTCACGAGCCTCGCCCTGTGCGGGATCGAGGCGACGGTCGAGGACGCGCTGCGCGAACTCGTGGAAGCCCTGCCGCGACGCTGCGCGGAGATCGAGGAAGACGTCGGCCGCCTCGAAGCCGATTTCCTGCGTGCCGCCGGCCTGGAGCGCGGCCACGTGCGCGTCGAGGTGGCTTCGGGGACGATCACGGGCGTGCTGGCGCGGTTCTCCGTCGCGCACGGCATCGCGGTCCGGCGCGAGGCCGAGCCGGAGGCGCGCTTTGCGCTCGAACACGTGCGCGGACTCGTCGCCGTCTGACTTTCGCGCGGGGAATCGACGACCTCCGTGCTCGAGGCACCCGGGTCGAATAGAGTCCCCGCCCCGAAAGGTCTCCCCGATGCCCCGCCCCGACGGTCGCGCGCCCTCCGATCTGCGCCCCATCTCCTTCCAGCGCGGCTTCACGTCGCGCGCGCCGGGATCCGTCCTGGCGAGCTTCGGCAACACGCGCGTGCTGTGCACGGCGATGGCCCAGGACGGGGTGCCGCCGTTCCTGCAGGGCCGCGGGAAGGGCTGGCTGACCGCCGAGTACTCGATGCTGCCGTCGTCGACGGACACGCGGAAGTCGCGCGACCGCGCGGGCAGCACGGACGGCCGCTCCGTCGAGATCCAGCGCCTGATCGGCCGCGCGCTGCGCGCGGTCGTCGACACGACGCTCTACGGCGAGCGCACGGTCTGGGTGGACTGCGACGTGATCCAGGCCGACGGCGGCACGCGCACGTGCGCGATCACGGGTGCGTGGGTCGCCCTGAACGACCTCTTCACCCGGATGGACGAGAAGCGCGTGCTGCGGGCCTGGCCTCTGAAGACCCAGGTCGCGGCGGTTTCGGTGGGCGTGTTCGAGAAGACGCCGATCACGGACCTGAACTATGCCGAGGACAGCAAGGCCGAGACGGACATGAACCTCGTCATGACGGGCGAAGGGAAGTTCATCGAGGTGCAGGGCGCGGCCGAGGGCGCGCCGTTCGACCGCGCCGAGCTCGACACGATGCTGGAGCTCGGGGCGTCGGCCTGCCAGCGGCTCTTCGAGCTGCAGCGCGAGGCGCTCCAGAGCGGCACGCCGAAGAGCGAGACGCCGAAGCCGAAGTGAGCCGGCCGTCCGACGCGCGTCCGCTCGAAGAGGCCGATTTCGAGCCGGATTTCCTGGCCGCGTGCCGTGCCCTCGCAGGTGCCCCCGGCGCAAGTCCCATCGGGAGCGCCGTGCGCGAGGTCCACCCGCGCGTCTACGTGCTGCGGATGCTCCGTCCCGAGGCCTGCCGTCGTCTGCTCGCGGGGATCGACGAGCGCCGTGCCCTCGCGCCGGCGGTGCCGCCGAACTCGATGCACGACCACGGAGCGCTGCTCGGTCCGCTGGGATTCGACGACCTCCTGGCCGATCTGCGCGAGCACTGGATTGCTCCGCTCGCGGCACGCCTCCTGCCGGAGTTCGCGGGCCGTGGACTCGACACCCACCACGGGTACCTCGTCGAGTACGCGCACGACCGCGACGAAGAGCTGGGCTTCCACGTCGACGACAGCGAGGTGACGCTGAACCTGTGCCTGGGCGACCGCTTCGAGGGCGCCGAGCTCACGATGCTCGGCCTGCGCTGCGACCTGCACCGCCAGTCGCCCGTGCGCCGCGAGGAGATGTTCGAGCACGTCCACGAGCCCGGACTCGCCGTGTTGCACGCCGGCCGGCACCGCCACCGGGTCGAACCGATCGTGCGGGGTTCGCGGCGCAATCTGATCCTGTGGTGCCGGAGTTCCGCGCTGCGCGCCGCGGCATCGGGCGCGCTGACCTGCACTCCCTGGTGCGATGCGCGCTAGGCCGCAGGCCGGTATCGTGCTTCCCCGGCTGTGCCGGCATTCGACCCCCGAAGCTCCGAGCTCCCGGAACACCCAGTGCGCATCCTCCTGGCCAGCGGCAACGCGAAGAAGCTGCGCGAGCTCAGGCTCGTCCTCGCGGGCGTCGACGTCGAGCTCGCGACGCCGGACTCGATCGGCGGTCTGCCCGACGTCGTCGAGGATCGGCCGGACTTCCGCGGAAATGCCGCGAAGAAGGCCGTCTCCGCCGCGAGCCATGCGCGGATGTGGGCATTGGCGGACGACTCGGGACTCGAGGTCGACGCGTTGGGCGGCGCTCCGGGCGTGTTCTCGGCGCGTTTCGCCGGGAAGCACGGCGACGACGCCGCGAACAACCGGCTGTTGCTGGAGCGCCTGGCACACGTCCCCGACGGCGAGCGCGGGGCACGTTTCGTGTGCGCCCTGGCGCTGGCTCGGCCTGACGCCTCGCTGGCGCTCGAGGTGACGGGCACCGCGCGCGGCACGATCCTGCGCGAGCCGCGCGGGACCCACGACTTCGGCTACGACCCGTTGTTCCTGTTCACGGAGCCCGGGTTCGAGCAGACGGGACGCGGATTCGCGGAGCTCGACGCCTTCGCGAAGGCCGCGGTGAGCCATCGCGGCCGCGCGCTGCGCGACCTGGCCGCGAAGCTCCCGTTGCTGCTGCGCGCCGGACCCGGGACTCGCGCCGCGCGATAGCCCTCGGGGGGCGGCGAGTGCCTCGCGAATTCAGGCCCGCCGCGGTTTCTTGCGCGCTTGCGCCGGGGCGGACTTCGCGAGCGGGCTCGGGGACTTCTTCTTCGCAGGCGAGGCTTTCGTCATCCGGACCGGCTTCTTCGCCTTCGCCGTCTTCAGGATCGCCGCACCGTCGATCGACTGGACCAGCTTCTTCGGCGCGATGGCGCGGTAGCTCTCTTCGATCCAGGCCTTCAGCAACTCGAGCGGCGGCGTGTCGCCGCGCTGGTACTTGGCGGTGACCCAGCCGTGCTTGCCCATGCCGTATCCCGTCGGCTCGCACTCGGGGCGGTCGAGCGCGGAGATCGAGGACGCGGGCAGCTTGACGGAGAGCAGGAACGACTCGCCGCCCGCGCTGTTCCGCCCGAAGAAGAGGAACACCTTGGGGCCGACCTTGGCGACGCGCTCGCCCCAGGGGTGGTCCTCCCACGCGCCGGGCAGGGACAGCGCGTGGGCGAGCAGGTGTTCGGCCGTGCGGGCGAGGTCCATCGGATGTCCTTGCGAGGAGCCGAATCTAACGGGAGGAGACCGTGCGGTACGAGGCGGTCGATCGGGACGCCTGGGTCCGGCGCGCGCTGCGCGGCGGGCCAACGCGTGCCGATCGCGACGGAAGGCGCGCCGGGCAGCCGTCACGGGACCGTCGTCGCATGGATCGAGAGCGTCCAGCCGACGAGCGTGCCCGTGTCGCTGGACGCCAGGTCGCGCACCCGCAGTCGCCAGACACCCTGGATCGCCTTGCCCGCGAATGCGGCGAGCGACTGGTTGGGCACGGTGAGCTCGGGGTACTCCGTGTTCACGTCGTCCGCCGAACCACCGGTGCGGTTGTGCAGCAGCACCAGCGTGCCGTCCGGACCGATCAAGGCCACCTCCAGGTCGCCCCTGTAGGGGTGTGCGACGTGCACGCGCGCCTGGACCGAAGCCACGGTCCCGGTCCGGGTCACGTCCAGCGTGCTGGTGACCCCCGTCGTGTTGTTGTCGGGCACCGGCAGGTTTGCCGCCACCGACGATTCCCCGTTGAAGGTGATGCGCCACGAGCTCAGCGTGCCGACGTCGGACCCCGCGAGGTCCTGGACGCGGAGCCGCCAGGCGCCCGACGTGTTCTTGCCGACGAACGCCGAGAGCGACTGATGCGGCGACGTCACGATCGCGAACGAGGTCGTGACGTCGTCCGCGGAACCACCGGTACGGTTGTGCAGGATCCGGGTCGTGCCGTCCGGACCGACGAGGCTGACCACGAGGTCGCCCTCGTAAGGATGCGGGATCACGGTCGCGACCGCGAGAGAGGCCACGGTGAGCGAGTCGGGCACCTGGATCGTGCTCGTGACGCCGTTGGCATCGTTGTCGGGCACGGCCAGGTTCGGAGCGATCGAGAACGTCCGTACCCGGTTCGCGGTGTCGCTCGCGGGCTGGATCGTCAGTGCGTACGTCGTGGAACGCGTGAGCACCCCGCTCGTGCCCGAGACCGTGATCACGTGGATCCCGGCCGGGGCCGAGGCGCCGGCCGTCAGGGTCAGCTTGGAGGACGCGCCGGTGACCGGGTTCACCGAGAACGTGCCGGTCAAACCAGCGATCGCGGGCGCCATCTGGAGCTTGACGGCTCCGCTGAATCCGCTCTGCCGCGTCACGGTGATCGTCGTCGAGGTCGAAGCGCCCTGCGTCACGGTCCCCGAGGCCGGCGATGCGGACAGTCCGAAGTCCGGCGTGGGCGCCGGCGCCGAGCCGTTGTAGACGACCAGCGCGAAGTCCTGGTCGGTCGTGTCGGCGTTGCCGGGGACCCCGTCGCCGGCGATGTTCGTGGCACGGACGACGACCGAGAACGGGCCGCTCGCGCCGGCCGGCAGGAACACGCTCTCGAGGTTGTTGCGTGCGTCCGCGGCTCCGCCGCTCGCGGAGTACGCGCCGGAATACACGTTACCGCGGTACAGCACGCCGTTGACCGTGACCTCGAGGTCCAGGTTGTTCACGAAGGCGTTGCCCGTCGTCGCGCCCGGAGCATCGGTCCAAGCCAGCACCACTCGAAATGGAGTGGCGTTGGACGCGATCGTGCCCGTGGCCACGTACGTCGAACCGGTGGATCCGAGCACCTGCGACTGGTCCACGCGGATGCGGGGCGCGGAGTCGAATGCGCGACCGAGGTCCACGCGTCCCATGCCCTGGCTGTTCGACCACAGCGTGTCGTTCGCGCCGACTCCGCTCATGTACGCGGCGCTCGAGACGAGGAAGGCCTTCTGCATGGCCGGACTCGGCGTCCCGAGACCGTTGTTCGCGAACCACTGCCGCACGAGCGCGCAAGCTCCGGCCACCGCCGGCGTCGAATGGCTCGTGCCCGACGACCACGCGTACAGTGTCTGCCCGCCCGGGAAGTACGGGTCGCAGACGCCCGTGCCGTCGTAGCCCGCGGCCCGGCTCGCCGCGCCCTGCACGTGCGTGCCCGGCCCCAGGATCTCGGGCTTGCGGCGCGCGTCGCTGGTCGGTCCGCGCGAGCTGAACGTCGCCACGTCGCGCGCGTCGTCCGCGTCGCTGTTCCCGAAGCCGCACCCGTCGGTGCCCGTCGGACGCCAGTTCTCCCCGGCACCCACGGTGATGACGTTCTTCGCCGTGCCCGGAGGGCGCACCGTGGAAGCCGCCGATCCGTCGTTGCCCGCGGCGAAGACGATCGTGAGTTCCTGGTTGCCCGCGACGCCGGACTGTGCGTCGCGCACGGCGGCGTCGTGGGCCTGGGAATCCGTGTCGTAGCCCGTGCCGCTCGTCGCGCCCCACGAGTTGCTCGAGATGCGCGCGCCCGCCGCGTAGGCCGCGCCGAGGCGCGTGCCGGTCGGCTGCGAGAACACGCCGGCCCCGGAGTTGGAGAAGACCTTCGTGTTGCCGAGTCCGACCCAGGGGGCGATCCCGAGGCCGTACTGAAACCCGGCGGAATCCTCGAAGTTCGTGCCCGCCGAAGCATTGTAGCCGCCCACGATCGACGCGTTGATGTTGCCGTGGCCGGCGCGACCGTCGGCCAGCGCATCGCCGCTGTAGTTGTGGTTGTAGGCGATCCGACTCGCGCCCGCGGCACTGCCGCCCACACGGAACTCGACGTTCACGTCGCTCGTGCTGCCGCGGTCGACGCCGTCGTCGACGACGTCGACCGCGAACGCGAACGGGTTCGAGGTCCCCGGGAAGCCCTTGCTCGCGAGCCAGGCCAAGTACGTGGCGCTCGCCGCGCGGATGCCGGCGGGATCGAGATTGCCGGCGACGATCTGCCCCTGCCGTTCGTCGAGGAGCTTCGTCTCGACCAGCGGCTCGATCGCGAAGACGCGCGGATCGCGGGCCAGTTCGTGGACGTTCGCTCCGTCGAGGACCAGCCGGACGTTCCAGTACGCGAGCACGGCCTCGGGATCGGAGAGCTGCCGGATGGCACGGCGGCCGATCCTGCGCGCGAAGTCCTCGCCCTCCGCATCGGCGATGACCTGCACCGTGACCGCGTACGACTGGAAGTCGACGGCCGCGCGCAGCTCGGGGCGCAGCTTGTAGGCCGGTTCGAAGGAGCTCACGGCCAGCACGAAGGCCTCCCCCGCCAACGCCGTCACCCGCGCGTCGGCCTCGGGCCCGCCCTTCACGACGTAGGCGTCGTGCGCGGCGTACGTGACGACGTGCGTGCCCGTCGCTTCCAGCGCCGCGAGCCATTCCTCCCGCACGGGACCGGCGAACTGGACGAGGCGCAGCCGCGACTCGCCATCGGCCGGTGGTCCACCCGGCGCTTCGAGCCCCTGCAGCGAGCCGCCGGCGACGACGCGGCCTCCGCGCGCCCCGTCGATCCGGAAACCGTTCAGGTCGACGAGGGTCAGCTCGTCCGCGATCCTCGCACCCGTCGAGCGCAGGCCGGCGACGCCGCCCGTGAAGCGTGCGTCGGCCAGCACGAGGCGGAAGGACCCGTAGTCCTCGGCCGCGCGAACGGCGTCCCGCGCGAGCAGGATCTCGAACGCCGCGTCGCTGACCAGCACGCGGTGGAGAGGGCCGGGTGCCACGTACTCGACCTCCGGATCCCCCGCACCGACCGTCGTCCCCGCCGGCGGACCGGAGCTGGGCGCCGCCGGAACGACGGACCCCAGTGCGACCGACAGGAGCGAGCACGCGAACGACCACACCGCCGAGCGACGATCACCGAGCATCGAGGCCTCCACCCTGGGCAAGGACTGACATGCGGCCGAGAACCGGGGCACGGGTGCCGACCGGACCGGGAGGACGCGCCGCAACCGCGCCACCCGGAGGAAGACGCCCGAACTCGGCCGGGGTCGCACCCCGCGCTGCGCGGAATTCACGGCGACGCGCGCAACACCGGCGCCCGCAAGGCGCTGACATCTCGGGATGGAACGGGGAATCACGCGCGAGGCGGCGTGCCGGCGAACGACTTCGGGATCGCGAACTCCGACAGAGATCGCATCACGCAAGTCGAACGCGGCACGTGTGACCGGCTCGGCGTGACTTCCTACCCCTCCCCGTTCCGGACTGCGCTGCCCCGCCGGAGGGAACACGTCCGCGGGGCCGGCCGCTCTGGTTCCACTCGTCTCGTGCCTGGATTCCTGAGGTGCGGCACGGACGGGTGGGCGGAGCGCACGGCCCCGCGGCGTTCCTTTGCGCGACGAGAGGCGGCGGCCGCGCCGGAGCGGTCACTCCTCCATCAGAAGGGCGAGCCGCGCGACCGCGCGCGAGAGCAGGCTGCGCGTGGCCAGGACGGTCCGCCCCATCGCGCGCGCCACGTCCTCGTGCGGCATGCCCGCGACGCGCGACAGGAGGATGACGCGCCGCTGCTCTTCGGACAGCTCGGCGAACGCGCGCTCGAGCCGCGCGAGCTCCTCGCGTCCCGCGGCCTCGCGGCTCGGCGTCGCGAGGTTCTGGAGCGCCGCTGCGACCGCGCGGTCCTCGGCGTCGTCGGTCGCGGAGCCGGACAGCGCCACTTCGAGGCGCGGATCGCGGCGCGCGCGGTTCCAGAAGCGGCCGCGGTCCTTGATCTTGTTCTCCGCGCGCATCAGCAGCCAACGCCGGAACCCGCCCTCCCCGCGGAACTCGAAGCGCGGCAGGTCCTCGAGGGCCTCGCGCACCACGGATTGCGCCAGATCCAGGCTCTCCTCGCGCGAGCGCAAGTGACGACCCAGGCGCAGGCGCACGTAGGCGCGCAACGCGTCCTGGTGCGCCGCGAACAGCGCGTCGCGCGCGACCAGATCGCCGGCCGCGGCGCGTGCGACCATGTCCTCGTCGGAGCTCATCCGCGCGAACTGTACCCTCGAAGGCCGCAGCGGATACGGTGGATCCGAGGCCCATGAACGACACGAACCGCGAACTCGAGGATCTGCTGGCGCGCATCCTCGACGCGCCGGACGGCGAGCGCACGCCGGCCCTCGACGCGGCCTGCGGCGAGCGGCCCGAGCTCGCGGCACGCCTCCGCGAGCGCGTCGCGGCCCTGGAGCGGCTCGGCCTCGTCGATGGCCGGCATGAGACCCTTCCCACGGCGATCGGTTCCTGGACGCCCGTCGCGCGCCTCGGCCGCGGCGGAATGAGCGTCGTGTGGCTCGCCGAACGCGCCGACGGGGCGCGTGCCGCGATCAAGGTGCTCGACGCCCCGACCGGCTTCGCCCAGCGCTCGCAAGCGCGTTTCGCGCGGGAAATCCGTGCGTTCGAAGGCCTCGAGCACCTGTCCGTCGTGCGGCTGCTCGACTCCGGCGAGCACGAGGGGCGGCCTTGGTACGCGATGGAGTACTCGGCCGGAGCGACTCTCGCCGCCGTCGTCGAGGAGCTGCGCACGGGCCGGAATCCGGCCGACGCCACGTTCGATCCCGCCGCGCTGGGTCCCCTCGCGATCGACGCCGCGGTTCGCGCGGCGCTGCCAGCCGTCGTCGCCGCGCGATCTCCGGCGACGGCAGCCTGGGGCCGCACGTGGATCGAGTGCGCGGCGCGCGCCGCCCTCGACGTGGCCGACGGGCTCGCGTACCTGCACGCGCGCGGGATCGTGCACCGCGACGTGAAGCCGGGAAATGTGCTGCTGCGGCTCGACGGTCGCGCGCAGCTCTTCGATCTCGGGCTCGCCCGTGTCGACGACGAGCCGTCGCTCACCGACACGGGCGATTTCGCCGGCACGCCGTTCTACGTGTCGCCCGAGCAGGCGCGCGGCCAGCGCGACGGTGTCGACGGCCGCACGGACGTCTACGCTCTGGGCGCGACGCTCTACGAGCTCCTCACGCTGCGTCGGCCGTTCGAGGGCGGTGGCACCGCGGAGGTGCTGCTGCGCATCCAGACCGAGGAGCCCGTGCCTCCGCGCCGGATCGCGCCGAACGTGCCGCGCGACCTCGAGACGATCTGCCTCACGGCGCTCGAGAAGGATCCGCACCGTCGCTACGCCGGCGCGGGCGAGATGGCCGAGGATCTGCGGCGTTTCCTGGCCTGGCAGCCGGTGCACGCGCGGCCCATCGGGACCATCGCGAAGGGGGCGCGCTTCGCACGGCGCAGGCCCGGCGCCGCGACCGCGGCCGCCCTCGCGGTGCTCATCGCGGTCGGCCTCCCGACGGGCCTCGGGATCGCGAACAAGCGCATCCGCGGCGAGCGCGACCGCGCCGAAGCGTCCGCGCTCGAGGCCGGCCGGCAGGCCGCGCTGCGGGAACGCGCGGCGGAGTTCCTCGTCGACCTCTTCCACACCGCCGGGGGCGAGGGCGCCAGCGCGCGCGACCTGCTCGCGACCGGTGCACGTTCCGTCCAGACGGGCTTCGAGGACCAGCCGCTGGCGCGCGCCTTCATGCTCGAGGCACTCGGACGCGGCTACATGAACCTGGGCCTGCCCTCCGAAGCGCTGCCCCTCTTCGACCGCTGCTTCGCTCTGCGTCTGCGCGAGCTGGGCGAGGACCATCCGGACACCGCACGCGCGCTGCTGGAGCTCGGGCACGTGCAGCTGCGGCTCGCGCGGCCGGAGGTCGCGGTGCCGATCTTCCAACGCGGCCTCGAGGCGCTCGAGCGCGCGGAGCACGGGCGCGGGCCGGCCTGGGCGCGCGGCGCGATCGCGCTGGCCGAGGCGCGCGATGCGTCGGGCGACGCGGCCGGCGCGGGCGCATTGCTCGAGGGCGCCTTGGACGTGCTTCGACGCGCCGGACGCAGCGACGGGCCCGAGGCGATCGAGGCGCTCGAACGGGCCGGACGCGTCGATCTCGCGCTCGGCGAGCCGCGCCGCGCCACGGAGCGCCTCGAGGAGGCGCTCGCGCTGCTCTCGCGTGCCTGGCGGCCTGACCTCACGGCGCGCGCGCGCGTCCTCGACGCGCTGAGCGAGGCCGCGGCCGCCGAGGGCGACACCACGCGCGCCGCCGGATTCGCGGCGCAAGCGTCGGCGATCCGCGCCGCGCCGCGCACGGCGGGCGCGGCGTGGACACCGGCGGACACGCGCGCGCTCGTCGCCGCGTTCGAGGCGCCCTGGCGAGCCGGCTGGCGCGCGTCGTTCCAATCGGGGATCACGGCGCTGCAGGCGCGCTCGCACGCGGAAGCGGCGGCGGCTTTCGAGCGCTGCGTCGAGCTCCGGCCCGGCGATTCCGCGGCGCCCTACAACCTGGCCTGCGCGCGCATCGCGGAGGGCGACACGAACGGCGCGTATGCGGCGATGGAGCAGGCGGTCGCGGCCGGGCTCGCGCACTTCCCCGAGCGCGTCGAGGCCTTCCGACGCGACGTGGACATCGGCGTGCTGCGCGGCGAGCCGCGCTGGGCCGAGCTCGACCGGCGCGTCGAACGCGCCCGCCTCGACGGCGAGTCCTGGGCGCGCGAACCCGCGCTGGTCCTGCCCGAGGGCGCCGCGCCGCCCGCCGGCTGGCCGCTCGTCGTGTTGCTGCACCGCGACGGATCCTCCAAGGACATCGAGGCGCGCGGCGCGTGGGCCGACTTCGCGCGGCGCGAACGTGCGGCGCTGCTCGTGCCGGCCGCGCGCTACGCGGCCTCCGAGGACCCGCGCGTCGCCGGGGCGTGGCTCTCGGACGTCGAGGACCTGGCCCGGCGCCCCTGGCGATCCGTCGAGCCCGCGCTCGAGGACGTGCGGCGCACCGTCGCCGCGCAGCCGATCGATCGGGGCCGCGTGATCGCGGTCGGCTTCCAGACCGGAGCTCCGGTCGCGTTCGACATGGCCTGCCGCGCCAGCGGCCTCTTCCGCGCGGCGATCCTGGTCGAGGGCGCGCTGCACGCCGAGGCGGCCGCGGCTTCAGCGCCAGCCGCCGCGCTGCTCGGCCTGGACCTCTCCCTGGTGGTCGAGGACCGCGAAGGCGTCGAATCGCGGATCGAACTGCTGCGGCGCGCGCTCGGGGCGCTGGGGTTCGAAGCCGGGGCGATCGCGGTCCGGAAGTCCCCCGCCGGCGGAGCGGAGGGCGCCGCGCTGGAGGCGGCGCGGGCCGCCCTCGCGAACTGACGCCGAAACGGCGAGATGGCGGTCCGAAGGTCCGCGCCGCCGGTGCGTGCGCGGCGGGGTCCGGATAGACTCTCCCGCCCAATTCGCGAGCGGACCGACCTCGCGGGCACACAGCTTGGATACGAAGCACATCCGCAACTTCTGCATCATCGCGCACATCGACCACGGCAAGTCGACGCTCGCGGACCGCATGCTCGAGGTGACCGGGGCCGTGGACAAGCGCGACATGCGCGCGCAGCTCCTCGACTCGATGGACCTCGAGCGCGAGCGCGGCATCACGATCAAGGCCTCGGCCGTCACGATCTGGCACGAGAAGGACGGCCAGAAGTACGAGCTCAACCTGATCGACACGCCGGGCCACGTCGACTTCAACTACGAAGTGCAGAAGTCCCTGCAGGCCTGCGAAGGCGCGCTCCTCCTCGTGGACGCCAGCCAGGGCGTCGAGGCGCAGACGGTCGCGAACGCGTACCTGGCGGTCGAAGCGAACCTGACGGTCCTGCCGGTCCTGAACAAGATCGACCTCGCCCACGCGCGACCCGAGGTCGTCATGGAAGAGATCGAGAACTCGATCGGCATCGACGCCTCGAAGGCGTTGCGCGTGTCGGCCAAGTCGGGATTGGGCGTCTCCGAGCTGCTCGACTGCATCGTGGAGACGATTCCCGCGCCGGGCGGCGACCCGAATGCGCCGCTGCGCTGCCTCATCTTCGACGCGGTGTACAACGAGTTCCGCGGCATCGTCGTCTACTTGCGGGTCGTCGACGGCACGATCCGCGAGCGCGACATGATCGCGATGCTCGGCACGGACAAGATCTACGAGGCGGTCGAGATCGGCCGGTTCACGCCCTCGATGAAGCGCACGGGCGACCTGGGTCCGGGCGAGGTCGGCTACTTGATCTCGAACATCAAGCAGCTCGGCGACGTGCGCGTCGGTGACACGGTCACGCGCCACAAGGGCCCGAAGGTCGAGATGCTCCCGGGCTATCGGCCGCCGATCCACATGGTCTACGCGGACTTCTTCCCGACGAACACCGGCGACTTCGAGGGGCTGCGCGAAGGCCTGGAGACGCTTTCGCTCTCCGACTCGTCGTTCTCGTTCGAGGCCGTGACCAGCGAGGCCCTGGGCTTCGGATTCCGCTGCGGATTCCTGGGCCTCTTGCACATGGAGATCGTGCAGGAGCGCCTGGAGCGCGAGCACGACATCGACATGATCCAGACGGCGCCGACCGTCACGTACAAGATCGTGCTGCCGGGCGGCGCGGAGCAGGAGATCCACTCGCCGGGTCAGCTGCCGACGCCCGACAAGTACGAGAAGATCCTCGAGCCGTACGCGCGCGTCACCGTCATGGTTCCGTCCGAGTACATCGGCAACGTGATGTCGATCGCGAACGACCACCGCGGGACCTACGTGCGCCAGGACCACCTGTCGCCGACGCGCGTGCAGCTCGTGTACGACATCCCGCTGGCCGAGCTGATCTACGACTTCTTCGACAAGCTCAAGAGCTCGACGCGCGGCTACGGCACCCTCAACTACGAGATCACCGGCTACCACGAGAGCGACCTCGTCAAGCTGCGCATCCTCGTGAACACCAAAGAGGTCGACGCCCTGACGTCGATCATCCACAAGGACCAGGCCGAGAAGCGCGGCCGTTCCGCGATCAAGAAGATGCGCAAGGAGATCGCGCGCCACCAGTTCGAGATCGCCCTCCAGGCCGCGATCGGCGCGCGCATCATCGCGCGCGAGACGATCTCCGCGCTGCGCAAGGACGTGACCGCCAAGTGCTACGGCGGCGACATCACGCGCAAGCGCAAGCTGCTCGAGAAGCAGAAGGCCGGCAAGCGCCGGATGCGCCAGATCGGCAACGTCGACATCCCGCAGAAGGCGTTCCTCGCCGTGCTGGGTGGCGACGAAGAAGAGGCGTAGGCGGTCCCGGCGGCCTACTCCGCGTGCGCGCGGCCGAAGCGGCCGAAGCGCAACGCCAGCGTCGGCATCACGAGCAGGTTGAGGACGGTCGACGTGCACAATCCGCCTAGGATCACCGCGGCCATCGGGCCCTCGATCTCGCGGCCGGCGGCGCCCGACGAGTAGGCCAGCGGCAGAAGCCCGAGCCCGGTCACCAGCGCCGTCATCAGGATCGGCGCGAACCGTTCGCTCGCTCCGCGCAGGGCCGTGGCCAGGTTCCACGGGCAGCCCTCCTCGCGCACCAGGTGCTCGAAGTGCGAGATCAGCATGATCGAGTTGCGCGTCGAGATGCCGAAGAGGGTCGCGAAGCCCACCAGCGAGCCCAGCGAAAGCGTATGGCTCTGGATCCAGGCCGCGAGCACGCCACCGACGAGCGCGAACGGCAGGTTGGCCATCACGAGCAGCAAGTTGCGCGGGTTGCCCAGCACGGTGCCGAGCAGCGCCAGGATCGCGACCAGCACCAGCGCCGAGTACAGGAGCAGCTCGCGCCGGGCGGCCTCGGCGGCCTGTCCCTCGCCCGCGAACGCCACGTAGCTTCCCGGAGGCAGCGTGAGCCCCGCGCCGACCTTGGCCTGGGCCTCGGCCGTGAAGGACTGGAGGTCGCGGCCGGAGACGTTGCACGTCACGGTCTGCCGCCGCCGCCCGCCCTCGTGCTGGATCAGCGCGCGCGCGCTGTCGAGCGAGATCCAAGCGAGTTCCGCGAGCGGCACGAGCCCGCCCTCGTTCGTGCGCAGCAGGAGTCTGCCGATGTCTTCCGGCTCGCGACGGCGCTCGGGGTCGAGGACGACCACGACGTTGGTGACGCGCTCGCCGTCGACGGATTCGGCGACCTTCGCGCCCTGGAAGGCGGTCTCGACCGCGTCCAGGACCTCGAGCGGTCGCAGGCCGAACTGCGCCAAGCGGTCCGGTCGGAGCTGCACCGAGAGAGTCGGCAATCCGCCGCGCGAGGCGCGTCGCACGTCGACCGCTCCCGGAACGGACTGCAGGAGACTCTCGATCCTCGCGGCCTGACGGTCGAGCTCGTCGAGATCCTCGCCGAACACGTTCACGACGACGGCGGCCGTCTCGCCGCTGAGCGTCTCGCCGATGCGATCGCCCAGGAAGGTCTGCACTTCGGTCTCGAGCCCCGGATAGGAAGCGAGCGTCGCGCGGATGTGCTCTTCGGCCTCGACCTCCTCCTCTGGCGTGCACGGCGCGAGCTCGAGGTGGAACTCGCTGCGGTTCGGTCCCCACGGATCCTCGCCCAGCTCGGCGCGCCCGATCTGCTGCTCGACGGTCGCGATGTGCGGACCGGCCAGCAGGTCCGCGCTGATGCGTGCGCCGAGGCGCTTCATCTCGGGCAGCGACGTGCCCGGGACGGCCGAGGCCTGCAGCACGAAGTGCCCCTCGCGGAAGTCCGGGAGGAACTCGCCCCCGAAGAAGGGCAGCAAGGCAGCGGCGCCGAGGCACAACAAGGACGAGATCGCGATCACGCTGCGCGGTCGGCGAGCGATGCGTTCGAGGACCCCACGGTAGGCGGAACGCGACACGGACAGCAGCTTCAGCTCCCGTAGCTCTCGCGCTCGCCCGGGCAGGAGCGCGAGGCACATGGCCGGCGTCACCGTCAGCGCTACCACCAGCGAGGCGCCCACGGCCAGGAGGTAGGCCTGTCCGAGGGGCGCGAACATGCGGCCTTGGAGCCCGGAGAGCGTCAGAACGGGCAAGAACACCAGGCCCACGACCAGCGTCGCGTAGACGACCGCGCCACGCACTTCGAGAGAGGCGTCCAGCACGACCGCGAAGTCGCTCTTCTGGAGGCCGAGCTCGCGCTTCTCGCGCAGGCGGCGCACGACGTTCTCGACGTCGATGATGGCGTCGTCGACCACCTCGCCGAGCGCGATCACGAGTCCGCCCAGGGTGATCGTGTTGAGCGTCACGCCAAAGCGGTGCATGACGATCACCGCCGCCGCCAGCGAGAGCGGGATGGCCGTCAGCGAGATCAGTGCGCTGCGCAGATCGTGAAGGAACAGGAGCAGGACGAGCACCACCAGAACAGCGCCGATCAGCAGCGATTCCCGCAGGTTTCCGATCGCGTTCTCGACGAAGCTGGCCGGCCGGTGCAGGCGCGGGTAGAGCGTGATGCCCGCGCGCTCGAGGGCCGGACGCATCTCGTCCAGCGCCGATTCGAGACCGCGCGTGACGTCCATCGTGTTCGCGCCGTACTGCGAGAGCATCGTCAGGAGCACGCCGGGCTTTCCCTGGATCAGCGTGTCGCCGAACTTGGGTTCGGCGCCGTCGACCACGTCGGCCAGTTCGGAGAGCAGGACGCTGCGGCCGTCGCGCCGCGCGACGACCGTCCCGGCGAGCTGTGCGGCCGTCGTGCTGCGCCCCTCCGTCTGCACCACGACGCGCTGGTTCGCCCCCTCGACGAAGCCGGCGCCGCGCACGCCGGTCGCGCCGCGTGCCGCGTCGACGACGTCCTGGATCGAGAGATCGACCGCGGCCAGACGTTCGGGCTTCAGGCGGATCTGGAGCTGGCGGCGCTCGCCGCCGAACAGGCTCGCGCCCGCCACGCCGGGGACCGAGAGCAGTCGCGGCCGCAGAGTCCACTGCGCGAAGTCGCGCAGCTCCGTCGGACTCAGCTGTTCCGACGCGATGCCGATCTTGAGGACGTCCATCGTCGCCGACGTGAGCGGCGTCATGCGCGGTGTCTCCACGCCGGCAGGCAGCGTCGCGGCGGCGGCCGAGAGCTGCTCCGAGAGCGACTGGCGCGCGCGGAAGGGATCCACGCCGTCGGCGAAGTTCGCGGTGAGGATCGAGAGTCCCTGGATCGACTGAGAACGCAGGGAATCCAGGCCCGCTGCGCCGACCAGGGCCGCTTCGAGGGGCCGTGTGACGAGTTCCTCGACCTGCTGCGCCGACAGCCCCGGCGCTTCGGCCTGCACCGTCACCTGGGGCGGTGCGAAGTCGGGGAAGACGTCGAGGCGCGCGTGTTGTGCGTCGTAGGCTCCGATCGCGAGCAACAGAACTGCGGCGCCCAGGACGAGAGCGCGCATCCGCAAGGACGTCTGGATCAGACTGCGCAGCATCGGTTTGGACCTTCAGTCGCCCGCGGGGGCGGCCTTCTCGTCGGCGAGCAGTTCGACCGAGAGCAGCGCCTGCGCGCCCTCGACGACGACGCTCGCTCCGCGCGCCCAGTCGTCGGTGATCACCCAGCCTCCCGTCGCGGGATGGGCGAGGTCGACGGGTTCACGCGCGAGCTGGTTCGGTTCGCGGGCGACCCAGCACCACGCCCGACCCGCGGTGCGGACGACGGCTGTCGACGGCAGGAGCACTCCGTCCAGCGCACGAAGGGACGTCGCGAGACGCGCGACGAGCGCTTCACCAGCTCGCAGGTCCGAGGCCTCTCCGCGCAGACGAACGACGAGCACGCGGTTCCCTCCCGGGCCGGCGCGTGTCGCGACCTCGACGGCCTCGAGCCACCGATAGGGGTGTGCGATCGGCTGCACGCGGAGCTCGCGCGCCGAGGCGGAGGCGCCCAGCGGCAACTCGATCTCGGCGAGCGGCGCGCCGCGGCGCACGATCCGCAGGATCGGCGCGCCCGCTTCGAGCGCTTCGCCCGGGCTGGAGAGGACTTCCAGCACCTCGCCTGCGCCCTCGAGCCGCAGCGGAACCGCCGTGAGTGCACCTTCTGCGCTGACAACGACCGTTTCCAGGCGTTTTTCCTCGGCCTGCGCGGCGTTCTGGCGCACTCGAGCCAGGCTCAGGCGCGACTGGACTTCCTCGAGGGCCTTGTCCGACACCGCCTTGTCCAGCTCGTTCAGCCGCTTGGCGCGCTCGAGTTCCCGCTCTGCCGTGCGAACCTCCTCCGCGGCCACGGCGGCTTCCGCGCGCGCTTGCGCCGATCGCGCAGCCAGATCGAGGCGCTCGGCGACCGAGAGACGCGGGAGGATCGAACCCGGAGCGACGCCATCGGTGAGCACGGCGCCCACTCCCGGCCACGCTCCGGAGGCGACCAGCGTTCCGCTGACCGGCGCGCGCAAGACGAAGATCTGCGAGGAATCCTCGACAACGCGTCCGCGGAGCTCGACTTCGTCGCGCGTGCTCGCGACCTCGAGCGGCGCCAGGACGATGCCCAGCCGCTGGCGTGTTTCCGCGTCGAGCGTCAGGCCATCGACCGACACGTCAGCGTGCGCCGCGTCGAGAGAAGGCGGCTCGGTTTGCTCGTGATCGCACGCGCCGAGCATGAGCGCGAGTGCACAGGCGAGCGTGGGTCCCGGATTCGAGCATCTCATGGCTGCATCCTCTTCGGCTCGACTTGAAGGGCGTGCTCGAGAGCCCGCTCGAGCGTCGTCTGCGCGAGCTGCGCGCGCAGCAGCGCCTCGATGCGCAACTGCTCGGCTTCGAGCTCCCTGCGCCTCGCGATCAGGAGCTCCAGGCGGTCGCTTTCGCCGGCCGCGACCAGCGCGACGACGTCCGTCCTCCTCCGAGCCGCGCGGGCGAGCACGTCTTCGGACGCATCCAGCTCGGCGCGGCGGCGCTCGAACGCCTGGAGTGCCACCTGGATTTCGCCGATGGCGCGCGCCTGCAGCTCCTCGAAGGCGGCCTGACTCGCGGCACGTCGTGCTTCGGCCTCCGCGATCTCGCCCTGGTGCTGGTGGAAGATCGGGAGTTCGAAGGACAGGCCCAGTTGCCACTTGGTCGTCCCTTGATCGAACTGGAATCCAGGCCCGAGCCGCAGGTCAGGACGCGCACGCTCGACCTCCAGCGCCAGTGCCCGCTCGGCCACCGCGTAGGCGGCGAGACCTCGCAGGAGATCGGTGCGGCCCGTCAGTCCGATCGCGAGAGCTGCGCGCGAGTCCGTCGGCGCCGCCCCGATCCGCTCGAACTCGTCCGCCTCGAGCTCGACGGACGCCAAGGCATCCGATCCCACGCCGACGGCCGCCGCGAGCCGCGCGCGCTCTTCGACCCGGGCCGGCCCGAGAGCCTCGACGGAGCGGGCCGCGCGTTCGCGATCGTCCTCGATGGACCGCAGGTCGAGCCTCGAGATCGATCCGGCGGCGAAACGCGCGCGGACCATGGCGAGTTCCTCGTCCGACAGTGCCAACGTGCGCATCGCGAGCTCCCGCGCGCGGTCGCCGGCGAGAACGGCGAGCAACGAATCCCGCACCCGCAGGCGCGCCTCCCACGCCGCTTCCAGCGGTGCGAGGCGCGCTTCGGCGACTTCCGCCGCGGCGAGGTCCTGCTGCCTCTCGCGCCGCGAGCCGGTCTGCAACGGCAACCAGGCCTGCAGCCCGAGGACCCACGGGTTCGCTCCCGCGGCCGCGTTGGTCGCGAGCTCGGGTTGGATCGAGAGCTCGGGGTTGTCCCGCTGCGCGGCCTTGCGCTGACCGGCGCGGGTCACGCCCTCCTCGGCACGGAGACGCACGATGGTCGGATCGCAACTCACCGCCGCCGCCCACAGTGAGTCGAGGCCCCAACGCGGAGGCGGGTACTCGAGGTGCATGTCCTCGCGCGCGAAGCGCACGAGCTCGGGGTCGTCGAGCCGGCGAGCCAGGTAGCGCTCGGCGCTTTGCGCCGGATCCAGTGGCCGAGGTTCGTAGCTCGCGCAGCCGCACACCAACGCGAGGAGTGCGGGGGCGGTGCGTCTTGCGAGCGACCGGCGCTCTGGATCTCGTTCACGCATCGCGCTCCGCTCCTTCTGGATCCCACGGTAGACCGTCCCATCCTGGCGATCGAGTGCCTGACGAACTCTTCAGGGTGCCGATCGGATCACGCCTGCGGCGGAACGCGTACGATCCCTGCGCGATGCGTGTCCTCCTGGTCGAAGACGAGCGCAAGGTTCGCGACTCCATCGCGGAGGGCTTGCAGTCCGAGGGTTTCGAGGTCGATGTCGCCGACACGGGCTCCCACGGGTTCGCGCGCCTGCGCGATGCCCCGCCGGACGTGCTGATCCTCGACCTCGGCTTGCCCGATCTGGACGGACTCGACGTCCTGCGCGACCTGCGCGCCTCGGGTTCGCGCATGCCGGTCCTGGTGCTCACCGCGCGCGATGCGCTCGAGGAGCGGCTCGCGGGGCTCGACGGCGGAGCGGACGACTACCTGGTCAAGCCCTTCGCCTTCAGCGAACTCTTGGCCCGCGTGCGCGCACTCTTGCGCCGCGGACGCACGGAAACCGTGATGCAGCTCGTCCATCTGGACCTGGAGCTCGATCTCGTCCGTCGCAGGGCTTGTCGCGCCGGTGAGGAGCTCGTGCTCACGACCAAGGAGTTCGAGCTCCTGGAGCTCCTCTTGCGTCATGCCGGCGGAACGGTCTCCCGCAAGGCGATCGCCGAGGTCGTCTGGCGGCAGGTGTCGCGCGCCACCCCGCTCGACAACGTGATCGACGTGCACATGGCACGCCTGCGTCGCAAGGTGGACGATCCGTTCCCGCGAAGGTTGATCCGCACGGTGCGCGGCGTCGGTTTCCAGCTCGGAGACGGTCCGGCATGAACCGCTGGCGCTCGAGCGTTCGACTGCGCCTCGCGACACTGTACGTCGCGGGCCTGGGCGTGGTCCTCCTCCTGTTCGGGAGTTGCGTGTTCGTGCTGGTGCGCGCGCGCGTGATGCAGTCCGTCGAGGTTCGGTCGCAGGCGGAGCTCGCGCGGCTGGCGAGCTACCTGCAACAAGAGGGCATCTCCACATCCGAGGAGATGGAGGAGCCGGGCTACGAGCCGTACCTGGTCGTGGGTCCGGATGGATCCGCCCTGTATGCATCCTCGACCTGGAGGGACCTCGGGCTTCCGCAAGCGCCGCGCGAGCTCGCCCCAGCGGGCGGTGGCGAAGCACGCGAGCCGGCCCTGCACGTCTCTTCCCTGAGCTTCCGCTGCGCGAACCAGGACGTGACCGCCTACGTGGCCATCGACACCGGCGACACGCGCCGCTCGCTCTCGATCCTGATGGCCGTCCTGCTCGGAGGCACGGCGGCCGCGCTCGTCGCCGCGCTGTTCCTCGGGTACTGGCTCGCGGGGCGCGCGCTCGCGCCGGTCGCGGCGTTGGCTCGCGCCGCCGAGCGCGTCGGTGTCGGGGACGTCACTGCGCGGCTGCCCGTGGGCGTCGCGCAGGACGAGTTCGACAGGCTCGCGGAAGCCTTCAACGCCGTGCTCGAGCGCCTGCAGACGGCGATCGAGGAATTGCGCCGTTTCAGCTCGAACGTGTCGCACGAGTTGCGGACGCCTCTGGCTGCGATGCGCTCTGTCGGCGAGCAGGCACTGCGTCGGGGCACGGACGCGCGCGGTGAAGAGGCTATCGGCAGCATGCTCGAGGAAGTGGACCGGTTGACGAGCCTCATCGAGCAACTACTCGCTCTCGCGCGCACCGAAGCCACGGGTGCCGGGGAGCAAGGGAATCCGGTCGATCCGGCCGCGGTCGCGCGCGAAGTCGTCAACGCGTGCCTCGTCCTGGCCGAAGAGCGCGAGCAGGAGCTCGTGTGCGAGCTCGAGGAAGGACTCGTCGTGACTGCGCACCCCCTCCTCCTCCGACAGGCCCTGTACAACCTCCTCGACAACGCGATCCGCTGCACGCCCCCTCGCGGCCACGTTCGGGTGCGCGTCCGCCGCCTGTCCAACGACGAATCGGTCATCGAGGTCGTCGATGACGGCCCGGGAATCGCGCCCGAGGATCAGCAGAGGATCTTCACCCGTTTCGAGCGCGTCGATCGCGACGCGGCGGCATCGGGTGCGGGCCTGGGGCTGGCCATCGCCAAGCGCGCGATCGAGGCCTGCCGTGGCCGGATCGAACTCGCGAGCGCACTCGGCGTGGGCTCGTGCTTCCGCATCGTGTTGCTCCACGGCAGAGAAGCCGTTCCTCGCCGCGAGGAGCAGCGGCCCGTCCGCTTCTCACCCAACCAGGGAGTTTCCCATCCATGAAACGCGTTCCCACCGTCCTGTCTCTCGTCCTGGCCCTCGGCGGGCTGTCCGCTTGCGAAAGCCACGGTCAGCGTGCCGAGGAGGACCACGAGGTCCCCGTCACGACCCAGCCCAAGGTCACGCTGTGCTCGGCGATCGCCACGGCACGACTGCAGGAGCCCGACGGCCGCGTGCTGTCGGCCGAAGTCGAGAACGAGGACGGCCGCGTGATCTGCAGCGTGCTCCTCTCCGTGGCCGGCGGCGCGCGTGAGGTCAACCTCGACGCGGAGAGCGGCGTCGTTCTCGGGACGGAGAACGAAGCGCTGGACAAGGAGGCCAGCACGTTGCTCGAGGAGATCGGCCGTGACCCCCGTCGGGCGACGACGAGCGCCACGCAGGCGATCGAGGCGGCGCTCAAGGTGGTCCCCGGCGCCTGGGCGCTCGAGGCCCAGTTGGCCAGCGAGGAGGGGTCGATCGTCTACGAGGTCCTCCTCGTGGACGGTCACGAGGGCAAGCTCGCCCGGATCTCCGCCGCCGATGGACACCTGGTGAGCCTCTCCGACGCCGACGACGACGAGGAGGAGGACGAAGAGGGCGAAGCGAAGGAACGGGATTGAACGTCCGGACGTGCGGGACCCGACCGCCTGCGCCGGGCTGGAACCGAGCTCGAGGGCGGCCTGCGGGTCGTGGTTCGGGGCTGCCCGACCTGGGGTGCCGGCTGCGAACTCGGCTCGGCTTTGGAACTCCATCCGGGGTGACGGCCACCCTGGAATGCTCGGACCCCGTCGCGACCCGTCCGGCCGGTACGAAGGTACCGGCCGGCTCGGGGGCTCCGCTCCTCTAGCCTCGTCCGCAGGTTGACCTGAATGGCGAAATCGATCTGGCCCCGTGGACTGCGCACCAGGCTGCTCCTCTCCCTGTGGGTCATCCTCATGGGAGTCGGCGCGGCGACGCGGATCGGCCTGGCGCTGCACGGTTCCCTGGGATCCCGGCCGGGTGAGCTGCTCCAGGTCCTGGCGGCCGGCGCGGGCTACGACGCGCTCGTCGGACTCGTCCTGCTGACTCCGATCGCGCTCTTCCTCGCGCTCCGGTCGGGCGAGCGCGAGCGACCGCGCCTGCGCTTCGTGCTGCTGACGGTCTTCGCCGCCGCGGCGGTCTTCGGCGGTTTCGTCGAGTATTTCTTCTTCGACGAGTTCGACGCGCGCTTCAACCACGTCGCGCTCGACTACCTCCTGTTCCCGGGAGAAGTCGCGGGCAACGTCTGGGAGAGCTACCCGGTCCCGCTGTACGTCGGACTCGCGCTGCTCGCCGGCGCGGGCTGCGCGTTCGGCGTCCAGCGTTTCCTGCGCGGCAGCGTGTCGACGCCCCGCGCCTGGCCCCGTCGCGCGCTGCACGCCCTCGCCGCGCTCGGCGCGGGCGCGGGCGCCGTCGCGCTGCTCTCCGTGATCCCCCCTCTCGCGTCCGGGAACCGCGCGACGGACGAAGTCGCCGCCAACGGACTCGTGCAGCTCGTGCGCGCGTTCCAGACGGCGAGCCTCGACTACGCCAGCTACTACCGCACGGTCCCCGAACCGGAGTTCGGCCAGCTCGTGCGGAGCGAAGTCGGCCTGCCGAACATCGCCGATCCCGTGCGTCAGTTCCGCGCGGTCGAACGGCGCGAGAAGCCGCTCGACGTCGTCGTGATCCTGGGCGAGAGCTTCGGCTCCGAGTTCGTCGGCCGGCTGGGCGGAGCCAAGCCGTGCGCGCCAGGGCTCGAACGCTGGGCCGACCGCGGGCTGTTCCTCACGAACGTCGTCCCGACCGGCAATCGGACGGTGCGCGGCCTGGAGGGCGTCCTGTGCTCGTTCGTCCCGCTCCCGGGCGACTCGATCTGGAAGCGCGACAAGTCGGACGACGTGGCCAGCATCGCCCGGGTGCTGAAGGACCAGGGCTATCGCACCGAGTTCGTGTACGGCGGCGACGGCGCCTTCGACGGCATGAAGTCGTTCGCGCTGCGCAACGGCTGGGACCAGTTCCACGAGGACTCCCTGGTCGGCGAGTCGAGCTATCCCGAGGACGCGTTCCGCACGATCTGGGGCGTCGCGGACGAGCACATGTACGACGCCCTGCTCGAGCACCAGCGCGCGGCGGCGCGCGAGGGCGTCCCGCTGTTCGCCACGGCGCTGACCGTCAGCAACCACAAGCCGTTCCTCACGCCGGACAGCACGAGCGGACTGCGTGGCGCGAAGCTCGTGACCGCGGCCTGGCAGGCGGCGATCCTCCTGGTCCTGAGCGCGCTGGCCTGGCGATTCCTCGCCAAACCCGGCCGCAGGGCCTCGACCGCGACGGTGATCACGATCGTGTGGACCGGGTTCCTGGTCGCCGCATGGACCGAGGCCCAGCCGCGCGACACGCGCGTGGCCGCGGTGCGCTACTCCGACCGCACGCTGGCGGAGTACCTGGATCGAGCGAAGGCGGAGGGGCTCCTCGACCACACCGTCGTGCTGTTCGTCGGCGACCACGGCGCGCGCGTCTACGGATCCGAGGAGATCCCGGCCGCGAGCTACCGCGTCCCGGCGCTGTTCGTGGCACCCGACGCCAAGTACGCGGGCAAGACCATTCCGCGTCTGTGCTCTCAGGTCGACCTCGCGCCGACGCTCCTCTCGCTCGCCGGGATCGACTACGCGGCGCCCTTCTTCGGGAGCGATCTCTTGAGCCTGCCGCCGGACGCTCCGGGCCGCGCGTGGCTCATCCACAACCGCAACATCGGACTCCTCACGGACACGAGCCTGACCGTGCTCGGCCTGCGCGGCACGACGACCTTCTATCGGCGCGACGGGCGCGAGTCCGACCGGTTCGAGCGGATTCCGGAATCCCCGGCGCTCCTGACCGATGCCGACCGGGCGGCCGCCGTGTTCCAGGCGGCATCGCTGCTCTACGAGGGCAGACGCTATCGTCTGCCGCATGTCCCCTAGCCGGGCCGGCACCCTCACCTGGTGGTCCACGCGCGTCGCCGTGCCGATCCTGGCACTGGGCGCGACGGCCGTCCTGATCGGCCGCTCGAGCTTCGATCGGGCCTCCCTCGTGCCGTTCTTCGACGCGGCCACGCAGACCTTTCCCCTGCGGAGGGACTGGTTCTTCGAGAACGTCCTGCACATCGGGGGCAAGTGGGCGGTCATCGCGTGCACGGCCGCACTGATCGTGGGTGCGGCGTTCGGCTGGAGGAACGAGGCTCGGAGCCGCAATGCACGGCGCTTCGCCTACCTCGCCGCGTGCCTCCTCGTGACGGTGGGCATCACCGGGACCTGGAAGGACCTCGCGGACCAGGTCACGCCCTGGGACACGATCGGATTCGGCGGGAAGAAGCCCTGGCCGGGATCGCCGGGCCACGAGACGCCGTGGGACCTCATCGGGTCGCCCGGCGCGCACGCGTCCTCGGGGTTCGCGTGGGTGTCGCTGTACTTCGTCGGCGCGTCCCTGGGCACGCGGCACCGCTGGCTGTGGCTCGCGCCCGGACTCCTCCTCGGCCTGCTCTTCGCCCTGGGACAGCACGCGCGTGGCGCGCACCAGCCGTCGCACGAGCCCTGGTCGGTCGTGGTCGCGTGGTCGACGGCCTGCGCGCTCGCGGTGGTGTTCCGGAAGCTCGGTTGGCTGGCCTGGAACGAGGTGGATCCCGCCGCGGAAGCTCGTCCCGCCACGCGGGAACCCGCGATCCCGTGGCTCGTCGGATCGAGCGTCGCCTTCCTGGGGGTCGCCTTCTTCGGGACCGACCTGTTCACCGAGCAGATGGAGTCGCAGTTCCCGGGCCTGCACCGGACGTTCGAGTTCGCGGAGCTCGCCATCACGGCCCTCGGTTTCGGGGTGGCGGCCTGGCTGCTCGCGGAGAAGATCCAGTCGATGCGCGCCAGCGAGGCGCGCCGGCTCGAGGAGGAGCGCGAACGACGCTTCCAGGTCCTCGGTCGCATGGCCGCTTCCGTGGCGCACGAAGTGCGCAATCCGCTGCAGACCGTGCGGCTCATCGTGGACGAGCAGCGCCACGAGGTCGCGGGCCTGCGCGACCACCCGCTGCAGGCGGAGTTCGAGTCCAGCCTCGAGCGCATCGACCGCGCGGTGGACCTCGTGTACCGGCTCGCGCGCCCCGAAAGCGGAGAGGTCGAGCTCACGGACCTGGCGCAGGCGGTCCGCGAGTCCGTCGTCGCGCTCTCCCGGGTCGCTCCCGGCCGGGTCTCCTTCGAATGGGAACGCGAGCCGCAGCGCGCGATCGTGGCCTCGCCGCGCTCGGCTCTGCGCATCGTGATCGACAACCTGCTCCGCAACGCGGCCGAAGCCTCGCCGGCGGGTGGCAGGGTTCTCCTGGAACTCGGCCAGCAGCAGGGCGACTGGGTGCTCTCCATCCAGAACCCGGGCAGTCTGAGCGCGCCTCGACCGGCCGATGGGCGCGAGCCAGGCCTCGGTCTCGGAGTCCCGATCTCGCGCCAGATCGCCAGCAACGCCGGCGGTGGCATCGACATGGCGGAGGCCGGCGGCCAGGTGACGTGCACCTTGCGCTGGCCGCGCGCGGTGGAGCCGGCGGCATGACCCGCGGTCGCATCCTGCTCGTCGAGGACGAGGCCATCGGCCGCGAGCTGCTCGCGCGCGGCCTGAGCCGGAGCGGCTACGAGGTCGAGACCGCGGCGGACGGAGTCGAGGCCGCGGCCCTGCTCGAGCGCGAGTTCGATTTCGTGGTGACCGACCTCGTGATGCCGAATGCCGATGGGCTGGCTGTGCTCGCGGAGTTGAACCGACGTCGGCACACCGCGCTGCGCATCGTCGTGACGAGCTTCGCGGACAAGGACCGGGTCGTGGCCGTCCTGAACCTGGGCGCGGACTACCTGCTCGAGAAGCCCTTCGGGGTCGAAGCGCTCGGCTCGGTCCTCGAGCGCCTGAAGGCCGAGCGCGGCGACGGAACGGCGCACCTGGCGCAGTTCTTCCGCCGGCGCCTCCTGGGCCTGGCCCTCACCCCGCGCGAACGCGAGATGGTCGAGCTGGTGCTCCAGGGCGACTCGAACAAGCAGATCGCGCGCAAGCTCGGCCTGTCGGAGCAGACGGTGAAGAACACCCTGTCCCACGCCTACGAAAGCCTGGGCGTTCAGAGCCGGGGCGAGCTGTTCCACGCGGTCTTCCCGGTGTGACGGTGCCGGAAACGACCCCGGCGCCTTCGATCACGGCCCGGCTACCGCCGGATCGAAGGTGTCGGGGTCGTTCCGGGCGCGGCACACGTTAGACTCCCCGCCCCCCTCGCGCCGTGACCGAAGCTCCGAAGCATCCCCGCCGTCCGTGGCGCGAGAACATCGAGGCCCTGACGATGGCGATCGTCATGGCCGTGATGCTCAAGTACTTCCTCGTCGAGGCGTACAAGATCCCCACGGGCTCGATGCAGCCGACGCTGCTCGGGAACAGCGACACGGAGATCTTCGACCGGATCCTGGTCGACAAGTTCAGCTACCACTACCGCGAACCGGAGCGCTTCGAGGTCGCGGTGTTCAAGTACCCGCTCGACCGTTCGAAGAGCTTCATCAAGCGCATCGTCGGCATGCCCGGCGAGCACCTGTCCATCCGGAACGGCGACCTCTTCACGCGCGCGGACGAAACCCAGCCGTGGAAGATCCTGCGCCGCACGGAGAGCGTGCAGCAGGCCGTGTGGAAGCGCCTCGATCCGGCCGACAAGCGCTTCGACGCCTGGAAGCCCCTCGAGGGGACGCGCGGCTGGTCGGTCGACGGCCGCGGCAAGGTCACGGCGCGCAGCGACGGCGCCGTGCGACTGCCGAACGACAACAGCACGGTGTTCGACAACTACCGCGACGGCTATCCGGGCGCGATGGGCACGAAGCTGCAGCGCGCGCTGGCCTTCCCGGGCGTCCATCCGGTGGCGGACCTGCGGCTCACGGGCAAGCTCAGCGCGCTCGCGGGCTGCAAGCGCGTCGTCTTCGAGCTGCGCGAAGGCCGTCAGGTGCACCGCTTCGAGGTCCCCGGTCCGGCGGCGCCGGCCGACGCGCGGCCGCTCGTGAACTTCGAGGAGTCCGGCGCGGCCGAAGTCGCGCGCGGCGAGGCGGCCGGTCCGGCCGCGTGGAAGCTCGCCGCCGGCCGCTCGACCTCGTTCGCGGTCCAGAACGTCGACGACCAGATCCGTCTCGAGCTCGACGGTGACGTCGTCGCGACGCTCGACATCCCGACGTCCTCGAACCAGGCCTCGAACTTCACCATCCGGGTCGAAGGCGAGGGCTGCGACCTGGCCGACCTCGAGACGTGGCGCGACATCTACTACACGTCGGGCACGAAGGGCCGCGAGTTCCGCATCCCGCCCGGCCACTACGTGATGCTCGGCGACAACACGCAGGACTCGAGCGACAGCCGCGAGTGGCTCTTCGCGAACTACCGCTGGGACGGCCCGGGTTCGGACGGGCAGTTCGTGCGTGGGAACTACTTCCCGCCGAGCCCGCGCGATCCGCTGAACGGGAACCCGATCCAGGTCCAGGGCGGCACGGAGGGACCGCGGGTGTTCTTCCGCGACGAGTGGGGCGAGTTGCACGACTTCGTGGCGAAGCCCGGCAGCCTGGGCCCGCAGGAAGAAGCCCCCTACGTGCCGCGCCAATTGATCGTCGGTCGGGCGGTCCTCGTGTTCTGGCCCCTGTGGCCGTTCACCGGGGATTTCTCGATCTGGCGCCTGAAGTTCGTGCGCTGATCCAGCGCGCTCGGGACGCTTGTCCACAGTTCCGGGGGCTTCGGCCCAGCACCCGAGTTCCCCAGCGGGAACCGCTTCCCAAGAACGGGACGCTTTCGGGAGCCGCTGGGCGGGAGCAGAACGCGGGCATCGGCGTGGACGCAAGTTCTTGCCCCAAAGAATCTTAGGTCTTGGCCAGAAACACATGACCGAGACCCTCGTCGAGACCCCGATCGTCCCCGTCCGATCGCGACTTTCAGAAGGTGCTTGACGGGAGGGCCCCACACCCACCTCCCCACACGTTCTCCACAAGGCGAGAGTTCGCATTCCGAGGCCGCGCAGCGCCTCCGCGGCGGCCGGGGCCCCGCCGCGTCGAGGGCCGGCTGGACTCGGCGCAATGCAACTTCGTTCGGGCGGGTCTTTCTGGAGCGGTGGACGAGACTGCGGTCGACCCGACCGAATTGGGCCGCCAGCCCGCGAGCCAGGACACTAGAGTGCGGCTCGATGGTCGTGTTCCGAGCACCGCGCCGGGGCGAGCTCCTCCTGGAGGCCCGCGGCCTCGTCAAGGCGTACCGCGGGCGGCGCGTCGTGGACGGCGTGCACTACCGGGTCGCGGCCGGCGAGATCGTGGGCCTCCTCGGCCCCAACGGCGCGGGCAAGACGACGAGCTTTCGCATGACCGTCGGGCTGGTGCTGCCCGACGCCGGAACCGTGATGCTGAACGGCGCGGAGTGCACGCGGCTGCCGATGTTCCGCCGCGCACGGCTCGGCATGGGCGACCTGCCGCAGGAAGCGAGCATCTTCCGGCGCATGAGCGTGCGCGACAACCTGCTCGCCGTGCTCGAGACGATGCCCTTCAACCGCCGGGAGCGGAAACTCGAGGCCGAGCGCCTCATGAGCGAGCTCGAGCTGACGCGCCTCGCGAAGAACATGGCCGACACCCTGTCCGGCGGCGAGCGGCGCCGCCTCGAGATGTGCCGCGCCCTGGCGACACGCCCGACCATCCTGCTGCTCGACGAGCCCTTCGCGGGCGTCGACCCGATCAACGTGCAGGAGATCCAAGGCCTAGTGCGGCAGATGCGCGAGAAGGACCTGGGCATCCTGATCACCGACCACAACGTGCGCGAGACGCTGCAGCTGACGGACCGCGCGGCGATCATCCACGAAGGACGCATCCTGCGCGAAGGCACGTCCGCGGAGCTCGTCAGCGACAAGCGCGTGCGCGAGGTCTACCTCGGGCACAGCTTCGACGCGCCGATGCGCGAGGGCGGCGCGGTCAGTACGGACGAGGAGCGCGAGCTGTTCGGACCGGACTCCTCACCGCCGGGGTGAACCACGCAGCGCACGACCGATTCCGATCGTACGGTGCACCGACCGCGAACAGCTCTGAACTGTGCCTGGCTAACTTCCCGCGAGTTGGCCCGAATTCGGGCCAACTCGCGGGAAGTTAGCCAGGC
>JAPLOF010000022.1 GCA_026692665.1 Planctomycetota bacterium
GCGGAGTTGTGCCTGGCTCCGTACCACCGTTCCGCCGCCGGCGGACCGGCTGCTAGTCTCTCCCTCCCGATGACGCACTCGTTCGCCAGCGACAACAACGCGCCCGTTCACCCCGCGGTCCTCGCCGCGATCACCGCGGCGAACTCCGGCCATGTCCGGGCCTACGGCGACGATCCGTGGACGAAGGCGATGGACGCGCGCTTCCGCGAGCACTTCGGCCCTGACGCGCGCGCCTTCGCGGTGTTCGGCGGAACGAGCGCGAACGTGCTCGGGCTCTCGACCATGCTCCGGCCCCACGAGGCGGTGATCTGCGCCGAGCACGCGCACATCTCCGTCGACGAATGCGGGGCGCCCGAGCGCTTCCTGGGCTCGAAGCTCCTCCTCGTGCCGACGGCCGACGGGAAGCTCCGGCCCGACGACGTCACCGCGCGACTGAAGGGCCTGCGCGACCAGCACCACGTCCAACCCAAGGTCGTCGCGATCACGCAGTCGACGGAAGTCGGCACCGTGTACTCAGCCGCCGAGATCGCGGAGCTCGCCCGGGCCGCGCACGCGCACGGCCTGCTCGTCCACCTCGACGGAGCACGCATCGCGAATGCCGCCGCGGCGCTGGAGGTCCCGCTGCGCGCACTGACGACCGACGCCGGCGTCGACGTCCTGTCCTTCGGCGGGACGAAGAACGGCGCGATGGGCGCGGAGGCGGTCGTCTTCCTGCGTCCCGGACTGGGCGATGACTTCCGCTTCGTGCGCAAGCAGGGGATGCAGCTCGCGTCCAAGATGCGCTTCGTCGCGGCGCAGCTCGCGCGCCTCCTCGAGGACGAACTGTGGCGCACGAACGCGCAGCACGCGAACCGCATGGCCCGCCGGCTGTCGGAGGCCGTGCGCGGCATCCCGGGCGTCGAGCTGGCGCATCCCACGCAGGCCAACGGAGTCTTCGCCAGGCTCCCGCGTCACGTCGTCGAGCCGCTGCAGCAGCACTCGTTCTTCTACGTCTGGGACGAGGCCGGCCCCGTCGTGCGCTGGATGTGCTCCTTCGACACCACGGAGGCGGACGTCGACGCGTTCGTCGCCGCGCTGCGCGCGCTGGCTCAGCGCTCGTCCAACCCGAGCGTCTTGCGGTAGGCCTCGCTCGTCGCGCCACCGAAGTTCTGCGGCGATTCGCCGGTCGCGCGTCGCACGAGGTCGGCCGCGTCGCCGTCGGTCAGCACGGGGACGTACCAGCGTCCGTCGGCCCCCTGCGGGGCGTTGGGATCGTGCGGCAGCAGCGCGCGATCGTGCTCGAGCAGGATCACGACCGGGCCCTTGCCGGTCAGGGGATTCGGCACGACGCCGAAGGACTGGACCGTGAGCTCGGCGCCTGGCGGCCCCAACGCGCTCCCGACGATCGCCTTCCCGGTGATCGTCTGCAACGCCTGCTGCGCGGCCGCGGACGGATACGGACCGGTGTAGCCGGCGCGGACGTCCATCCCGCAGGCCAGTTCGAGTAGCGAGACTCCCGTGCCGGCCAGGAAGATGGCCACGAGGCGGAGTCGGTGTCCCATGGTGCTCACAACCCGCGAGCGTGGGGGTGGTCACGCAAGAACGAACGCGAACTGCTGCAAACATCCCGAAAGTCCCGCGTGTGGCTCGCGCGGGTCCTCGAGTCGACAGGTCGTCTCGCAGCTTCCGGATTCTGGACGGACGCGAGGCGGGTACTCCCGCCCGTGACGGATCACAGCGCCGGCGGAGTGGTCGGCACGTCGAAAGCGGCCTTGACGTCCTTGTCGAGCAGGACGATCAGTGCCCAGATGCCCGCCGGCAGTCCGAGGAGGCAGCAGCAACTCGTGAAGCACGGGATCATCGCCAGGATGCTGGCCGTCATCGCGAGACCGTAGCTCTTCATCTCCTTCATGCGCCACGCGCCGAAGGCGATCAGCGCCGCGCCGCCGATGTTCAGGATCCCGCCGACCACGTTCCCGACCATGGAGGACTTCTCCATCATGTCGCGGAACTGCTGGAGCTGCTCCTCGGGCATCTGCGCGTGCTCCATGGCCTGCATCATCCACTGGTTGCCGAAGAGGCTGATGACGAACAGGAGCACGGTCATCCCGGCGACGACGAGCAGGGCGATGGCCGGAGGCTGGACCTTCTTTTCCATGGCGGGCGGGGGCGGCAGAGCGCTGGGGAAGCGGGGGGGGAGCGGGACGAGCTGGCGTCCGTCGCCCGAGAGGCTAGCGTCCGCCCTCGCCCGGCGCGCGCCCGAAGATCCTGTCTCGGGGGACCTCGTCGCGTCCGACGCGCACCACGTGCTGGCGCAGGGTGGCGATCGGCGCTCCGCCCACCACGCCCTTCGCGGCCTCGATCGCGGCCTTGGCGTTCCCGTCCTTGGCGGCGGCCGCCGCCGTCTCCAGCACGGCCGTCCAGGCCGCGTCGCGCGAGATCCCGACCGCGATGGCCGCGGCCTCGCGGTCCAGGTCGTCGCCCTTCTCGAGGGTCGAGCGCAGGAGCGCCTTGACCTCGGGGTCCGAGGCGCTCCAGCCCAACGCGAGGTACGCGTTCGCGCGCACGAGGGCCTGCTTGTCGCCCTTCGCGCGCTTGATCAGGGCCGCGCGCGTCTTCGCGTCGTTCGCGCCGCACGCGCCCAGCGCGCGCACGAGGTCCTTCTGGTGGCCGGGCTCCTTCTCGGCCGCGAGCGCCTTCGTCAGGGCCGGCACGGCTTGCGGCGCGGCCAGTTGCTCGAGCGCGACCGCGGCCTCGCGCCGCAGCGCCTCGTCGTTGTCGTCGAGGAACTCCGCGACCATCTCCCAGTACGGGGGTGGGGACAGGAAGCCGATCGCGCGCAGGATCAGCTTGTGGCGCGAATCGCCGCCGCCACCACGGCCGCCGCCGCCGCCACCTCCGCCGCCCTTGCCGCCACCGCCGCCGCCGCCGCCGAATCCGCCCATCCCGGAGCTCTTCAGCTCCAGCCCGATGTAGTCGATCGCGTCCGGCTCGTCGGACAGGACGAGCCGCCGCAGCTCGGCCATTCGCTCCTCGCCGCTCAGGCCCTTCTTGAGCCGCGAGATGATCCCCTCGACCTCCTTCTTCGTGGGCGGGACGAGCGAGCCGCCGGCGCCCGCGCCGCTCGGGTCGTACGTGCCGTTGAGGATCAGCCGCCGCGGGCTGCGCGCCGAAGCCGGCATCGCCGGGGCGGTCGCCGGATCGACCTTCTGCAGCGCGGTCACGAAGCACCACGCGAGCTCGTCCGCGCTGATCTCGTAGGGGACCGACAGGATCACCTTGCCATCGGGCCCCAGGAACACGTTCTGCGGCGCGATCACGAGGCCCTCGGTGTCGGCCTTGAGCACGTCCTTGCGCGCCGCGGTGTCGACGCGGCGATGGTCCTGGCAGCGCACGCCGTCGAAGCGCGGGCAGTCCTTGTCCATGGGCGCGTGCTCGGTCGCGCTGGCGACCAGGTTGAGCGTCCGCGCCGAAAGATCGACGACCAGCTTGTCGCGGTACACCTTCTCGGCCATGCGGTCGTTCGCGCGCTCGCCGTCCATGTTCACGGCCAGGAAGACGACCTTCTTCTCGGCCGCGGCGACCTCGAACGTCTTCTCGAAGCCGGAGCGCCAGGCGATGCCGCCGGCCAGGGCGTTCGGGACCAGGAGGAGGAGCGCGGCGGTCGAGCGAAGGGTTCGGTGCATGGTGTTCCCCGGTCCGAGGATGACCTGGAACCGGCCGCGCGTCACGGGGTCGCGCGAAAACCGGTGTGAGCCCTCCGCGGCCCTGCCGGGGGCGGGCTCTGGCGACTAGGATCGACGCGCAAGGCGCAACCCATGATCCTCGAACAGCACTTCCTGTCCTGCCTGGCCCATGCCTCGTACCTGATCGCCGACGAGGGGAGCGGGACTGCCGCCATCGTCGACCCCCAGCGGGACGTGGACGTGTACGTCGAGTCCGCGGCACGCCGTGGGCTCGCCATCCGGCACGTGATCCTGACGCACTTCCACGCCGACTTCGTGTCGGGGCACCTCGAGCTCGCGCGGCGCACGGGCGCCACGATCTACCTCGGTGCGCGGGCCAAGGCGGAGTACCGCTTCCAGCCGCTCGCCGACGGGGACGAGATCCACCTCGGCGGGGTCGTGCTGCGCGCGCTCGAAACGCCTGGCCACACGCCGGAGTCGATCTCCGTGCTCGTGTTCGACCTCGCGAGCGACGCGAAGAACCCGAAGGCCGTGCTGACCGGCGACACGCTCTTCCTGGGCGACGTGGGACGGCCCGACCTGATGGCCTCGCAGGGCATCACGGCGCCGGCGCTGGCCGGGATGCTGTACGACTCGCTGCACCAGAAGCTCCTGCCGCTGCCCGACGCGACGATCGTCTACCCGGCGCACGGCGCGGGATCGGCGTGCGGCAAGAAGATCTCGAACGAGCGCTGCGGCACGCTCGGCGAGCAGAAGAAGCTGAACTGGGCGCTGCAGCCGATGACGAAGGCGAAGTTCGTCGAGATCGCGACGGCGGACCTGCCGCCCGCGCCGGCGTACTTCCCGCACGCGGCGGCGGCGAACAAGCGCGCGCGGGCGGTGCTCGACGACGTCCTGGCGGGCGAGCTGGTGGCGCTGGCGCCCGAGACGGTGCTCACGGCGCGCGACGCGGGCGCGATCGTGCTCGACGTGCGCGAGCCCGACGACTTCGCGCGCGGGCACGTCGCGGGTTCGATCAACGTCGGGCTTTCGGGCAAGTTCGCGCACTGGTGCGGGACGCTGCTCGACCGCTCGAAGCCGCTGGTGCTCGTCGCGCCCGCCGGGAAGGAGCGCGAGGCCGCGCTGCGCCTCGCGCGCGTCGGGCTCGAGCAGGTGAAGGGCTATGCCCGCGGCGGCTACGACGCGCTGGCGGCCGCGCGGCCCGACCTCGTGTGCCGCTTCCGCCGTCACACGTGCGAGGAACTCGCCGCGCAGCTGTCGGGCGCCGACGCGCCGCTCGTGCTCGACGTGCGGCTGCCGGGCGAGCGCGCGTCGAAGCGCATCGCGAAGAGCGCGTTCGTGCCGCTGGACGAGCTCGAAGCGCGCGCCCGCGAGATCCCCAAGGACCGCCGCGTCGTGATCCACTGCGCCGGCGGCTACCGCAGCGCGATCGCCGCGAGCCTCCTGATGCGCGCCGGCCACGAGCGCGTCGAGGACCTGATCGGCGGCATCGGCGCGTGGGAGACGGCGCGGCAGCCGGTCGAGACGTGATCCGCTCCGAGGACCGCATGTGGAGCGGGCTCGTGAACCTGTTCGGTCCGTTCGGAACGTACTGCCTCGTGGTGGCGCTGCTCTACGCCGGGTGCTTCGCGTCGACGACGATGCGGAGACCGCACAACTGGTTCCCTCACCTGGCCGTCGGCGCGATCATGGCCGGATCGGCGATCGGGCTCATGTGGCTTGCGCGCTGGGTGTGGCGTCGGGAGGGCTACGTGACGCTGCGCGCGATCGCCGCGGGCGCGATCGGGTACCACGCGCTGTTCGGCGTCGCGGTGCTTCTCTGGCGAGCCGTTCCGCGCCTCGACGCCGACGAATCGGTGCTCGTCACACTCTGGCCGCACGTCGTGCACGCGATCCACTCGCTCGAGTGATCGACGACGGTCGTTGATGGCCGAGCCAGGCTCGTTCTTCAGGGTGCAGCCCAGAGTCGAGTCTGACTCCGTATCGCCGGCGCGCTCGGCCGCGGAGTACGCTGGACTGGTGCACCGCCCCAGTCCTCACGTGAAGAAGATCGCTGCGGCATTTCGTCGGCATGCTCTGGGCCACGCTGCGGCTTCGTGGGACGGCGATTCCAGGGGCGCGGACCGGCACCATCGACGCCTCATCGAAGCCCTGCTCGCGCTCCGTGATCATGGAATCGAGGGCCAGAGCGCGCTGCTCCGGCTCCTCGAGGACGAAGAGGGAGCTGTCCGTGGCTGGGCTGCGGCTCACTCGCTGGAACTCGACGAGACCCGGTCGACCCGCATCCTCGAGGAGGTGGCGAACGATCCTCGGCTCGTCGGAATCGAGGCCTCGGCGGTGCTCGAAGAGTGGCGAGCGGGACGGCCCGAAGGCCCGTAGGCCGCCGAGCGGGGGTCGTGCCCGATCCGCCGGACCAGCGCATCCAACCCAGGGACTGCGTTCAGTCCCCGAGCACGAGCCATCGCGCGCAGCCAGCGAGGGGGATGGGCCGCGCGGCCCACTCAGGCCAAGAGCTTCCGCACGACCTCGCCCTCGACGTCCGTCAGGCGGAAGTCGCGGCCCTGGCTGCGGAACGTCAGCTTCTCGTGGTCGTAACCGAGCTGGTGGAGCAGCGTCGCGTGCAGGTCGTGCACCGACACCGCGTCCTCGGTCACGCGGTAGCCGAATTCGTCCGTCGCGCCGAGCGTGATGCCCGGGCGGATCCCGCCGCCGGCCAGGACGAGCGAGAACGCGTGCGGGTGGTGGTCGCGGCCGAGGAACTTCGAGCCGTCGCGCTCCTCGTTCATCGGCGTGCGGCCGAACTCGCCGCCCCACACGACGAGCGTGTCGTCGAGCAGGCCGCGCTCGGCGAGGTCCTCGATCAGCGCGGCGCTCGCCGGCTCGCACTCGCGGCAGCGCTCGGGGAGCGACGTGACGATGTCGTCGCCGGGACCCGTGCCGTGGCTGTCCCAGCCCCAGTGGTACATCTGCACGAAGCGCACGCCGCGCTCGAGCATCCGCCGCGCGAGCAGGGCGTTGCGCGCGAAGCCGGGCTTGTCGCCCTCGATCCCGTAGCGCTTCTTCACGCTCTCCGGCTCGCTCGACAAGTCGGCGAGCTCGGGCACGCTGGTCTGCATCCGGTGCGCCAGCTCGTACTGCGCCACGCGCGTCGCGATCTCGGGATCGCCGCGCGCGGCGAGTTGGATGGCGTTGAGCTCGGCCAGCGCGTCGAGCACGTTGCGCCGGCCCGCGCTCGTCACGCCCGGCGGGTTCGAGAGGAAGGGGACCGGATCGCCCTGCGTTCGCAAGCGCACGCCCTGGTGCACCGTCGGCAGGAATCCGCTCGACCACAGCGATGCGCCCGCGTCGGGACCGTAGCGACCGCTCGTCAGCACGACGAACGCGGGCAGATCCTGGTTCATCGCACCCAGGCCGTACGACGCCCACGAGCCGAAGCTCGGCCGGCCGAAGCGCTCGTTCCCTGTCGCGAGGAGCGTCTGCGCCGGAGCGTGGTTGAACTGCGTCGTATGCATCGAGCGCACGATCGCGAGCTTGTCGGCGATCCGCGCGAAGTTCGGCAGCAGCTCCGAAAGCTCCTGGCCCGACTGACCGTGCCGCGCGAACTTGTACGGCGACGCCAGGACCTTCGGCTGGCCCTTGATGAACGCGAAGCGCTCGCCCTTCGTGAACGACTCGGGGATCGGCTGGCGGTCGAACTCGGCGAGGCGCGGCTTGGGATCGAACAGGTCGATCTGCGACGGCGCGCCGGCCATGTGCATCCAGATCACGCGCTTGGCCTTCGGCGCGTGGTGCACGGGGACGAGCGTCCCGGGCTGGTCCGCGCGGCTCTCGCGCGCGAGCAACGCGCCGAGCGCGATGGACCCCAGCGACAGCCCGGCGCCGCCCAGGAACGCGCGGCGCGAAGCTTCGATCGGAGTCTCGTGGCGCGGTTCCATCAGTTCCTCGTGACGACTTCGTCGAGGTTCAGGAGAGCCTGCGCGACCGAGGTCCACGCGGCCAACTCGACAGGGTCCATGGATGAGCCCTCGCGCAACGCGGCGTCGACGTGCTCGACGAGTGCCTGCGCAGAAGCAGGATCGGCGGTGTAGCGCGCACGCTCCCTCGCGAGGAGCTGCCCCAGGAGTTGGAGTTCTCCCGCGGCGGGGGAGCGCAGAGTCGCGATACGGAACCCGTGCGCGATCCGTGCCGGATCATCGCCGCCTCCCCGCACCATCTGCTGGGCGAGGCCCGCGGCGCATTCGACGAACGCCCGGTCGCCCAGCAGCGCCAGCGCCTGGAGCGGCGAGTTCGTCCGCGCGCGGCGCGTGCAGGAGAGTTCACGGCTGGTCGCGTCGAACAGAGCGAACGTCAGGTAGTGCGCGCCGCGCCGCCAGAAGGTGTACAGGCCCCGGCGATACCGATCCGCGTTCGTCGCCGTCATCCAGTTGTCGCCGCTGTAGACCGGCGCCCAGACACCGTCGGGCTGCGGCGGCATCACGCTGGGGCCGCCGACCGTCGCGTCGAGCAGCCCGGCGATCGCGAGAGCCTGGTCACGCAACGTCTCGACCTCGAGCCGCGGACGGGACTGGCGTGCGAGCAGGGCGTTCCCGCGGTCCTTCTCGAGCAGTTCAGCCGACAGGTGGGAGCTCTGGCGGTAGGTCGCGCTCGTGACGATCGTGCGGTAGAGCGCGCGCACGTCCCAGCCGCTCTCGACGAACTCCGCCGCCAGCCAGTCGAGCACCTCGGGGTGTGTCGGCCGCTCGCCGCGCGTGCCGAAGTCGTCGACGGTCGTGACGAGCGGCGTGCCGAAGAGCTCCCCCCAGACGCGGTTGACCTGCACGCGCGCGGTCAGCGGGTTCTCGGCGCTGACCAACCAGCGCGCAAGCCCGAGCCGGTCGTGCGGCGCGCCCTTCGGCATCGGCGGCAGCACGCTCGGCGTGTCGGCGTACACACGCTCGCCCTTCGAGAGGAAGCTGCCCTTTTCGAGGACGTGCGTCTCGCGTTTCACCGGCAGCTCGCGCAGGACGAGCGCGGTCGGCAGCCCCGCGCGGTATGCGTCGAGCGCCGTGCGTGCCGCCGCCAGCTGTTCCGCGCGCTCGCGGCCGGCCTTCGAACCGCGCGAGCGGAACGCACGGTGCGCGAGGTCCTGCTGCTCGGGCGTGCGCATCTCGGCCATCGAAAGCAGCGCCTCGCGCTCCGCCGGTGAGATCCCGACGAGCTGGGCGCGATCCGGATCCTCCGCGAAGGAGACGCGGAAGCGGCCGAGCGTGTGCTTCGCGTACGGACTCTCGAACGCGAGCTGCACGCGGATGCGCCCCGGGGACAGCCAATCGCCCAGCGCGATGACGAGCGTCTGCGGCAGACAAGTATCGTCCTCGCGCCAGATCGCCCAACCCGTGCCCTTGTCCGCGTCGATCGTGTACGCTGCGAGGAAGGTGCCGCCGCGCATCTGCTCGTGATCGGCCTCGGCATGCGCGAGCGGCATGCGCTTCCACTCCTCGCCCGACTGGACCTCGACGGCCACGTCGGACAGCACGAAGTTCCCGTGGCCCGCGCGGCCAGGACCGTCCTCGGGCAGGGTGGGATCGGCAAGCGCCTCGACGCGCAGCTGGATCGCGATGCTCTCGAGGTCGCCCTCGAGCGTGTAGGTCTCGGTGTCCGGCTGCTCGCCCGAGGCCAGGACGGAACCGTCGTCGAGCTTCGTGAGCACGCTGCCGCTCTTCGCGGACACGGCCTGCGGAGCAAGCACGCGCCACTCCGGTTCGCGCAGGAGCGCGGGGCCCGCCGACGAAAGCCAGCTGGCCTCGTTCGCGTCGAGCTCGGGATCCGGCGCGATCCACGCGGCCTCCGCGCGCGCCACCTCCGCGGTCAACCGCTCGAGCTCGCGCTCCTGCGCCGCCGTCGGCGCGGGGACTTGCGGCTCCAGCGAGTTCCCGACGTCCTCCGTCGAGTCGAAGAACGCGAGGAACCTGTAGTAGTCCTCGTGCGTGAACGGATCGAACTTGTGCGCGTGACACTGCGCGCACGCCATCGTCGTCCCGAGCCAGACGGACGCCGTCGTGTTCACGCGATCGACGACGGCCGCAACGCGGAACTCCTCAGGATCCGTGCCGCCTTCCTGGTTGGTCAGCGTGTTGCGGTGGAAGCCCGTCGCGATGCGGTCGTCGAGCGTCGCATCCGGCAGCAGGTCGCCTGCGAGCTGATCCACCGTGAACTCGTCGAACGGCATGTTGCGCTGGTAGGCCTCGATGACCCAGTCACGCCAGCGCCAAGCGATGCGCCGCTCGTCCTTCTCGTAGCCGTTCGTGTCGGCGTAGCGCGCGAGGTCGAGCCACGTCTGGGCGCGGCGCTCGGCGTACGCGTGGGTCGAGAGCAACCGATCCACGTAGCGCTCGTAGGCGTCGGGCCGCACGTCCGCGAGGAGCGCGTCGAGGTCCTGCGGCGTGGGCGGCAGGCCTGTGAGGTCGAGCGCGACGCGGCGCGCGAGCGTCGGGATGTCGGCCTCGAGAGACGGCGCGATCCCCGCGGCCTCGAGCTTCGCCCGCACGAAACGATCGATGGGGGACCGCACGCCCGACTCGCTCGCGAGCTTCGGCGGCGTGGGCCGCACGATGGGCTGGTACGCCCAGTGCGTCGAGTGCGTCGGGACCGGCTGCGCGGACTCGGGCCAGCTCGCACCCGCCTCGATCCACGCGCGCAGCGTTTCGATCTGCGCCGCAGACAGCGCGTCGGCCTTCTTCGGCATGCGCTCGTCCGGGTCGAGCGAAGTGATCCGCTCGTACAGGCTGCTTCTCGCGGGATCCCCCGCGACGATCGCCTTGCGCGCGCCCGCCGCGGAGTCGAATCGGACGCCACCCTTCTCCTTGACCGGCCCGTGGCACGAGATGCAGTGCGCCGCGAAGATCGGTTTCACGTCGCGCGCGAAGTCCGGCGCCTCGCCGAAGGCTCCGGTCAGCGCGAGGAGAGATGCCAGAGCCGGCACGGTGGACTACGCCGGGTCCGTCGCCGCGACACGCTCCGCAGCCTTGCGCTCGCCTTCGAGCGGCGAGAACTCCGTGCCGAACCAGCCGGTGTAGCCGAGGTCTCGCGCCGCACGGAACACGCGCTCGTAGTGGACCTCGCCCGTGCCCGGATCGTTGCGACCGGGGTGATCCGCGAACTGGAAGTACGCGATCTCGCTGTACCCGTCGCGCATGTTGCCGCACAGGTCGCCCTCGTCGATCTGCAGGTGGTAGAGATCCCAGCAGATCTTGACGTTCTTCGACCCGACCGCCTTGCAGATGCGCACCGCGTCGGCGGACTTGTTCAGGCAGTACCCGCGGTGATCGACCCGCAGGTTGAGCGGCTCGAGGATCAGCGTGATCCCGGCCTTCTCGACGATCGGCGCGACGCGCTTGAAGCCGTCGATCACGCCCTGGTGCATCTGCTCCTTCGTCTTGCCCGGGATGTCGTTGCCGGCGAGCACGAGCATCATCTTCGTGTCGAGTCGGTTCGCGGTCTCGATGCCGGCTTCGATCTCCTTCACGAAGGCGTCGTGGTTCGCGGGATCGTTCATGCCGGGCGTGAAGCCCCAGCCGACGAACTGGATCACCTGGAGCTTCGTGTCGCGCCGCGCCTTGTCGATCGCGTCGATGTCCTTGCCGCGCCAGGGCCAGAATTCGACGGCCCGGAAACCCAGGTCGGCGGCCTTGCGGATCCGTTCTGAGTGATCGCCGGTGCCGAAGCCCCACATCTCGATGTTGCAGGCGAAGTTCGTCTTCACGCCGTCCAACGGGCGGTTGCTCTTGGGAGCTGCGCCCGCGGCGCGTGCGGCGCCGCCCTGCTCGCCTGCGGGCTGGGCCAGCGCGGGCAGCGTGAGCGCGGCGCCGGTCAGCGCGGCCGAACCGGCCAGGAACGTGCGGCGATTCGTGGGTTCGTTCATGGGGGAGCGTCTTTCCGGGTTCGTCACTTCGCGGGGTTCTGAGAGGGAGCGGGCGCCGGGGTCGGCGCCGGCGGCAACGTGGTCAAGTACTCGATCAGGTCGCGCATCTCCTCGCGCGAAAGGTGGTCCGTGAGGTTCGCGGGCATCGCCGACTGGCCCGGCTTCGTGCCCTCGACCTCGGCGCGCGCGAACTCGATCTGAACGCCGTCGGCCTTGCGCAAGACGAGTTTGGCGGGCGTGTCCTCGATCACGAGGCCCTCGACCGGCGGCGTGCCGTCGGCCGGGAAGACCAGCGTGCCCTGGTAGCCCTTGGCGAACGTGCGGTTCGGGTCGCAGATCGACTCGAGCAGCGCGAAGCGCGCGTTGCGCGAGCCGACACCGTCGAGAGCGGGACCGACGATGCCGCCTTCGCCCGCGACCATGTGGCAGCGCAGGCACTCGAGCTCGCCCTTGCCGCGGAAGATGTCGCGACCCTTCGCGGCGTCGCCGCCGTAGACGGTGTCGGCGTAGCGCGCGAGCTTCTCGTCGACTGCGCGCTTCGTCGCGCGCGCTTCGAGGAGCGCCTTCAGCTCGGGAATGTCGCGCCGTTCGCTTGCGACGACGAGATCGAGCGCGACCTCGGCCGGCACGAGGCCCGCGTCGAGCTTCGAGAGCTCGCGCACGAGCAGCGCGTCGGCCGCCGCGTCCTTCATGCGCGCGAGTCCGGCGTAGGCGACGCGGCGCTCGGCGACGGACGCCGTGAGCGCGTTCTGGAGGAGCGGCAGAGCCTCGCCGGGCGCGACGTCCTGGAAGACCTGGACCGACATCGCGCGCACTTCGTTCTGCGCGTCGAAGAGGACTGCTCGCAACGTCTCGACCGTGTCCGCCGGGCGCAGGACGCCCAGGGCATGGAGCGCGTCGGCGCGCAGCTTCGCGTCGCGCACCGTGTCGCGAGCCAGCGCGGTCAGCGGGACCGCGAGTTCCGTCGCGCGGGCGCGCTCGGCCAGCTTCACGAACGCGCGCGCGACGACCGGCTCCGCGTCGAGCAGGCCCTTCGCGGCGAGATCGAGCACCAGGGCGGGCACGAAGGCGTCGGGACGTGGCGTGTACGCGCGGTACTCGCCGTCGAATCCGTCGCGGCCCGTCGGGTCCTTCCAGCGTCCGAGCAGCTCGAGCGCTTCGCTGCGCAGATACGGCCTGGCCGCGGGCGCGGCGGCCACATCGGCGATCGCGCGGGCGCGCGCCTCGCCGCCCAGGCGGTAGGCGGCGTGGAGCGAGCGGCGCACCTGTGCGTTCGGATCCTCGAGCGACCGCGGCAGGAGGTCGGCCAGCACGCCGAACGCGCTCTCGATCGGCACGTCGTAGATCGCGCGCGCCGCTTCGTGCCGTACGCGCGGTTCCGCATCGGCGAGGTACTGCGCGACGCGCGCGTCGACGGCGCGGCGCAGGCCGACGACCGCGGCGACGCGCACGTCGATGCTCGGGTCCTTGGCCAGCGCCATGAGCCCGTCGCGCCCGGCGACGTGCGCGAGCGCGGTCGTCGCCGCGTGACGCAGCCAGGGGTCGCTCTCACCGGTCTCGCGAAGCAGGCGAAGGACGGCGTCCTTGACCGGAGGATCAAGCAGGCCGGCGGTCCGCGCATTCGCGATCGCCGTCGCCGCCATGCGGCGCACGCGCGGGTTCGCATCGGAGAGGAGCGGGACGAAAGCCCCGACCTCGACGCCCTCGCCGTACCAGTCGCCCAGCGTCCGCGCCGCCTGCGCGCGGACCTCGTCGACTGGGTCGGCGAGCAGCGTTGCGAGCGTCGTGTCGACGTTGCGCGCGACGCCCAGGCCCCAGATCGCGTGGAGGCGCGCGAGCAGGGGGGACTGCGCATCGCGCGCGACGCGCGCGAGCGCCGCGGCCGCCTCGGACTGCGTCGCATCGGGCGCCAGCGTCCGCCGTCCCGCGCGCGCGCCGAGCTCGAGATGCGCTTCCTGACGCACGCGCCGGTCGGCGTGCGCGAGCAGCTTCGCGAGCTCAGACGCCTTGCGCTCCTTCATCCCGGCGCGCATCAGCGACTTCGTCTCCGCCACGAGCGGATCCGCCGCGCTCGTCGGCTCGAAGAAGCGCCAGATGCGGCCCTTGCCGGTCTTGTTCCAGCCCGAGACCCAGTCGGAGACGTACAGGCCGCCGTCGAAGCCGAAGTCGCAGTCGGTCGCGAGCGGCTGCCACACGAACCGCTGCACGTCGGCCACCGCGTAGCCGGAGCCCTGCGGCTTCACCGACACGTCGTACACGCCGCTCCACTCGGGCGCGCCGCTGAAGTTGCACAGGAAGAAGTGCCCGGCGTACTTCGCCGGCAGCCCCGTGCCCGGATAGCACGCGAGCCCCGAAGGTCCGTTCGCCACGTTCGCGACGGGCGGCACGATGTAGGCCGCCTGCCCTTCGAAGTGCGGGTTCCAGAGCTTCTCGTCGTTCCATGCGCCGCGCAGGTTGGGCTCGCCCAGCCACTGGTAGGCCTGGCGCCAACCCGTCTCGCCGTGCTGCACGACGAGCACCCAGCGCGCCAGGTCGCCGCCGTCGGAGTTGTTGTCGCCGGTCCACAGCTCGCCGTAGTCGTCGAACGCGAGCTCCTGCGGGTTGCGCAGGCCCGTCGCGAACAGTTCGAGCCCCGTGCCGTCGAGGTTGCTGCGAAACACGCCGCCCGTGAACGGGTTCTCGAGGCGCACGCCGCCCATGCTCGTGACCGAGTAGCCGCGGTCGCCGATCGACCAGTACAGCCGTCCGTCGGGGCCGACGCACAGCCCGTGCATGTCGTGGCCGAGCAGCGCGACGCGGATGCCCCAGCCCGTCGAGATCTTCTCGCGGACGTCGGCGACGCCGTCCTTGTCCTTGTCCTCGAAGCGCCACAGGTCGGGGATGCACGTGAACCACACGGCGCCGTCGCGCTCGAGCAGCCCCGCGCCGATCCCGACGGCGGCATCCTTGAACCCGTCGGCGTAGACGCGGTCCCAGTCGGCCTTGCCGTCGCCGTCCGTGTCGCGCAGCACGCGCACGCGGTCCTGCTCGATTTCGTACGTGCCGAACTGGTCGCCCAGGTGCTTGCGATACATCGCGACGCGGTCCTCGACGGTGCGCGAGCGCAGGTCGTCGTCGAGCCAGTCCATGTGTTCCCGGATGTCGGTCACGCCGGCGTGGTGGCGGAACGTCTCGGCGACGTAGACCGCGCCGTCGCGCGCCATCCAGAACGACACGGGCTGCGCCACGCGCGGCTCCGACGCGAAGCACTCGACCTGGAAACCCTCGGGTTTCGCGAAGGTCTGCAGGATCGCGGCCGGCTCGTCGCTCGCGGCTTCGATCTTCGGCTGGTACGCGCCCGCGTCGGGCGCGGAAGGATGCTGGAGGAGGAGCAGCGACAGGACGAACGGGCTCGTCGCGATCACGCCAGTTGGCTCCGCACGCGCTCGAGCAGGCGCTTCGTGGCGTCGACGCCGTCCTTCTCCGACAGGCGCGAGCCCTCGTACTCGATGCCCAGGTGCCCGTGGTATCCGGCGCGCGTCACGATCTTCATCATCCGCGCGTAGTCGATCGTCGTCTCTTCGCCCTTGTCGTCGAAGTCGTAGGTCTTGGCGCTGACCGCCTTGGCGAACGGCATCAGCTCCTCGACGCCCTTGTAGCGGTCGTACTGTTCCGTCTCGGACACGCGGAAGTTGCCGAAGTCCGGCAGCGTGCCGACGCGCGGGTGCGCGGCCTGCCGCATCACGCCCGAGAGCCAGGTTCCGTCCGAGGACGGGCCGCCGTGGTTCTCGACGATCACGCACAAGTCCATCGGCGCGGCGAGCTCGCCCAGCTTGTGCAGCGAATCCGCGGCGCGCGCCGCGTGCTCCGCGCGCGGTCCAGAACCGCCGGCGTTCACGCGGATCGAATGGCAGCCCAGGCGCTTCGCGGCCTCGAGCCACTTCACGTGGTTCTCGACGGCCTTCGCGCGCTCGCCGTCGTCGGCGTGGCCGAGCTCGCCTTCGCCGTCGCACATGATCAGGAGGATGCGCACGCCCAGGTCGTCGGCCCGGCTGCGCACGTCCTTCAGGTACGCGCCGTCGCGCGCCTTGTCCTTGAAGAACGAGTTCACGAACTCGACCGCCTCGATGTGGTGGTCCTGCTTCGCGACCTTGGCGAAGTCCCGGTGGTCGAGCTTCCCGGCCTGCAGGGCCTTGTGGTACGACCACTCGGCCAGGGAGATCAGGAACGCTGGCTGCTTGGCGACCGGCGCGTCCTCGGACGCGCGCGCCGGGCGGGGGATGGCGGCCAGGGCGCCGAGTCCGGCCGCGGTGGTCAGGAACGAACGGCGGGACGTGCTCATGTCCCGCCTGTTCTAACTTCGCGCGCGGTTCGTGGATAGCAGGCGCGGGTGCTCGGGTTGGGGGCGCCCTGGCCTCACTGCGGCTTCGCGCCCGGAGCGGCGGGGGCCGGCGCAGGACCGCGCGGCATGCTGCGCAGGATCTCGTCCATGGCGTCGAAAGGCTTGACCGTGTAGTCGGCCGGGATGTCGTACGTCCCGGGCGGCGCCTCCTTCGTCTCCGCGGACACGAGCTCGTCACGCGATCGCATCGTGGTGGGCCCGGCGGTCTGCACGCGCTCGGTCAGCACGGACACGCCGCCGAACTTGCGCATCTCGGCCGCGACCATCGCGCCGCCCGGGCGGATCGACATCGCATGGCTGACGAGCTCGACGTAGCTCTCGCGATCGAGCGGAAGGTCCTTCGTGACCCACACGGTGATCGTGGCGTCGGCGGTGCCGCTCATGCGCACCAGCCCCTTCGTCGCATTCCAGCCCTGGAACTGCCGCGTTTCCGTGGTCTGCTCCGAAGTCACCTTCATCGTCTGCGCCATCTGGGCCAGCATCGTCGAGACCTCGGGCGGCGCGAGCTTCACGATGTCCACGGGCAGGTCGGTGGTCGACGCGACCTTCGCCGTGGGATCGATGAGGTGGAGCTTCTTCGCGTCGAGGCGCACGATGACGACGCGCTCGCCGTCGTCGAGGCGCAGTCGGTCCTTGCCCACCCACACGACGACCGTGTTGTCCCGGGCCTGGACGTCGCCGGAGGACGTCGTGTGGGCCTCGGTGTGCGTCTTGCGGGTCAGGACGAGGTCGGCGCGGACGAATCCGGAGAGCGCCGTGATCGCGACGGCAACGAGAAGGCGGGGCTGGTGACGCATGCGAACCAGGGTAACGCACCGGGCGCCGTTCCATCTCGCGCTGCCTGGAGCGCGGACGGGACAGGGAAGCTTGGGCACCCGGGAACGACGGTCCCGGGGGCACGGCTCACCCCGCTAGCGTCGCCACAGCCGACCCGCCACTTCCGCCGGCATCAGGATCGGCGGCGTCGGCACGTGCTGCTCGCGGCACATCGTCCGGAGCCGTCCGACGCACACGACCCACTGCGCGATCACCAGCACGAGCCAGCCGAAGCGGAGCACGGGTGCGCGGTCTTCGCCCGCCTCCGCCGAGAGCATGAGGAGGTAGTCGTACGCGCCGTGCCACGCGACGGGTTCGAGCAGCGCCAGCACGCGGTGGCGCGTGGCCTCTGCGCCCGTCCTCCCGTGCGCCCGCGCCAGGTGCCAGCCCATCATCGTCCCGTCCAAGGCGTGCGAGGGGACCGCGGTCAGCGCGCGCGCGATCGCGACGGCCGCTCCGCCCTCCAGCACGTAGAACACGTTCTCGAGCGCCGCGAAGCCCAGCGAGATCGCGACCGCGTACACGAGCCAGTCGAAGGGCTCGTCGAGGTGCGGGTCCTTCCGCACGCGCAGCCACAGCGCGCCGTACTTGAACGCCTCCTCGACCAGCGCCACCCCGAGGAAGGCCCACACCGCAGTCGGAAGGGCCTCGACGCCCTCGGCGATCCCGCCCAGGATCGGGACGTGCAGCGCGCTCTCGAGGAGCGCCGCGGGCACGACGGACAGGGCTCCCAGCACGAAGTAGACGACCAGGTTCCCGGGCGGCTCGCGGTAGCGGTCGCGGGACCAGACGTAGTGGATCAGGAGGAGGCTCGGCCCGATGGCCAGAGCGGCGAGCGCGGGGAGACCCATGGGGGAGCGGCGAAGTGCGGTTGCGATTCGCCCTGCGCACCCTACGCTAGCCGCCCATGCCGCTCGACAGCTTCGTGGCGCCGCTCGCCGTGTTCCTCGCGCCCACGAGCCCGGTCGCGCCGGCCGGGACGCTCACGCCCACGCTGGCGTCTCCGCCGGCGGCCTTCGCCCTGCCGCCGCTCGCTGCGCCCCAGTTCCACGCGCAGGGCGTGATGCGCACGATCGTCTACGCCGGCGCGCGGTCGATGGACAGCGACTTCGCACCCGCCGACGATCAGACCGTGTTCGGCATCGCGATCGACGTGCGCCAGGCCGACGGCGACGCGAGCTTCGAGACGGGCTACTTCTTCTCCTCGGGGGACGGCGACACGAGGGTGGGCGCGAACTCGATCGACGTCGAGAGTCACACCCACGAGCTGTGGATGGGTGCCCGCTGGCGATTCGATCCGTGGGACGGACCGTTCCAGCCTTACGTCGGAACCGGGTTGTCGCTGCTGCGGGCCGAGTACAAGACCGACGGACTGGGCGGGTCGGATTCGAACTCCGCCTGGGCGTTCGGGGCCTATGTTCACGGAGGCCTCGAATGGAACTTCGCCGAGGGTTGGTCGGTCGGCGTCGACTTGCGCCTCCTGTACTCGACCCCGGCGAGTCTGCAGGCCGATACCGCGCTCGACTACATGCAGGCGGCGCTGACGCTGGGCTGGGCCTGGTAACCCAGCAGCGTCAGTCGTGGCCGGGTTGCGCGAAGCTGATCACGTTGCCGCCACCGGCCTGGTTGCCCGACAGTTTCGCCTTCTTGACTCCGGGCTCGGCGCGGTAGAGCTCGCTGATTCCCAACGTGTCCTGCTGCCCGATGTAGACGACGTTCGTCCCGTCGGGTGACCAGTCGTAGATCTGGACGGATCCCATGCTCGGCCCGGAGACACGCTGAGTGCCACCCATCGCTCCCGTCACGTGGACCTCGCGGACGTTCTGGTCGTCGATGTTCGCGAGGTAGGCGAGCGAGCCCGAGTTCGGGTTCCAGAGGAACGAGTCCACCGCGCCGAAAGCCGTGAAATTCCCCGAAACTCTCACGTTCTGCGAGCCGTCGGACCGGACCGTGTAGAGCTCGGTCACTAGGAACGAGTCCTGTCGCGCCAGGTACGCGACGCGCGAACCGTCGGGGGCCCAGGCGAACGCGCCGACGCCGTCGAAGAAGAGCGTGCCGGTGATCGTCGTCGCGGTGCCGCCCGTCGCCGGGACGGCGTGCAGCGTGAGGCGGGTGTCGAGTTCCTGATCCGCGCGGTACACGAGCCGGTCGCTCTGTGGCGACCAGGCGTAGGCGTCGACGTTTCCGCCCGTGACGAGGTCCGCCGACACGCGGACGTTGCCCGTGCCGTTCGGCAGCACCGTGTAGAGATCGTCGCGTCCGGGCGTCTCCTGGGAGGCGATGTAGGCGAGGCGCGCGCCGTTCGGAGCCCAGGTGAAGGTCGCGAGGCTCGCGGCGAGGACGCCGGAGACCTTCACGTTCGTCGCACCGTCGCTCGACGAGACGAAGAGCTCGGTGAGGTTGTCGACCTCCTGCTCGGCACGGTAGGCGATGCGCGTCCCGTCCGGCGACCAGGCGACCGCACCCGGTCCGGGCGCGATGCCGCCGAAGATCACCATGGGGCCCGAGACCTTGACCGCCGCGCTCGATCCGTTGGCCGGGACGACGTACAGCTCGGCCAGACCGGCGTCGTCCTGGTTGGCGACGTACGCGATCCGCGTCGAATCCGGCGACCACGCCACGCGCGACACGAATTGCCCGGACGCGAAGGTCGGCGTCACGCGCACGCTCCCCGTGCCGTCGGGCCGCACCGTCACGAGGTCGAAGGCGCCCAGGGTCGCGGTCTCGGCCACGGCGGCGAGGCGTGAGCCGTCCGGCGCCCAGGTGAACGAGCCGACGATCCCGAACGGAGTCAGGTTCGGCACGACGTCGATGCGCGCTCCGCCCGTCGTGTCCACCGTGAAGAGCTGGTTGAGGCCGTCGGCGAACGGGTCCGCGAGGAACGCGATGCGGCGCTCGTCGGGGGACCAGGCGTAGCTCAGGACGTCGCCATTGCCGCTCAGGCTCCCCGTGACGTCGGACGTCGTCCCGTCGTACCGGCCGATGTACAGCCGGAAGACCTCGTCTTGCTCGCGGTCGTCGAGGAAGGCCAGGCGCCGCGCGTACTGCGTCGACGGGCCGAGGAGGGAATCGCTGCCGCCGCACCCGGCGAGGAGGAGGAGGGGGAGAGCGAGGCGTGCGGTGCGCATGAGGACTGTGGATCGGACGGGCCGCGGTGCAACCTAATGGAGGCCGCTCCCGGGCACCAGGATCCAGCTGCCCCGGCTCAGAGGCCGTGAAGGAATCGGGGATGCCCGCCAGGCTCGTCCGGCCGCGGGCTGGCAAGGCGCGGCGACGACGCGGATTCGCGCGCAAGACTCGGAGGAGTCGCAACGCAGCCAGCGTGCGGCCGGGCGGGGCTGGTGGGCGTCCCCGACTTCTTCACAGCCTCTCAGCGCGCCCCCGGGATCCGCGTCAGGGCGATCAACGCATACGCCGTCCCGTAGGCGTCGTGGTACCCGTACAGCGGGTAGTCCCAGAAGGAACCGTCCGGTTCGCGGCAGTAGAGGACCGCCTTCAGGAGCGCGGGCCCCAGGCGCTCCTGGTCGGCCTTCGGCAGCCGCTCCAGCACGTAGGCCGCGTAGGCGTGGCCGTAGAGGTAGAAGTACCCCGAGATCGAATAGAAGGAGCGGTGCGGGATCGGCTCGCGGATTCCGGCGCGCTGCAGCGCCGCGTGGCGCACGAGCAGATCCTCGAGCGCGGCGCGGTACTCGGCCTCGGAGACCTTCTCGCCGCACTGCTCGAGCGCGTAGAGGCACGCCGGCGTGCGACAGGCGGAACCCGCGCGCTCGTTGATCTCCATGCGCGGGCGGTACTTGAGGTACTCGCCGTAGAGGAAGGCGCCGTCGGGCAGCCGCGAGCGCTTCAGATGGTCGACGGCCTTCGCCCGCAGGGTCTCGGGGACCGCGGTGCCCGCGACCTGCGCGGCCTGGATCCCGATCAGGATCGTCGCCGTCGTGAAGCTCATCGACGTGTCCGAGGGGTGGTAGGTCGGCACCTCGTCGAGCGACAGGTAGCCCCAGCCGCCGTCGGTCGTCTGGTACGTGTCGAGCTTCTCGACGAGCTTCGACGCCATCGTGCGCAGGCCGGCGGCGCGCGGCCCGTCGGGCGCGCGGCGCAGCTCCTCGCCGATCGCCTGGAGCGCGTAGCCGAACGCCCAGACGTTGTAGTGCTCCATGCCGCTCTGGCGCCGGACCGCGGCGTTCTGGATCAGGAAGTCGAGCGCCTTCTTGCGCGCCTTCGCGACCTCGGGCGACGGATCGCGCGAGTCCTGGAGCGCCAGCACGCACAGGCCCGTCGTCGCGACCAGGAACGCGTCCTGCGATCCAGGCACCGACGCCAGCACCTCGTAGGGCCGGCTGGAGAGGTGCGAGCCGAACGAACCGTCCGGATTCTGGTGCGCGACGAGCCAGGCGACGGCGCCGCGGATGGCGGTCTTGGCGTCGACGTTGGCGGATGCCGGGACCGTCCCGGAGACCGAGTATCCCGGTGTTTCCGGCGCTTTCGGCGGGCTCGCGTCCTGGGACTCGGACGAGGCGGAGCGCGCCGTGAGGGCGAGCGCGAGGCCCAGCACCCAGCCCGCTCGTGCGCGCGCGATCCCGCGTTTCACGAAGCGATCTCCACGTCCGCGCGCGTCCCGGCCGGGATCGAATCGGCGCTCGCGTCGAGCTCGACCCACGCGTCGAAGTTCCCGTCTCCGCGCGGCCACGGATCGATCCGCAGCTTGCCCGGGATCTGTGCGCCGCCCTGCGGGCGGACCGTGACGCGGGCGCCGTCCTTCCAGCGCGCGAGGTCCGCGCCGGAGAGCTCGAGACGCAGCTCCTTCACGCCCGCGTCCGCGACCAGGGCCAGCTCGGTGTGCGCGCCGAGGTTGGATCCGCGTTCGATCCGCGCCGGCGTGCGGCCCGGTCGCCAATCGCGCGAGGCGCCGTGCAGGAAGACGCCGTCGCGCGGAGCCTTCGCGGCCAGCGCGTCGCGATCGCGCTTGAGGCGCGCCACGCGTGCTTCCTTGTCGGCCAGCTCCTCGGCCGAACGCTGCAGAGCGTCCGCGCGCGACCGACCTTCGATCGTCTCCATGCGTGCCTGGCGATCGACCGCCTCGGCCTGCGTGCGCCGCGCTTCCTCACGTTGCTCCGTGTCCAGCACGACGTCGAGTTCGAAGCGCTTCTTCGCGCGGTCGCGCGACAGCGCCGTCGAGTCCTGCGCGAGGAGCAGTGCGCGCTTCTGGCGCTTCAGGACGATGTCCTCGGTGCCGTTGACGAGCTCGTCGCGCTTGTACATCTCCTCCAACTGGCCGAGTTCGTCCTGCTGGTCCTCGATGTAGGAGCGTTCGCGCCGCTGGTCGATCTCGTCGCCGCGGCGTTGGAACGCGAGCTCGCTCTCCTTCCACGCGGCGAGCGAACGATCCGTGCGCGCGAGCGCCGCGCGCGCGACCGCGAGCGCCGACTTGGCGGCCTCCTCGTCGATGCGCTGGCGCTCGACGAGGCCGGTGTGGCGGATCTGCGCGCTCTTCAGCTCGAGGTCCGCCGACCGGATCTGCTCGTCGAGCGGCCGCAGGTCGAAGCGCGCCAGCACGTCGCCCTGCTTGACCTTCGCGCCGTGCGGCAGGACCTCGACGATGAGCAGGGGGCCGTTCCACTCCTCGGGCCAGTAGGACCAGGCCGTCGCGTTCGCCGGCGCGAAGATCGCCGGTTTCGTCGCCGCCGGAGCCGCGACGGCCGTCGGGGCCTCGGGGGGCGCCGTCACGCCAGCGCGCGGGGCGCTGCAGGCGGCGACGAGCAGGACGGGGAAGAGGGAGGCAACGAGTCGGTTCATGCGCATGGGGGCTCCGGGACCCCCGAGGCTACCGGGAGGCGCAGCCCCGCGCGCGGCCTTGACCGACTTCGAACGCGCTGGAACGTCCAGAGACCGGCGAATCCTGGTCCGGACCGATGTCGTACGCTCTCGCGGAACCACCCCCATGCGCACTTTCCCCATTCTCGCGCTCGCGGTCCTCGCCGGCGCCTTCACCACCTCCTGTAACGGCATGTTCGAGAAGACCACCGCCACGAAGCCCGAAGCCCAAGCGCAGACCCTGCACACGTTCACGGTGGAGGGGATCGACGGCAAGCCGCGCGACCTCTCGGCCTGGAAGGGAAAGGTCGCCCTGGTCGTGAACACCGCCAGCGAATGCGGCTTCACGAAGCAGTACGACGGCCTGCAGAAGCTGCAGGAGAAGTACGCCGCACGCGGTTTCGACGTGCTCGGTTTCCCGTGCAACGACTTCGGCGGACAGGAGCCCGGGACGGCGAAGGAGATCGCGACGTTCTGCTCGACGAAGTTCCACGTCACCTTCCCGCTGTTCGCGAAGGTCGGAGTGAAGGCCGGCGCGAGCCAGGCCCCGCTCTACACGTGGCTCAGCGGAGCGACCGGAAAGCTGCCGGGCTGGAACTTCGGCAAGTACCTGATCGGCAAGGACGGCAAGCCGATCGCGTTCTGGGCGAGTTCGACGGCACCCGAGGACGCCGAGGTGATCGCGGCGATCGAGAAGGCGCTGGGCTGAGGGACGCGGCCATTCAGAGCGTGAAGTACTTCGCGCTCGGGTGGTGGCACACGATCGCGCTCGTGGACTGCTCGGGCTCGAGCTGGAAGTCGTCGCTCAACGTGATGCCGATCCTGTCGGCGCCGAGCAGCGCGAGCAGCTTCTCCTGGTCCTCCAGGTTCGGGCACGCGGGGTAGCCGAAGCTGAAGCGAGTGCTGCCATGCCCACCCCCATCACGCGCGCGTCGTCGCCACGCGAAGGCCGGAGGGATCGAGGGCCACCCCAGCGACTGTGGTAATCTGAGACCCATGTCCGAACTCCTCTCACGCATCACGACGGACCTGGACTTGTGCGGCGGGCGGCCCTGCATTCGAGGGTTGCGCGTTCGCGTGACCGACGTGCTCCAACTCCTCGCGTCGGGGGATAGCGCGAAGGACATCCTCGCGCAGTACCCATACCTGGAAGCCGAGGACATCGCGGCGTGCCTGCTCTACGCCGCGCAGCGGCTCGACCACCCCACGATCGCTGCCTAGCTTGCCCGTGGGGGTCTGGATCGACGCCCAATTGCCTCCTCTGCTGGCCGAGTTCCTGAAGGACTCGTTCGGAGTCGGCGCCCGGCGCGTCACGGACCTCGGACTGGTGTCAGCCAGCGACCTCGCGATCTTCCGTGCCGCGCGCGAGGCTGGAGTCATCGTGGTCACCAAGGACCGGGACTTCGTGCGCCTGCTGGAGGAGCAGGGGCCGCCACCTCGAGTCCTGTGGCTGACGACCGGGAACATCAGCAACGCCGAACTGTGCCAGGCACTGGCCGCAAGCTGGAAACGGATCGAGGGACTCTTCGCTGGCGGAGAGCAGCTCGTCGAGGTCGGCAGAGGCAACTGACTCGCGCCGCCCTCGTGTCCAGGCCAGAGGGCTCTCTCGCGGGCTGGACTCCTACAGCGTGAAGTACTTCGCGCTCGGGTGGTGGCACACGATCGCGCTCGTGGACTGCTCGGGCTCCAGTTGGAACTCGTCGCTCAGCGTGATGCCGATCTTGTCGGCGCCGAGCAGGGCGAGCAGCTTCTCCTGGTCCTCGAGGTTCGGGCACGCGGGGTAGCCGAAGCTGAAGCGCGAACCGCGGTAGCCCTGCTTGAAGAGCACGCTCATCTCGCGCGCGTCGTCGCCGGCGATGCCGAGCTCGCCGCGGATGATGCGGTGCACGTACTCGGCCAAGCCCTCCGCGACCTCGACCGACAGGCCGTGAAGGTGCAGGTAGTCCTGGTAGCGGTCGCCGGCGAACCACTCGCGCGCGACGTCGCTGGCGCGCTGGCCGACCGTGACGACGAGCAGCGACACGACGTCGGGCTTCCCGTCGTGCACGTGGAAGAAGTCGGTGATGCAGCGGTTCTGCTTGCCGTCCTGGCGCGGGAACGCGAAGCGCGCGGCTTCCCGGCCCTCGTCCTTGGGGTCCAGCAGCACGAGCGTGTCGCCCTCGGGGATGCAGCGCCAATAGCCGTAGGCCGCCTTCGGCTCGAGGATCTTCTCCTTCTGGCACTGCTTCGCGAGCTCGAAGTAGAGCGGGCGCACGTGCTCTTGGATCAGCTTCTTGTGCTCGGTGAGCCCCTTGCCCTTGCGCCGGTAGCCCCACTGGAACTGGAAGAGCGTCGTCTCGTTCACGTAGGGCAGCACGGCCTGCAGGTTCACGCCCTCGACGAGGCGCGGGCCCAGGAACGGCGGCTCGGGGTACTCGATGTCGCGCGGCAGGTCGGAGAGCTTGCTCCAGGCCTTGCTCGAGCGCGGGATCGGGCGCCCGGCCTTGCCCGCGATCGTGCTCGCGGCGGACAGCGCGGCAGCGGTCGCGCGCGCGGCGCCTTCCTCGCGCTCCTGCTTCTCTTCGGCCAGCGTCGCGATCTTCTTCGCGGCGCGCACGGCGGGCTTGGCCTCGCCTTGCACGATGCGCTCCATGACCGAGAGGCCCTCGAACGCGTCCTCGGCGTAGTAGAGCGGACCCTGGTAGAGCGCGCGGCAGTCGGCCTCGACGTACGAGCGCGTGAGCGCGGCGCCCCCGAGGATCACCGGTGTCGCGATGCCGCGCCGGTTCATCTCCTCGAGGTTTTCCTTCATGATCACGGTGCTCTTCACGAGCAGGCCGCTCATGCCGATCGCGTGCGGCTGCACGTCGTGCGTGACGTCGAGGATGTGCTGGATCGGCTGCTTGATCCCGAGGTTGTAGACCGTGTAGCCGTTGTTCGTGAGGATGATGTCGACGAGGTTCTTGCCGATGTCGTGCACGTCGCCGCGCACCGTCGCGAGCACGATCTTGCCGCGCGATTCGCCGGCCTTGCGCTCCATGAACGGCTCGAGGAACGCGACCGCGGCCTTCATCGTCTCCGCGGACTGCAGCACGAACGGCAGCTGCATGTCGCCGCGGCCGAACAGCTCGCCGACGGTCTTCATGCCCGCGAGCAGGTCGGTGTTGATTATCTCGATCGGCTTCTTGGATAGGAGCGCGACCTTGAGGTCGTCCTCGAGGCCCGGCTTCTCGCCCTCGACGATGCGCCACGCGAGGCGCGCGTAGACGTCCTCGGGCACCTTCCGCGCCGCCTTCTTGGCGACCTGCGCGCCCTCGAAGAACTTCAAGAACTCCTGCAGCGGGTCGTAGCCTTCGCGGCGCCGGTCGAAGATCAGGTCCTCGGCCAATTGGCGCGCGCGCTCGTCGATCCGGTGCAGCGGCTCGATGCGTGCCGAGTGCAGGATCGCGGCCGTCAAACCGGCTTCGCGCGCGTGGTGCAGGTAGACGGAGTTGAGGACGTGCCGCGCCGCCGGGTTCAGGCCGAAGCTGATGTTCGAGAGGCCCAGCAGGAGGCCTACGCCGGGCAACTCCTCCCTCACGAGGCGGATGCCCTCGAGCGTCTCGAGGCCCAGCTTGCGGTCGTCCTCGTTGCCGGTGCAGATGGTGAACGTAAGGACGTCGAAGAGGAGGTCTTCGGGCGCCAGGCCCCAGTCCTCGACGCAGATCTTGTGGATGCGCTTCGCGATCCGCAGCTTGTCCGCCGCGGTCTTCGCCATGCCGGCCTCGTCGATCGTCAGCGCGATGACGGCCGAGCCGTGCTCCTTGACGAGCGGCAGCACCTTCTCGATGCGCTCCAGGCCGTCCTCGAGGTTGATCGAGTTCACGATCGAGCGCCCGCCGCACAGTTCGAGCGCGATCTGGAGCACCTTGTGCTCCGTCGAGTCGATCATCAGCGGCACGGGCACGTCGGAGCGGTAGCGCGTCACGACGCTCGTCATGTCGCGCACCTCGTTGCGCCCGACGTAAGCCGTGCAGACGTCCAGCACGTGCGAGCCGTCGCGCACCTGCTCGCGGCCCATGCCGACCATCGTCTCGATGTCCTCCTTGATCAGCGCCTCGCGGAACGCCTTGCTGCCGTTCGCGTTCGAGCGCTCGCCGACGAACAGGATCGAGTTGTCCTGCACGAGCGGAACCGCGGAGTAGATGCTGGAGACCTGCGCCTGGTGCGCCGGCTTGCGCCCTTTCGGCGCGCGTGTGCCGATGCGCCGCGCGACCGCCGCCATGTGCGCGGGCGTCGTGCCGCAGCAGCCGCCGACGACGTTCAGGCCATCCTCGACCACGAAACGCTCGAGCCAGTCGGCCAGTTCCTCGGGCGTCAGCGGATAGTGCGGCTTCCCGTCCACGAGCAGCGGCAGGCCCGCGTTGGGGTACACCATCGGCCGCTTGCGGCACGTCTGGCCGAGCAGGCGCACGTGCTCGCCCATTTCGCGCGGACCGGTCGCGCAGTTGATGCCCAGCACGTCGATCGGATACGGGTCGAGCAGCGCGATGGCCGCGCCCATCTCGGTGCCGACGAGCATCGTGCCCGTCACCTCCATCGTGACGCTGACGAAGATCGCGTGGTTGCCCTTCGCCTCGGTGCGCGCCTGGATGACGCCGTTCAGCGCGGCCTTGATCTGCAGCGGGTCCTGGCAGGTCTCGATCAGGAATCCGTCGATGCCGCCCTCGATGAGACCGCGCGCCTGCTCGAGGTAGCTCTCCTTCAGCAGCGCATAGGGCGCGTGCCCGAGCGTCGCGAGCTTCGTGCCCGGCCCCATGGAACCCAGCGCGAAACGCGGCTTCTCCGGCGTCGAGTGGATCGCGCAGGCCTTCTTCGCGACCTGCGCCGCCGTTCGGTTGATCTCGCGCGCCTTGTCCGCGATGCCGAACTCCGCCAAGACGTGCGGCATGGCTCCGAACGTGTTCGTCTCGACGATGTCGCAGCCCGCCTCCAGGTAGCTCTCGTGGATCTTCTGGATGACATCGGGCCGCGTCAGGTTGACGAAGTCGACGCAGTTCTCGTGGCCGTGGTAGTCGCGCTCCAGGTCGAGGTGCGCTGAGTGGATCTGCGTGCCCATCGCGCCGTCGAGCACGAGGACGCGCTCGGCCAGGGCCCTGCGAAGGGGAGTCGTCATGACGCGGAGCGCGTGCTCTTCACGCCGGTCGCGACCAGGGTCATGAAGTGCGGCGGTTGCGGATCGCGCGCCGCGCGCTGGATGCTGAGCTTCTCGAACCCCGCGCCTTCGAGGTGCGCGGCGAGCGCCTGCTCGGTGAACCCGAGGTGCCGGTGCTGGAGCTGCTCCTTGACCCACGTCTCCGCGTGCGCGAGCAGGTCGATGACGAGCACCCGCCCGCCGGTGACGAGGACGCGCCGCGCCTCCTTCAGCGCCTTCAGCGGATCGGCCGCGTGGTGCAGCGCCTGCGACAGGACCGCGACGTCGTAGCTCGCGTCGGGCAGCGGCAGGTCCTGGATGTCGCCCTCGACCGTCTTGACGTTCGCGACGCCCTTCTGCGCCGCGCGCGTACGCAGGCGCGCGAGCATCTCGGGGCTGACGTCGACGGCGGTGACCTCGCTGGCGACGTCGGCCAGCATCAGGGTGAGGAGCCCGTCTCCGATGCCGAGGTCGACGTAGCGGCCTCGCGGCGCCAGCTGGATGAGGGCGCGCGAGAGTCCTTCCCACGTCCGGCCGGGCAGCACCTGGTCCTCGAACGTCGCCGCGACCCGGTCGAAGTACTGCCGCGAGTCCTCGCGCCGCCGATCGCGCAAAGTCTCGAGCCCGGCGAGGTCGGCCTCGAACTCGGGGCTCGTCTTGTTCTCGCGCAGCACGTCGTCCCACAACGCCGCGGCCGGTCCGGGGGCGATCGAGTGGAGCGTGCGCCGACCCTCGCGCCGGTGGACGACGAGTCCGACTTCCTCGAGCAGCGCGAGGTGCGTCGAGACGCGTGACTGCCCGACGTTCAGGATCTCCATCAGGTCGGAGCCCGAGAGCTCCTCCTGGGCCAGGAGGTGGAGGACCCGGAGGCGGGTTTCGTCGGCCAGCGCCTTCAGGAGACGAGAGGTTCCGGTTAGACCGATCATGGTTTCCGCATATCATGATCGGTCGTCGGGATCCTGCAAGAGGAGCGATACGGACCCCCCTGCGCGGCGGTCGAGTCGCAGGGCTCCCCGGTGGGGCACGGGGCCCTGCCCCTGCGCTCTGCGGGAACTCCGCTCGGGCACTCCGGGGGCCAGCGAGCTGGGTCCGTCTCGAGGCCCGACCGAACGCCGCGGGCTGGCCGGCCTGCGCGGCCGAGATCGGCCCCGCACGCCTGAGCGCTACAGGCCCTTCTTGGCGAGCTTGGCCTTCTTCTTGTCCTGCTTCTCTTGGATGGTGAGCTTGGGCTTCTTGACGTTCTTGGGTTGCTGTTGGCCCTTGGCCATGGGGGATCTCCGTTGTTGCGTGGACCCGACCCGATTCGAGGGGCGGGACGACGGGATCTCCGAGGCGGAGCCGGGACCTCGAATGTGAGGTGGCCGGGTTCGAGCCTCGGACCGCGTCGCGGACGAGTCTACGCCGTCGGGAGTCCGAACCCGACCCGAGAAAGTGCATCGCCCGCGTCGACGGCCCCCCGGATTCTGAACGCCGGGTACCCTGCACGAGAGCCCGGATCGAGCCCCGATGCTCGCATTTCGACCGTCGGCACGGGGCTTCCGGCGACGTCAGCCCAGGATCAGGATCATGAAGTCACTCGGGGTGTTCTCGCTGTGGGCCGTGGCCGTCGCCGGACCCGACGTGCTTGCGGCCCAGATCCCAGGAACGCTCGGGCCGGTCGACAACCCGGACGGCGACGCGGTGACCTGGGTCCACGACGGCAGCCGTGCTCGGCGCGTGGTCGCGGGCGTCGAGGTGTCGGCGATCCCGGTGAGCAACGGCCTCGTCGGTGGTGCCTGCGGCACGGCGACCGGCACCTATTGGCCAGCCGGCGTCGCACCCGAGGGCGACACGCCCGCGGCAGCCGCGTTCACGCCCGACGCGACGCGCATCGTCGTCGCGCACACCACGAGTCGGAACCTCGTCGTGTTCGACGCCGCGACGCGGACCGTCGTGCGCGTGATCCCGCTGTCGGGAGGGCCCGTCGACGTCGCCGTGTCGGCCGACAACGTCCACGCGGTCACGGCCAACCTGTTCGAGAACACGGCCTCGATCGTGGACCTCGCGACGGGGCTCGAGACCGCGGTCGTCGCCGTCGGCACGCAGCCGGCGTGCGTGCGCTTCACGCCGAGCGGCGCGAAGGCCGTGATCGGGAACGCCGTTTCGCAGAGCCTGTCCGTGATCGACGTGGCGAGCGCCACCGAGCTGCACCGCATCCCGGGCGCGGGCTTCCAGTCGACCACGATCATCTCGTTCGAGCCCGGCGTCGTGACCTACAAGATCAACGGGTTCGAGTGTCCGTCCGAGACGCTCGCGGTGCATCCGGACAACCTGAACGCGCAGATCGACTTCTTCGACCTCGCGGCGGGCACCGTTTCGTCGATCGCCTGCGATCCGAGCCCGCGCGGCATCGCGATGACGCCCAACGGGTCGCGGATCGTCGTGTCGCACTTCCTGTCCGCGCGCAAGGTCACGGTGGTGAACCCGGCGACCCAGACCATCACGGCGGTCTTCACGGCGCCGAACGACCTCGACGAGCCCGTCGCCATCCGGCCCGACGGACTGAAGGCCGCCGTGGCCGTCCAGAACGGCACGCAGATCGTCGACCTCGTGACGGGCACGTTCTCGGCCGTACAGAGCACCGCGTCGGTCAACCGGATGCTCTCGACCCCGGACGGCCTGTACGCGCTGGCCGTGGGCTTCAACGGCAGCTTGATCTCGTACGCGACGGGCTCCATCGTCTCGAACCTGAACGGTCTCGTCTCGACCTACGTTGGAGCGGTCGCGCCCAGCGGACAACGCGCCGCGATGCTGTCGAACCACAACGGCGAGGACCTCCTCGTCGTGAACACGAACGGCGGGTCGGGATTCCTCGAGGGCCGCGTCCCGAGCGGCACGCCGCCCGAGGGTGACGCGGCGCGCGACGTGGCGATCTCGGCCGACGGCGCGATCGCGGTCTCGACGAACATCCTCAGTGGCAACGCCAGCGTCATCGACGCGGCCACGGGATCGACGCTCGCCATCGTCCCGGTCGGAGCGCGACCCGCGGACGTCGAGATCACCCCGGATCGCTCGAAGGCGGTCGTCGCGAACCTCGACTCGACCTTCGCGTCGATCGTGAACCTGTCCACGTTCGCGGTGACGAACGTGACGATTTCCACACGCGGAAGCGAGGTCGAGATCTCCCCGAACGGTCAGTACGCCTACGTCGGCGTCGTGACCGGCGGCGATGGCGTGTGGCGCATCGACCTCTCCACCTCGACCGTCGCGGGCGCGAAGCTCGCGACCGGCGACATGGGCAGCATCTTCTACCTGTTCCAGCAGGCGAGCGGCATGACGCTCAGCCCGAACGGGGCGACGCTCGCGGTCTGCGGCACGTTCACGAACAACGTGACGATCATCGACACCGCTAGCTGGTCCGTCGCGGCCACGGTGCCGGTGGGGACCCAGCCCGTCCGCGCGGCTTTCTCGGCCGACAGCGCGACGGTCTACGTCACGAACAAGACGACGAACACGATCTCGGAGCTGCGCAACACCGGTGTGTGGAGCGTCGTGCGCACCATCCCCGTCGGCTCGCAGCCGTTCGAGATGGCCGTCGATTCCGTGGGGCAGCGTCTGTACGTCGCGAACGCGCAGAGCCAGACGGTCGGCGTCGTGAACCTCCTCACCGGCACCACGATCGCCAGCGTCCCCGTGCCCTATCAGCCGCAAGCGCTGGCGCTTTCCGGCGGCGGCTCGTGCCTCACCTGTGCCTCGGGGAACTGGTCGGTCGCGCTCGGCCCGGGCCCGTTGCTCGCCGTCGCGCGCCAGGGTGCCGTCAGCCGGATCGACACCGCGAGCTCGGTCGTGGTGCAGACGATCACCACCGGGATGCCGCCGGCGGCCATGGACTTCGACGCGAGCGCCCTGCGAGGAGTGATCGCCGAGCCCATGTGGGACGGAGTGCGGCGCCTCACGTCCTCGTTGCCCTTCACGGCGTTCTGCAGCGGAGACGGCACCGCGGCGGCGTGCCCGTGCGGCAACGCGGGCGGCGCCGGGCGCGGCTGCGCCAACTCCGTGAGCGCGAACGGTGCCGAGCTCGTCGCGACTGGAACGGCATCCATCGCGAGCGACTCGTTCGTGCTCGCCGGGAGCGGCATGCCGAACAGCTCCGCGCTCTACTTCCAGGGCACGACCCAGCAGAGCGGCGGCGCGGGCGTCGTGTTCGGGGACGGATTGCGCTGCGTCTCCGGCACGATCGTCCGTCTCGGGACCAAGGGGAACAGCGCGGGCTCCTCGAGCTATCCGGTCGCGGGGGACGTTTCGATCTCCGTCCGCGGCTCCTGCTCGGCCGGCGACGTGCGTCCGTACCAGGTCTGGTACCGCAACGCGGCCGCCTTCTGCACGCCCTCGACCTTCAACCTGTCGAACGGACTGCAGGCGGTGTGGGGCGCCTGACGGGATCACCGGCTTCCGACCCATTCGCGTCGGTTAGCATCCCAGCATGGTCGACACTCCCCCCCGGTCCAAGTCGGGCCTGACGACGCGCGACAACCTGACCACGCTCCAGACGCACATCCTGGCCGAGGAGCAGAAGTACCCCGAGGCGAGCGGCACGTTCTCGTGGATCCTGTCCGCGCTGGCCCTCTCGGCGAAGGTGATCGCCGACAAGATGCGTCGCGCGCGGATCCACGACGTGCTGGGGTCCCTGGACTCGGACAACGTGCAGGGCGAGCGGCAGCAGAAGCTCGACGTCATCGCGAACGAGATCCTGCTGCGCTGCCTCGGCACGCGCTCGGGCGTGGCGATCGTCGCCAGCGAGGAGGACGAGAATCCCACGCTGATCCAGCGCGAGACCGGTGGCGAGCGACCGTACTGCGTGCTGTTCGATCCGCTCGACGGCTCGTCGAACCTGGACACGTGCGGCACGGTCGGGACCATCTTCAGCATCCTGCGCCATGACCGACGCGCTCAGTCGCCCGAGGCCTCGATCCTGCAGAAGGGGACCGAGCAGGCGGCGGCGGGCTACATGCTCTACGGCAGCTCGACCGTGTTCGTGCTGACGACCGGCACGGGCGTTTCGATGTTCGTGCTCGACCCGAGCATCGGGTCTTTCCTCCTCGTCCAGCAGAACGTGCGCATTCCGGCCGCGGGCAAGACCTACTCGGTCAACGAGGGCAATCGCCAGTCGTTCCCCCAGGGCTACCAGCGCTATCTCGACTGGGCCCAGTCGAATGGCTACTCGAGCCGCTATTCGGGCGCCATGGTCGCCGACGTGCACCGCATCCTCCTCCGCGGCGGCGTCTTCCTCTATCCGCCGACGAAGAAGTCGCCCGAGGGCAAGCTGCGGCAGCTCTACGAGGTGAACCCGATGGCGATGATCATCGAGCAGGCGGGCGGCAAGGCGGTGTCGGGGACGACGCGGGTGCTGGAGTCGCAGCCCAAGGCCCTGCACCAGCGCATCGCGTGCTGCATGGGCTCACCCGACGAAGTCGATCACGTGGTGCGCCACCTGGGTTGATCGTCCGTCAGGGCTTGCGCCCCGCGCGCGCGTTCGTCACGACCTCGGCCTGGATCAGCTCCGCGTAGGTCGGCACTCCCATCGCGGCGCGCTCCGTGTCCGTCGTGGCGGGATCCATCGGGTACAGGCGCCACTTCTGGTTCCGCGCGTCCCAGACGAACTGGGTACCGAAACGTTGCGGCCGGCCCTGGTGGACGAGGTCCTTGTCGATCGCCTCGGCTGCCACACGCAGCCCCAGCGGCTCGCCCATTTCGCTGGCCTTGCGACCCAGGTTCGCGGCGAGGTCCCAGTCGGCGGGGGAGTTGGACTCGACCAGCACGACGGCCGCCCGGAAATGGTCGCGGCCGGTCCGCAGGTCGCCCGCATCCGCGATCGACCGCGCGCGTTCCGCGCGTGCCGCGATCGCGGCATCCCGGGCTGCGTCCGGGTCGGCGAGCGGCTTCGAGCGTCCGGCCTCCGCTTCCAGGTCCGCCCACAGGCGATCGATCGGAGCGGCCGGGGCGGCGCAGGCGGCGGCCAGGAGGAACGGGAGGATCGGGATCGCAGGTCGGAAGGCCATGGCGTCCGGGACCATGCGGGCTGGGTCGACGAGGCGCAAGGGCCTCGGCGGGGGCCCCAGGGCTCCGACCGGGGTGCCCGAGGGGGTGTGCCCGGGCCCGAAGGGCTCCCGAGGGCCAGCCCGCGGTCTGGCGCCCCGCCGAAGTCCGCCCGGACGGCAATTTACGCAGGCCAACCCCATCCCACCGCCGATGCCCGTATCGTGTCCGGATCGGATCCGGGTTCTAGATCCTGGGTCCAACTGCGCTCCCGCGCCTACGGCGCGCCCGCAGGTCGCAAAACCTCTGCAGAAGGAGAACGCCATGAAGTTGATGATCGCCGCGCTGGCCCTCGTGAGCCTGGCCGCTTGCAACACCGAGAAGAAGTCGGTCACCGACGACTCCGGAGCCAACATGCCGAAGGCCGGTTGCTGTGAAAGCAAGGCCTCCTGCAGCGGCGCCGAGAAGGCGTCGTGCGAAGCGTCCAAGGGCTCCTGCGAAGCCAGCAAGTCGAGCTGCACCGCGAAGCCGCAAGGCTGAGCGCGTCCGCGCCTGGCCCACGGGCCACGAACGCATCCGCGTTCCTGGCCCACGGACGAGCGCGCGATCCGTGACCCCCTCGCGGGCGTCACGACGAGCCGATCAGGCCCACGGCGGGGTCGACCTTCGGGTCGGCCCCGCCGTCTTCGTTCGTGGTCGTGGCACGGATCCCTATCCTCCTGCGCGAGCACGTCGCCACCGACCGATCCCCAGAGCGCTTCCCCCCATGGTCACCCGCCTCTACCTCGTCCGCCACGGCGCGACCCAACTCACGGCCGAGGATCGTTTCTCGGGCGCCATCGGAGTCGAGCTCTCCGACGACGGCCGACGGCAGGTGTCCCTCCTCGGCGAGCGGCTCGCGGACGATCCGATCCGGGCCGTCTACACGAGCCCGCTGAGCCGCACCCTGGAGACCGCGAAGATCCTGGCCGCGCCGCATGCCCTCGAGCCGATCCAGCGCGATGGCTTGCGCGAGATCAGTCACGGCCGCTGGGAAGGGCTGACGCGCCGCGAGGTCGAGGAACGATTTCCCGGCGAGTACCCGGCCTGGGAGGCGGATCCGTTCACGTTCGCGCCGGTCGGAGGCGAGTCGGGTCTCGCCGTGCTCGCGCGCGCACTGCCCGTCCTGCGCGAGATCGTCCTCGCGCATGCGGAGCAGAACGTGCTCGTCGTCTCGCACAAGGCGACGTTGAGGCTCGTGATCTCCAGCCTGCTCGGGTTCGATGCGCGCGGCTATCGCGACCGTCTCGACCAATCGCCAGCGTGCCTGAACATCCTCGACTTCAAGGACCCGGTTCGCGCGCGGCTGATGCTCTTCAACGACGTGTCGCACTACGCCTCCACGCCGCGCAAGGGCGAGGCGCGCCTGTCGAAGGGGTGGGATGCGCAGCCGAAGGGTGGGTGATCGACCGTGAGGCGCCGCGGAAATCCGTCCCGCAGGGCGCGCCAGGACGCCCGATCGAGATCCGCGCGCCGAACCGGGCCGAGTCCACCCGCGAGGCCCGGGCGCAGGTCGGCACGGTCTCCGAGCCGGTCGTGGTGGCGCTCGGCGCTTCAGCGCTTGCCTGGGCGCACTTCGACCGCGTGCACCTCGAACACCAGCGTCGCGTTCGGCGGCACGAGGCCCGGCACCCCTTCCGCGCCATAGGCGAGCTCGGGCGGCACGGTGATGCGACGTCGGCCCTCGGCGCAGATGCCGGCCAGCCCGTCGTCGAGCCCGCGCACGAACGCCTCGCCGATGCGCACGGGCACCGGCACGCCGCGATCCAGCGTGGAATCGACGCGCGTGCCGTTCTCGAGCGACACGACGTAGTCGAGGAGGACCTCGTCGCCCGTCTCGGCGCACGGGCCTTGACCGCGCATGAGTTCCTCGTACATCACGCCGGCGGTCGTGCGCACGGAGGGGGTCTCGACGCGCGTCGTACGGCGCGAGGCGTCGAACGAGCGGCAACCGGCACAGGACAAGGCCAGCCCCAACGTGACCGCGGACGCCGTGCGCGCTCTCATCGCTTGACCTCGCGGATCTCGATCGTGGCGAAGAGCGGCGTCCCCGGAGGGATCCCGGCGGAGGGCAGTCCGGCGGCCCCGTAGGCGGCTTCGGCGGGCAGCGTGATCTCCACGATGGTGCCGGCGCGCAGTCCCAAGAGCGCCCGCGACAGCCCCGGAAGCAGGGTGCCGGATTTCCCGACGCGCGCGCGGATGGGCGCGCCGCTCGACTTCGTCGAGACGAGGATCACGGGATCGAGCGGTGCGGCGAGGGGCGCGGGGGCGGGGGGCGCGGGCGCGGGCGCGGGGGCACCCACCTCCGGCGTCGATGCGGCCGCGGCGTCGGCCGGCGCTGCCTGCTGTGCCGTCTCGACCTTGGGTTCGGCCGGCTTCGGCGCGTCGGGCGAGGCCGGCGCAGCTCCGTCCGCGACGGTCGTCGGCGCGGGCGTCGTCTCCGCCGGGGCGGTCGCGGCGTGCTCCGCGGCGGCCGCAGGCGCGTTGTGCTCGCTCGTGGCTTCGACTCCGGGGTCCGTCGGCGCGTGCGCCGCATCGGCGACGGGCTTCGTCGCGCCCGCCGGGTCGGCGGAGTGCGCGGGATCGGCGTCGGACTTCGGCTTCGCGTCGCTCGCGTGAGCCGCGTCCGCCCCAGGCTTCGCCTTCGACTTCTTCTTCGTGCCCTTCGCGGGCTCGGCCGGTTTCGCTGCGCCGGCGGACTTCTCCGCCGCGGGTGCGGCATGTTCCGCCTTGGCGTCCGCCGTGTCGCCTTTCGCCGCCTCGGTCTGCGCTGCGCCTTCGGCCTTTGCCGTGTCGGCCTTCGCCGCCTCGGCCGGCTTCGGCACGTAGGACAAAGTCATCGAGAGCGCCACCTCGTCGCCGGCCCCGACGAGCTCGCCCGCACCTTCGGCGAGCACCTCGACGCGGACGCCGCCCTCGAGCTCGAGCACGCGGCGCTTGCCGGCCGGCACCATCTCGGGCTTCGCGGGAACCGTGGCCGCTTCGGGCCGGTTCGCCTCGGAGGCTGGCTTCAGGTGCTTGTGCGCGTCCTCGCGGCTGCAACCCGGGACGACGGCGAGGAGCAGGAGGGCGGTGGTGGGGCAGAGGGTCTTCACGCCCCTCATCCTGCCAGGATCGAGGCGATGCACGCCACGTCGACGATGTCGTCCGGCTTGCAACCGCGCGAGAGGTCCATGAAGGGCCGCTCCAGGCCCTGCACGAGCGGCCCCAGGGCCTTCGCGCCGCCCAGCCGCTCACTCAGCTTGTACGCGATGTTCCCCGCGTCGAGGTCGGGGAACACCAGCACGTTGGCCTTGCCGCCGAGGGCCGAGCCGGGCGCCTTCTTGTCCGCGACGGCCGGCACGATGGCCGCGTCGACCTGCAGCTCGCCGTCGCACGTGAGGCCCGGCGCGCGGCGCTTCAGCAATAGCGTGGCCTGCTTCACCTTGTCCACCTTCGGGTGCGAGGCCGAACCGTAGGTCGAGAACGACAGCATCGCGACGCGCGGCGCCTCGCCCGTCAGCCTGCGGTGCGACTCCGCCGCCGCGAGCGCGATGTCGCACAGCTGCTCCGCCGTCGGATCCGGCACGACGCCGCAGTCGGCGTACGTGTAGACGCGATCGGGGAACACCATGAGGAAGCACGACGAGAGCGTCGCGTTGCCGCGCGCGAGTCCGATGATCTGCAGGCCCGCGCGCAGGACGTCGGCCGTCGCCGCCTCGCTGCCCGCGACGCCGGCGTGGCAATCGCCGGACTGGACCAGGAACGCCGCGAAGCCGATGGGATCGAGCGCGCGCTGCATGGCCTCCTCGTGCGTCATGCCCTTCATGCGGCGGCGCTCGTGGAGCTCGGCCGCGAACTGCTTCGTGCGCGGGTCCTTCTTCGTGGAGATGACGTCGATGCCGGGCGGCGCGGCCGAGGCCATCTTGCCGCCGTCGATCAGGACGGGCGTGCACAGGCCCTGCGCCACGAGCCGGGCCGCGGCCTGGAGGACGCGCGGGTCCTGGGTCTCGGGCAGGACGATGCGGCGGTTGGCGCGGCGGGCTTTCTCGTGGATCTCGAGGAGGACGTTCATCGCCCGCTAGCTTCGTCGGGGGACGGAGGGGGGCGCAAGGCGTTGATGCGGTTCCCGGTCCGCTGTGCGCCGAAACCACGGCGTGGTCGCTCGTTCGAACGCTGGCCAGAAGGCCGTTTGGCAGCTTTCTTGCGCCCGGAGTAGGTTCGCGGGATGGACATCGAGATCTCGCCCACCGGGCCGGAAAGGGAGTACGTCGACCAGCAGATCCGCTCGGGCCGGGCGACGAGCGAGGGGGAGATTCTGCGCGAGGCGCTGAGGTCGCTCATGAAGCGCGAAGTCGATCTGCGCCGTGAGTACGAGGAGTGGCGCGAGGATGCGCGTCGGACCATCGACGAGGCCTTCGACGAACCGTTCGAGATTTCGGTCGACGGCCTGTCGCTGCTCGAGGAGCTTCGCCTGGAGTTGGAGGCACCGAGAGAGCCTGGCTCGAGCGCGTCTCGATTCACGTCACGCGCCGATGACGACCTGCGGTCGCTCATGACCCGGCTCGCGGTCGCGCGCGGCGGCAACCGTGCCGAGGAGTACCGGACCGAGATCGCGCGCTCGATCGCGAACATGGCGGAGTGCCCGGAGATGGCGAGCTTCCGCGAGGACCTCACCGACAAACCGGTGCGCTTCTGGCTGGCGTACTCGCACCTGATCGTGTACCGGCCGGACTCGAACCCGACCGTGATCGTGCGGATCGTCGACGGCTTGTTCGATCCCTCCGAAGGACGCGATCGCGTCGGTGAGGCTATGACGCGAGATGCTGTGTGTGCCCGATTGATGATCGAGGTGCCGTTGGACGCGCGAGAGCAGGCGTACCTCGCGGCTCGAATGCGCTCAGAAGGCACGGCAAACGCGGGCGACGTGCTCCTCGGAGCACTGCGATACCTGATGGATCCCGCGGCCGAGGAGCAGCGGGCGTACGACGCGTGGCGTGAGGAGACTCGGCACTCGATCGAGGTGGGCTACCAAGAGTGCCTCGAAGGCGAGACCGTCGACGGCGAGGAGTTCATGGAGCAGCTCCGGCACGAACTCGAAGCACGCCGTACGAACGGCTCGTGACCAAGTTGACCTTCCGTGGCCCTGGCAGTCCGGCGGATCTCCACGGACATGCGCCACACGTTCAGCAATCGGATTCACGCATGACCAGGAACCTCCATCAGCTCGTCGCGAAGGGAGAATCCACCACCCTCGAGCTGAAGCGCTCGACGGGCGAGTTACGTGAAGCACTGCAGACTCTCTGCGCTTTCGCGAACGGCAAGGGCGGTCGCGTCATCCTTGGCGTGAGACCGGATGGCGAACTCGTAGGTCAGCAGGTCAGCGAGCAGACCTTCCTCGAGATCGCCGCCGCGCGCGATCGCTTCGAGCCGCCCATCGAGTTCGGTGTCGAAAGCGTCGAGGTTGCACCGGGGCGCAACGCGATCGTCTTCACCGCGTGTGGAGCCAGCGATTCGGTGCCATTCACGTACGACGGTCGCGCGTTCGAGCGCATCGGCAGCACGACACGGAAGATGGGGCAGGAGCGCTATGAGTCGCTACTCCTCGAGCGTGCGCACAGTCGACGGCGCTGGGAGAACCAAGAGGCTGACGAGATCGCGCTCGAGGATCTCGATCGAGCGGAGGTGATTCGGATCACGGATGCGGCCCGATCCGCGGGCCGCCTCGTGGGCAGCGTCGGGCGAAACCTGCCGGGTCTGCTCGACCGACTCGGTGTCCGACACAAGGGCAAGCTCCTGCGCGCGGCAGTCGTTCTCTTCGGCCGGAACTTCCTGCCCGACTATCCCCAGTGCGAGTTGCGCATGGCGCGCTTCCGCGGAGTCGACCGGGCGGAGTTCCTCGACCAGCGCAACGTTCGGGGGCCGGCGTTCAAGCTGCTCGAGGAGGCCGAGTTGTTCTGTCAGCGCCACTTCCCACTTCCGGGGCGAATCGAGTCGGGCCGCCTTCAGCGCGTGGATCGCCCGCTCATCCCGCCCGACGCCATGCGCGAGATCGTCGTCAACGCGCTCGTGCACCGGGACTACACGATCGCGGGTGGTGCCGTTTCTTTGGCGATCTTCGACGATCGCGTCGAGGTCTGGAGCGCGGGAAAGTTCCCGAATGGCATCACGCCCGAATCGCTCACGCGGCCACATCTCTCGGTTCAGCGCAATCCGATCATCGCGGAGGTCTTCCACCGGACCGGGCTGATCGAGAAGTGGGGTCGAGGCACGAATCGTGTCGCCGAGATGTGCCGTATGGCCGGCGTGGCCACCCCGAGCTTCGAAGAGATCACGGGGGCGGCCGTCGTAACGTTCCGAGTCGCCGTCACCCAGGCTCGTGGGCCGAGGTCGGGGTCGCAGCTAGGGTCACAGCTAGAGTCGCAGCTAGAGTCGGCCGGCGGCAGCCGGGGTCTGGCGGGAACTCCAAGCCTCGAGCAGAAGGTGCTCGCGTTGCTGGCTCAGGGCCCGCTGTCGCGATCTCAACTCTCGCGCGGGGTCGGGCAGCGCAGAGTCTCCGGCCAGCTCCATGTCGTTCTCAAGCGCCTCACCGAGGAGCGCGCGGTCGAGCTCACGATTCCGAACAAGCCGGGGAGCAGGCTCCAGAAGTACCGCCTCACTGCTCGATCGACTCCGAACGCAAGACCGTGAGTGCCCGCTCCTGGCCGCGCCGTGATCGAGTCAAGAACGTGATCATTCGGCACTCGCGCACTGTCCAGTCTTGTCCCCTACCGGGTCGTTCCCCGATGTTCACGGACTCCAGGCCTTCGACGTTGGAGTGGCGCAGGCCGTGCTGCCGGGGGAGCTGCGGGCCATCCTCTCGGCGAAAGACAATCACAGGAGGTTCGACAGGGATCGCGTGGCGGAGATGAACGAGGCACTAGCGTCAGCGACCATGATCAGGCGCATCGAGTTCCGCACTTGCCTCTCGAGCGGACGATGCGACGTGCTCATCGAATTGGTCGACGACCGCCCCGCACCGAAGGTCTCCGTGAACATCACGGCGAACGACGTGATGAGCTGGAGTGTGGATGACATCGGCGGGGGGGTGTCTCAACTCCAGTGCTTGCAGGTCACCGACGTCAGCGACTCGCAGCACGACCGCGTCCGATACATCCTGGAGGATCTGGAGCATCAGCGTTCGTATCTCCGATGTGCTGCTCTATCCGTCCACCGCGCGATCGAGGAGTGATCGCGGTCGCAGAGGGATGGGGATACCGCATCCCATCCTCGGTCCCACGAACGATCACCCCTTCGTGAGGAGTGCCTCCGGCACGTCCAGCTCCATCCGCAACACCGCCAGCCCGTGCGTCTTGCCTTGCGCGTCCGTCTTCAACGACGCGGAACCGCCGCCGCCCAGGCTGTCCTCGAGCAGGAAGTTCAGCAGGCGCAGGTTCGGCGCTTCATAGCGCTTCACCGCGCCCACGTTGATCGCGCTCATGTGCTGGCGCACGCGCTCGGCCGTCAGGTGTTCGACGAGGAACGCGTACGCGGCATCGCTGCGCGCGAGCACGCCGACGTTGGAACCTTCGCCTTTGTCGCCCGAGCGGGCGCACGCGATCCGTGAGAGGGGCACTTTGGTCATCGGGATGGTCCGCGCAATCAAGTTCCGACGGTGACGACGGTGACCTTCGGCGTCACGAACTCCTTGCGGAGCAGCGCGGGCCAGAAGCCGATGATCTCGGTCGCCTTGGGGCGGCCGCCGGCGAAACCGGTCACGCCCGGCGGGCCGCTCGTCACCAGGGGGACGAGCTCCATGCCGAAGCGGTTCACCTTCGCCTCGTCGGGGCCCTTCACGCCCATGCGCAGCACGATCTCGCTCGGATCGGCCCGATCCGCAGCGGCGATGCCAGCGTGCACGGTATTCGCGCCGAGGTACTCGACGAGGCGCTCGGAAGCCGGGTACTCGAACCCGTCGGAAGCGAGGCGCTTCCACACGATCTCGGCGCAGAGCTTCGCCTTCTCGAGCGCGTCGGGGCCGCTGATCGTCAGCTCGCCGACGGCCTTGAAGCCGTCCTGGTAGCTCGCGGACACCTTGTAGAAGGGTGTCGCGGGGCCGCCGCGCACGCCGTCGACGGCCACACGGTCCTTGCCGTCCTGGCGCATCCGGATCGACGTGAAATCGGCCGTGCAATCGGGGCCCAGGTAGGCCTTCGGGTCGCCCATCTCGTAGGCGAGCTGGTGCGCGACCGTGCTCTCGTTGACGAGGCCTCCGGTGCCGTCGTGCTTCGTGATCACGAACGTGCCGTCGGCCTTCATCTCGATCAGCGGGTAGCCGATCCGCGCCATGTCGGGGATCGTGCGCCAGTCGGTGAAGTTGCCGCCCGTGCACTGCGCGCCGCACTCGACGATGTGGCCCGCGACGGTGCCGGCCGCGAGCAGGTGGTGGTCGCCCGTCTTCCAGCCGAACTCGTGGATCATCGGCCCGAGCACGAGCCCGGGGTCAGTGCCGCGGCCGGTGATCACGATCTGCGCGCCCTGGTCGAGCGCCTGCGCGATCGGGAAGGCGCCCAGGTAGACGTTCGCGCTGGTCAGGCGGTCGCGCACGCTCGAGATCGGCGCCTGCGTGTCCATGTTCGAGAGCTTCTCGCCCGCGGTCGTCAGCTCGTCGATGCGGGTGAAGACGTCGTCGCCTTCGACGATCCCGAGCTTGATCCCCTTGTAGCCGCGCTTGGCGATGACGGCCGCGATCGCGTCCATGCAGCCGCGCGGGTTCACGCCGCCGGCGTTCGCGACGACCTTGATCTTCTTCTCGACGAGCTCGGGCAGGATGCGGTCGATCAGGCGCACGAAGTCGGTCGCGTAGCCCGCGTTCGGGTTGCGCGACCGCAACTTCTGCATGATCGACATCGTGACCTCGGCCAGGTAGTCGAGCGTCAGGTAGTCGACCGGTCCCTCGCGCACGAGGCGCACCGGCGCGAGGATCGAATCGCCCCAGAATCCCTGGCCGTTGGCGATGCGGACGATGTTCGGGCGCGTCATGGAGTCTCGGATGGCGATGTCGGCGGGGCAGCGGGAGGGAAGAGTCTACCGGTCGCGGCTCCATGCTCGAAGCCGACGGAAAGCACTTCGCGCATGGACGGCGTACGAGGGTGTCCGGCCTCAAGATCCGCGTCCCGGGACCCCGATCAGACCCTGGAGTGGTCGGGCGCCGAGTGCGGCGGAGCCCGCATCGCCACGAAACCATGCCCTTGGACGTCTCCACGTTTCCGCCCGACGAGTCCCAGCGCCTCGCCGAGCTCAGGAGCCTCCGGATCCTCGACACGGATCCGGAGCCGGCCTACGACGATCTGGTGCGCCTCGCGGCGCGCCTCGCGAACGCGCCGATCGCGGCGATCTCCCTGGTCGAAGGCGACCGGGTCTGGGTCAAGGCGCGGTTCGGCATCGAAGTCTCGGAGGTCCCGCGCAACATCGCGCTCTGCGCGATGACGATCCTGGATCCCGTCCGCCCCCTGGTGATCACCGACGCCGAGGCCGATCCGCGATCGGCGGGCTGTCCGCTCGTCACCTCCGAACCGCACCTGCGGTCCTACCTCGGCGTGCCCCTGGTCAGCGCGTCGGGGAACCCCCTGGGCACCCTGTGCGTGATCGACCGCCGGGTCCGTGGCTTCACGAACGACGAGATCGACTGCGTGCAGTTGCTGGCTCGCCAGGTCGTTTCGCTCCTCGAGCTCCGTCGCGCGAACATCGAGTGCGCGGCAACCGCCAAGCGCGAGGAGCAGGTCTCCAACGATCTGCGCCTCAGCCAGCGGCGGCTCGAAGTCTCGAGCGAGCTCGCGCATGGAATCCTGCCGGATCACGACGTCGCGGACGTGACGCGCGTGACCGTCGCGGTGCTGGCCCGCCACCTGCGCGGGATGCGCGTCGCGTACTCGACGATCGACGAACGAGGGCGCCTCGAGGTCCTCGAGTCGGTCGAACCCGCGGGCATGCCGCGGATCGCCGGCTGCGACTTCGACTTGTCCATCGCGCCGGTCTACCTGGCGTCACTCCGCGCCGGCGAGATGGTCGTGACCGAGGACGTGCGGCAGAGCCGCATGCTGGCGCCCTTGGCCGGCGCACTCCTCGCCGGCCGGGTCGAGTCCTGTCTGGACGTGCCCGTGAAGCACGGTGCCGGAATGACCGGGGTCCTGTGCTTCGACGCGCCGATGCCGCGCACGTGGAGCGCGCACGAAGTGGCGCTCCTCTCCGACGTCGCATCCCAGCTCGCGCACTACATCCAGCGGGCACAGCTCCGGGCGGAGCGCAACGTCGCGGAGCAGCTCCGTCGCGTCCAGGAGGAACGCTGGCGTCACGCGACACAGGGCACCGGCGACTCGATCTGGGACCTGGAGGTCGCCACCGGACTGCTGTTCTGTTCGGCGCGCCTCGCGGACGTGATCGGCGTCGCCGCTCCGATGCCGACCCGTCTCGTCGAGTGGCACGATCGTGTGCATGCCGACGACCTGCCTCACGTTCGTGCGAGCTTCGCCGAGCACGTCGCGGGCCGCACCGCCTCGTACCAGGCCGAGTACCGTGTCGCCACGTCCGAAGGCGGCTGGCGCTGGGTGCTCGACCGCGGTCGGGTCATCCACGCGCCCGACGGCAGCGCGCTGCGCGTCGCCGGCACCCACGCCGACATCACCGAGCGCAAGCGCTGGGAGCAGGAGCTCGCGATCGCACGCGATGCGGCGGTCGATACCGCGCGCCTGAAGTCGCAATTCCTGGCGAACATGAGCCATGAGATCCGCACGCCGATGAACGGCGTGATCGGCATGGTGGATCTGCTCCTCCAGACACCGCTCGACGTCGAGCAGCGTGGGTATGCCGAGACCGTCCGATCCTGCGGGCAGGGCTTGCTCACCGTCCTGAACGACATCCTCGACTGGTCCAAGATCGAAGCCGGTCGACTCGAGCTCGAGTCCGTGCCCTTCGACCCCGTGCAATTGCTCGAGGACGTCGTCGAACTCTCGGCATCGGTCGCCCAGGCCAAGGGAGTCCGCATCGCGGTCGCTCCGGCGCCGGACTCGCCGAGCTTCGTGATGGGCGACCCGCACCGCCTGCGCCAGGTGCTGTCGAACCTGGTGGGCAACGCCGTGAAGTTCACCAACCAGGGCGGCGTGCTCGTTCGCGTTCGACCGGTTCCTGGCGCACCGGGGCAGGCGATCCTGCGCTTCGATGTGGTCGACACCGGGATCGGAATCGACTCCGAGTCGCAGACGAGGATCTTCAAGAGCTTCAGTCAGGCGGACGGCTCGACGAGCAGGCGCTTCGGGGGCACGGGGCTCGGACTCGCGATCAGCCGACAGCTCGTCGAAGCGATGGGGGGCCAGATCGGCGTCGTGTCCGAGCGCGGCTCGGGATCCACATTCTGGTTCCAGGTCGTGCTCGGCACCGCGGTCGGAGCGCCGTCGCACGCTCCGCGCCCGCTCGCCGGCCGCCGCTACCTCGTTGCGACGGAGCACGCACTGGAATCGCAGGCGATCGAGGCGCAACTGGCCTGCCTTGGAGCGGAGTGCACGCATGCTCGCGATCTGGACGAGGCGGCGCGGCGAGCCGCCGAGAGCGGTCACGCGTCGTTCGACGGCATCCTCGTGGACCACGACCTGATCGCCGGAGGCGCTTCGTCGGTTCCGGCGATCCTCCCGGCGACGGCGCCGGCGATCCTCCTGGCGCCGATCAGCTCGCTGGTGGAGAACGAGACGGTGTTGCGCGATGGCTGGTATGCGCAAGTCGGCATGCCCGTGCGACGCTCGCGGCTCGAGTTCGCGCTCGCCGGCTGCAATGTGCCGGCAGCGCTGCCGTCTACGCTGCACGGACCGGGTGCGGACGCGGTCGCGATTCTCGGTCGTCGGCGGGTGCTGCTGGCCGAAGACAACGTCGTGAACCAGAAGGTGGCGACCCGCATGCTCGAACGCATGGGCTGCGCGGTCGAGGTCGCCGCGGACGGGCGAACCGCGGTCGAGGCCTGGGAGCGCGGACAGCACGACATCGTCCTGATGGACCTGCAGATGCCGGGAGTCGACGGTATCGAGGCGACGACAGCGATCCGGACTCTCGAGGCGACACGCGGCTCGCGCGTGCCGATCCTGGCCCTGACGGCCAGCGCGGCCGGGGAAGACCGCCTGCGCTGTCTGGCCGCGGGGATGGACGACTGCCTGACGAAGCCGATCCAATCGCTGACGCTCGAGGCGGCGCTGGATCGCTGGGCGCCGCCCGTGCGCGGTCGAGCGGCGACGCCCGGCTGAGAGGCGCCGGATCGAGTCCCGTCAGGCGAGCGCCGCGACGAGCAGGCGGTGGAAGTGGTGGACGGCGGTCTCGCGCGCGGGTGCGTAGCGGCCGCGCACGTGGAGACGCGAGCGCATGCCGCGCTGGACGTCGGCGACGACGGCTTCGTCCTCGAACTCGATGCGGTCCAGCTCGCCGACATCCATGAACTCGAATGCCGCGCGATCCGCGATCCAGGTCTCGAAGCGCACGCGCGTCCGATCTACGCCGCGTGGCTCGACGAGGTTCAGGGACAGGCCCCACGGATAGAAGTTGAGCATCAGGTTCGGGAACACCCACGCGTAGTAGCCGGCCACCCGCTTGCCGTGATCCGGACTCGACGGCGGCGGCGTGAACGCGGCTGTCCCCGGCCGCGCCAGTGCGATCTGCAGGCTCGAGTGCCTCATCAGCTCAGTCCGGTAGCTCTCGAACTCGATCGTCGCGTTGAGGGATGGATGCACGTAGGGGATGTGCAGGCCCTCGAGGAAATTGTCGCAGTACAGCGCCCAGTTCGCCGCGAACTCGAACGTCCGGTCGCGTGACGCGTCGTGGACGAGCCGGTCGAACGGCAGGTGCGAGAGCCGCTCGCGCAGGTCGCCGGTGTGCTCCGCGAGGCTGTGTCGCGGCTGCAGGGCGGCGAAACGCAGCGGTCCGAAACGCTCGAGTGCGAGCGCGCGCAGGTCCTCGCGGTGCGTGGGGAAGTGCTCCGCGCCCTGGAACTCCGGCGCCGAGCGGAAAGACCCGTCGAGGCCGAACCGCCGCCCGTGGTAGGCGCACGTGAGTGACGTCGCGGCGCAGGCTTTCTGGGCCACGAGCGCGCCGCGGTGCGTGCACACGTTCGAGAGGATGCGCTCGGTCCCGGCTTCGTCGCGCGTCAGGACGAGCGGCTCGGAGAGCGCTCCCTCGAGCAGGGTGAAGGGCGCGATGCCCGGCCCGCTCGCCGGCAGGTCCGCTCGCGCGTACTGCCATGTGCGCGCGAAGACCAGCTCGCGTTGCCGGTCGTGGATGGCGGGATCCGTGTACAGGCGCGACGGCGGGGTTTCGGCCTTGCGGATGTCGGGATGGATGTCGATGCGGAGGGGATCCATGAGCGGCCTCGGGGCCGTCACCGTACGCATGCCGGGGACGCGTGACTACCCGAGGGCCCCCTCACGGTCGGTGATCTCACGGTCCAAGCGCACGCAACTCGCGAGGGTCGGGCAATGCCTCCGCCGCGGAAAGCCGGGCAATCCGATCGGCGAGCGGCCGCGTCTCGAACTCCTCGGCGATCGCTGGGCCCGCGAACCGGCTCGCGCACTTCGCGGCGAGGCTCCGGAAGCCCGCGATGCGCCCCTCCTCGAGGTGGATGCAGGCCGCGGCCCACTGGGAAAGCGCGCGAGCGACCTCGCCCAGCGGGCTGCCGCGGTGCGTCCGCCACACGTCCTCCCACTCCTCGTGGGCCGGGCGCGTCGCACCGGACTCGAATCGACGGATGCCCTCGGCCAGTTCCGGCGCCATCCGCCAGCGACTCACGGGACCAGCTCGAGAAGCGGATCCTCGAACCGCACGGCCGAGTTCTTGACGAAGACGCCGACGTGGCGGGCTCCGTCGGGAGCCGACTCGAGGCGCGCTGCGACTGCCGGCCGGTCGCCCACCTGGATCTCGAGCGTGCCGTCGGCGCGCACGCGCACCGCCAATTGGAACGCCTCGTTCGCGGCGACCGCGGTGGCGAGCGGAATCGTGCGCGTGCGCCGCAGGGTGGCCGCGCCGCGCGAGGCCGCGTTCAAGGTCCAGATCCCGGCGAACCCCCGGTCGTCGATGCCGACCAGCGTGGCGGCGTGTTCCGGCGCGCCCGCGACGACGAGGCCGGCGGTCCAGCCTGGAGCGCGCTCGCCATCGGGCCTGATCGTGGCGCGAACGACGTACTCGCCGCGGGCCTCGATCGTCGTGTCGACCATGGCGCCGGCGCGCACGCTGGAGAACTGGACGGAGGCCGATCCCGGTTCGAAGCTCTCCATCGGGGCCGTGAGCAGCGGTTGCCACGCGCCCAGGGCGCCGGCGAGTGCACGGATCGAGCCCAGGAGCAGGCCCTTGGCGCGCGCTTCCGAGCGCAGCGCGCTCGCGACCGGTTCGAGCTCCTCGCCGAGCACCGCGGCGAGATCCGCGGCGAGGGTCGATGCGCGCAGCGTGAGGCCCGCCGCGCGGTAGTCGGCGACGAGTGCGAGCCCCGAGCGCGCGAGCTCGTTCGTGCGCTGACGCGCCGTCCGCAGCGCGCTGTTCTTGCGATCCAACTTCGAGAGTCGCTTCTCCAAGCCGGCACGGCGATCGTCGTCGAGCGCGAACTTGCCTCGGTCGGCCAAGTCGAGCACTTCCTCGACGAGGGCCGCCGCTGACGAGTTCCGACCCAGCCGCTCGAACACGTCGGCCTGTCGCAGCGAGAGCTCGGCGTCGGGCTTGTCCTTGTCGATCTGCGTGCGAACCCACTCGAAATGCACGAGCGCGCGGGAAAGCAGGTCCTCCGCGTCCGGGCCGCCCTTCTTCTTGCCGGCCGCGTCGGCGGCCGCGACCAGTCGCTCGATCTTGGCCAGCCGCAGTGCTCGCGCCTTGGCGTCGCGGCCGTGGAGCGGCGCGACCTCGTCGAGCATCCAGGACTCCCAGTCGCGTTCGAACGAGCCGAAGTCGGGGTGCTTCCTGGGCGAGCGCTTGCCCAGGAACCAGCTCTCGAACAGCTCGAACGAGCCGGCGCCCTTCTGGATCACTTCGGTGCGGTACTGCGAGTAGAGAGGGCGGTACACCTGCTCGAGCGTCACCGGGTCCTCGTACTCCTGCAGGAAGTACACGAGCCCCCAGCCCCAGGCGTAGTACTCGGCGGAGTACGAACCGGCCCCGGCGTACTCGATCACGTCGCGCAGGCGCGGCGGCTTCTTCGTCGCGATCTGCCAGCGCAGGGCTTCGAGGCGGCGCAACGCGGCGCGAGGCCACAGCACGCGCCCGTCCGCCATCGCGACCGTTCCCTCGAAGAAGCTCGAAGTGCCCTCGTTGAGCCACGCCGGCACCGCGCTGCCACCGGCGAGCAGAGTCATGAACTGGTGGCTCGCCTCGTGGAAGAGCGTCTCCAGCATGTCGTCGAGCGATCCCGTCGCCCCGCGGGTGTCGTAGGCATGGACCTCGCCGGTCCCCGGCGACCACCACCCCTCGGGGCCGCCTTCGCCCTGCCAGGCGAGGAGCATGGTCTCCTTGTCGGGGGCGATGCGGATCGTCGCCTTGGAGCTGCGCGCGCGCTTCGCGTCGCCGTCGAAGTACACCCGCACGTAGAAGGCGTGGATGTCGTCCATGAGCTTGCCCAGGCGCTCGACGACGTCGGGTTCGAGGTAGCAGGCGAGCCGATAGTGCGCCGTCTCCCGCTCGACCAGGGGCTTGGCGGTCTTCGGGGCCTCAGCGGACTTCTCCGGCCGGGCGAGCTCGACCTTCTCGAACGCCGCGCGCGCGCGCGCGAGGAGTTCGCTCGATGCGCGTGCCTCCTTGCCGCGCGCGATCCGGGGCAGCCCTTCCGCGATCCGGAGGGCACGCTCCGCATCGCCTCCCTCGAGCAGGTCCTCGGCCGCCGCGAGCAGGGTCGTCGACACCTTGCGCACGAACGGGTCGCGGCGCGCCGAGAGCGGATCGAGCCTGCGCAGGGCGGCCAAGGCGGCCTTCTCCTCGTTGTCGCGGCCCAGCCGTTCGTAGCCCGTCGCGCACAGCTCCATGTGGTGCGCGGCCTCGTCGATGCGCCCGACCTGCTCGAGGCCCGTGGCGTACAGTCGCTCCTCCTCGGGGGCGAGTTCGACGCGCTTCGCCCGCTGACCGAGCAGGTCGACGAGGCCCGGCCAGTCGCGAGCCTTCTCGAGCTCGCGTGCGCGCTCCAGCTCGGGCGCGGGCCTGGCCCCCCCGGGGGACTTGGAGTCCCCGGGTGCGAACGAGCGCGCCCGCTCGGCCAGGTCCCGTGCGTCCCCCGTCATGTCGGGAGCGCAGAGAACGAGCAGAGCGGGCGCGAGAAGGAGAAGCCTCACCGGGGTGGCTCGGCTCCGTCAGGTCACTTCGCGGAAGCCAGGAGGGTCGTCGTCCCGGAGAACTCCATGGACTGATCGATCTTCATGTCGCGGCCCTGGACCTTGATGGCCATCGACTGCGCGGACTTGAACGAGGTCGTGCCGGACAGGTCCAGCGAGTGGAAGTGGCCGCCGCCGACGTTCCAGAGCAGCTCGCCTTCCGCCTCGAGCGCGTACTCGATGTCGACGCTCTCGAACTCCATGCCCTCGACCTCGGGCGGCAGGTCGCCCTTCTTCATCTGCTCGCGGACACGTTCGGTCATGTCCGTCTTGGCCTTCATGGCGATCGTGAGCTTCACGACGGCCATCTGCACACCGTCGACCTCGCGCATGCCCGTGAACTGGGCCTTGGACTTGCCCTCGAGGTCGTCGCCGAACATCTCGGCCATGTTCTCCATCCCGGAGGAGCCCATGCCCATCCCGGCCGCCTCGCCGCCTTCCTTGGGCTTCAGCGCCAGGTTGCCGCCGGGGGCCAGCACGTCGACGAGCGCCTTGGGCTCGATCTCCCACTCCTCGCCTTCCTTGACCTCGCCCGAGGGGAGCAGCGCGCGCAGGTCCATGTCCTCGCGCAGGCCTTCGAGGAGTTTCTCCTCGCCGCCCGTCGGGTCGAAGGCGCGCTTGTACTCCTTCTTTTCCGCGTCCCAGGTGAACAGGACCGACTTGCCCTCGAGCTCGCTCGCGGCGGACACGTTGGAGTCCTGGTCGCGCGACTGGCCCATGATCTCCATCTTCATGGACGTCGCGACGTCGCTGGAGAGCGAGTCGAAGGTGCGCTTGAGCTTCTTGGGCGCGCCGCCTTCGACCTTCACGTAGTCGTCGGTGACGCCGACCTTGTAGGCGACGCCCATGGTCATCTCCATGTCGGGGACCATCCCGCCGGCAGCCCCTCCCATCGTCATGTCTTCGAGGCTCAGGTCGGCCTTGACCTCGAACGTCTTGGTCAGGCTCTTCCCCTCCGCGACGGCGAACGCGACCCGGGTGGCCGGAGCGTTCGATCCGAGGAGCAGCGGCAGGGGCAGGAGCAGGGCGGGGAGGAGCAGGACCTTCGTCGCGTTCATGGTGTGCACCAGTCCGGTGCCGTGGTTCGAGGATGGGGGCGCGGGTGCATACGGAACTGTCGTTCCGAGACACCCGGGCGCGGCGAGTATAGGGCGGAACGCACCCCGACCTTCACCTCCCTACAGGTTCCGAACGCGGTCGAGCCGATCCCAGGATGACCGAGGCCCGCCCCGCGTGTGCGGGACGGGCCTCGGATGGAGCGGGATCTCGGCCCGGGGCCGCGATCGCCGCTCAGCGGGCGCTCACGGGCAGAAGGTGACCTCCAGGCCGTCGCTCAGGTTGAAGCCCGCCCCGCCTGCCGCCGGGTTCCGGTACCAGTACTGGAACCGCCGCACGTCGCCGGCCGCGATGGCGCCGGGCAGCGTGGGGTAGTTCAACAGGAAGTGGGCGTCCCCGAGGAAGTCGGCCGTGATGATGGGGAGGCGGAAGATCGAGCCGCCGACGCAGCGGAACCCGTTGCCGAACGGCTGCTGGATCGCGTTCGAGCCGTAGAAGAACAGGCCGGAGGAGGACGGGGGAAGACCGCTGGCGATCAGGTCGAAGTTGTTCGTCGAGATGTTCGGCGTGCCCTGGTACCCCATGACCGCGCCCGGTCCGACCGAGTTCGGCGACGTCGTGCAGTAGTTCACGGGCGTCGCGCAGGGCGGCACGGGGATCCCGAGCCAGAGGATCTTCACGTCGTCGATGTTCCAGCCGCCGTAGTTCGTCGTGCCGTTCGACTTGATGCGCCACTCGACCTGGACCGACGGGTTGTTGTCCGCGATGGCGCCCAGGAAGACCTCCTGCTGCACCCACGCACCGTCGTTCAGGTTCGCCACCGGGTTGATGTAGACCTGCTGGCCGTTCACCAGGATGCGCGCCTGGTCCGAGGCCGAGCCCTGCACCGAGAGCCAGCGGCGGAAGCGCAGGCGCACGTTCGTCGCGCCCGTGCAGTTCGTGACCGGCGTGCGCAGGTAGGCATGGACGTTGGCCGCGTACGAGCCGTTGGACGTTCCGGTGCCGAGGTCGGTGGCCCAGCAGGTGCTCGGGCTGTACGCCGCCGACGGATCGGCCCAGCCGGTCCCCGTCTTGCCGTTCGGGGTGCCGCGCTGCCAGTCGTCAATGAGGCTCGACGTGTCGCCGACGGTGGCGTGGGTCCAGCCTTCGTCGCCCACGGTGTCGAAGTTGTGGAAACGGAGGACGGTCACGACGCCCACGTCGAACTCGACCAGCGCATTCGGCGCGGACGAGGGGAAGTTCACGGTCTGGGCTCCGTTGTTGGTCGCGGCGACGTAGTACTCGACGTGCGCCGGAGCTGGGATGCCCGGGATCGAAACCGTCCACGCGTTGCCGCTGGTGTTGGTCATCGGCACCGAAGTGAACGATCCGCCTTCGACGCGATAGAGCAGGTTCGCGGACAGGACCGGCGGGTTCTGGTTGGCCTGGATCGTCGCGTTCACGACGTACGGGCCGACCTGGTTCTGCGTGTCCGGCAGGTCGGTGACGTTCGTGATCGAGATCGCGAGCAGCGTGATGCCCGGGAAGCCCTGGTCACGGAAGCCCAGGTCGATGTGCGTGTAGTGCGGCGTCCCGTTGTTGATGTTGCCGTCGTCGTCGTCGAGCGTCAGCCACTGCGTCTCGATGATCGACTTGATCTCCTGCTGGTTGTAGCTGTTCATCCAGCCCAGGAAGATCGAGTTGGCGATCAGGTCGCCCGGCGCGTTGCCGTACGCCGTGTTCAGTCGGTTGCGGACCTTCCAGGCGGCGCCCATCCAGGGCTCGCCGTCGGAGTGCACTTCGCCGTAGCAGGCTGAGTTCGCGTCACCGCAGAACGCGCGCGTGTTCGTTCCCGTGCGGATCGCCGAGGAACCGCTGAAGTTCTGGCCGACGATCGCGTTGTCGAAGATGTACATCGCCCAGACGTCGGCGTTGCCCTCGCCCATCCCGTCGGGGCCGTTGCCGGTGCCGTAGACGTCGTTCATCCAGTGGCCCTGCTCGTGGGAGATCACGGTCGAGTAGGCCGTGTTCGAGCAGCCGCCACCCGCGTTGTAGAAGTTGATCGAACCGCCGTCGTAGTAGGCGTTGCAGGTGCCCGCCACGGCCGTGTTCGCGCGCACCAGGAAGTCGGCGCTGTTGTCGCTCGGGTTGACGGACTTCACGAAGTCGCGCAGCAGGGGCACGACGCGGAAGGCGTTCGCCTGCGCGGTCACCGTCGCGGCGGCGGGCGAGTTCATCGTCACGACGTTGCCCGTCGCGGCGTTCAGCGTCTGCGTCAGCGTGTACTCGGCGCCCGGAGCGTATTGCGAGTTCGCATACGTGCCGTTCGCGTACTGGAAGGTCACCGAGGCCGGCGCGTTCACGCCCGGCAGGTTGAAGTTCCCGTTCGTGTCGGTGAACGTCGTCGTCGCGCCCGACGTCACGCGCAGGAAGCGCATCGGTTGCGACGTCGGCGGATTGCCAGCCGAATCCGGGAGCACGCCCGGCGTGGCGAGCGAGTTCACGGTGCCGCTGACGTCGAAGAAGTGGACGCTCTCCGTGGTGCGGTAGATCACGCCGTTCGAAGCATCGACGAACACGTTCTTGCCCGCCGCCTGCGCATCCTCGGCGAGGTGCTGGACGTTCACCTTCCAGGCCAGGCGCGGGGAGCGCACGCCGTCGACGTCCACCTGGTCGACGACGAGCACAGGCTCGTGCACGATCGTCGGCGCGAGACCCTGCTCGGCCACGAACCACTCCGTCGCGCGGCGCAGCGCGCGCCCTGCGTCGAGGGTGGGCGAGGTGGGGAAGCCCGAGACCAGCGGGACGCCCGTCGTCTGCACGGACAGCAGAGCGCCGCGCATGTCGAAGAGGACGTTCGCGAAGCCGCTCTCGACCGGCACGCCGTTCACGACCTGGCGGAACCGGACCGTCATCTTGTCCGTGCTGCCGATCATGCCGAGGGGCAGGTGCAGGGAACGCTCGAGTTGGAGCGTCGAGTCCTCGATGCCGTGCATGGCGAGGGTCTGCGCCAGCGCCTGGCGCGCCAGGACCACGAAGTCCGCGTCGTCGCGCGGGGCCCACTGCGGCTCGGCGCGGCCTCCGGCCAGCATCTCGAGGTAGCCCGTGTCGAGGGCCACATGGAGTCGCCAGTTCGGACCGTGCTGGGCTTGCCACTCCCCGAGGAGGGCGCTCAGTTGCGGACGCGGGACGCGGGCTGCCGCTTCCGGCTCGTTGGCGAAGACGGAGGTCGCCGCGAGGAGCGGCAGAAGGCTGGAGAGGGCTCGAAGCGTCATGGCTAGGGGCGCCCGGCTTGCGCCGGGTTTTCTCGGATCACAGGAGAGGTCCGCCTGTCCCGCGAGGGAGTCAGGCACCGTGCACGTCCAGGGCGCGAGCCCACCCCAGAAGCGCTCGAACCTGTATGTAACGCGGCTCGAACGTTCCGGGTTCCCGGCAGGCAGGACCATTCTCCACGGAACGGCTAAACGTGGGTAAGCGAAGGCCATCGAACCCCGAAGCTGGCAAGGTCTGCTTCAGACTCGGGAGCCCGTCCCTCCCGCTCAAACCTACCCCGTGGAGAACCCCCGACCGTGAAGGTCTCGATCCAGTACTGCGTCCAGTGAAACTACCTCCCGCAGGCGACCGGTCTGGCCGCCGAACTGCAGCAAGCCTTTCCAGGCACCGAGGTCGAATTCGTCCCCTCGAAGGGGGGCGTCTTCGAGGTCACGGTCGACGGCCGACTCGTCTTCTCGAAGGCCACCCTGAAGCGTTTTCCGGCCTACCAGGAGATCCCCGAGATCCTGAACGCATGACCGGCCTGCTCCCGCGGGGCTCCCACGGTCCGCGGGACGGATCCGGCCGACCCCGACGGGATCCCGGCGTTCGCCGGGCGCGCCATGTGCTCGCGCGCGCTCCGTCGCGAGCCTGGCTCAGAGCCAGGCGATGAAACCGAGCAACGCGGCCACCACGGCGAACAAGACGATTGTCGTGGCGACGGGCGCACTGCCGGGTCGCGACTCGCGTGGGTTCGTGCGGGGCTCGAACACGGACGGCGCAGGTTCGCCCGTCCGCGGTGTGCCGGAGGTGGTTGCCATGGCAGGAACTTGGTTTCGAAGCTGCGACTCCAGGGTGCGCGTCCGAGGATCCGCCCCGTGGGGCCGACCTCGCACCCCGCTAGAGATAGCACGGAAGTCCGATTCCTGCGGAAGATCCTGCAAGCGTGGCGTTGAGATGGACAATCGCGCGCGCTCCCCTGGGATCGCCGCCTCCCTTTCTTCTCGCGCCTCCGCCATGACCCAACGCCGCCTCTCGCCGCTCCTCCTGCTCCTTGTCGCCTGCGCCCCGGTCGTTGCCGGGACTACGCGTGGATCCAGCGAGGACCCGCCGCACGATCCCGAAACGGGTTACCTCGGTTTCCAGCCTCCGGAAGTGGGGGACGTGCGCGTCAGCGACACCCTCCTCAACCAGGACACGACCGGGGGCGTCAGCCAGCAGCTCGCGGGGATCGCGGGTAGCCCCGGCAGCGGCTTCGGGCTCGTCTGGCGGGACCAGCGGGATGGGATGCTGGGCTACTACTTCGCCCGCCTCGACGCGGACGCCAACCTGCGCGAGCCCGAGCGCCCCGTCACCTCGGTCCCGGGCACGACCCGGCGCTTCGACCCGGCGGTGGCGATCGCGGCGGACGGGTCTGGCGGGGTCTCCTGGATCTCGCGCCACCCGACCGGCCAGCGGCCGTGGCTGCGCTGCTTCAACGCGGAGGGCGCCTGGTTCGGCACGGACCTGATCATCGCGGCCGGCGAGGGGCCGGCCCAGGGGCGCGGGGGCGCGGCGCGCGAGGGGGGGGGCCCGGGAGCGCGGTTCCCGGTCCTCCTGGCCCGGCGGGACGGCTCGCGGACCCTGCTCTGGAACGAGGGGGGACGCCTGCGCACCGCCGACTTCGACATCGCCGGGGGCCCGCTGCGCGCGGCAGCCGACCTCGGTCCGGCCGGGACGGAGCCGGAAGCCGGGATCCTCGGTCTCGAGGACGGGGAGTCCGGCGTGGCGGCCCTGTGGACCGGCAAGGGCGGGGTCTGGTTCGCGCACCGCGCGGCCACGGGCTCCAGGACCACCGACGCCCAACTCGGCGAAGGTCGTGCGCGCGGCCTCGTCGCGGATCCGAGCGGCGGGTTCTGGGTCCTGGTTCAACGCGGCGAAGTCGCGGTTCTGCGCCATGTGAGCCCCGACGGGAAGCCCACCGGCCCTGAGTTCACGCACAACCTGCCCGGGCTTCGCGACCTGGAACTCACGGGGTTCTCGGGCGGTCTCGCCCTGCTCGCGACGCGCGGTGACGCTCCGCCGGCCGCCGGGCGCGAAAGTGGTCGCGGCAAGCCGGCGCGCGAACAGATGGCCGGTCCGTCGTCCCGGGAGCCGGCCGCGCAGCGTCCGGCCGCTCGCGGCGGCGCGCAGCGCGGAGAGGCGCAGCCCAAGGACGCGACGCCGGCGCGGCTCGAACTCTGGTTCCACGACCTGGCGGGAGCGCCCACGGATCCCGAACCGCTCGTGGTCACGTCCGCTGCGGCGCGCGACGTGGGCGATGCGCACATCGCATCCAACGGCGCGCGTCTGCTCGTCGCCTGGACCGACACGCGCGCGGGCGACGGGGACGTGTGGGGTCGGATCGTCGATCCGGCGCTCGCCGGGCCCGCGCGCCTCGGAGCCGAGAAGCGCCTGAACTCCGACGTGGCCAGCACGGACCAGATCAACCCCGACCTCGACGTGGCCGGAGACCGCGGTTGGACCGTGTGGCAGGACCGGCGCAGTGGCACGGGCGTCGTCTACGCGCGGGCCTTCGGTGCGGCGGGGCCGATCGGGAACGAGATCCTGCTGCCCGTGGGCCAGGCCGGCGCGCCCGCGCCGCAAGTCCTCGGCGGGGCCGTGGATCCCACCGTGGCGCTGCGTCCCGACGGATCCTGGCTCGCGACGTGGGTCCAGCGCGAGGAGGGCCGTTCGCGCGTCCTCGGTCAGGTGCTGGATCGGGACGGTGCCCCCAAGTCCGCGCTGATCGAGATCGATGCGCGCGAACCGGCGACGACCGAGCGCGCCGCCGTCAGTCGGCTCGACGGCGATCGCGGCTGGATCGTGGTTTGGCCCGCGGGCGGCAAGCTCGGGATCTTCGGCCGCCGCGTCGCGCCGGACGGGACGTGCGCCGGTCCCGCGCGGCGCGTCAACGACGCGGGCGACGACGAGACGATGCACGCCGACGTGACCCTCCTCGACGACGGACGCCTCGTCGCGGGCTGGACCGTGCACACCGCGGGTGCTCCGCGCGAGAAGGGCTGGTCGGTGCGCGCGCGCTTCCTCGACGCGGACGGTGTCCCGAAAGGCGCGGAGATCGCCTTCGAAGCATCGCGTCGACTGGAAGACCACGATCCGGCCCTGGCGCCGGCGAAGAACGGCGGCTTCCTCATGGCGTGGTGCTCGGGGATTCCGTCCGATCCGACGCACGACGTGAACGTCCGGCTGTTCGACGCGCAGGGCCGACCCGCGGGCCCGAATCTCACGCCCTGCTACCTGGCGAACGAGCAGGACTTCGCCGACATCGCGCGGCTCGCCGACGGCAGCTTCGCGGTCGCGTGGGAGGACGACATCTCCTACTTCGACCAGGGCTACGTGCGCCGCATCGGAGCCGACGGCAAGTCGATGGGGCCGTGGATGCGCATCGGCAAGCTCGACACGCGCTTCATCCCGGATCGCGTCGAGCCGCGCATCGCCGCGTTCGGCGACGGCTGGGCCGCGGTGTTCGCGGACCGCCAGCGTTCCCAAGGCTTCGATGTGAGGATCAAGATCGTCGGCCCGCGCTTCGACCCGCCCTCCGGGGGCTGATCGCGGGCTGCGCGAGGCCGGATGCGGTTCCCCGCGGGCTCCCAACGGACTCCGCTGTCCCTACGGAACCTGGAGTCGGGTCCACGCGTCGTAGACGCTGGAACGACGCCGACGGCACCCTCGAGCCCCCTCCATGGCTCGGGCCGCCTCAGGAGCGGCGCCGGTCCCGACGCCGGCGTTCTCGCCGGCGTCCTTTCTTTTCGGGACGACTCGCAGCCGCGCGACGCTCGGCGGCGGCACCCGCTCGATCGGCCTCCAGCACGTGCGATCCCGAGGGGATCTTCACTTCGCGGCTGGGTGTTCCAGTCCGGATGCGGTCCACCGAACCGCCTTCGAACGCGAGCGCGCGAGGATCGCGGGGCCGGAACCGCTATCTTCCGCGGTCACGGAGTCCGCTCGCATGAACACCGACATCGAACGATCGACCAGCTACACCTCGAAGCGCGTCCTCGCGCCCGCGCACACGAAGATCGTCGCGACGATCGGGCCCGCGAGCGAGGAGCGCATCGGCGAACTCATCGACGCCGGGATGTCGGTGGCGCGCATCAACCTGTCGCACGGTACGGGCGACGACTTCCTGCGCCGCGTGGACAAGATCCGCGCGGTGGCCGAGGAACGCGGGGCGGCGGTCGGCATCCTGACCGACATCCAGGGGCCGAAGATGCGGATGGGCCGCTTCGAGAACGGCCGGCGCGAGCTCGAGATCGGCGACGTGATGACCCTGCGCGAGGGGAAGGGGATGTCGGCCGCGGGCGAGGTGATCTTCGAGTTCACCGGCTTCCAGCAGGCGGTCCAGGCGGGCCACCGCGTGCTGCTCGCGGACGGACAGGTCGAGCTCGTGGCGACCGACGTCGAGCACGGCGTCATCCACGCGCGCGTGACGCGACCCGGCGCGATCGGCGACAGGAAGGGCGTGCACTTCCCTGATTCGGCCGTGCACTACGAGCTGCCGACGGACGAGGACCGCCGCAATCTCGAGCTGTCGCGCAAGGCCGGCGTCGACTTCATCGGCATCTCCTTCGTCTCGCGCAAGGAGGAAGTGCGCGCCGTCCGCGCGCTGTGCCCGGAGGCGCTGATGGTCGCGAAGATCGAGCGCATGGCGGCGCTCGAAAACCTGGACGACATCCTGGCCGAGACGGACGGCGTGATGGTCGCGCGCGGTGACCTGGGCGTCGAAGCCGAGCTCGAGCAGCTGCCGCTGATCCAGAAGTCGATCCTGGCCGCTTCCGTGCGTGCCGGCAAGTTCACGATCACGGCGACCGAGATGCTCGAGTCGATGATCGAGAGTTCGCGTCCGACGCGCGCCGAGGTCACCGACGTGGCGAACGCGGTGCTCGACGGCAGCGACGCCGTGATGCTGTCGGCCGAGACCGCGGTGGGGGCGTTCCCCGTCGAAGCCGTCTCGACGATGAGCAAGATCGCGCGCGCCGTCGAGTCGAGCCAGCGCTACCGCGACATCCCGCGCCCGAACTTCCGCACCAGCGAGTTCACGTTCTCGAACGCGGCCGCGATGGCCGCCGTGCAGGCCGCGGAAGCGCTGCGCATCACGAAGATCGTGTGCTTCACGGAGACGGGCAACACCGTGCGCCTGATCTCGCGCTACCGCCCCAGCGCCGAGGTGATCGGCCTGACGCCGCACCAGCGCGTCGTGAACAGCATGACGATCCTGGCCCACGTGCGCCCGTTCCTCGTGCGCCGCGAGCGCAGCCTCGAGGACATGATCGCGATGGCGAGCGAGATGCTCGTGATGCGCGACCTCGCGCAGTACGGCGACCCGATCGTGTTCGTGGCCGGCGTGCCGGCCGGGATCGCGAAGACGACGAACGTCGTGAAGCTGCACCGGATCGGCGAGGAAGTGAAGCTGCACTGATCGCAGGGGGGGGGCGCCCCGAAGCGGATCGCGTGGATTCGCGCCTCGGATCGGGACTGCGTGGCGGTGTATCCGCGTCATGCTCGCAGCCGTTGCATTCGCGCTCGAAATCACGGTCCTCGCCGCGGCGCCGACGGGCGCGGTCGTCGCGCTCGGGTCTTCGGACGGCTCGGTTCGCGTGCTGGACCTCGCGACCGGGGAGAGCCTCGCGGTACTCGCGTTGCCGCGCGGAGTTGCCGCGCGACTCGCGTGGAGCCCCGACGGGCGGCGCATCGCGGCGGCGGCCTTCCCCGTGGAACGCGACGCCGGGAACGCCCCGAACTCCGGCTGGACCTCGTTCCCCGTGCAGCCCGACTGGGTCGTTTGGGACTTCGCCGCTGGCCGCGGCGAGTTCCACGGAAGCGGGTCGGAACCCGCTTCCATGGAGACGGGCCTGGCGTGGAGCCCAGACGGGTTCGATCTGCTGATGTTCGGCACGCCCGCGAGCGTTCGGATCGTCCGCTTCGACGAGTTAGGCCTCGTCGAGGACATGCACATTGCGATGCCCGGGCAAGTCTCGACGGCGCTCTGGTCGCCGGACGGAGCGCACCTCGTGCTTGCGCTGGCGAATGGCGGACTCGTCACGATCGAGCGCGATGGGTGGCGCGTTGCGGCCTGGGTGAAGACGGTTCTGATTCGTCCGCGTTCGCTCGTCGCGTCGCGCGATGCACGGCTTCTCCTCGCGGGGTCGGACGATGTCCTCCTCGGCGCATGGTGCCTCCCCGACCTCGCGCCGCTCTGGTCGCGGCGGATCGCGGTGTCCGACCTGTGGGGCTCCGACGACGCGGTGGCCAGCCTGGCCGTGCGCTCCGACGGCGAACTCGCTCTCGCCGTGACGAGCACGTGGGCCGGCATCGAGGCGTTCGACCCACGCGACGGACGAACGACGTGGGAGCACGGCTTCGGCGTTGGCAACAACACGCGCATCGCGTGTCGTTTCGCGCCGGACGAATCCCGTTTCGCGATCTGGGGAGACATCCACGGCGCGGTGAGTTCGATCCGATCGGTCGAAGATCCCGACTCGGTGTGCGCGCTCGACGTGCTCGGCCCGGAATCGGGAGCTGGCGGGCTCGCTTGGACCGCGGACGGGCGCTTCCTCGTCGTCCTGGAGTGCCGTGGGGCACGCGCCGTGGTCCTGGACGCGAGGACCCTCGAATTCGTGCGTGATCTGTGGCCTTGAGGGGGACCCGCGGAGTTTGCCCGCGCGGGGAGATCGGGATTGGCGGGGTCCTCGGGCCGGTGGTAGCGTCGATCCGGTGAAGAAGCACCCGAGCCCGAAGCGGATCCAGCTCGAACTGAGCCGTAAGCACTGCGAGTACGTCGCCGAACGGGCGGCGGAGTACGGATCGGCCAGCAAGTTCGTCGGCGAGCTCGTCCGGCGGGATCGAGCGGCTCGCGCCGAGGAGCGAGCGCGCATCGAAGCTCTCGCCCTCGAGGGGATCCGCAGCGGACCTGCGCTGCCCGAAGATCCGGAGTTTTTCGCCAAGTTGCGCGCGCGTGTCCACGCCAAGGCGAAGACGATGCGCCGGCGCAAGCCGACGCCCGCAAAGAGCGCGAAGCGACGCAAGTGAGCTGGCCCTGGCGGTTCCTGCCTCAGGCCGGGCTGGACCTCGAGGACATCGCCGACCACTTCCTCGAGGTCGAGGCTGGCGACCCCCGACTGGCCGACCGATTCAACGCAGCAATCGAGGACGCATTGCGCAGGCTCGGAACGCAGCCGCGCGCCGGTCCGGAGTTCGGTTCCACGAAGTCCGCCCTGCGGGGCCTGCGCGTCTGGACGATCCGAGGGTTCCCGAGTCACCTCGTGCTCTACGTGATCCGCAAGGACCGCATCGAGGTCGTGCGCGTCGTCCACGGATCGATGGACCTCCGGAGGCGTTCCGGGTCCGGTCCGGGAGCGTGAGCCCGGCGTGCGGGAGTCCCCGCGGCGCTTGCGCTCAGCGCACGACGTGCTCCGCCTTGGCGCGTGCTGTTTCGAGATCACCGACCGCGACCTCCGCCGCGATGCAGCTGAACGCGGGCATCGGGCCGGCGAACACGATCTGCGCGAACCACGCGCGCGCGGCCTCACGATCGCCGTCGTAGAGCGCCTTGCGCGCCGCGGCGTGCGCGCGCGTCGCGAACGCGGTCGTGCCGGGCTCGGCTCCCGACATCAGCGCGTCGCGCGAGAGCTCGCCACGGAAGTGGAGCAGCGCCGCCAGGTAGTCCTCGTTCTCGTGGATCTTCATCGAGGACGACACCGGCTCGAGCAAGCGCGCCGCCTCGTCGTGCCGGCCCAACTCCCGCAGCGCGATCCAGGTCCAGAAGACGTGGCTCACGTAGCGGTCGTCGTTCGTGCGCGCCAGGGGCAGCGCGGCGAGGTACACGTTCGCCGCGCGCTCGGTGTCGCCGCGCAGGAGGAGCGCGAGCCCCAGGTGGTAGGCGATGTTCGACCGCAAGGTCCCGATCGGGATGCCGGCCGCGTTCGGCTGGCCGTCGGGCTCGACCTCGTCGGGGCGCCCGGCGGCGAGCTCGCGCGCGCGCTCGAGGTCGCGCACCGCGTCGTCGAACTGCCGCAGCGTGATGTAGCGGTGCCCTCGGAAGCGCAGCAGCCAGGCGGAGTCGGGGTGGCGGTCGAGCCCGCGCGTGAACGCCGCGACGGCGTCCTCGTACCGTCCGAGGTAGCCGAGCCGTCGGCCGACCCACACGGCCGCCATCTCGCTGTCCGGTTCGGCGGCGAGGCGCTTCTCGGCGACGGCCAGATCCTGCTCCTGGCGCTCCCGCGCCGGATCGGAGGGCGTGGAGGAACAGGCGGCGAGGAGCGCCACGATCAAGACCACCGGGAGCGGGCTTCGCATGCGCGTCAAGATCTCAAGCCGACTTCCGGGAGTCACGCGCGAGCTCTGGCGCGGCCTCGCGCGCGTGCGTAGGCTTCGCTGCTTCACCCTGCACCGCAACTCGAGCCGCATCGCACCCCGCCCCCCATGCTGAACGGCACGACCTGGAGCCTCGCCCGCTTCGGCGCACGTCTGCGCCAGGCCGGCGACCTCGCCCGCCCGCCCCAGAAGAAGCTCTCGCGCGTCCTCTCCATCGCGAGCGGCAAGGGCGGGACGGGCAAGAGCATCGTTGCCACGAACCTGGCCGTTCAGCGCGCCAAGATGGGCGAGCGCGTCTGCCTGGTCGACTTCGACGCCGGGATGGCGAACGCGCACCTGCTCCTCGGCGTGGCGCCGCGTTTCGACCTGGGGCACGTGCTCGACGGCGAGATCTCGGCCGGCTACGCCCTCGTCGAGGCGCCGGGGGGATTGCAGCTGCTCTCGGGCGGCGTGGGCCGTGCCGCGTTGGCGAACCCCACCCGGAAGGAGCTCGAGCGCCTGTTCGAGGCCCTCGAACCGCTCGAAGAGGTCTTCGACCTGGTCATCGTCGACCACGGGGCGGGGCTCTCGTACGCCACCATGGCCCACCTCGCGGCCGCGACGGCGCTGCTCGTCGTCACGACGCACGAGGTCACGTCGCTTTCCGACGCCTACGCCCTGTACAAGCACGTCACGACCGTGAACACCCGCGTCCAGGTCGGCGTGGTCATGAACCGCGCTCCGGACGAGGCCACCGCGCACGCCGCCTGGGAGCGGTTCCGCGGGGCGAGCCAGCGGTTCCTCACCCGTGCCCCGGAGCTCGTGGGCTGGGTGCCCATGGACGAGGCCGTCGTGCGCAGCGTCCAGGCCCGTGCGCCGGTCTCGTTGCGCGAGCCGGAGAGTCGGGCGGCGCGGGCCCTGGCCGGGATCGCGCGCTGGTCGGCGATCGACGTGGCGCGGGGGACGGGCACGTTCTACTCCGCCGCGCGCAGGGCACTGCGCTAGCGCCCGGCGGGCTCCTCGCTAGCGCGCAGCGGGCTCCTCGCGAGCGCGCAGCAGGCGCCGCACGGGCGGGTCGCCGGGGTGCCGAGCTGGAGCACCGCCGATCCCTCCGCTGGCTTTCTCGGGGCCCGAGAGGTAGACCGATGTCCTGGTGTTCCCCCCAGGGAGGTGACCGATGGACGGCTTGGCTCTCTTGTGCGCGCTGCATGCGGATGGTCCGCAATCGTTGCGTCGTCTGCGTCGATCGGGCTGCCCGTCGCTGGAGTCGATCACCAGCCTCGATGTGGAGCGACTGGCGGAGCTCCTCGCGAGCACGCCCACGGCGGCGCAGCGCTTCCAGCGCGAAGCGCACCACCTGATCGCGCGGCTGGGCGGCTCCGGGAGTTCGCGCGCGGAGTCCGCGCTCCTCGAGGCCGAGGACGGCGCGGGCATCGAGTCGCCGGTGCCGAGCGCCCCCGCGGAGAAGCCCAAGGCCTACGACGCGGCGCTCGTGCGCTGGCGCGAGCTCGACGCGCTCGAGGACGCGCGCTCCATGGCCGAGCCGATCGTCGAGGAGTCGTCCGCGCCCGCACCGCACGTCTCGCCGCGCACGCCGCTGTCCGTCCTGCAGGACCTCGCGGACGAATCGCGCGACGCCCTGATCGCCGTCGGCATCGTCGACCTCGAGGGGCTCGCCGCGTGCGACGCGCTCGAGCTCTCGCGCGCGACGGGGCTGGACTATTCGAACGCGATGCGCTGGCGCTCCCTCGCCCGACGCGCACTGCCGACCGGCCTGGAGCGTTTCTCGCGGTCGGGCCTGCCCGAAGCGAAGCACCTGCCGCTCGTCGCGCTCGACGACTACGTGCTCGAGCCCGCCGCACGCGCCGCGCCGGCCCGGAACGCGGTCGAGGCCCGCGCCGAGCCGCGCGAAGAGACGGCCGGCGGACCGTTCGCCTAGCGCGGGTTCGTCGCGCGTGTCAGCGCGCCGCGCGCGCGCGGATCGCCTCGAGACGCTTCAGGAACGGTTCGGGCTCGAGGAAGCCCGCGATGCGCCCGATCTCCTTGCCGTTTCCGTCGAGGACGAGCAGCGCCGGGTAGCCCGTGACGTGGAACTTCTGCGCGATCGGAGCACCGGCCTTGCTCTCGGCGTCGATCGACATCGAGACCATCTTGGACAGCTCGGCCTGCACCGCCGGTTGCGAGAAGGTGACCTTGTCGAGCTTCTTGCAGTAACCGCACCAGGTCGTCCAGAAGTCCACGAAGACGAGCTTGTTCGAGGCGCGGGCCTGCGCCAGGCCGTCCTCGTAGCTGCCTTCGAACCAGACCTTCACCGGGGTCGGCGGTGCGGGCGCCGCTGCGGCGGCTGCGGGCGCCGCGGGGGCCGCCGGCGCCTGCGCGGGGGCCGAGGGGCTCTGCGGCTGCGGCCCGCAGGCGACGAGCAGGACGAGCGGAAGGGCGAGTACGGCGCGGGCGATCGACTTCATGGCAGGCCGAGGATCGGGCGAATCGGGCCAGACCTCAAGGCCCAAGGCCAGGCCGCCCTCCTCCCCGGGGCATTTCCGGGCCGAAATCGCCGCGAGCGGGCCCGCAGCGGTTAGCTTGTTCTCCTGCCGTCCTTGCATCCGGACGGCGTCGGATCCGAGCCGATGCCCCTGACCCAGACGACCCACTCGAGCCTCATCCCGACCGCCGCCTCGCGGCCGGCGGACGACCCGATCTTCCTCCTGAACGCGGAGGCGACGCGCCGAGCGCAGGCGGGGGAGGCGGTCATCAACGCCACCCTCGGCGCCCTGATGGAGGACGACGGCACGCTCGCCGTGATGCCGAGCGTCGTCGAGGCCTTGCAGCGCGTGCCGGCCAAGAAGGCCGCGTCCTACGCGCCGATCCTCGGCGCGAAGCCGTTCCTCGAGGCGGTCGTGCGCGACACCTTCGAGGGCGCGCCGCTCGCGCGGTTCGCGACGGCGGCCGCGACGCCGGGCGGCACCGGCGCGTTGTACCAGGCGATCACCAGCTTCCTCGAGCCGGGTCAGGCGCTGCTCACCACGAACTGGTTCTGGAGTCCCTACCAGACGATCGCCAGCCAGGCGCGGCGTACCGTGGAGACCTTCGAGACGTTCGACGCGCACGGCCGCTTCGACGTGGGCGGTTTCGAGGCGGGGTTGGACCGACTCGTGCAGCGCCAAGGGCGCGCGCTCGTCGTCTTGAACTTCCCGTGCCACAACCCGACCGGCTACTCGCTCGACGCCGCCGAGTGGCGAGACGTCTGCGAGGTCGTCCGACGCGCCGGCGAGCGCGCTCCGGTCGCGCTGCTCGTCGACCTGGCCTACGCGCGTTTCGGCGCGGCCGGCTCCCAGGGCTGGATCGCTCATGCGGAGCGCGTGCTGGAGACGGCGACCCTCCTCGTCGCCTGGACCGCATCGAAGTCGTTCGCCCAGTATGGCGCCCGGGTCGGCGCCCTCGTGGGGCTGCACACCGACGACGCCGAGCGCGCGCGCATCCAGAACGCCCTGGCCTTCTCGTGTCGCGGCACGTGGTCGAACTGCAACCACGGGGGGCAATTGGCGATCGCCGAGTTGCTCACGGATGCGAGCCTGCGCGGGAAGGTCGATCTCGAGCGCGCGCGGCTCGTGCGGCTGCTCGACGAGCGCGTGCAGGTCTTCAACCGCGAAGCGGCGCGAGCCGGCCTGCGCCACCCGCGCTACGAGGGCGGCTTCTTCGTTTCCGTCTTCGCGCCCGACTCCGAGGCCGCCGCCGAGCGGCTGAAGGCGCTGGGCGTGTTCCTCGTGCCGCTGCCCGGCGCCCTGCGCGTGGCGCTGTGCTCGACACCGGCGCGCGACGTCCCGCGACTCGTTTCCGCGCTGAAGGAAGCCATCCGGTAGGCTCGTCGACCGGAAACCAGGGGAGGAGATCGCACGCATGGCGCACGAATCGGTCCAGATCCCCGGGGGTTGGGAGCTCCCGCACCGCTACGGCGGGCGCGTCCACCTGCTCGACAACGTCTACCTGCTGAGCGCCCTGGCTCGCATCGGCAGCCCCAACGTCGCGCACCGCGACCTCATGGCGCTCCTGCGCAGCGTGTACCAGACGCTCCTCATGACCGCCTGCGGTCGCGAGCTGACACGCGTGGCGAGCGAGGTCCCGACCCGCATGGCCGCGACGCACGCGGAGCGCGGCATCTATCGCGGTCTGGTCTTCGAGCCGACGGCGCAGGTCGTCGTCGTCGACATCATCCGCGCCGGCATCGTGCCCTCGCAGGTGTGCTTCGACCTGCTCACGGCCGTGCTCTCGGAGACGAGCGTGCGCCTCGACCACCTGACCATGGCGCGCCGTTCCGACGCGGCCGGTCACGTCACGGGCGTCGACCTGTCGGGCAGCAAGATCGGTGGCCGCGTCGACGGCGCGACGCTGATCCTCCCCGACCCGATGGGGGCGACCGGCGTGACGACGGTGCGCGCGCTGCGCCACTACCTCGAGAGCTATGGCCGCCCGAAGAAGATCATCGCGCTGCCGATGATCGCGACGCCCGAGTACCTGCGCGCCGTGCTCGAGGAGTACCCCGACCTCGTCGTGTACACCGCGCGCCTCGACCGCGGGATGTCCGACCCGGACGTGCTCGAGACGCTCCCCGGCACCTTCTGGGATCGCGAGAAGGGCCTGGACGCGAAGAGCTACATCGTTCCGGGGGCGGGCGGGATGGGCGAGGTGATCAACAACTCCTGGTGCTGATCCTCGTCCCGGACGGACCTGGGCGAGATGGGGGGCACGGCCCGACGAGGGTCGAACGCGGAATCCGGGGCTCGACCCCGGCCAGGTTTCCATTGACGACCAGATATGGAAGGGTAACCATCAGAGGCATGGACACCACTTCCCAGGCCCTGGCGGGCCTTTCGACGCTGCCGGCGGCCAAGTCCGGCCCCGTGCCCGCCGCTCCCCGCGACTGCTCTCCCGGCCCGGACGCCGCCGGGTTCTGCCCGATCCACGAAGGCCTCCGCCTCCTGCAGGGGGCCTGGACCCCCGAGGTCCTCTGGCAGCTGCGTCAGGGATCGAAGCGGTTCGGTGAGTTGCGCCGCGCTCTGGGCCGCATCTCCGCCAAGGTGCTGACGACCCGCCTGCGCGAGCTCGAGCAGCGCGGACTCCTCGAGCGCCACGTGCTCGCGAGCTCGCCGCCGTCGGTCGAGTACCGGCTCACCGATCTGGCGCACGAGATCCAGCCCGTGCTGTGCTCGATCGCGGAGCTCGGGACGAAGTTGCATGCGCGTCAGGTCGCGCGCACCCCGGGCGACGCCCCCGCGTGATCGAGTGCGGACGCGGGCCCGCGCGACGGTCCGGCGCCGCTCGAGCGCGCTTCCACTGCGCGCCCCAGATCAGAAGGCGTAGCGCAGCCCCAGCGTCCACTGGTCGTCGTCGACTTCGCGCTCGAAGCCGAGTCCCAGCGCCACCTGCGACGCGAACCAGTAGCGCACGTCGCCGCCCCACACGAACCCGTTGTCGACCACGTCCTCGTAGCCGAGGCGCAACTCGCCCTCGATGCTCTTGTCCACGGCGACACGGAAGCCGCTGTCGATGCGCCAGCCATTCTCGTCGAAGTTCGCCCCGCCGGCGCCGTCGAGCTCCAGCCACACCCAGGAGACCGAGGCGAACGCACTGAGGGTGTTGTCCAGCGGAACGGACTGGCCGACGCCGAGGTCGTAGCGCGTGACGTCCTCGTCGTCGCTGTACAGGTCGATGCCACCGCGCACGAACACGCCCTGGCCGAACTGGTACGCGCCTCGGGCGCCGTAGCCGCGCAGGTCGTCGTCGATCGCATCGACGTCGCGCAGCAGCATGTGCACCTCGGCGAAGCTCCAGCGGACACGCTTGTCGTCGCCCGCGGTCGCGGACTTGGCCTGCGGCTCGAGCGGCGGCATCGGTTCGATCGGCGGGAGCGGCGCGGCGAGCGGGGAGAGCAGGAGAGCGGTGGTCGTGAGCATCGGTCGGGTCCTCGAATCGGCACTTGCCGAGCGGATTCGTATACCGGCATCGCCCTCCCGGCGCCACAGCGGACCGCGCTTCGCGGCTCCCGCGGGCCGCGTTGCTTCCGGGTGGGGGTCAGCGGAACGGGTCCTCGCTCTCGAGCGCCTCGCGCCCCGCGGGCATCTCGTATCGATCGCGCGTCGTCGCGTAGCCGAGGCCGCCCATGCGTCCGACGGCGCGCAGTCTCTCCGGATCGACGTGGAAGCGGCCGCCGATCAGCGCGTCGTCGACGTACACGTGGATCACACGCCCGATCACGAGGTTTCCACCGGCGGGAACGCCGGGGTTCGTGCGCACGACCTGGAGCGTCTCGCACTCGAAGGCCCAGGGCGAGCGCGCGACGCGGGGCGCGCGCACACGACGGCTCGCCGCGGTCGCCAGCCCCGTCAGGTCGAACTCGCTCTCGCCATGGGGCAGCGGCTCGGCGGCCGCAGCGACCTCGCGCGCGTAGCCCTCGATCGCGGCGCACACGACGAACTCGCCCGTGCCTCCCTCCGCACGCGGCTTGCAGTTGCGCAGCGTGTCCTTCTCGCCGCCATCCGCGCGGTTCGCCGGACAGAAGACGACGGTCATGGGATCCGAACCCACGCCGTTGAAGAACGAGAAGGGCGCCAGGTTGACGCGCCCCTCGGCATCGACGGTCGAGACGAACGCGATCGGTCGCGGGACGATGCAGCCGATGAGCAGCTTGTAGCGGTCGCGGGGGGCGAGGTCGTCGGCAGTCGCTTCCATGGCGTGACAGCGTACGACGCGCATGCCACGTTCTCCGAACGCAGTCCGTCAGCCCGGATCGAGGACTCGCTGGGCGCGCGCCCGGATCTTCGGTTCGATCTCCGTGGAGCCGGCCAGGATCATTTCCGCCAGGCCGCGCGCACGCTCCACTTCGCCAGAGGACTGCAGGGCTTCGGCGTACTCCGTCAGCGCCCTCGATCGGATGCTCGGCGAGAGCCCGCGCCCGCCGGCCATGGCCGCCGCACGCTCGAGGATCTCGAGCCTCTGCGGCGTCCGGCCGAGTTCTCCGAGCACGGTCGCCTCGTCGATCAGCCCGAAGATCGCGATCTCGCTGCCGGCTTCCACGCTGTGCGCCCAACGGTCCGAAGCGATCGCCATGTGCTCCGCGGCGCCTTCCAGGTCGCCGTTCTTGCGCAGAGCGTGACCGAGGGCCCAGTGCGCGCCCGCCGCGCGCGGGTACTCACCCTCGCTCGCGGACTCCGCGCGCTCGACGAGCTCCTCGGCCGAGCAGACTGCCCCGGTGACGTCCCCGCCATCCAGCCGGATCATCGTGAGGTTCTTCAGCGTCAGGATGCTGTCCTCGTTGCTGGGCCCCAGCGTGCGGTCCTGCACGGAGAGCAGCCACTCCAGCACCGGAATCGACTCCGCCTGCCGGCCGACGTTCGCCAGGACCACGGCGTAGCCATTTCCGCGGCCGAGCGTGAACCCGTTCTCGTCGCCCAGCACGCGCCGTGACTTCAGCCAGACATCGCGGCAGTGAGGCAGCGCCGATTCGAAACGGCCGAGCCGGAAGAGGGCGAACGCGTACTGCGATTCGATGTCGATCGTGGTGGAGTCGTCCGGTCCCAGGTGATCCGTGGCTCCGCGCAGCGCCTCTTCGAAGCCCGCCGCGGCCTCCTCGAGGCGTTCCAGGTCCATGAGCGCCGCGGCGCGGCGGCACCGTGCTCGATGGACGAAGGAGTTGTTCTCACCGATCGTGGCGAGTCCGTCCCTCAGCACGGTTTCGATCTCCGTCAGCGCTTCCGCGGGGCGCCGCGCCAGCCGAAGGAACTCGGCCAGGTGAGATCGAGCCTCGAGCGCCGCGGTGGATCCTGGTCCCGACCTGCGCTCGTGCGCACCGATCACCTCGCGGTGCAATTCGAGAGCTTCGTCCGTCCGGCCAAGGACCCCCACGGCGAAGGCCAGCTCCTGCTCGGCTTCCAGGGTCAGCCGGTGGTCCCGACCGTACTCCTCCAGGCAGGCTTCGTAGACCTGACGCGTCAGGGCTTCCGCCTCCTCGAGGCGCCGCAACCCGTTCAGGGCGCTCGCGAGGGTGAGCTTCGCCGTGACCGCCGGGCTGGACGTGGGACCGAACTTCGTCTCCAGCGCGGCGGCCCCGGAACGGATGAGCCCCTCGGCTTCTTCGAACCCGCCGAGTTGGAGGCCCACCAGCCCGGCGAGGATCCGCCAGCGCGCGACCTCGCACGCGTCGGATCGGGTGCTCTCCATCGCACGCGCGAGCCCCGCGAGCACGCGCGGCATCAGCAGACGCGGTGGCTCGAAGTTGACCTCGTTCTCGAGCGCGATGCGCTCCAGCGCGAGCCTCTCGACATCGTCGGGAGCGTACTCCGCTTCCCAGACCGGCTGCATCCGTTCGAGCTCGCCACGGACCTCCCGCGGCAGGCTCAGCGAGACGTAGGCATCCACGATCGAGCGGCGCAGTGCGAGCCAGATCCGGGGCTCGAGATCCGTCTTCGCGTCGAGGTCGATGCTCGCCGAAGCCAGCACGTCCACCACGCGCGCGTCCCGGCCGCCGATGTCGGGATCGGCGCTGGTCAGGATCCGGCCCTGGAACTCGGCCAGTTCGCGGTTAGTCCGCGCTTCGACCTCGAGGCGCGCGAGCCGGTCGTTCGCCAATCCCTCGGCCTGCTCGGCGCGCTCCTTCGCGATCACCGCGCGATCGCGTTGGATCAGGGCGGCGACCGCGCCCGCAACCACGGTCAGGAGGATCGCGACGGATGCCGCGACGACGACGCGGTTGCGACGCACGAACTTGCGCGCGCGGTAGACCGTCGAGGGCGGGCTGGCGAGGACGGGCTCGTCCCCGAGGTAGCGGTCCAGGTCACGGGCGAAGTCGGCCGCCGATGCGTAGCGACGATCGCGCTCCGACTCCAACGCGCGCAAGACGATCCACTCCAGCTCGATCGGCAGGTCGGGCCGGACGCTGCTCGGCGACGCGTGATTTGCCTTGCGCGCCCGGATCAGGGCCTCGGAGATCGATAGCCCCTTCAAGTCCAGCACGGGGCGACCGCAGACGAGTTCGTACAGGAGGGCGCCGAGCGCATAGACGTCGCTGCGGACGTCCAGGATCTCGAGATCGCCCTCGAGTTGCTCGGGACTCATGTAAGCCAGCGTGCCCACGATCTCGCCGGCCTCGGTGGCGCGCGTGTGGATCTCGCCGAGCACCTTGGCGATCCCGAAGTCGATCAGCTTCGGGACGCCCGTCGCATCGACCAGCACGTTGGACGCCTTGATGTCGCGGTGCAGCACCCCACGCTCGTGTCCGTGCTGCACGGCGGCGCAGACGCCGCGGAACAGTTCCACGATGCGCCTGTAACCCAACGCGCGCTCGCGCACGTACTCGGTGATCGGCCGTGCGTCCTCGACGAACTCCATGGCCAGGAACGGTCGCTCGTCGCCTTGCGCATCGACGTCGACGCCGGCCTCGTACACCTGCGCGATCCCCGAGTGCCTCAGACGGCCCAGAGCCTCGGCTTCGTAGCGGAATCGCAGCAGCGTGGCCGGGCTCGCGAACACCGACTGCACGAGCTTCAGCGCGACGCGCCGATGGGGACGTTCCTGGCTGGCTTCGAACACGACGCCCATCCCGCCGACGCCGATCCGCCGGATCAGGGTGTAGCCGCCGATCCGCGCGCCAGCCGCGAGGGGCTGCGCGGGAGGGACGGCCCGGAGAGGGGCCGCCGCTTCGAGGAACCCGCGCGCGGAAGTGTCAGCGGCGACCATCCGTTCGACCTCCTCGGCGAGCGAGGGGTCGTCGACGCATTCCCGCGCGTAGAGTTCGCGCCGCGCGGCCGGCTCGAGGTCGAGCGCGCGTTCCAGCAGACCCGAGATCCGATCCCAGCGGCCCGTGTTCACGGCGTGCCGCCCGCGGCGGAACCGCCCAGCCGGGTGTAGAGCCACGCGCGCGCGCTGCGCCATTCGCGCTCGACCGTGCGCGTCGAAACGCCCAGGACGCGAGCGGTTTCCTCGGCGGTCGATCCGCCGAAGAAACGCATCTCGACGACCTTGGCGGCGTCGGGCGCGAAGCCGGCCAGTTCCTCGAGGGCCGAGTGCAGGTCGAGCACGTCCGTCGAGCGCTCCTCGAAGCCAAGGAGGAGCAGGTCGATGGCTTCGCGCTGGCCCTCCCCGCCGCGCTTCAGCGCCTTGCGTGCCCGCGCGCGGTCGACGAGCAGGTTGCGCATCGCGTTGGCGGACACGGCCAGGAAGTGGTCGCGGTCCGCGAATTCGGGGACATCGCCCCCGAAGAGCTTCAGATAGGCCTCGTGGACCAGGGCCGTCGGCTGCAGCGTCGAACCGGAGTCCCAGCGCTTCATCGCGCCGTCGGCGATCACGCGCAGGGAGGCGTACACCCGCGGGAGGAGGTCGTCGCGCGCCTTCCCGTCCCCCGCTCGGGCGAGGCGCAAGAGGCGCGTGAGTTCAGCGGGGTTCTCCTCCAAGGCGTAGACCTCGGGATCGACCCTAGCCGGGTCGGCCCGAAGCGGCAACCAGGACGCGCATCCGGAACGCAGGAAGGGCCGCAGCGAGCGCGGGGCTCTCCTCCGGTGGGCTTGAGGGGTCGCCTGCATGCAGGGCGAGATCGCAAATCGACCTCCCGGGCCGACGAGAAATCCCCGCAGCTCCTCAGGACTGGAATTCGTGTCGGGTCCGGGCGGCCTCCCGCGATCTGGGGTCGGCCGGTGGAACCAGGTCCGCGAATCACGCGGAACGGAGCCGGCGCGGGCCCCGACACGACCGAACCTCCATGCATCCCATCACGAACCTCCTCTGCCTCGCGGCCCTCGCCGCCACTGCGCGTGCGCAGGCGAACTCGGAGCCGCGCACTCCGCGGCCCATCCCGCCCCAGTCCTCGGTGAAAGTCGACGCCTCAGCCCCGCTCACGACCTCCGCGATCGAGCGCGGCGCGAGCCTCGACCCGACGGCCATCCCGGCCGCGCCGCGCAAGCTCGCTGGCACCGAGTCCAAGGGCACGCGCGCGACCCCGCCGCAGCACGACCGCCTCTACTACACGACGCAGGCGGACGGATCGACGTGGGTCAGTGGGCGCACCTACAAGGCGCGCTTCGGTCCGGGCGGTGCGACGTACGTGCCCTACCTCGGCTCGCAGGCGCCGCGGAACTTCCCGCTCGAGTTGTCCCTCGCTTCGGCGACGGTCGGTGGCGTCGAAATCCCGCTCGCCGCAGCCGCGTCGGCGGTGCGCGAAGGCGACCGCGTGGTGATCGACCGCGGTCCGATCGACGAGGTTTACGAACTCGGGCTCGACTCGGTCGAGCAGACGTTCGTGGTCGCCGAGCGGCCCGGGAGCGGCGATCTTCGCTTCGTGGTGCGTCTCCAGACCGAGATGACGCGGGCCGAGGATACGGATGGGTTCACGTACTCGAACGAGCACGGTTCCGTGCGCTACGGCCGCGCGTTCGTGCGCGAGCCCAACGGCGACCGGTTACCGATCGCATCGCGACTCGTCGAAGGCGGCATCGAGATCGTGGTCGGCCGCGACGATCTCGACCACGCGAGCTTCCCGCTGGTCGTCGATCCGGTGATCTCGACCTTCCCTGTCTACACCACGAACGAGGACACCTGGGACTCCGACAGCTCGTACGACCTCACGACGGACCGCTACCTGACCGTCTTCGAGTTCAACTTCAGCCAGGCCGACGGTGACATCTACGCGGTCCTGCGCGAGGGGAACGGCAGCAATTCGTACTTCGGACTCTTCGACAACACCGTCGAGAACTGGCGCAGCCCGCAGTGCGCGAACCTCAACGCCTCGAACCAGTTCCTCATGGTCGCGCAGGTCGCCAACGTGACCGGCGCGTTGAATTGGAACATCTGGGGCATGACGGTGGACGCGGCCACGCTCGCCAACAGCTTCAAGTTCCTCATCAGCACTGCGGATCAGACGGGAGCGAAGTACCTGGGTGACGTGGGCGGCGACCCGTACGACGGGCCAGGCGCCTCCTACTACTGCGTCACCTGGCGTCGCGACTTCACGACGACGGACTGGGACATCCATGCGCGCCTCGTGACCGCGCAGGGGACGCTCGTCGGCCCGAGCACGCTCTTCATCGACAACTCGGGATCGTCGAAGGACTCCTGGCCGTCGGTCTCGAAGTCGAACGGCACGCTGGGCGGCGCCGCGGCCTGGACGATCGCCTGGCACCGCGAACTCACGAACACGAACTACGACCTCTACGCGGCACGGCTGGCCTGGGACGGTACCCTCCTGAACAGCTCGACACAGCTCACTTCCGGCGCTGGACTCGAGTACTACCCGCGTGTTTCGTCGCCCCTCGACGATGGCCGTTCGCTGGTGGTCTGGTCTACGCCGTTCGGCAGCGAGAACGATCTCTACTACTTGCTGCTGTCGGGGACCTCGGTCGACGCGATCGGTGACCTGACCGCGCTAGAAGCGCTGCCGACGCAAGTCCAGAACCAGATCGAGTACAGCGTCGATTCGGACGGCCAGCGTTTCGTGGTGGCGTATGCCGAGAGCTACGCCTCGAGCACGTTCGACTACGACATCTGGGTCAGCACGTTCGCCCCGTTCGGCGGCGCGCTCGCAAGGGTCGAAGGGCACCGGTCGCTCGACTTCAGCACCACCCAGGCGCTGCGCACGGACATCGTCGCCCAGCGCTCGGGAGGTGCGATCGGATCCAACCGCTTCTACGTGTCCTGGGACACCACGGGCGGACTGCAGCACGACATCCAGGGCGGGCTCTACGACCGGCCGATCGGCGGCGGTTACGAACCGTTCTGCTTCGGGGATGGGTCGGGCCTGGCCTGCCCGTGCTCGAACTCCGGTTCGTTCCAGCGGGGCTGCCAGAACTCGGCGAATGCCAGTGGCGCCGGTCTCGGCGCCGGGGGCAATGCGCAAACGGGACTCGGCGACAGCCTGGTCTTCCAGGTGAACGGCGTGCCGCCGAACGTGTCCTGCACCCTGTTCCAGGGCACCGCGAGCAGCGGGGGGGTGCTCTTCGGCGACGGCGTCCGTTGCGTGGCGGGCACGCAGGTCCGCATCCGCACGAAGAACGCCGACGCGACGGGTGTCGCCACGTGGCCGACCGGTGTGGAGCCGGCCGTCTCCGTCACCGGGCTGATCCCGGGGGCCGGGGCTCAGCGCTACTACCAGGTGAGCTACCGCAACGCCGCCAGCTTCTGCACGCCCGCGACCTTCAACATCTCGAACGGCATCCGGGTCCTGTGGCTGCCATGATCGCCTTGCGCTCGTAGGCCTCGGCCGACGGGAGCGGACCTGCGGGGCGCGTCGCGAGCAGCGCTGCGCCCCGCAGTCTCGTCCGGGGTCAGAGGAAGTCGGCCGGATCGAACTCGTCGACCGGAATGATCCGCACGCGCGGCAGGGGCGTGTTGAAGGCGTGGGCTTCGCTCTCGAGATCGTGGATCTCCAGGCCCCGCGCCTCCAGCTCGCGGTACGAAGCGCTGATGAACTCGCGGAAGCCGAGGATCCCGACCTTGCGGTCCGTCCCGAGAAGCGCCTCGACGTCGGTCAGGAAATCGCCATCGTGACTGGCCAGCAGGACGTTGCCGTCGCGCGTGCGCAGCGCCTGCAGCGTCCGCTGGATCGCGACGTCCACCACGGACCCGTCGGCCGGACCGGACAGCGGGATCGGGCGGTAGTTCAGGGCCAGCAGCGCCTGCACGAACGTCGCCGGCAGGACGCCCGACGACGCGTTCAGGAAGAACAGGCCCTTGCAGGGCTTGTTCCACAACCGCCCCGTGAAATCGCGCACGCGATCCCAGCGCGGGCGCTGCTCGGGTGCCGGACGCGCTCCCAGGATGCTGATGCCGAGCGTCGCGTCGATGTTCTCGCCGTCGACGAGCAGGTAGGAGAGTTCGTGCGCCATGGTCAGCGAGCGTAGGCGCGGCGCGCGAAGAGGAGAGTCAGGTAGGGGAGCATCGTCCGCTTCTGCGGGATGAGCTCGAAGATGCGCCAGAGGCGCTTCGGATTCAGGTAGAAGTTCCGGTAGGCCTTCTTGCGCAGCTTGAAGATCTTCTCCTCGGGGACCGCGGAGAGGTTGATCTCGGCCTGGTATGGCTCGTAGCGCGACCAGTCCGTGGGCAGCGCGTATCCGGCGTGCTCGACCTGCTTGAAGAGCTCGGTGCCCTTGAAGGGGATCACGCGGAAGAACGCCGCGGTGTGGAAGGAGCTCGACGACGCCCAGCGGATCGTCTCCTCCATCTCCTCCTCGGTCTCGGTCGGGAAACCCAGCATGAAGGCGCCGTGCACCATGACCTTCTGCTGCGCGATGAAGTCGACGATCTTGCGGACCTTGTCGATCTTGAGGTTCTTCTTCATCACCTTCTGCATCCGCGGAGACGCGCTCTCCACGGCGACCATGCAGCGGTACATGCCGGCCTTCTTGAGCAGGACGACGAGCTCCTCGTCGAGGATGTCGCCGCGGAAACCGTTGGGGAAGGTCAGCGCGAGGTTCCAGCCCTTGTCGATGATGCCCTGCGCGATCTTCTTCGCGCGTTCGGGACGGAAGTTGAAGATGTCGTCCATGAAGACGAGCTCCTTCACCCCGTAGCGCGTGACCAGCATCTCGATCTCGGCCAGGACGTGCTCGGCCGAACGCTCGCGGAACGTCTTGCCGTAGCTGTTGTGGCAGTACGTGCAGCGCCACGGGCAAGCCCGCGAGCTGAACATCGTCGCGAACTCCTTGTGCGCGTAGATGACGCCGCCGCGCGGAACCTTGTGGTACTTCGCGTGGTCGATCAGGTCCCAGGCGGGAAAGGGCAGCTCGTCGAGGTTCTGCGGCGGCGGGCGGTCGGGGTTGTGGACGGCCGCGCCGTCCGCGCCGCGCCACGAGAGGCCCGGGCATTCGCTCCAGTCCGTTCGGCCGTCGCGCACCCCGGCGAGCAGATCGGCGAACGTGAACTCGCCCTCGCCGCGGACGACGAAGTCCACGTTGCCGTCCTTCAGCACGTCGTCGGCCGCGACGCTCGGGTGCGGCCCGCCGCAGGCCACGATCGTCCTCGGCAGGCGCTGCTTCACCAGCTTCGCGAGAGCGTGCATGCAGCCGGCTTCGTACGTCATCGCCGACAGGCCGACGATGTCCGGCGCGAGGGCCACGATCGCGTCGGCCGCCTGCTCCGGGGTCCAGTCCTCGACCTTCATGTCGAGGACGTGCATGTCCTCGAAGCCCTGCGCGCGCGCGTTCGCGGCGATCATCATCACGCCCAGGGGATGGACGTGCGTGAACTGGGTGTAGGGGTGGTAGGTCTGGACGAGCGCGGTGCGCATGGGGGAGGACTCGGGCCTGGCGGACGCCTTGCGAGCCGAAGTCTCCATCCTACGCGAGCGTCCGACGGCGGCGGTCCCGCGGCCCTCGAAACGCACGCAAGCTTCCGGTCTCCGGACCGCCGCCTGGGTTTTCGCGCGCGACGCCCGGCCAGGGCCGACACCCGTCCGCGATCCCTCCGGGATTCAGGAGGCGACCTCCTCCTCGACGAATCGGCCCCCGTCGAAACGCCAGGATCGCACCTCGCGCTCCGCGTGCAGGTCGATCGCGACCAGGACGTGCGACCAACCAGCCCAGGCGTGCGCACGATCGTCCGGGGTCGGAACCGCGGCCTCGTTCGGACGGGAACGCCACGTCCCGACGATCTCGAGCCCCAGCTCGCGCGCTTCCTGCTCGCCGGCGCGGTGGTCGGAGGGATCGAGCACGTCACGGCACTCGCCGGTCGCCGCCTCGGCGGCGAGACGCGTCTGCACGACGGAGACCGAGTCGCCTTCGAAGTGCCCGTACAGGAGCCCGCAGGCGACGAGGGGGTAGGCCTGCGCGGCCCAGCGCTCGAGTTGGAACCGCTGGAAGACCGGCAGGGTCACGCTGGGAACGGCGTAGGGACCAGGCTGGAACGATGCAGTCGTCGAAGTCTCGGACATGGTGGCCTCAGGATGGGCAGTCACACGTCGGGTGGTCGGAGGTCGGGCAGTCGCGAATCAGGCAGTTGCAGGTCAGGTAGTTGCAGCTCAGGTAGTGACGAAAAGAAGCGCGCCGAGGTCCCTCGAGGACCTCGGCGCGCTCGTGTACGGAACGAATCGCCTAGGCCGCTCGCGGTGAAGCGGGAACGCACGGACACGCGCAGGAACCGGCGTGGCCGAACGCCACGTGCAGTCGCGTGCTCTGGGCGAAGACGATCATCGTTTCCAGAGCTTCCCCCGATCTCTCGGATCTGTCAAGCGGGGTTCGGGTGAGGGAAGCGTGAACGCGGCGTGAACCGCGGGAGGCGGACCGCTCGTGGCGATCCGCCTCCCGCGCGCCGGACGAGGAGACTCGTCCGCCTCCGTCGGTCGCACCGCAGAGCTCAGGGAGACCAGAGCAGGGCCGCCGCGTTCGAGAGGTTGAAGGTCGAGGCGGTGCAGTAGGCGGCGCTGTTGCGATACCAGCACTGGTAGTACCGCCATCCGCCGACGACCGAGAGCAGCCCCTTGGTGTGGATCGGGATGTCCGCGGGGTAGCCGTACGACGCGATCCCGCCCGCGGCGGTCTTCGTCCCCAGCCGAACGATCGAACCCGTCGCGCAGCGCAGGCCGTCTCCGAAGAACGAGCCGTTCAGGGTCTGGCCCGTGCCCTGGAAGAAGAGGCACGTCGACGTGCCCGGCAGGCCCTGGACGTAGAGGGCCGCCGTGTCCTGGGACACGTTCCACAGGCCGCTGACGTCCATGCGGGCGCCCGCCTGGTTCACCGAGTTGGCGCAGCCGGACAGGCCCAGCGATCCGTTGTTCCCGTTCGCGCACGGGCAGGTGATCGAGGTCCCGTCGCAGTACAGGTAACCGCCGGCGTTCGTGGGCGTGTCGTAGATGACCGCCAGCACGTCGTAGTCCGTGCCGTTGTAGACGTCGTACGTCACGTAGTTGCGCCACGGTCCGGTCAGCGTCGCGGTGTAGGAGCTGGCGATCTCCGGACGGGTCTCGTCCAGGGTCGGGCTCGATGCGATGACCGTCGACTCGGCGAAGGAGATCTGCCCATCGACGTAGTTCAGAGTCCCCGCGGAAAGGTCCGTGTCGAGGTTCGGGAAGATGCCCGTCGTGCTCGTGTAGGCGAAGGGGAACTTGCGTCCGTCCGTCGTCACGCAGGGCTGCCCGAGCGTTCCGAAAGGGGCGGACAGGAGGTCCGTCGTCGCGACGGGGAATGTGTCGAGCATCACACGCAGCCGCAGGTCCGATCCGATCGTGTAGGCCACCAGCCAGTGGCGCGGCGTCCCGTGGTCGTCGATGGGGTCCGATGCGGCGGGAGCACGTTCGTTCTCGCTGGTGCTTCCCAGCAGCGTCGGGCTGTCCGTGATGGATCCGTCCCACAGGATCCGCGCGCACGCCACGTCGTCGTTCGTCGGAGTGGCTTCACGCTGCCAGACGACGTTCCAGTTCTGTCCCGCGAACGGCGGCTTGCCGTTCGTCTTGCTGATCGACGGGACGGAGTCGTTGAAGCCGTCGGCGTTCGCCAGGAAGAAGGTCGATGCGCCGAACAGCGTGCCGTTCGACAGGACGAGCCGCGACAACACGTCCTCGTCTCCGTTCGTGCGCGTCCGCTGCCAGACCACGCAGTAGTACGTCGGCCCGGTGAGCGCCGGATCGCCGCCCACGTCGGGGCTCGTTTTGTCGCCGGTTTCCGTCCCGCTGATCGTGAACTGGGTGCCGAGTCCGAGCGTGGCCGCGAGAATCGTCCGCCCGCGGATGATCCGCGATCCGCTCGCCCCGACCTGGGCCACGCACAGGAACTGGTTGGCCAGTCCGTTGTTCGCGACCTTCGGATTGCGCCAGTCGTTCGTGGTGAAGTCGATCGTTGCCGTTCCCTGCAAGACCTGGTCCACGTACTGGCGTCCGTAGACATCGTGATCCGTGGCGCTGAAGATGTCCTCGTACACGACGAAGAACGAGTTCGTCGTGTCGTCGTAGGCCACGTCGGCCTGCCAATCGGAGTCCGCGTCGGCGTCCACGGTCAGCGTGCTCGTGTAGGGGTCGATCACGAGGGGCAGTTCGGCCTGGGCGACGAACTCCTCGGGAACGACGAGCTCGATGCGCCCGTCCTCGAGCCGCGATTCGATGCCGATCTTCGCCCCGCGCGCGTCCAGCGCGAACGCGCGGCCGTAGCGCACGTGGCCCAGCTCGTTCTCGAAGCGGAACCCGGCGGCGTCGGCGCGTCCGGCGAGCTCGCTCTGGACGTCGATCGAGACCACGATCTCGCCGCGCGAGGGCAAGGTGTCGAACACGAAGCGCTGCTCGAGCGAGTCGGCGGCGACCACGTACTGTTCCTCGAAGGTGCCACGCGCGAACGTCACGATGTCGTCCGCACGGCGCGCGGGGACCGAGCTCGCGAAGGGCACCGCGCTGCCGCCGCTGGTCACCGAAGTGACGGAGAAACGAACCGGGAAGTTCCGCGGAGCGCGCTCTCCGAGAAAGGGCACGAACGTGGCGCCTTCCGGTCCGAAGCTGGCCTTGTACGTGCGGCCCCGGACCCACGGAGTCCCGTGCTCGTCCACGTCGTGGAGCGGGAAGGGCAGCGGCGCGGCGACGTGTTGAACCGCGGGGCGCGCCAGGGCGGCCGCCATCGCGACCGGCGCGGAGGGCAGGACCGAGCGGGTCGCGTCATCCGGTAGGAGAGGCGCCCGGATCGTCTGGGACTCGAGTTGGGGGACGGCGGCGGGAGAGATCTTCTCCTGGGCCAGGCCCGCCGGGGCACAGACGCACAGGAGCGCGACGAGGGCGGAGGGTGACAGCGTGAGGGACATGATTCTCGCTCGGGTTGGAGGTGGGTTCGCGCAGAGGCGGCGGCAAGGGCGGGCGGTCGGCCCGACCCCCGGGGGGCTCCATCCCGATCCGGACCGGCGCGGATGCGTTACGGGCGCGGACCGAAATGCGCGCGGCGCGCTCGCCGGAGGGGGCGCGCCGCAGGCTCCTGGCCGGCGAGCCTGGATCGGTCAGCCGTCGAGCCGGGCCCGGACCTCGGCTTCGTGGCGAGCCAGATCGAGCGCGGCCTCGGGGCGGACCAGCCCCGCGAATCGGCCGGAATCCGCGGCGGCGATGCGGCGGCGGAGTTCCTCCTGGCGCGGGGTCAAGGTCCCCGCGCGCACGCTGCCTGACGCCGCCAGTTCGGCATTGGCGCGTACCGCCTGCGCGCGCGTGAGAGGCAGCAGGTCGTAGTCGCGCGCCGCCTTCAGCCGCCGTAGATCGTCTCCGGGGCCCGCCGGTCGCACATCGCCGTCGAGGACCCGCGCGCGCTCCCGCAGGCTGCCCGGGAGGACGTCGAGATCCGCCGTGCGCGCCACGTGGATCGCGCTGGCGCACTCCATCTCGCCGGCACGGCGTGCCAGGTCGGCGAGCTTCACCCGGGCGCCGTCGAATTGCACGTCCACGACCTCACGGCCTTCCAGGAACCCGGGGCGCGCGTCGATGACGCCGTCGAGGGCGCCCAGACGTTGCTGTCCCTCCCAGAAGCAAGGCATCGTGAAGACCGCGCGCTGCGGGTCCGTCGGCCGGAGGCCGATCCGCGCGAGCTCGAGCCATCGCGGCGCCCGGCAGCGCGCCGCTTCGAGCGCCGCGACGATGCGATCGACGACAGCCGCCTCGCTCCAGACGCCCTCGCGCCGCGGGATCAGGTCGTGCCCTTCGCCGTCCAAGAACCGCACGACGGGGTTGTTCCAGGCCGGTTCTCCGAAGCGCTTCAGCGCCGCTGCGTCCGCGCCGCCCTGGTTGTTGAAGATGGCGACCGGCACGAAGCAGGTCTCGATCGCCTCGACCAGGAGCGGGTGCGACAGGGGGCCTCGACCGAAGCCCGTGCAGGTCGCTCAACCAGGAACCTCCTGGAACAGGACGAAAGCTGGCTTCGAATCGCGCTTCGCTTCCGCGAGCGCCGCGCCGAGGTCGCGCGCGAACCGCACGCGGCCAAGCTCGGGCGGCTGCTTGGGAGCCGCGGCCTGGATGGAGATGGCCAGGAGGGCTACAGCAGGGTGGATCGGCATGCCACGCGTACGGTACGAGCGGGCCGTTCGGACCGGGAGATCCCGCGTCGCCTGTCGGGACGTGTCCAAGACCGGACGCGCGAAGCGCACCGTTTGGAGAGTCGGCCCTCCGCTCGGCTCGGCGCCGTACCTCGGGAACCCGTGGTAGGATCCAGAGCGTCGCACCTTGCGTGAGGGTCGGTCTTCCTCGCGCGCTCGCGAGGGCGTCCCTCCACCGATCGTCCCACCCACGCCCGAGTCCATCCCTTGGCACGCGTCGCGTTCATCGTCACGACCTGTCACGAGTTCGAGGGCATCAAGGTGCTCTCGGGAATCCTGAAGAAGCACGGGCACGTCGCCGACTGCTTCCTGCACAGCGAGGAGAAGGACTTCTATCGGGCGGTCCTCGACTGGAAGCCCGACGTCGTCGGCATCTATGCGACCACCGGCCAGGAAGCCTGGGCCTACGACTACATCCGCGGCTGGAAGAAGAGCCTCAAGCACCTCAAGGTCGTGATGGGCGGCCCGCACCCGAGCCACGATCTCGAGCCGCTCACGCACCCCGACGTGGTCGACGCGACGACGAAGGGCGAGGCGGAGTACGCGATCCTCGACCTCGTGAACGCCTGGGAGGCGGACCGGACCATCGAGGACATCCCGAACGTCGGCTGGCTCGGCCCCGACGGCGTCGGCGTCCAGAACCCGATCCGGCCGGTCGTGCAGGATCTCGACACGCTGCCGTTCCCCGATGTCGACGTCTTCTACAAGTACCCGTTCCTGCGTTCGAAGCGCGTGATGCAGGTGCACGTCAGCCGCGGCTGCCAGAACTCGTGCACGTACTGCTCGGTCGGCCTGATGAAGAAGGACTGGGTCTCCGGCCGCCGCGGCGAGAAGTTCAACCGCCAGAAGTCGGTCGACTACGTGTGCGAGGAGATGAACGACATCCTCGCGCGCTACCCCGACTTCAAGATGGTGAACTTCGGCGACGCCGCGCTGAACATGACGCGCGGCTGGATCCAGGAGTTCGCGGAGAAGTGGCCCAAGCGCGTCGGCCTGCCCTTCGCCTGCAACATCAACATCAACTACCTGAACGAGGACGACATCATCGCGCTGAAGCGCGCGGGCTGCGTCAGCGTCCAGTTCGGTCTCGAGTCCGGGTCGGAGAAGGTGCGCCTCGAGATCTACAAGAAGGGCTACACGGACGACATCGTCTACTCGATCCCGAAGCTCCTGCGGAAGCACAAGATCACGTACCGCACGAACAACATCATGGGTTCTCCGGCCGAGACGCTGGAAGACATGTTCGAGACGGCGCGCGTGAACAAGCGCATCAAGCCCAACGGCTGCACGGTGCTGATCTACCGGCCGTTCAAGTCGACGGTGCTGGGGCAGCAGGACTTCGCGCTCGGGCGCGTCGACCTCGAGCGCGACATCGGCCCGTCGATCCAGAACGACTCGATGATGAAGCGCACGGACCTGCGCGAGGTCGTGAACCTGCAGAAGCTCTTCAACGTCGCGGTCTACGTGCCGGGCGGCGAGCAGCTCGTGCGCCAGCTCGTCCGTATGCCGCGCAACCCGGCGTTCGACTTCACGCTGCTCGGCTTCCTCTGGTACCAGCACGCGGTCGTGTCGGGGTACGGGATGCTCGACGACTTCAAGCTGGGCCTGAAGAACGTCGGTCAGATCTTCGGGAAGAGCGGCTCGCAGACGAAGCGCAGCTTCCTCGAGACCCTCGACACCGGCAGCGACGCGGCGGTCCACTGAACCGCGCGGTGGGGGACGACCCGCCGAGCCCGGTCAGCCCGTCCAACCGCCGCGGCTGGATCACCCGCGGGGCGCTGGGCATCTGCGTCGCCACGTTCTTCTCCGACGTCGCGCACGAGATGGCGACGGCCGTGCTGCCGCTGTATCTCGGCGCGATCGGGCTCGGTCCGGCCGCGCTCGGCGCCGTCGAAGGCGTCGCGGACCTGGTCTACGCATCGGCGAAGCTCGCTGGCGGATACGCGGGCCAGCACATGCGGCGCAAGGCGCCCTGGGTCGCCGCCGGGTACGCGCTGACTGCCATCGGGACAGCCTCGATCGCCCTCGTTCGCGTGCCGGCCGCGCTCGCGGCGCTGCGTTCCCTCGCCTGGGCTGGGCGCGGATTCCGATCCCCCCTGCGCGACCACTTGCTCGCCGACGAGGTCGAGCCGACGCACTACGGGCGCGTCTACGGAATCGAGCGCGCGGCCGACATGCTGGGTGCCGTCGCGGGTCCGCTGCTCGCGATCCTGCTCGTCGGTTGGGGACTCTCCGCGGGACAGGTGATCGGATGGACGCTCGTTCCCGCCTTGGTGCCGGTCGTCGCGATCGTCCTCTTCGTGAAGGACCGCGGCGTCACGGCCGGACAGCCGGCTGCTGCAACGAGCACGCCACTTCCACCCGCCTACTGGCGCCTGATCCGCGCGGTGTCCCTGTTCGGGGTTTCGGATTTCTCGCGCACGTTCCTGATCCTCCTCGCGGCGCGCGCGCTCGGCGAGCCGTCCGGAGCGAGCGCGGACATCGCCGCGGGTTTCGGCGCGGGCTCGCTCACGGCGGCGGTCGGCCTCTACGCACTGCACAACGCGATCAGCGCGGTCGCGGCCCTGGGAATCGGCCGGCTGGCGGATCGCTTCCCGAAGCCGAAGCTGCTCGCGGCGGGCTACGCCGTGGGCGCCGTCACGCACGCGATCCTGGCCTTCGGCTCGGCGTCACTGGCCTGGCTCGTCCTCGCGATCGTCCTGTCGGGCGTGTACGTCGCGGCGGAGGAGACGCTGGAGAAGGCGACGTGCGCGTCGCTCGTCCCGCGCGCCGCTCGCAGCAAGGCGTTCGGACTCCTGGCCGGCGCGAACTCGCTGGGAGACCTCGTCTCGAGCGTCGGAATCGGACTCGCGCTGCAGTTCGGTCACGCGGGTGCTGGCTTCGCCCTGTGCGCGATCTTGGCGGGGTTCGGAGCGATCGCTGTCGCGCGGGTCGAGCTGTCGCCGGAATCCGCCCCCAGCGTATCCTGAGCTCGTGTCGCGCCGGATCCTGGTCTTCCTCGCCGCGCTGCTCTTCGCACTCGCGTGCGCGGTGCTGTGGTCCGTGCGCGCCGCCGGTCCTCAGTCGATCAGCGTGCCTGCTCCGATGGTCGCGTCCCAGGATGCAACGGCCCCCGGACTCGTGGAGATGGAGCCCGGGTCCGTGCCGCAGCGCTACGTCGAGGATTCCGGGGCCCCCGTGCCGCTCCTCGTCCGGGTCGTGGATCTCCAGGGGGCCGCGCCAGAGACCTGGTGGGTGCAAGCCGTCCGGGATCCCGACACGACGAACCCGGTTGCGTCCAGTCCCGGCAGCGCCGCGTCGATCGAAGCACGTTCGACTGCCGGAGCGGCCCAGCTCGAACGCGGTGTGTACGGGTCCGGCGACGTTCCTGTCGAGCTCACCGCCCGTGCGCGCCAGGGGTCGCCCCGGCTCGTGATCCAGGCCAGGGCGTTCCGCGAAGACGGTTTCCGCTACATGGAGAGCGAGCCGCTCGTCGTCGACGCTTCGATGCATGGGCTGATCACGCTCGTCGTCGCGACACCCACGGTGCTCGTCGTGCGTGTCGACGGTCCTCGTCCGAGCGGAGACCTGCGCTTCGAGATCCACCCGGTCGATGGGAACTCCAGCGCCACGACTCGCGGCCCTGCGTCCACGGTGGCCGACGATGGCGAAGCTACGTTTCGCGTGACGCCGGCCATCGCCTACCGCGTCCGCGTCTCGGGCCCGGATCCCGCCGACGTCGCCGAAACCACGGTCGCAGGGCTCCGGCGCGAGGAGCAACGCGGCGTCCTGGTCCAGTTCCCCGGCGGTCTGGCGGTCCCTGTGCCGACCGGGTACGCGGTGGTGGCTCTCGCTGGCCGCGTCGAGTTCGAGGGTGCCGAACGTCCCGGGCTCTGGGCCGCCGTTGACGGCGGTCTGCCCATCTCCATCGCCGTTCGGGCCAACGGGGAGTTCGAGCTCATGCACGTGCGCGGGGAATCCGTCGAGCTCCACGCGGCGGGCGAGGAGTTCGAGGCCCGCTTCGACCCCGAAGTGTCCACGCACCCGTTCGGGACGCAGGGAGTGATCCTGCGCTCCGTTCCGAGCGCCCCGCGCGCGGAGGTTTCCATCCGCATCGTGGCCGCCGAATCGGGCGAACCCATCACGGACGCGAACGTGACCATCCAGAGGCTGGATGGGGCGCGCATGCGTCAGAAGCACCTCGGGACGCTGAACGCGGCGACGACCACCGTCACGCTGCCCGCGCTAGAAGACCTCGAGTACCTCGTCTGCTCGCGCGATCGGCGCGACGCGATCGGCCGGATCCTGTTTCCCGGGGGGCCTGGCTCGAGCGCGCGGGTCGAGTGCACGATCCGGCTCGAGCGCGGCTTCCGGCGCGAATTCCGCGTCCAGCACTGCAGCCTCCATACGCCGATCGAGGGAGCCGAAGTCCTCCTCGACGGAGTGTGCCTCGGCCGATCCGATGCGGAGGGCCGCGTGCTCGTCGAACTGGGCGCCTGGCCGGGACGACTCACGGTCCGGGCGGATACCTTCGACGAAGGGTACTGGCCTCCACAGTGGCAGGCCTCGATCCCGGCGCGGGGCATCAACCTCTGCCCGCAGGATTGAGCCTCGACGGCTCCCCGATCCGGGCGCGGCTCCCTGGCTTCGCATCATCCGCTTCGAGCACGCACTCCGTGAACACCCCGTCGGCCCCTCTGCTCCGTCTGCCTGCCACCCTGCGCGCGCGGCTCGAGGACTGGTCGCGCGTCCGCTATCCGCGCGAAGCGTGCGGTCTGCTGATCGGCCTCCGCGCGGAGAAACACATCGAGGTGGTCCAGGTGCGCGAGGCGCGCAACCGGGACTTGGAGCACGCGGCCCTTCGGTACCTGCTGGACCCGGTCGATCACCTCGCGGCCGAGGAGGATGCCGCGGCGAACGGCTTCGAAGTAGTCGGCATCTGGCATTCGCACCCCGATCATCCCGCTTGCCCCTCGGAGCTCGATCGCGAGCAGGCCTGGGCGGGCTGGTCCTACGTCATCCTCGCGGTGGAGCACGGTCGGACCTCCGATCTGCGCTCCTGGCGGCTCGTCGGCGAGCGCTTCGAGGAGGAGCGCCTGTCCAGCTGATGCCCGCCCGGGCTGGAAGGACTTTCGTCTCCGGCCGACCCCCACGGGATGTTCCCAAGAGGCGCGCAGTCCGCGGCGTTGGATCCGCGAGTCGACGGGTGCCACGATGGCCCCGTTCCGATCTGGAGGTCTCATGTCGCTCGTCCATCTGTTCGTGGCGCTCGCCGCCGATCCCACTCCCATCACCTCGCGCATCGCGGACGTGACGGTCTATCCGTCCACCGCGCTCGTGCACCGTGCCGCCGAGGTCGGCGGCGCCGGCAGCTACGTGCTGCGCGGCCTGCCCCAGAGCCTCGACGCGGACTCGATCCGCGTGCGGGCCGATCGCGGCGCGGTCGTTTCGGTCGAGGTTCGCGATCGACTCCAGGAAGCCGTGCCGTCGGAGCGCGTGGACGCGCTGAAGACGCGCCTGATCGCGGCGGAGGCGGAGGTGCGTGTCGCGCAGGACAAGGTGGTGGCGACGGAACAGTTGACGAAGCACCTGAATTCGCTGATGGCGCTCGACCAGGCGCAGTCCCACGACGAGACGCGCACCGGTCGCTCGAACCCCGAGGCCTGGGATTCCAGCTGGGCCTTCTTCTCCAAGAAGATCGGCGAGGTGCAGGCCCAGAAACGCGAAGCCGACCGCGAACTCGTCGCGAAACAGCTCGAAGTGCAGAAGATCCAGGCCGAGATCGGACGTTGGTCGAGCACGCGCGCGGAGCCCGTGAAGGACGTGGTGGTCGAGATCGAGGGCCAGGGCGCGGCCAAGCTGGACGTCGAGTACATGGTGCAGGGCACCGGTTGGCAGCCGAACTACGAACTGCGCACGTCGAGCGACCTCACCAAGGTCGCGCTGACCTACCGCGCGCAGGTGTTCCAGTTCACGGGCGAGGACTGGAACGACGTCGCGCTCGCGCTCTCGACCGCGCAGCCGCAGCGTGGCGCGCAGGGACCCGAGCCGCTGCCGGTGTGGCTCTCGCTCTGGCAGCCGCCGCCGCCGAGCGAGGAGACAGCTCGGAAGTCGCGGCGCCCCGCCGCCGCGGAGGTCGAGGTGCTCAGCGGCATGGGGTACGCCGGCAAGGACCTCGCCTCCAACGAAGCGGAAGTGCGCCGCTCCTTCGCGACGGTCGAGAGCACCGGTCTCTCGGTGCGCTACCAGATCCCGCGGCGAGAGACCGTGCAGTCGCGCAACGAACCGACGAGCGTGCTCGTCGGCCAGGCCGACCTCGGAGTCGCGATCGAGCGCACCGTCGTGCCCGCGGTCGACCCGACCGTGTGGCTGCGCGGCCGCGCGAAAAACACGACCCCGTACACGCTGCTCCCCGGAGCCGCCTCGGTCTTCCTGGGGCAGGACTTCCTGGGGCGCGCGTCGGTGGACCTCGTGCAACCGGGCGCCGAGCTCACGCTGCACCTCGGAGCCGACCCGTTCCTCGAGGTCGAGCGCACGCGCACGCAGGACATGGAGAAGGGGCCCGGGTTCCTGTCCTCGCAATCGTCCAAGATCGAGGGCTGGCGCATCCACATCAAGAACGCCGGCGCGCCCACCCAGGCGAAGGACGGCGCGGTCGAGGTGATCGTACGCGAGGTCCTGCCGCGTCCGCGCGACGAGCGCATCGAGGTCGAGCTCACGAAGTCGGAGCCCAAGACCTCCGTCGACGAACGCTGGAAGCAGGACCGCGAGGAGAAGGGGATCCTGACCTGGACCGTGCGCGTGCCGAAGGCCGGCGCGGCCGACGTGGTCTGGGAGTACACGGTGGGCTACCCGAAGGGCGCCCGGGTCGTGCGCGAGTAACCGGCGCCGTCCCTGTTCCCAACTGGACGCCGGCGCGGCAGGCTATCGAGCACGATGGCCTGCCGCTTTTCCGCTTTCCTCTGGCTCGCGGTCCTCGCCGCGAATTCCTGCGCGTCCGCGAACTCGAGCACCACCGCTCCGGCCGAGCCGATGCCGGCCGCGGCGACGCACCCGCTCGAGCGTGTCCACTTCGTCGTGCTGCACACGAACGACGTGCACGGCCAGGTGCTCCCGCGCAAGGCCACCTGGTTGAAGCGCCCGGATCCGCCGATGGTCGGGGGGCTCGCCCGCGTCGCCGCGCGCGTGAAGCGCGAGAAGGCGGCGGCGGAGAAGGACGGCGCGCTGGTGCTCGTCGTGGACGGCGGCGACTGGTACCAGGGCACGCCCGAGGGCGTCGTGGACGACGGCCTGCCGTTCCTGGTCGCGATGTCCGGCGTCGGCTACGACGCGGTCTGCGTCGGCAACCACGAGTTCGACTTCGGCGTGCCGAACCTCGTGAAGCTGATCCGCGATTCGAAGCTCCCGGCCGTCGTCGCGAACCTCACCGAGCGCGAGACGGGCAAGCCGATCGCATGGGCGCCGCCGTGGCGCATCGTGCAGAAAGGCGCGTGGAAGATCGCGATCGTGGGTCTCCTGACGCCCGAGACGCCCGAGATCACGCACCCGGACGCGCAGAAGCTCGTGTTCGGCGATCCCGCACGCGCGCTGACCCAGGTTCGGACTGCGCTTCCCGCCGGGATCGACTGGATCCTGCCCATCACCCACCTCGGCGTGGACGACGACCGTGCGGTCGCGAAGGCGCATCCTGAACTGCCCCTGATCGTCGGCGGGCACAGCCATACCTTCCTCAAGGAGGGCGTCCGCGAGGGGCAGACGCTCATCGTCCAGACCGGCGCCAAGGCTTCGGCGCTCGGGCGCGTGGACGTGTGGTTCGACGCGCAGACGAAGAAGGTCCTCGAGAGCAGCGCGCGGCTCATCGACCTGGACGCGGAGCCGGCGCCCGAGGATCGCGTCGCGGCGGTCGATACGGCCTGCGCGGCACTCGTCAAGCGCAGCGAAGCGCGCATGAACGAGGTCGTCGGCGAGCTGGCCGCGCCGCTCGAACGCGCGAAGGACCCACTGTCCTCCTCGTCGGCCGGGAACTTCCTGGCCGACGCGCTGCGCCAGCACGCCGTCGCCGACGTCGGCTTGATGAACCGCGGCGGGATCCGCGCGGATCTCGACGCCGGGCCGATCACGCGCCGCCACGCCTTCGAGCTGTGCCCGTTCGAGAACAACGTGACCGTGCTGACGATCACCGGATCCGAGCTCGCGGCGATGATCACGAAGTCCGTCGAGGGCACGGCGCACTCCGGGCTCGAAGTCTCCGGGATCGTCGTCGAGGTGGCCGTCGACGCGAAGGGCAGCCGCACCCTGAGCGGCCTGAAGGTCGGCGGCGCGCCCGTCGATCCGAAGAAGGAGTACCGCGTCGCGCTGAACTCGTTCCTGGCCGACGGGGGCGACGCCTATGTCGAGAAGGTCCTGCCGGGTCCGAAGCGGAAGGACGACATGGTCCTGATGCGCGACCTCATCGAGGAGACGTTCCGGAACCAGAAGAAGGTCGTTCCGAATGCCGAGAACCGCTACGTGGTGACGAGGACGCCGTGATCGCGACCGCGCTCTTCGCGGCTCTGCTGTTCCCGTCTCTCGCGCCGCCGGCCGCGTTCCAGAGTCCCGCGGCGCTCGCTCCCCTCGAGAAGAAGCTGCGTTCGAGCGACGATCGCGAGCGGCAGGAAGCGGTCAAGGAGCTCGCGGCGCTCGATGGGAAATTCGCGTGGGACCTCGTGGTCGGGGCCCTGAAGGACCCTTCTCCGCGCGTCGCGGACGAGGCCGAGATCGCGCTCGCGCAGGTGTCCGACCCGACCATCTCGATGGATCTCATGGGGAAGTCGGGCATGCAATCCGGCGATGCCTGGGTGGCCGTCCACGCCGCTGGTGCGCTGGGATTCGCGCAGAAGCCCTTCCTGCCGGCGCTGCTGGCGGGGCTCCAGACGAAGTCGGACGAGGCGCGCGAGGTGCTGCTGTCGGGGATCGAGGACGCCGCGCGCGGCGGTCGGATCGGCTTGGATCCAGAGCGCGCGCTCGCCGCGGCGATCGAGAAGTCGATCCAGCCCAACGGGAAGGGCGGGACCGCGCAGGCCGCGGCTCTGCTCGCGCTGGCCGCGATGGAACCGGCGCAGTCGACGGCCTGGATCGCGCGGGCCGAAGCGAAGCAGTCGAGCCCGCACCTGTGCGCCCTTCTCGCCCTGGCGGCCGACGATCGGAGCGAGAGCGCGAAGAAGCTCTTCGCCATCGGGGTCGCTCATCCCGATCGGGCCGTGCGCGCGCAGGCCGCTGCCGTCCTCGCCGCGAATCCCGACGCGGACCGGCTGAAGCTGCTCGTCGACCTGTTCGCGGCCGAGAAGAACGCGCGGCTCTTCTGGACGATCGACGGCCACCTCGAGCGCCTTTCCGGTCTGGCGGGCGGCGGCAAGGTCGAGTTCTGGAAGGGCTGGGTCGCGAAGCTCGGGCCGGGCTGGAAGCCCGTGACGGGCGACGCACGCCGCTACGCGCCGGCTGGCGACACGGAAGCACCGAAGCTCGCCGGAATGCCGATCCTCTCCGGTGGGATCGCGATCCTCGTCGACTTCTCGGGTTCGACCTGGCAGAAGCGGCCGGATGGAACCACGGTCAAGCAGCGGCTGGACGCCGAGCTGGAGAAGGCGTTGCAGGCCTTGCCGCCCAGCGCGCGTTTCAACGTCATTCCCTACACGAACGCGCCGATCTCTTGGGAGAAGAAGCTCGCGACGGCGACGCCCGCGAACGTCGCCAAGGCCCTGAAGTTCTTCACAGGGTGCAAGGAGAGCGGCAAGGGCAACTTCTGGGACGCGGCGATGCTCGCGCTGGAGGATCCCGACGTGGACACGATCCTCGTCCTGACCGACGGCGCGCCCACGGGCGGTCGGCGCTGGAACCTCGACCTGATGCGCGCGCGTTTCGTCGAGAAGAACCGGTTCCGGCACTTCGTGCTCGACGCCGTGCTGGTGGACGCGAAGAAGTTCCTCGCCGAGAAGTGGGAGGGCTGGTGCGGCGCGACGGGCGGGCGCGTGCTGGCCCTGGATCCCTGATCGAAGGCTGACCCGCGCGCGCCTCAGGAACCGAGTATCGCGCCCGAAGCGAGCTCCTCGAGGAACGGCTTCCACGGCAGCACGCGCAGGCCATCCTGCCGCAAGGGGCGGGAGCCGCAGTACACGCCGATCGCGTCGCGCACGCCGGGGTACTCGGCGCGGAAGCGGGCGATCCCTGCGCCGAACTTCGCTTCCCATCTCGTCCCCGACTTGACCTCGACGAGCACGGGGCCGCGGTCGGTCTGCACCACGAAGTCGACCTCGGCGCCGTGATCACGATCCACGCGTGATCGGGTAGGGCCTCGCACTCCCGGCCGAGAACGGAGGGGTCTCGGGCGAGACGCAGCAACTCCTGGGACCGGAGCAGGTCGTAGGTCGGCGCGCGGGGGAAGTTCTGCTGGATCCACGTCGTCTTGCCCGTGGCGCGCGGCCCGAGGAGGAAGAACGAGTGCTCGGGCCTGAGCAGAGTCCTGGTGACCGTGGTTACGATTTGCGCCGAAAACTGACCCTCTAGGTTACAAATCTCAAGTTCCACGACGCGGCCGTCCGGCCGGGCGAGATGAGATGCCGTCGCGCCGCCGCGGCTAGAATCCCCGCCCCCGAACCGGACCCGCCGAGCCCCGAACCGCATGACCGCCACGACCTCCGCCGCCCTCGGCGCCCCCGAGACCATGCCCCAGGGGAAGGCGACCTATGCCGCCGGGGGGGGCGTCGCCCTCATCACGCTGACGAACCCGCCGGCGAACGGTTACAGCCACGCCATGATGCGCGACCTCGACGAGGCCGTGCTGCGCGCGCGCTTCGACGACGCGGTCCACGTGATCGTGCTGGCCGGCGCGGGCGAGAAGTTCTTCTGCGCCGGCGCGGACATCGCGATGCTCGACGCGGTCACGCCGACGTTCAAGTACCAGTTCTGCCTGCACGCGAACGAGACGCTGCTGCGCCTCGAGCACACGCCGAAGCTCGTGATCGCCGCGCTGGGCGGCCACTGCGTCGGCGGCGGGCTCGAGATCGCGCTGGCCTGCGACCTGCGCGTCGCGCGCCGCGGTTCGGGCAAGACCGGCCTGCCGGAGGTCGCGCTGGGCGTCCTGCCCGGCACCGGCGGCACGCAGCGCCTCGCGCGCATCGTGGGCAAGAGCCGTGCGATCGAGCTCATGGCGAGCGGACGCCTGATCGCGTACGAGGAGGCGCTCACGCTGGGCCTCGTCGACGAGGTCCGCGACGCGGCCGACGACGCGACGTTCCTCCTCGGCGTGATCGACTACGCGAAGAGCTTCTGCGCGCCGGGCAAGGCGCCGCTCGCCGTGGGGCTGATCAAGCGCGCGGTCCAGACCGGCTCCGAGATCCCGCTCGAGCAGGGCCTCGCGCTCGAACGGGAGCTGCAGGCGCGGCTCTTCTCGAGCAACGACGCCAAGGAAGGCATCCAGGCCTTCGTGCAGAAACGCGCGGCGAAGTTCGAGGGGCGCTGATGCAGGTCGTCCACATCCCCGCGCACGGCGATCCGTCCGTGCTGCGCGTCGTCGACCTTCCGATCCCGGAGCCGGGCCCGGGCGAAGTGCTCGTGCGCATGCTCGCCGTCTCCGTCAACCACCTCGACCTGTGGTCGCGGCGCGGGATGCCCGGAGTGAAGCTGCCGCTGCCCCTGATCCCCGGCTGCGACGGCACCGGCGTGATCACGAAGCTCGGGAGCGGGGTCACGGGGCTGCGCGTGGGCGCGAAAGTCCTCGTCGAGCCCGGTTTCTCGTCCGGCACTTCGGCCCACGACCTGGCGGGCAACGACCACCTCTCCGACGACTACCAGATCCGCGGGGAGCACTTCGACGGCCTCTCGCGCGAGTACGTCGCCGTCGCCGCGCGTTTCGTCGTGCCGCTCCCCGATGGCCTCGACCCGGTCAGCACCGCTGCCACGCCGCTGGTGTTCCTCACGGCGTGGGGGATGCTGGTCACGCGAGCGCGCCTCCAGCCGGGCGAGAGCGTCCTCGTGATCGCCGGCACGAGCGGCGTCGGCTCGGCCTCCACCCAGATCGCCAAGGATCTCGGATGCCGCGTCGTCGCGACGGCCGGAACGGAGGCGAAGCGGACGTTGTGCCTCGAGCTCGGCGCCGATGCCGCCGTCGATCATTCGGATCCGAACTGGCCCAGCGTCGCGCGCAAGGCCTCGGGTGGACGAGGCTTCGACGTCGTGGTCGAGCACGTCGGCCCGGCCACCTGGGAAGGCTCGATGCGCGTACTCGCGCGCAACGGCCGACTCGTCACGTGCGGGGGCACGACGGGTCCGGCCGTCGCGATCCAGCTGCCGCACCTGTTCATCAAGAACCAGTCCGTGCTGGGATCGACGATGGGGCCGCGCAACGCGTTCCCCGCGATCCTCGCGAAGCTCGCGTCGGGCGCCTACCGCCCGGTCGTCGATCGCGTGATGCCGATGTCGCAGATGCGCCTCGCCCACGAACTTCTCGAATCGCGGCAGGTTCTGGGCAAGATCGTCCTGACGCCAGGGAGTTGAACGACATGGATGCGAACCTCATGCAGCGCGCGGCGGTGCTCGGCGCGGGAACGATGGGCCACGGGATCGCGCACGTCCTGGCCTCGGTCGGGATCGAGACGCGCCTCTACGACGTGGCGCCGGCCGCGGTCGAGAAGGGGCTCGGCGCGGTCCGCGCGAACCTCGAGAAAGGTGTCGAGAAGGGCAAGGTCTCGGCGAGCGACCGCGATGCGGCGCTCGCGCGCCTCTCGGGAACCACGCGCTTCGAGGAGGCGATCGAGGGCGTCGACGTCGTGATCGAGGCCGTGCCCGAGAAGCTCGAGCTGAAGCAGCAGATCTTCGAGTCCCTCGGACGTCGCCTGGGCGCGGATGTGCTGCTCGCCACGAACACGAGCTCGCTCTCGATCACGCGCATCGCGAACATCACGGTGAGCCCCGAACGCGTCGTGGGGATGCACTTCTTCAACCCCGTGCACATCATGAAGCTGGTCGAGGTGGTCGAGACTCCGAAGAGCTCCGAAGGCGCGGTGCAGGCGGCGATCCAACTCGGCCGTCGCATGGGCAAGGACCCGATCCGCGTGAAGGATGCGCCCGGCTTCGCCAGCTCGCGCCTCGGCATCGCGATCGGCCTCGAGGCGATCCGCATGGTCGAGTCCGGCGTCGGCAGCTCCGAGGACATCGACAAGGCCATGAAGCTCGGTTACGGGTTCCCGATGGGGCCGCTGGAGTTGACGGACACGGTCGGCCTCGACGTCCGCCTCTCGATCGCGGAGTACTTGGAGCGCGAACTGGGGGAGCGCTTCGCGCCGCCGAAGCTCCTCCGCGACATGGTCTTGCGCGGGGAACTTGGCAAGAAGAGCGGCAAGGGCTTCTATGTCTGGACGAAGTGAGCGCCGCGCGGGACTCGCGGAGGTCCCGCCGGTGCCCGCATCGCGGTTCGCCCTGCCACGCGCGCACCACGGAGTGCTCGCGGACGCGGACCGCACGGCTCTCCTGCGCGTCGTGACGGCGCTGCTCTCGACGCCGACCGCCCCCTACTTCGAGGACGGGATGCTGGCGGTCGTGCGCGCGCTCGCCGCGGAGATCCCGGGCGTCACGCTGCGATCGGACGAGCACGGCAACCTGATCGCGCGACGCACCGGTTCCGGATCCCGGACCCTGGCCTTCAGCGCGCACCTCGATCATCCGGGGTTCCACCCGTTCCTGCGGCGCGGGCGTGCACCGGCGGCCACGCTGCACGGCGGAGTCCCGATGACGTTCCTTCCGGGTGCGGAACTGCGCTTCCACGACGCGCGGTCGCTCCGATCCGTCGCGACGGCGCGCGTGGCGACCGCTGCGAAGGGCGACGACGACCTCGTGTACGTGGAACTCGAGGACGTGCGGGGTGTCGTCGAACCCGGATCGTTCGGCGTCTTCGACCTGCCCGGCGGCGTCATGCGCGGCACGCGTCTGTCGGCCCGCGTGTGCGACGATCTCCTGGGGGCGGCGGCCATCCTCGTCGCGCTCGCGATCCTCGCGCGCGAGGGACATCCCCGGCCACTGGCGGGGATCTTCACGCGTGCGGAGGAGACAGGGTTCGTGGGCTGCATCGGCCTGCTCGAGAGCGGCGTGCTCGGCAAGCAGACCTCGGTGGTTGGTCTCGAATGCTCGCCCCGGCGCGCGACGGCGAAGGTCGGCCGTGGGCCCGTCGTGCGCGTCGGGGATCGGCTCTCGGTCTTCGATCCCGAGCTGACGCACGGGCTCCAGGATGCGGCGAGCCGCGTCAAGGCACGCGCGCCGCAGTTCGCCGCGCAGCGCGCGTTGATGGACGGCGGCAGCTGCGAATCGACCGCCTACAACGCCTGGGGCGTGCCCGCTGGCGGAGCGTGCCTCGCACTGGGCAACTACCACAACTGCGGGCCCGACGGCGGGATCGCCGCGGAGTTCGTGGACTGGAACGACCTCGAAGGGCTCGTGGCGCTCCTGGTCGAGATGGCGCGCGGCTTTGATACCCCGGGCGCCGTCGCGGGAGCCTCGGGAATCCGCGCACGGCTGATCCGCAATTGGGAGCGCGAAAGCGGCCAGCTCTCGAGGTCGTCGGCGCGACTCTGCACGCCCGCGAGGACAGCAGCCCGGAAACGAAGGAGTTCCTGATGACCGATACCGGTTGGGGTGACGAGGCGGCGGCACCGCCGAAGAAGAGCGGCTTCCCGAAGTGGCTCCTCTTCTGTGGAGGCGGCTGCCTGCTCGCCGTGATCCTCGGCGCGATCGTGATCAAGCTGGGCTTCGACCACGTGAAGGAATGGGGGCAGGCCGAGCAGCAGTTGCCCGCGCTGCAGGCCGCGTTGCCCTTCGATCCGCTCCCGCCCGAGACCGAGTTCAAGTTCGCGATCCGCTTCCCGATGGACTGGTTCATCTTCCAGGACTCGCGCGGTTACGTGATGTTCTTCTTCCTCGCGCGCGCCGGCGACGGCGAGGAACTGCGCCGGACCGTCCTCAGCCCGGACTTCAACGGCTTCGGGATGGGCAAGCGCTCGGAACAACAGGAAGCGACCGTCAACGTCCAGGGGCGCGACGTGAAGGGGCTGAGGTTCCTCCAGGCGAAAGGCGCCGGACAGAACACCGGCGAGACGCAAGGCCCGAGCATCCTGCTCGAGGTCGGACCCGAGGCGGGGACGCACGTCGTCGTCGTGCAGATCACGCGGGCGGGCTCGGACGCACCGATCACCGACGAAGACGTACGGACCCTTTTGAAGCCCTTCCATGTCGGCCCAGACCGCTGAAAACCCGCATAGCCTGCCTTCCGGCGGTGCACTGATCGCCGTCGCGCTGGGCCTGATGGTCCTCGCCGGCGTCACCGCTTTCCTGCTGCTCGGCACCGGAGGACCGATCGACGGTCGTGCCAGGATGGTCCAGGCATTCGGCGTCGCCGACTTGCCGTTCGCGCTGCAGATCGCGTCCGCCACCAAGATGTCGAGCGGCGGCGAACTCGTCGTCTACGAGACGCCCGGCGCTCCGGTCGAGCCCGCGCGGCCGGAGCCCGAGGGGACGGCCAAAGGAGTGGCCGTTTCCCGGGTGGACTGGTCCAAGGTGGAGATTCCGGAGGCGAGCGGCGCACCTCGCCAAGCCTCCTTCCTGTTCGTGCCCGGAGAACGCGGGCGCAGCGTCCTGGAGGAGATGATCCGCGAAGTCCGCGGCAAAGACCGCACCGAGCTCGACGACAAGGGCGGAACCGTACTGGTCGGTCGCGGCAAGCTCGACTTCCGCGGCTGGGACAGCGACTGGATCCATCTGCGCACGTACGAGCCGGGCGGCACATTCCGCGACGCGATGCGGATCTCGCTCTCCACGCCGGAGGATCCGTGCGTGTTGACAGCGACATGGCCGCGGGGGACGCCGGCGGCCCGGGAGCAGCTCGAGGAACTCGTCAAGCCCCTGGTCGCGAAGCCGCGCTGAGCACGAACTCGTCGATCACCTCGGCGACGTGCAACACGCGCACGCCCACGCCGGCACGCCGGATGCCCGCCGCCCACTGGAGCTGGCAGCCCGGATTCGCGGTCACGAGCACGCTCGCGCCCGTCGCGCGCAGGGCTTCGAGCTTCGGGTCCAGGATCCGCGTGGCGTCGTCGGGTCGCAGCAGGGAGTAGATGCCCGCCGAGCCGCAGCAGCTCTCGGCGGCTTCCATCTCGACGAGTTCGACACCCGGGACGCGCCGCAGGATGTCGCGCGGCTCGCGCCGGATGCGCTGGCCGTGCAGCAGGTGGCAGGGATCGTCCCACGTCACGCGCACGGTGTCGCGCGCGCGGACGTTGGCGATCAGCGCCGCGAGCCCTTCGGCGCCCGCGCCGCGCGCCAGGAACTCGCACAGGTCGAGCGTGCGGCGCGAGAGCGCCTGCGCGCGCCGCTCGTGATCCGGCTCGCCGGGAACCGCGTGCGCGAGCTCCTTCAGGTGCGAGCCGCACCCCGCGCTGTTGACGACGAGCGGCAGCGGCGCGCCGGCCTCGTCGACGAGCGCGTCGAACGCGGCGATCGTCTCCACCGCCAGTGCGCGCGCCCCAGCCGGCTCGCCGTTGTGCGCGTGCAGCGAACCGCAACACACGTGCTGCCGAGACACATGCACGTCGAAGCCGCATGCAGCCAGCACGCGGACGGTTGCGCGGTTCGTCGCGCCGAGCAGTTCCGGCATCACGCAGCCCTCGAGCAGCGCGACGGCCCCGCGTCGTGCGCCCAAGGCCGGCGTGAAGACCGGCAGCCGCGTGCGCTCGCTGGCCGGCGGGATCGACGGCGCGTCGCGCAGACCATGGCCCGCAGGGCCGGCGATGCGCGCGGCGAGCCCCACGAGACCCGCGCGCTGTGCTGCGCGTCCGACGACCGCGACGAAGCGGAGCGCGCCGCGGTCGCGCAACAGGAGGTCGAAACCCACGCGACGGCCCAGTCGCTGGAATGCGGTGCGATCGCGGCGCGGCTCGAGCGCGCCGCGTGCATGCTCCATCAAGTGCCCGAACTGCACGCCGGACGGGCACACCGTTTCGCAGTTGCGGCACAGGAGACAAAAGTCGAGTTCGTCGGCGTAGTCGGCGTCGGCTTCGATCGCGCCCTCGGCCAGCGCGCGCATCATGTGGATGCGGCCGCGCGGGCTGGACGACTCGACGCCGGTCAGGCGGTAGGTCGGGCACGTGTTCAGGCACAGGCCGCAGTGGATGCAGTCGAGGCTGCCCACGTAGTCGACGAGCTGCTGCGGATCGCGCGGATCCATCACAAGCCTCCCGCGAGACGGCCGGTTGCCCAGAGCCCGTTCGGATCGAGGTTCGCGCGGATGCGGCGCATCAAAGCGATCCCGGCCGGTTCATCCGGTCCGAACAGGTCCACCCGCGCGCGCAGTTCGTCCTCGAGCCCGCGCCAGTGCACGCGCGCCCCGACGCGCGCAAGGTCGGCGGAGATACGCTCGACGACACCGCGGTCGAGCGGACGGATCGACGCGTCGACGATGCCGAGTGCCGGGTTGGCCGCGATCCGCGTCTCGATCCCGGACCTGTCGAGGGCGAAGAGCGTCCTGTTGAGCGCGGTCGGCTTGCAGGTGATTCGCACGGTGCGCCATCCGCCCGGGTACTCGTTCCCGAAGCTCGCGTTCCAGGTCAGCGGCACCTGCGCTTCGTCCCGCGTTCCGGGTCGAGCGACGATCCAGGGCAGAGCGGGCAGAGCAGCCTGGAGCGACGAGACCTCGCTCTCGACGACGGCTGTGCCGCCGCCGAGCAGCGCGTTGACCATCCACTTCGACTCCGAGTCGCGCGTGAAGTCGGTGACGAGCACCGCCCAGGCGGCCCGCGAGAGCCGCGTGACCGCGCGCGCCATCTCGAGCGCCGACTCGCGCGTCGGATGGAATGCGAGGCCGACCGCGCGCAGCCCGGGCGCCGCGTGCAGGCGCAGCGAGACTTCGGCGACGAGACCGAGTGTCCCGTGCGCGCCGGTGTGCAGCCGTTGCAGGTCGAAGCCGGTGACGTTCTTGACGAGGCGTCCGCCCGTCTTCGCGGTCGTCCCGTCCGCCATCACGACGCGCAGCCCGAGCACGTGGTCGCGCAACGGGCCGAATCGCAGACGGTCCATGCCGCTCTGTCCGGCCGCGACGACGCCGCCGACGGTGACGTTGCTGGGCGCCGGGATCGCGGGCGACAGATGGTGACCGTTGCGCGCGACGAGCGCTTCGAGCTCGGCCCACGGCGTCCCCGCGAGCGCCGTGATCACGCCGTCGCCCGGCTCGTACACGACGACACCCGACAAGCGACGCGTCGAGAGCTCGATGTCGACGCGCGCAGCCGGCTTCGTCCACGTGCGCTTCGTGTTCCCGCCGGTCGCGAGGACGACGGCGCGCTCGCGCGCGGCGTGCCGCACTGCCTCCGCCGCCTCCTCGATCGAGCGCGGCGCGACGACCGTCGCCGTGCTCAACGCGTACCTCCGCGCGGATCGCGCGTGCGTGTCTCGCGGCACGCGTGCACGGGCAGCAGCTTGCCCGGGTTCATCCGCCGCAGCGGATCCCACGCGTCGCGCACGCGGCACTGCGCGTCGAGGTCGGGACCTGTGAACATCCACTCCATCGCCCCGATCTTCTCCAGCCCGACGCCGTGTTCGCCCGTCAGCGATCCGCCGGCGGCGATGCAGGCCTTCAGGATCTCGTCGCCGGCCTCGAGCACGCGCCGCAGCTCCTCGGCGTTGCGCCGGTCGTAGGGGATGTTCGGATGCAGGTTCCCGTCGCCGGCGTGGAAGACGTTTGCGATGCGCAACCCGCGCGCGTGGCAGATCGCGATCGTCTGACGCACGAGCTCGCGCAGCTTCGTCCGCGGCACGACCGCATCGCACACGTACAGGTCCGGCGCCACGCGACCCATCGCGCCGTACGCGCCCTTGCGCCCGGCCCACAGGCGCGCGCGCTCGGCCTCGTCGCGCGCGCGGCGGACGTCGAACGCGCCGCGCGCGACGAGCAGCGGCTCGATCGCGTCGACGGTCGCGGCAACCTCGGCCTCGGAGCCCTCGGCCTCGACGAGCATCACGGCTTTCACGCCCTTCGGATAGCCGGCGGCCAGCACGCTCGATTCGACCGCCTCGATCGTCAGCTCGTCGAGGATCTCGATGGCCGACGGCTCGAGCCGCGCGGCGATCAGGTCGCTGACCGCGTCGCAGGCCGCGTCGAGGTCGCGGAACAAGGCCAGCATCGTGACGGTGACCGGCGGTACCGGCAGCAGCGCGACGGTGATCTCGGTGGCGATGCCGAAGAGGCCCTCGCTGCCGACGAAGAGGCCGACGAGGTCGTAGCCCTGCGCGTCGACGGCGGGTCGCGACAGGTCGAGCACCTCGCCGTCGGGCAACACGATCACGAGACCGAGCACGTGGCGCGTCGTCGATCCGTACCGGAAGCAGTGGGGACCGCCCGAGTTCTCGCCGACGTTGCCGCCGATCGTGCAGGCCTTCTGGCTCGACGGATCGGGCGCGTAGAAGAGGCCGTGCTCGGCCGCCGCGTGCGTCAGGTCGACGTTGACGACGCCGGCCTGCACGCGCGCGCAGCGGTTCTCGGCATCGATCTCCAGCACGTCGCGCATGCGCGCGGTGCCGATCACGACGCCGCCCGCGACCGGGGTCGCGCCGCCCGAGAGCCCCGTGCCCGCGCCGCGTGGGACGATCGGGATGCCGTGGGTGTGCAGGATTCTCATGGCCGCGGCCGTCTCGCGCGTGTCGCGCGGGAGGATCACGAGTTCCGGGACATGTCGCGCAAACGCCAGGCCGTCCGATTCGTAGGTGACACGACGCGCGCGTTCGGCGAGCACTCCCGAATGACCGAGGATGGCCCGGAGTTCCTCGACGACGCGCGCGTCCATCAGAAGTCGATGCGCGCGAGACGCCAGCGCGCCAGGAGCAGGAGCACCAGCGCGAAGAGGATCGAGGTCCCGATCGAGACGAACGCGTTGTATCGCCAAGGAGCCGACCAACCGAAGGTCCGCGCGTACCAGAGCTGAGGCGGCTGGTTCGTCGCGCTCTTCTTGTCGACGCGCAGTTCGACGAGGAAGTCCTTCAGGGCCTTGTCGCGTTCCTCGGCCGTGCCGTACGTGTGCTGGAAGGAGGCATCGAGTTCGTAGAGGGCCTCCTCGACCGCCAGGAAGCCGTGCGCGCGCTCGACGTCCGGGTCCGCGCCGCGTACCCGCCAGCGCACCCACGAGACGTCGATCGCTTCCGTGCCTGGCCGGCCGTTGCGCACGGGCTTGTCCGCCGTGCCGGGTTCCTTCTCGACGATCTTCGCGTACTCGAAGGCGAACGAAGTCGGCGAGCGGAGCTTGCCCTCCCGCTCGGGGTCCCGGCGCTCTCGGCGGGACAGCGCGATGCGCGCGGTCTCGGCGCCCGCCGAATCGCGCGCGATCCACACCGCCGGCGCCGAGGAGAGGTCGACCACCACCCCGCCATCGCGCACGAAACCACCCGGCGATCCCAGGACCGAAACGTACTCGTTGGCGTCGCGCAGGCGCGGCTCGGATTCCGTCACCGACCTGCGCAAGCCTGCGATGACGTAGTCCGCGTCGCTGGTCTTCGGCAGGGTCCAGTGCAGGGCGTTGAGCGTGTCCACGAGGAAACCGAAGCGCTTCTCGCCCGGGGGCTCCTCTTCGCCGCGCTTCTCGGCCTCGCGCGCCACGACCTGCGAGTGTTCTGTCTGGATCCAGATCTGCTGGATGCAGCCGGTGAACACGAAGAACATCAGCGTCGTCAGGATCGAGGCGATGCTGCTGCGCGTACCGACGGCCACGGCGACGGAGACGCTGTGCACCAGGGCGAAGACGTATGTCAACGTCAGCGCGCTCCACAGGAAGGCCGGGTCGCTGAAACCGGACGTCACGAGGAACCCGACGTGCATGCCGAGGACGAGGAGGAACGACAGGATCGCGACGAAGATCACGCCGGCGCAGTAGCGGGCGAAGAGCAGCGCGAAACGTCCGACGGGCTTCGAGAACAGCGTGTCCGCCGCGCCCTTCTCCAGCATGCGCGGGACGAAGAACGCGGTCGCCGCGATGCAGAACAGGAGCCCGACGGTACCGGCGAGTCCCTGGACGATCCCTTCCTGGATCCCGCGGACGACGGCCACGTTGAGGTCGTCGACCTTCGGCACGGCTCCGCCGAACGCGCGCATCAGGTCGTCGTAGCTCCAGGTCTTCAGGCCGTAGAGCAGCGAGATACCGTCGGGCCGGAACCCCACGAGGAACGTGGGCAGGATCAGGATGGCCGCGAGCCCGACGAGCAGACGGAACACCTTGTCGTCGAGCACCTGGCGGAACGCGTCCTCGAAGAGTGCGCCGATCACGTGACGGTTCATCGCGGGCTCCCCGAGTTCGAGGCCCGGACCAGGTCGAGGAACGCTTCCTCCAGGTTGAGGCGACGCGGCTCGACGGCGCGGATCGAGACTCCCGCCGCGCGCAGGCGGTCGATCGCGGAGTCGAGCTCCGCGGGCCCGATCGCGAGCTGGAAGGTCGCACCGTCCACGCGCAAGTTGGCGCCGACGCCGGCCAGCACGCGGTCGAGGTCCGCGCGGGGCGCGCCGATCTCGAACCGCACCACGCCGGTCGCTGGCGTCAGATCGGCGATGGTGCCTTCGCGCAGGATCCGGCCCTTGTCCATGATCACGACGCGGTCGCACATCAGCTCGACCTCCAGCAGGAGGTGCGAGTTCAGGAACAACGTCACGCCGGAGCGCTTGAGCTCGAGGACGAGCTCGCGGATCTGCGCGCGCCCGACCGGGTCGACGCCGTCGGTGGGTTCGTCGAGGAACACGAGGTCCGGTGAGTGGACCAGGGCCTGCGCCAAGCCGATGCGTTGCTGCATGCCCTTGCTGTACTCGCGCACCTTGCGGTCGGCGGCTTTCTCCATGCCGACGCGCTCGAGCAGCGCGCCGACGCGGGAGTCCACGTCCGCAGGAGCGCGCCCCGAAAGGCGGCCGAAGAGCCTGAGCAGTTGTCGTCCCGTCAGGTGCCCCGGCAGCCGGTGCGCTTCCGGGAGGTAGCCGACGCGCTCGCGCGAGCGCGGATCCAGAGGCTCGAGGCCGAAGAGACGCGCTTCGCCCGTGTGCCCGCGCACGAGGCCGAGCAGCACCTTCACGAGGGTCGTCTTGCCCGCGCCGTTCGGTCCGAGCAGGCCGAAGATCGTGCCGCGGCCGACCTCGAGCGAGACGCCGTCGAGGGCCGCGATGCCGCCCTTTTCGAACGGCTTCTTGTAGACCTTGCGCAGATCGCGCACCGACAGGACCGCGGCGTCGCTCATCGCGCAGAAGATAGCGGCAACGGAGTGCTCAACGTGAAGCCAGTCGCGCCGCCCCGATCCAACCAGCGTCCGCGCCCAGCTCGGCGGGCAGGATCTGCACCGCGGCGACCCGCCGACCGTAGGTGCGTTCCTCGATGCCGGCACGCACGCCCGCCAGCAGGACGTCGAGCGCGGCGCCAAAGCCTCCGCCGACGACGAAGCAGCGCAGATCCAGGAGGGTGACGGCCATCGCCAGCCCGCGCCCCAGGTCCCGCCCGATCGCCGCGCAGAGATCCCGCTCGGGACCCGGCCGCGCACGGGCGGTCGCCGCCAACTTCTCGAGGTCCCCGGGGGATTCCGCCGGCAGGCCGAGCTCCCGGGCCCGTCGGCGCGCCGCCGTGGCCGACGCGTACTGCTCGACGCAACCCTGGCGGCCGCAGCCGCACCACGGGCCTTCGGGATCGATGCAAACGTGGCCCATCTCGCCCGCCATCCCGCCCGGCCCCGCGTAGAGCTCGCCGTTCAGGATCAGTCCGCCGCCGACGCCGGTACCCAGCGTGACGAGGAGCAGGTCGCGGTGCTTGCGCCCCGCGCCCAGCCAGCCCTCGCCGACCGCGGCCGCGTTCGCGTCGTTCTCCAGGAAAACGCGCTTCGGATCGAACCCGAGCCGCCGGGCGAGTTCGTCGCGCAGCGGCACGTTCTCGAGAGCCTTGAGGTTCGGGCACTCGAGGACGCGCCCTCCAGCGTGGTCGATCAGTCCGGGGGATCCGACCCCCACGCTGTTCTCGGCGCGGAGGTCCCGGGCCAGACCGGCCATGCGATCGAGCACGGCCGCCGCTCCGTCCTGGAGGCCGGTCGGGATCGACCGGCGCTCGAGGATCTCGCCGCGTTCGTCCACCGCGCCGGCCTTGATCGCCGTCCCGCCGAGATCGATGCCGATCAGCCGCATGTCGGTGCTCCGCCTGGGCCCCTTCGCGAAGTCACGCCGCCGACGTCAGTCGTCGACGGTCGTGCTCTTGGCGCGCCGCGTCACGCGGCGGTAGGCCTTGAGGTAGTTCTCGGCCGTGGCCTGCCACGAGAAGTCCTGCTTCATGCAGCGCGCCGCCAGCGTGCGCCACTCCACGGGGTCCTTGTACACCTTGCGCGCGGCGTCGATGCCCTCGAGCAGGCTGTCGCCGGTGTAGGCCTTGAAGGTGAACCCCGTGCCCTTCTTCGGGTCCTTCTCGTAGTCGGTGACGGTGTCGTCGAGGCCCGCGGCCGTGTAGACGATCGGCACCACCCCGTAGCGCAGCGCGATCGCGCACAGCTGGTTCGAGGCGTGGTAGTGCGACGGGCTGATGATGATGTCCGCGCCGCCGAGCAGCGTGTGAGCCGCGCTGGGATGCAGGGCGTCGATCAGGCGGCAGCGACCCGGGAAGGTCTGCTCGACGGTCCGCACGCGCTCGAGCACCTCCATCTTGCCGTTGCCGAGCAGCACGACCTCGATGTTGCGCTCCAGGATCGACGTCAGCACCTCGGCCAGCACGTCGAAGCCGCTGTCGGCGTCCAGGCGGCCGATCACGGCCGCGACCATGACGCGGGCGCCGTTGTCGAGACCGAGCTTCTCCTGCAGCGAGGCCTTGCACTTCTTCTTGCCGAGGAGCTCCTTGTCCTTGACCGAGAACGGCTGCGGCAGGAGCGGGTCGTTGGCCGGGTCCCAGGCCTTGTAGTCGATACCGTTCGAGATCCCGATCAGTTCCTTGGTGCGCCGGCGGAACGTCTCGGCGAGCCCCGAGGAACGGTCCGACTGCTGCACGCGCAGCGCATGACCGGGCGACGTGGTGCCGACGATCGTGGCGAACTCGGCGCCGGCCTTCAGGTAGTTGACCTTGCCGCCCAGCTCGACGCCGTGCACCGCGGTGAACACACGGTGGGGGAGCCCGATCTGCGGCAGGATCTCGCGCTCGAACGCGCCCTGCATCGCCAGGTTGTGGATGCCGAAGAACGTGCCCGCGTTGGCGGCCGGGTGACCGGGCTGCTTCGTGGCGTACTCGAGCTCGCGGATCACGGGGATCAGCCCCGTCGTCCAGTCGAGGCCGTGGATCACGTCCGGGGCGAACTGCACCAGCGGCAGCGCTTCGAGGACGGCGCGCGCGAAGATCGCATAGCGCCGCCAATTGTCCGCGTACGGGCCCTCTTCGTCCCCGTAGGGGTGGCGCGAGCGGAACAGCGTCGGGTGGTCGATCAGGTAGATCGGCAGGTCGCCCAGGTTCCCGGTGTGGACCGCCAGCTCGCACTTCCCGGTCCCGTCCTTCACGCGGATGGGGCCGACCTCGCGCAGACTCTGCAGCGCCGAGGTGTCGAGCCCCATCGTCCAGGGCAAGAAGACACGGACGTCCGCGCCCTCCTGGCGCAGCGTCCTGGGCAGCGACTCGGCGATCTCGGCCAGGCTCGTGCGCCGGACCAAGCTCCCAAGCTCGGGGGTTGCGAAGGCGATTCTCAAGTCCGCTTCGGCGTCCGCGGTCGCGTCCGGAGTGGGGTCCTCGGGTCCGGCGACCTGCCGGTGGAATCCGAGGGAGGCAGCCCCGACGGGCGCAGTCGTGTTCGGTCGTGTGCGGGGAACAGAAAAGGGAAGTCGGCCCAGGACACCCTGGCGGGGGTGGAATCCGACCTCGCGAAGGCTAGACAAGCCGCCCGCGTGGACCCACTCTGAAGGCCCAGGTTTTTCCTAAGGCTCTGTAGGGAAAAGGCTTAGATCTGGAAAGATGCCCGTTTCGAGACGGGCTGATCCGAGGGACCAGCGGCGTGAAGCGCGAAATCCCCCGTCCCAATCGCGGGACGGTCCGTGGGCGCGACTGCCGGTTCGGCGGTTCACGATCCGCGCGTTCGCCGGCGGGTGCCGACCTCGCGGCGCTGGCTAGACTGCCGCGCCCACGCCGCGCCGACACCTCGAACCTCCGGATGACCCACACCGTGTCCCTCGTCGACCTCCCCCTGCGCGACTTCGTCGCGAGTCTCGCCGCGCGGACTCCCACGCCAGGTGGCGGAAGCATGGCGGCCGCGCTCGTCGCCTCCGGCAGTGCCCTGGCGGCGATGGCCTGCCGCTTCACGTCGGGGGAGAAGTTCGCGGCCGTGGAGGGCGCGATGGCGCGCCGCGTCGAGGGGCTCGCCGCGCACCAGGCGCGCGGCCTCGCGCTCGTCGACCTCGACGCGCGGAGCTACGACGCGGTGACGGCGGCCTACAAGCTGCCCAAGTCGAGCGATCCCGAGAAGGCTCTGCGCACCGCGGCGATCCAGGCCGGCCTGCGCGGCGCGCTCGAGGTGCCGGCCGAGACCATCGAGCACGCGCTCGCCGCCCTCGCGCTGGCCGTCGACGCGCTACCCGACGTGAACTCGAACCTCGTTTCGGACATCGCGAGCGGCGCGAACTGTCTCGCCAGCGCGTGCGAGGCGGCGTTCCTGAACGTGAAGATCAACGCCGGGTCGATCGCGGACAAGGCCTGGGGGCAGGAACGGCTGGCGCGTGCCGAGCGCCAGCGTGACGAGGCGCGACAACTCCTGGCGCGCGCGAACGAGATCGTGGCCCGCCGACTCGCGGGCTGAAGAAGGGATCCCACCGATGCACCGACTCGTCCTGATCCGCCACGGCGAGAGCCAGTGGAACCGCGAGAATCGCTTCACGGGCTGGCGCGACGTGCCGCTGTCGGAGAAGGGCCTGGCCGAAGCGCGCGCCGCGGGCCGGAAGCTCGTCGAAGCCGGCTTCGACTTCGACTTCGCGTACACGAGCCGCTTGAAGCGCGCGATCCACACGCTGTGCATCGTCCAGGAGGAGATGGACCGGCTGTGGATCGACGTCGAGCGCGACTGGCGCCTGAACGAGCGCCATTACGGCGCGCTGACGGGACTCGACAAGGCCGAGACGGCCGCGAAGCACGGCGAGCAGCAAGTGCTCGTGTGGCGCCGCAGCTACGACATCCCGCCGCCGCCGTACGCCGACGGTGACGCCGACAATCCGTCGTCCGACCGGCGCTATGCGAAGTTGAAGCCGTCCGAGCGCCCGCGCACCGAGTCGCTGAAGGACACGGTCGCGCGCGTCGTGCCGTACTGGAACGAGCGCATCGCGCCGCGCATCCGAGCCGGCGAGCGCGTCGTGATCGCGGCGCACGGCAACTCGCTGCGCGCGCTGATCAAGCACCTCGACCGCGTGGCCGACGACAAGATCGTCGCGGTGAACGTGCCGACCGGGATCCCGCTCGTGTACGAGCTCGACCGCGACCTGACGCCGATCTCGAGCCAGTACCTCGCGAGCGAGGCCGAGGTCGCCGCCGCGCAGCACGCGGTGGCGTCGCAGGGGAAGGCGAAGCACTGACGTCCGCGGCGAGACCGCTTCAGACCCAGCCCGGATCCTCGCGCGACAGCCGGTCGACGATCTTCTTCACGTCCTGCGCGCGATCCTTCGGGCACACGAGGATCGCCTTGCCGGCGCGCACGACGACCAGATCGCTGACCCCGACCAGCGCCACGAGCTCGCCCTTGGGCGCGTGCACGACGTTGCGCCGCGAATCCTCGGCGACGAGCAGCGCGCCGCCGCCGGTCACGTTCCCCTCTGGATCCGCGGGCAGCACGTCGGGCAGCGCAGGCCACGCGCCCACGTCGCTCCACGAGATGCCGAACGGCACCACGCGGACATCGCGCGCCTTTTCCATGACCGCGACGTCGATGGCGACGCTCGGGATCGTGGGGTAGATCGCGACGGCTTCCGCGCTCGTGCGGCAGCGCTCCAGGGGCGCGAGAACCGTCGGCGCGTGCTCGCGCAGCGCGGCCAGGATCGCGCTCGTCGTCCACACGAACATGCCCGAGTTCCACAGGTACCGGCCCGTTGCGAGGAACTGCTCGGCACGCGCGCGGTCGGGCTTCTCCACGAAGCGCTTCACGGCGTGCACGGGGATCTTGGCGTGCTTCGAGACCTCGTCGCCGATCTCGATGTAGCCGTAGCCTGTCGCGGGGAACGTGGGCTGCACGCCGAAGGTCACGAGCGCGCTCGATGTGCTCGCTTCCTCGATCGCTGCGCGCAAGAGCTTCCGGAACTCCGCCGCGGGCCGGATGACCGAATCGCTCGGCAGCACGACCTGCACCGAGCGGGGCGAGCGGCGCGCGATCTCCACCGCGGCCCACGCGACGCACGGCGCCGTGTTGCGGCCCGTCGGTTCGGCCAGGATGTTCTCCGGCGGGATCTTCGGCAGCTGCTTGCGCACGAGCGCCACGTGCTCGTGTCCCGCGACGACGAGCCGTCGCTCCGGCGGGATCAGGTCGCCGAGTCGCGCGGCGGCCTCTTGGATCAGCGTCTTCGAACCGGCGACGCGCAGGAACTGCTTGGGGTGCTTCTTGCGGCTCGCGGGCCAGAAGCGCGTGCCGGAGCCACCGGCCATGATCACGGCCCACGTCTCGAGGTTCGTCATGGCGATCAGAAGCGGGGAGGGAGTGGCGCGTAGCCCGGCGTGGGCAGCGCGCGGTAGTCGCGGCCGCTGCCGAACAGCCTGCGCAGCGGATTCTGGATCACGACGATGGGCCGTCCCATGTCGCCGCGGATGCTCACGCTGAGCAACCCGTTCTGGATCCAGTAGATCATGCGCGTGAGCGGCCCGAGGTTGTCGACGAGCTCGTAGCGCACCTCGAGGTCGTGCGACAACCGGCCGTCGAGGTCCAGCGTGCCCGATCCGACGAGCTGCAGCAGCGGGCTGCGCAACAGGATGTCGTCCATCTCGATGACACCGTCGCGGATCTTGACGTTCGTGTACATCGAGTCGAACGTGGCCGTGTCGTCGAGGCCGAGCTGGCCGAACAGGGCGCGGAAGACGGGCACCGACCACAGGCGCGACTGTCGGAGGCGCACGGATCCGGTGCCCTGGATGCCCAGCAGATGTTCCAGGTCGCCCGCGAGCCGCAGCTCGGCGTCCACCTTGCCGCGCGTCGCGATCCCCGACGGGAAGAGCCCGCGCAGGAGGCCGGCGACGTCCACGTCGCGCAGGTCGAGCGCGACCTGGAAAGGGAACGGTTTCTGGAGCGCGATCCAGAACGGCGTGCCGGCGCGCTCGGCGCCGGTGCCGAGGGGCCGCAGCGATCCGCCTTCGAGGTCGCCCGCGAGCGTCTCGATCGACAACGCGGGTTCCACGTACGTGAGCACCATGCGCGCCTCCTTCAGCTCGCGGCTCGCGAGCCTCCCCGAGAGGCCGTCGATCGTGGCCAGCGCGCGGACCTTGCCGTCCTCCCGGACGAGCTTGTCGAGATGCAGGGTCGCGGTCTCGATCTCGAGCGGCAGGCCCATGCGCAGCGACATCGCGTGAGGTTCGAACTCGCCGGCGAGCTCCAGCCGGGTGTCGCCGCGCGGCGGAATCGTGATCGCGAGCCGCCCCGCTGTGAAGTCGAACCGGCCCTTCCAGGCGAAATCGTCGAGGAGCGCGTTCAGCGTGACGGTGTCGAAGAACCCACCCAGGTGCGCGCGATCGAGAGGCACGTCGCGCGCGTCGAAGCCCGTTTCGAGCTTCCAGTCGTCGCCCGATGGCGCGAAGCGCACGTCGGCGAGGGCGACTGGCGTTTCCGCGAGTCTGGCCTCGAGACCCGAGCCGAAGAGGACGGATTGGTGCAGCTCCAACTCGCCGCGCAGGTCGTCGAGCTGGAATCCCGTCGTCGTGGCGAGCTTCGAGCCGCGCAGGAAGAACCGCCAGTCCCCGTCGCCTCCTGGAGTGGCGGCCTTGGCGCCGGGCGCGTCGTCCGGCATCGCAGATCCGGGACGCGCAACCCCTTCCTTCGGTTTCTTCGCGAGGGGGATTTCCGACGCCAGGTCCAGCCGGCCCGAGAAGGACAGGGCGCTGCTGTCGAAGAGCGCACGGCCACCCGCGGTCCCACCAGCCGTGTCGCGTGGACCGACGAGGCCGGCGACCGCGCCGAGGAGCGCCTTGTTGGCCGGATCGACCCCGGCCGCGAGGATCGTCACGGCTCCGTCCGGCAACCGCGCACGGATGGACACGCTGGACCCATCGGACAGACTCGCGATCAGCGGAGCGATGCGCACTTCGCTCTCGCTGACGCCAGCTCCCTCGCGGGCCGTGTACAGGGCGCGTCCACGCACATCGCTCGCGGTCATCGGGAAACGCTTCGGCACGATCTGGGCCGGGGCCAGCGGGGTGGCTTCGGCGCGCACGTCGAGGGGCCGCGCGGGATCCCAGCGCACGCGTTCGTAGCGGATGTCCGCGAAGCCGCGCGGCGAGAGCTCCTCGAGTCCGTCGCCGATGCCGGGCACGTGATCCACCAGGATCCGTCGGTCGTCTCCCGTCAACGCGACGCGCTCCACGTCGATCGCGGCCACGGAGACCTCGTCGAGCGGCGCGTGCGCATGAGCCTGCGCGCCACCGATCGTCCGCGAACGCAGAGCCACTCGTGCTTTCTGCGCCGTGCGCAGGCTGCCCTCGAGCCTCAGGCCCAGCGCGCTCTCCGTGATGCCGTCGGAGCGGAAACGGAGCGTCCCGCTGGCGCGCTGGAACGGCACCGGGAGGTCCTCCCAGGCCAGCGACACGTCCTGCAGCGCGACCTCGAGGTCCGTGGCGAGCCACGAGAGCCGCGCTTCCCTGTACAGGCGCAGGACCACGCCGATCTGGCCGCCTTCGGGCTGGAAGGGTTTCCAGGTCGAGGCCGGCGGAAGCGGACCGGCGAGACCTTCCAACGCGGTGCGTATCCGTTGGTCGATCGGCAGGCGGTCGGTCGCGATGTCGAGGTCCATCTCGGCGTACTCGGCCGTCGGCAGCCGCGGATCGACATCGCGCGGCGGTGATTCGACGACACCGTGCGCGCGGATCGAGCCTTCGCCGGCCGAGCCCACGAGGTCGAGCAGGGCGATCGACCAACGGTGCTGGCGCTCGGGATCGAGCACGAAGGCGATCTCGCCGCTGACCTTCTCGAGCGGCAGCGGGAAGCCCTCGTCGAACACCCCGCGCGCATCCTTCGACATGCCGAGGTAGGTCAGGGCCGCCGCCCCCGACGGCCGCGCCAGTGCGAAGACCGAAGCGGCCTCCGCGAGCGTCCGCGCGCCGCGGTCTCGGGGGACATGCGCGCCGACCCAGACTTCGGTCGAGCCGCGCGGGTCGAGGCCGTCCCAAATCCGCTTGGCGAGCGGGCCCGCGTCGAGCGTCGCGAGCAGAGCGGGCTCCAGCGCGAGGTCGGGCAGCCGCGCCCAGAACTCCACCTCGTGCTCGGTGCCGGCCTCGTCGCCGAGCAGCGCCGTCGCGTCGAACGCGGTCCCGTTCCAGGTCCCCGTCGCGCGCGCCAGGGCGTGCCAGGTCTCGAGATCGCGCCACTCGGTCAGGTCCTTCGGCTTCCAGGCGGCCTCGATGTCGAGACGCACGGACTCGAAGCGCTGCTTTCCGGCCTGCATCCGCGCCGCGCCCCGCTGCAACGCCAGGCGCAGTTCCGCGCGCGGCTCGCCGCCGGCGAGCGGGATCCGGGCGTCCACCTGCAGTTCGAGCAGGCCGCTGGGCTCGAAAGCGCGCAGGAAGTCGAGGTCCTCGTCCTGCGGCAGGCCGTCGACTCCCAAAGGCATGCGCGTCGCGTTCGCGCGCAGCGACAGGGTGTTCTCGTCGCTCATCGTGCCCGACACGTAGATCTCGCCGGGCTCTCCGACGCGCGCGGAGAGCGCGGGCACGAGCCGGCCGAAGATCTCCGGCGCGCCGCGCGCGTTCGCGCGCGCGAGCACGTCGAGGCGGCCGATGGGGAGCACGCCCCAGCGACGCGAGACGACCTCGAGGTCCAACGATTCGACCTGCACGGTGGGCAGCGAAGTCGGGCCGGAGACACGCTTCTCCGCCCCGGCGATGTGCTTCGTGTAGCGCTGCAGTCCGTTCGTCAGCGCCGGGGAGAAGCGCACGCGCCCGGAGACGACTTCGATGCGCCGCACCGGCGAACCCTGATCCTCAGCGCCCGCGAGTTCGATGCGGACGTCGCGCAGGTTGGCCATCTCGCCGCCCGGACCCAAGAGGACGCGGTCGATCTCGATCGCGCGGTCGAACCAGCGGAAGCGGACTCCTTCGAGCTTCAGGTCGTCGCCTAGGGCGCCGAGCTCGGCCGCGGCGGCATCGCGCACGAAGCGCGCGACGAGGCCCGACTCCTCGCCGAACCACAGGATCGCCGCGACCGCGAGCAACAGCCAGCCCGCGACGGCGAGCAGGCCCAGGAACATCCGGGCCAGCACGGCCATGGTTCAGCTTCCGGGCCGCAGCGTGGATTCGCTGCGGTAGGTCGGACCGCGCGCGTCCGTGACCTGCGCGGTGCCTTCCGGTCGCGTCTCGATCGGTCTCGACTCGGCTCGCACGGGCTCCACGCGCGGCGTTTCCGACCGCAGGGCCTCGGCGCGGCGCAGGTCGATCCGCGCCGGCTCCACGCGACCGGCGTCCGGCCGTGACGGCGGCTGCGCGGGAACCACGACGTCGACTCCGCCGCGCGGCACGCGCGCGACGCGCTTGCCCACCGAGCACGTGATCTCGTACGCGATCGTGTCGGCCTTCGCGGCGATCTCCTCGGCGGTGATCGTCTGTGCGCCATCGCTGCCGATCAGCGTGACCACGTCTCCGACCTCGACGCCGCGGATGTGGCCGACGTCGACCGTCGTGTAGTCCATCGACACACGACCGACGATGCGCGCGCGGATGCCGCGCACGAGGACCTCGCCCTTGTTCCCGAGACGCCAAGCCACGCCGTCGTTGTATCCGACCGGGAGGGTCGCGATGCGCGTAGGGCGCTCCGACTTCCAGGTGGACCCGTATCCGACGGGGTAACCGGCGGGGATGTCCTTCAGGAACACGACCTGGGTGCGCAGGGAGAGCACCGGCCTGAGCTCGTCCGAGCCGCGCAGGTCGTTGGGGAGGACCCCGTACGCGCTGATGCCCGGGCGGACGGTGTCGTAGCAGGGCTTCAGCGAGGTGAAGAGTCCCGCCGAGTTCGCCATGTGCGTCCAGCCGCGCTGCAGGCCCTCCGCACGCGCCTCGCGCAGGACGCCCTCGAACAGGCGTTGCTGATCCGTCGTGCTGGCCGCCATCGCGCCGTCGGGCGCGCTGATGTGCGTCATGATCCCGCACAGCTCCAGGTTCGGCGACGCCTTGACCTCGCGCAGGAGCTCGATCGCCTTCGCGGGCAGCACGCCGAGGCGTCCCATCCCCGTGTCGATGTTCACGTGGACCTTCGCGCGCAGGCCCATGCGCGCGGCCAGGCTCTGCAGCATCGCGCGGCGCGCGGTCGAGTGCAGCGCGACGTGGACGTCGTTGCGCAGGCACTCGTCCGCCTCGTCGTCGATGATCGTGCCGAGGACGAGGATCGGCAGGCGGATCCCGGCACGCCGCAGCTCGAGAGCCTCGGCCGACGAGCCGACGCCGAACGCCGCGACGCCGCAGCGCACCGCGTGGTGCGCGATCGGCACCGCGCCGTGACCGTACGCGTCGGCCTTGACGACCAGCATGACGCGCGTGCCGGGCCCCGCGCGCTGGCGGATCACCGCGAGGTTCGTGGTCAGCGCGTCGAGGTCGATCTCGGCCCAGGCACGATAGGCGTTCACGTCCGGAGACTGCCACGGCCGCGCGGTCGGTACAACGGGCTCGCGACGAGCGGTCCAGCGTCATCGCGGAGGCGACCCTGGCGATCGCGGTCCGTCGGAGCAGTTCCAGCGCTGGGAGGTCGGCGCCGACGCTGCGCGCTCAGTCCCCGAGCCGCGCTCCGAACGGTCGCAGGTAGAGCGGCTCGATCGCGTCGAGCGCTTCCGGACCGAGCCGCTCGAGGCGCGCGAGCCCCAGAGCGAGCAGGTCGCGCGCGTCGGGCCGGACGTCGGTGCGCACGCGCTCGAGGAACTCAGGCGAGAGTCCGGAGGTCGCGACCGTCGCGTCGTCGGTGAGGATCGGGACCAGGTCGCCGAGGCGGCCGGGAAGGTCCTCGCGTCCGACGACCGTGGGGGCCTCGAGGACCAGGACCTCGCCTTCGGTGCGCAGGAAGTGCGCCAGGTAGAACCCGCCCGACCGGCCGTCGATCAGGTGGTACGCGCTCTGCCCGGGGTCGAGGGCCCCGAACGCCAGGACCTGCCCGGACGGGACCCCGCGCACGCGCGCTCCCGAGGCGCGGGCGAGCCCCAGGGCGGTCGCGATGCCGACGCGCAGGCCGGTGTAGCTGCCCGGTCCGGTTCCGACGAGGACCGCCGCGAGCTCGGCCGGAACGCCGCCGAGTTCCCTGACCAGGCGGTCGACGGCCGGCATCAGGTCCGAGGCGTGCGCGCGCGACTCCCCCAGATCGGCGCGTCGGCGCTCGCCGCCGCGGGAGACGGCGACGGACCCGACGCGGGTCGAGGTCTCGATGGCGATGTGGACGTTCACGCGGGCGGGAGTCTAGCTGGAGCGCCCGTCGGTCGGGCCGCCGAGCTCGGGGAGAGGGAGTCTCCGGGCGACCGCCGGGCTCGCCGCGCGCTACTCCGCGGCCTCGGGCGGTCCGCCCGAGCGCGCGATCTGGTCGGCCTTGACCTTTCCCGCGTCGAACTTCTTCGCGGCCGCGGTCATCTTCCCGATCACCTCGTCGAAGTCGGCCTCCGCGTCGGGACGGAAACGGATCGGGTTGATCCGCGCGACGACGAAGCTCTTCAGGTAGGGGCTTTCGAAACCGCGTGCCTTCAGGCCGGCCACGGCCGCGGCGACGGCCTCGTCGAGCACCATGAGCTGCGCCGCGCGCGCCTCGCGGATCTCGATGGCCTTCGGCAGCTTCTGCGGCAGGAACGACTCGAGCCGCTTCAGCACCGGCTGGTACGTCCCGCCCGAGAAGCGCCCGTTCTTCTCGTAGCAGAGCCCCAGCGTCAGGAACGCCGGCTCCTCGAACACGAGCTCGTGATCGCGCTCGGGCGCGTCGTCGAAGACCGCCAGGTCGCGCGCCATGCGGATGACCTCGAGCGCCTTCTCGCGCAGGTTGTGCGACTTCTCCGTGTTCAGCGCCAGGATCTGGTACGCGACGCGCTCCTCGGGCACGAGGAGCGCGACGACTGTCTGCGCGCCGAGCTCGCGCAGCGCGTTGAGCCGGTGGTTGCCGTTCGGCGTCCAATACGTCCCGTCCGGCCGGCGCACCGCGATGATCGGATCGAGGAAGCGCCCGACCTCGTCGATGCGCTTCGTCAGGCGCTTCAGGTGCGCCTCGCTGAGGTCGCGCTGGAACGGCGTCGGCGCGACCTTGTCGATCGGCACCGCGACGAAGAGCTGCCAGTGGCCGGCGAGCGGCTCGCGGTAGGTCGCGAGCACGCTGGCGCCGTCCTCCTCGACCTGCGCTGCCAGCGACTGGATCGGGGCGGGCGCGCGCTCGCTCGCGACCTCACGCGGCGAGAGGCCGCGCGAGCGCGGCTCGACCTTCTTCCGGCGGACGACCTTCTTGCGGGCCATGGGCGCAGTGTGCGCCTCGACCCGCGTCGAGCGCCAGATCCTCGCGGAAGCACTTGTCAGCGCAGACCGATCGACCTTCACCCTACCGAGCGAGACAACGTGCGGTAGATGCGAAGTGCTTCGGCGCGGGCAACGCCGAGCGCGGTCAGGCACTCGGCCTCGCTGATCCCGAGGCCGTTCAGCAGCTCGTTGAACGAGTTGTTCACCGCCCTGCGTCCCACGTAGTCGTCGGCGAGATCGCCGGTTTCGGCCAACCTCGCGACCATCGCGCGGACCACCGCGGAGTCGAGGCCCATACGAAGCGAGTATTCGACCTCGCCATACGGCTCGAAGAGGAATCGCAGTGAGCCTTCCAATGCGCGCCGTACGACCTCGCGCTCGCCGTCGTTCAGATGGTCGAGCAACATGGTCGTCCAGATCCGACAGGCTTGGACGAACCGGAGACAGGACTCACAATCGCCACGACGTTCATTCGAAGTTGTCCTCCCTGGCACGGGTCGAGTTCGCGATCCGCCATGGTGCGCGAGCGCCATGGTAGATGCGTGCGACTTGGAGCGGCTCGTCGCCGGGTCGGTACACGATCATGTAGCTGTACACCGTCCAGAACAGCATGGGTTCGGGTGCCAAGTCGTCGCGCGAGTGCCCGATCCGGGGCGACTCCGCGATTCGATCCAATGCCGACAGGATCGTGGAGAGCACGTGATCCGCCACGTCCGAACCGCTCGACCTCGCCACGTAGTCGATGATCTCCTCGAGGTCGGCCTGCGCGGCAGGCGCGAGTTCGTAGCAGCTCACAGCCCGTTCTTGCGGTGCTCTGCGATGCGGGCGCGCATGCGCGCTGCCACGACGTCTCCGTCGATTCCTTGACCGGCTCTCAGCTCCGCGAGTCCGACTGCGATCTTCTCGCGGATGTCCTCGCGCGCGCGGGCATCGTCGGCGAGGCGTTCGATCGCCGCGCGCACGACCTCGTCCGGCGACGCATACTCGCCGCGGCGCACTTCCTCGTTCACGAACTCCGACAGGTCCGCGGGCAGATGCAGGTCCATGCCGCCATCTTCATCGCGAGGTTCGTGAGCGTCCATCGGAGGTCGGGTCCGAAAGCCCGGTGTTCGGATCGGGGCATTGCGTCCCCTGGCGAAATTCTACCGCTAGGCCCCGATCTCGGCCGAGATCAAGTCCGCCAGGGTCTGCGCCTGCTCGCGGATGCGGTCGGCGTCGGGGCCTTCGACCATCACGCGCGCGAGCGGTTCCGTGCCGGAGTAGCGCAGCAGGATCCGGCCGTCCTCGCCCAGCTCGGTCTCGAACTGCTGGCGGACGCGCGCGATGCTCGGAATCTCCGACAGCGACGGCTTGCGCGACACGTTCACGTTCAAGAGCACTTGCGGGAACGGGCGGTACGCGCCGGCCAGCTCCGACAGCGGCTTCTTCGCGTCGCGCAAGACGCGCAGCACCCGCAGCGCCGTGTAGATGCCGTCGCCGATGTAGTGGTGATCCGGCCCGAACACGACGTGGCCCGACTGCTCGCCGCCGAGCTTCAGGTTCTCGCGCTTCATGGCCTCGACCACGCGTCGGTCGCCCACGTCGGTCGTCACGACCGTGACGCCGACCGCGCGCAGCGCGCGGTGCAGGCCCTTGTTGCTCATCACGGTCGCGACGAGACGCGGGTCCTTCCAGGCCTTCTTGCGCATCGCGTCGACCGCGAGCAGCGTCAGGATCCCGTCGCCGTGCACGACCTCGGCCTTCTCGTCCACGAGCAGGCAACGGTCGCCGTCGCCGTCGAGCGCGATCCCGAGGTCGGGCTTGTGAGCGCGCACCGTGGCTTGCAGTGCCTCCATGTGCGTCGCGCCCACGCCGCGGTTGATGTTGTCGCCGTCGGGCTCGGCCGCGATCGAGATCACCTGCGCGCCGAGTCGGCCGAAGACGCGCGGCGCGATCCGGCTGCCGCCGCCGTGCGCGCAGTCGAGAGCGATGACGAGGCCGTCGAGCCGGAGGTTCGCGCCCGGGCCCTTGACCAGGAGGTCGAGGTACTGCTCCTCCAGCGCTGCGTCGTGCTTGGGCCCGTTCCCGCGCAGTTCGAGCGTCGGCCGCGCGCGCAGCTTCTCCTCGATCTCGATCTCGATCTCGTCGGAGAGCTTGTCCCCCTCGCCGGAGAAGACCTTGATGCCGTTGTCCTCGGCGGGGTTGTGCGAGGCGCTGACCATCACGCCCATCACGAAGTGGTCCAGCTTCGTGAGCAGCGCGAGGCCCGGCGTCGTGATGAGGCCCGCGCTCGTCGTGTCGAAACCGGTCTGCGCCAAGCCGCGCGAGAGCGCCGCCTCGAGCTCGGGGCCGGAACGGCGGCCGTCGTGGCCGAGCAGGACGCGCGGCTTGGCCACGTCGGTCCGCGGGATCCGCGCGCCGAGGACCTCGCCGATCGCGGCGCCGAGGCTGGTGACCGCGGGCACGGAGAGCCAGCCGTCGCCTGCGCGACCGCGGATTCCGTCCGTACCGAAGATGCGATCGTTGGCCAAGGTCCTCTCCGAAGCGGTCCGATTCTGCACAGCGGCTGCTTCCGAAGGAAGGGCGCGGTTCAGCCAGGAATGCCGATCGCGCGCGCGACGAGCGCCGCTTCGCGCATCACCGCGACGTCGTGGACGCGCAGGATCTCGGCACCGCCGAGGACGCCGAGCGTCACTGCTGCCGCCGTGCCGCCGATGCGCTGCTCGGGCGGGGTGTCGACCCCCGTGATCTTCGGGATGAACGACTTGCGCGAGACGCCCAACAGGATGGGGAGGCCGAGCGAGCGCAGCTCGGGCAGGCGACGCAGGAGCTCCAGGTTGTGTTCGAGCGTCTTCCCGAACCCGATGCCCGGATCGATCCAGAGCCTGTGGCGGGCGATGCCGGCCTCGAGCGCGCGGAAGCACCGTTCGCGCAGGAAATTGGCGACCTCGGCGACGACCTCGTCGTAGCGCGGCGCCGTCTGCATGGTGCGCGGTTCGCCTTGCATGTGCATCGCCACGAAGCTGGCCTTGTGCTTCGCGACGACGGCCAGCATCGCCGCGTCGGCGAGCCCGGCCGAGACGTCGTTGACGATCGTCGCACCGGCCTCGAGCGCGGCGCGGGCGACGGCCGCTCTGCGCGTATCGGTGCTGATCGGGATGCGCGTGAGCTTTGCGAGCTCCGTGATCACGGGCACGACGCGGCGCAGCTCTTCCTCGACGGAGACGGGGTCGGAGCCCGGGCGCGTCGATTCGCCGCCGATGTCGAGCAGGTCCGCGCCTTCCGCGACGAGGGCGAGCGCGCGGGCGACTGCGCGCGACGGATCGAGGTGCTCTCCGCCGTCGGAGAAGCTGTCGGGCGTGACGTTGACGACGCCCATGAGGCGCAGCCGCCCGAACGGCAGGTTCGCGCGCTCGTGCGCGGCGAGCAACGCCGCGACCGCGGGCGTCGCGAGCTCCGGTTGCTCGAGGACGAACCGTGGGCAGCCGAGGACGTCGCGCCCGCTGCCCGTGGCTGTCGGCAGGAGCGATTTCGAGACCGCTGCGAGTCGCGCGAGTTCGTCAGTCCCCAGGCCGCCGGTCCGGAACGAGACCTCCACCCAACCGGCCAGGCCTCCGACCGCAGGCGGCGGCCTCGTGGGCGCGACCGAAGCGCGCGCCGGAAGGGCCAGCGGCGAAAGACGGCGCGCGACCTCGCCGAAGACGGGGTCGCGCGCCAGATCGGTCATCGGATCGAGCTCTCGCCGCTCAAGCCGGCGACAGGCCCGGCGTGCCGGGCAGCTCGCCGCCGCTCGCGGGCTTCGGCGCGTTCTTGGCCGCCTCGGCGCGCGCGCTCGCCGTGCGCGGCACGACGTGCGGGACACCCGGACGCAACGAGTCGAGGGACGCGCCGCGCAGGATCTCCTTCACCTCTTCGCCGGTGATCGTCTCGTAGCGCATGAGCGCCGTGGCCAGGCTCTCGACGGCTCCGCGGTTCGCGCGGATCAGCACTTCGGCGCGCTCGTACGCCTCGCGCAGGAACCGCTGGATCTCCTGGTCGATCTCGCGCGCGGTCTCCTCGCTGTGCCATTTCGAGCTCATCAGCTCGGTGCCCAGGAACTCGCTGCCCTGGCGCTCGGCGTAGTTCACCGGCCCGACCTTGTCGCTCATGCCGAGCTCCGCGACCATCCGCCGCGCGAGCTCCGTGTTCTGCTTGATGTCGCTCGACGCGCCGGCCGAGATGTCGCCGCAGAACTCGGCCTCCGCGATGCGGCCGCCGTAACCCACCGCCAGCTGGCCGACGAGTCGGCGGCGCTGCATGTGGTACTGCTCCTTCTCGGGCATGAACGTCGTCAGGCCGAGAGCGCGTCCGCGCGGCACGATCGTCACCTTCGTCGGCGGATCGACCTCGGGGATCATCGCGCCGACGACCGCGTGACCGGCCTCGTGGTACGCGGTGATCTTGCGGTCGGCCTCTTCCATCTCGCGCGAGCGCTTCTGGCGCCCGAACATGACCTTCTCGCGCGCCTCCTCGAGGTGCTCCATGTAGATCTCGTCGCGACGCTGCAACGCGGCCATGATCGCGGCCTCGTTGATGATCGCGGCCAGATCGGCGCCGGAATAGCCGGGCGTCCCACGCGCGAGGCGCGTGACGTCGACGTCGCCGCCGACCTTCACCTTCTTCAGGTGGACCTTCAGGATCTGCTCGCGACCATTCAGGTCGGGCAGGTCGATCGTGACTTCGCGGTCGAAGCGGCCGGGGCGCAGGAGCGCGGGGTCGAGCACGTCCGGACGGTTCGTGGCCGCGATGACGATGATGCCCTCGTCGGTGCCGAAGCCGTCCATCTCGACAAGGATCGCGTTGAGCGTCTGCTCGCGCTCGTCGTGACCGCCGCCCATGCCGGAACCGCGGCGGCGTCCGACGGCGTCGATCTCGTCCAGGAAGATGATGCAGGGCGAATTCTCGCGCGCCTGCTTGAACAGGTCGCGCACTCGGCTCGCGCCCACACCCACGAACATCTCGACGAAGTCCGAGCCGCTGATCGAGAAGAAGGGGACCTCCGCCTCGCCGGCGATCGCCTTGGCGAGCAGCGTCTTGCCGCAGCCCGGCGAGCCGACGAGCAGCACGCCGCGCGGGATCCGTCCGCCCAGGCGCGTGAAGCGGCCCGGGTTCTTCAGGAACTCGACGATCTCCTTGACCTCGTCCTTCGCCTCGTCCGCGCCGGCCACGTCGTCGAACGTGACGTTGACGTGGTTCTCCTTGCTGTAGAGCTGCGCGCGCGAGCGCCCGAAGTTCATCACGCCGCCCGCTCCGCCCTGGTTGCGCATCTGGCGCATGAAGAACAGGACGATGACGAACAGGAGGATCAGCGGGCCCCACATGAAGAGCGCCTGCGTGAGCAGCGAACTCGACTCCGAGGCCTTCGTGCCGGTCGTCTTCGAGATGTCGAACGAGATGGACTCGATCGGCACCGAGCGCGCGCGCAGCATGCCGGTCAGCGCGGCGAAGTCCGTGACGTCCTCGACCTCGAGCCACACCGTGCCCGACGCGGCCGGCAGGTGGAACGGCGGATCGTTGGCCTCCACTTCCTTCCAGGCGGACAGCGGGCGGGCCGTCGCCTGGATCAGCATGCGGTCGGTCTGCGGGTGCGAGAGCGACGTCTGCTTCTGGACGACCGCGTCGCCCGGCTTCGCGTCGGCGGGCTTCGTCGGAGCGCCTTCCTGCACGACCTCGCCGTAGGCGGTCAAGTGGCGCGCGGAGACGGGCTGGTACCAGCCGCCTTCGAGCGCGCGCTGCAGGTCCGCGGGGCGGATCGGCTGGATGTTCTGCGCGGCCTTGAGCTCGCGGTACAGCGATTCGCGCTGCCCGACCTCGGCGAAGCGCACGGCGAAGAGGCGCCCGTCCTTGAGCGACCCCTCGACGATGTTCGAGCCGACGATCTCCTGCGCGTCGACGTCGCCGCTGTAGAGGTACCACTCGTACAGGTCCTGGGTCAGGTCCATGCGCGGTCGCATGCGCTGACCACCCCACACGAGGAAGATCGCGACGAGGACGAACAGGATCAGGGCGAACGAACCGAACGAACGCGTCTTGCGCGCCTTGTCCTGGTTCTCCTTGTTCTTCGGTTCGGGCATGGAAGCTCTATCGACGGGGGCGGGCCGATGCTGCAGGAAGAGCCGCGCGGCGGACCACCCATAGCGTAGGGATGGCGCGCCTTCGATGGGCAGGGTGTGCGCCAAATGCGCGCCCGGGGGCCGAGGGACCGCCTTCGGAACCCGGAACCGGCCACGCGGCCGTTCCGGGGACCTGTCCTCGGATCTTCATTCGAGGGGGGCGAACAACTGGAGGATCAGGTCCTCGGCCACGTACTGGATCGCCCGGTCGCGGGCGTTGGTCTCGCCCTGGGGCTCGTCCAGCACGTAGCCGATCCAGATCCGCGAACGCTTCTGGGGGCCCAGGGCCCGGTCGGTACGGCGGTCGTACAGTCCGCCCTCGGCCTCGAGGTAGAGCCCGGTCTCGAGGAGCTTGTTCTCCGCGCTGCGGACCCCGCCGCGGCGCCGGTAGTCGAGGATCACCCCGCGCAGGATCACCTCGGCCGACTCGGGGGCGGCGATGGGCACGTCCGTGAGCGAGCGCAGCTTGGCCGTCAGGGCGTCCTGCAACGGGCGCTCGACATCGGGCTCCAGCGTCTTGTTTCCGAAGTAGGCCACGCCGACGCTGCCGATCCGGTCCGCCACCCGGATTCCCGTGGAGTAACCGCATCCGCCCGCGAGTCCCGCGCTGGCGAGGACGAGTCCGAGGAGGCTCCCGTGCTTCAAGGCAGCGCCTCCGTGCCGCTGATGGGGTTCACGGCCGCGGGCAGTCCGCGCTGCCAGTCCTCGGCCTGCTTCACGCGCTCCGCGTCCCCCGCGTCGCGCGCTTCCTGGATGGCCCGCCGCGCGTGGCGCTGGGCCCCGAACGCGTTCCCGACCGTGTGGTAGAAGCGCGAGATCGAGAGGTCGCTCTCGCACAGGCGGACGAGGCAGTCGGCCAATTCGAGGCGCACCTTGGGCTCGAGTTCGTTCGTCCCGTGGGAGACGAGCCACTCCTGGAGCTCTTGCCGGGCCCGGTCGAGTTCCTGGCGGTCGTACTCGGGGCTCGCCAGCATCCGGAGCCGCAGCTCGGGCACGCGCGCCTGCGCCTGGATCGCGAGCGGGCTGCCGGGATGGTTCAGCACCAGGCCCTCGGCGCGCTCGATCGCGAGGCGCCAATCCTGGTCCTGCTCGTAGATCACCGAGAGCGCCATGTAGGCCTCGTCGCAGCGCCGCGCCCAGGGCGTCTTCAGGATCACGTACTCGAGGATCTCCTGCGCCTCGCCCAGCGTGTCGAACCAGCCGAACAGGGTGGGCGTGTCGTCCTTCAGCGACAGTCCGATGTCGGCCATCAGGTTGCCCGAGGCGATGCGCTCGTGGTGCAGCGGGAACTTGTCGTCGATGCGCTTCAGGAGCTCGTAGGCGTCGATCGGCTCGCCGATCTCGACGTAGCGCCGCGCGGCGACGAGGCCGGCCTGCACGGCGATCTGGCGCGGCAGCTCGAGGTCGATCAGGTCCGCCAGGTCGTCCGGGTCCGACCCCGGCGCGGAGAGCTGCTCGATGCGCCGCTCCGCGCTCTTCTCGAGCTCGATCTGAACCCGGTCGCGCACATCGGGAGCCAGCCCGACGGCCCGGGAAGCCGGGACCAGGAGCTCCACGGCCTCCTGGGCGTCGTCGCGTGCCAGGGCGGCCGTGGCCTTCTCGAGGGCCGCGGGGACGTCCTCGGGATCGAGGGCGTTGTCGCCGCTGAAGAGGCCGGTGGACGAGCAGCCCGACAGGAGGGACAGCGCGAGCGCCACGGCGCAGGCCAGGATCGAACGCGGGAGTCGAGTCACGGGGCGGGTCGGACGGCGCGCTCCACCGGAGCGTTGCGGTTGTGCACGGAGAGGAAGGCGCGGTGGGAGCGGGGCCGCGTCTCGAGATGGTAGTCGAGGAAGCGCTCGATCCAGTCGCGGACGCGGACGATCCGTTCCGGGGCCGCGTCGGCCGGCCAATTCCCCGTTCCGAGGAGCCGCGCGTCGTCGAGGACGCGCACCGGCAGGGTGCCGACGCGCAGGCCGCGGGCGCGGCCCTCCTCGGCGCAGCGGGCACACAGGCGGCCGCCCGCGCCGGCCGAGAACTGGACCCGCGCGTCGCGGCCGGGAGCGACGGGCGCCGGGCCCCCGCAGGCGGCGCACAGGACGAGCGACGGCGTGAATCCCAGGTGGTCGAGGTAGTCGAGCTCGAAGTGCGCGAGCTCCACGTCGGCGGCCGTGTCGGTTGGGGAACGAGCGGCGAGCGCGCTCGTCGCCGCTCGCGAGGCGCTCGCAGGCCTGCCCGCCGGGCGGACGGGGAGCGCGTCTTCGGACGGGCTGTCGCCATCCTCGCCCGGGGCTCCGCTCCGGTCGGCGGGCGTCGCGAGCGCGTCGAGCGCGTCGAGCGCCGACTCGACGCGCGCGAAGAGCCGCGCATCCGGCGGGCCGACGCGCGACGCCCGAGCGGAGCGCTCGAGCACGGTCGTCGCCGCCCGGAACGCCGCGAGCGAGCCCGCCACGTGCCGGCGCCGCTTCCACACGTCGCCGGCCCGCAGGTCGGCCAGCTCGCGCCCGGGCGACTGGTTCCACTCGAGGTCGAGCGTGTCGAACAGGTCGAGCACGCAATAGAAGCGCGACGTCGTCCGGAACGCGCCGCGCGCCAGCAGGTGGACGCGTCCGTGCGCCGCCGTCACGACGTGCGCGACGAGCGAGGACTCGCTCCACGGATGGCGCTGCAGGACGAGCGCTCGATCGTGCCGGACCGGCATGGGCCGGCAACGTAACCCACCGGCCGGCTACGTCAGCGCCCGTTCCACGTTCGCCGGTGCGCGGGCGGCGATCACGGGCTCGCCGGCGCGGACGACGGCGACACGCAGCACCCGCCGGTCGCTGGCCTCCAGGACGCGGAACTCCGCGCCAGTGGTCTTCACGACCTCGCCCTTCTTCGGGACGTGCCCCAGCTCCGAGAGGACGAAACCGGCCAACGTTTCGTAGCCGCCCTCCTCGGGGATCTCCGTGCCGAGCGCCTCGTTGACCTCGGACACGTGCAGGGACGCGTCCACGTCCGCGCTGCCGTCGGGCAGCCGACGGATCGCGAGCGGGGCGCCGTCGTCGCGCTCGCTGGCGATGTCGCCCACGAGCTCGACGACGATGTCCCCGAGGGTCACGAGTCCCGCCGTGCCGCCGTACTCGTCGAGCACGATCGCGATCTTGATCTTCTCGCGCCGGAACTCGGCCAGGAGCTGGCGCACGCTCTTCGTCTCGGGCACGAAGTGCGCCTGGCGCACCAGCGCGCGCAGGCTCTCGCCTTCCAGGCGGCCCTCCGCCGCCGCGAGCACCACGTCCCGCGCGCTGACCATGCCGAGGATCGTGTCCAGCGAGCCGTCGTAGACGGGGATGCGGCTGTGCCCGCACTCGGCCAGCACGAGCGCCGCGCCGGCGAGCCCGTCGCGCACCTCGACGCCGAAGATCTCGGTGCGCGGCGTCATCAGGGTCGAGACCGCGACATCGCGCGTCTCGATCACGTTGCCGATGATCTCGCGCTCGGTCGCGTCGAGGTCGCCCGACAGCTCGGCCTCCTCGATGACCTCGCGCAGGCCCTCGACGATCTGGCGCGAGGCGGCCGGGTTCTGGTCCAGGCCGATGGCGCGTTGCACCCCGGCGCGGACGCCTTCGAAGGCGCGGACGACGAGGCGGATGGGGAGCTGCAGCGCGTGGAACCCGGGCAGGGCCCGGCGCAAGAGCGCGTCGCCGCGGTGGGCCGCGAGCGCCGCCGGCAGGGCGTCGCAGAAGATCAGGATCACGGGGATCGAAAGGAGCAGAGCCAGGGCCAGGTGGCCCCAGGTGCCCGGTTCGTCCAGCGCCAGGGCGCGGAACACGAGGATCGGGATCGCGGCGCGGCAGGCCACCTCGAAGAGGCCGGCGCTCGTCGCCAACGTGTCGGCCTGCGCGACGAGGGGTTCGAGCCGCGCGTGCCGGCTCGGGGAGAGGTCGGAGAGGAGCCGCGAGGGCGTCGAGCGCCCGAGCGCGAGGCGCAGGGTCGCGAAGAAGCTCGCGCCGAGGACGATCGGAACCAGGGGCAGGGTCCGCGCGGCGGCCTCGGCGAGGCTCGGCAGGAGATCGGGCGGTGGGCTGGAGGCGAGCAAGGCGGGCGCGGCGGGGACCCGGACGGGTCCCGGGGGGAGGTGATCGTACCTTCCGGATCCGGACCGGACCGGCCTCGGCCGTTACGGGGGCGGAACGTGGGCGCGGGCTGCCGTGCGCCGGTCCGTTCCTGGAACGCCCATTCCGGAGGCCGGCCTGGCTCGGAAGTCCTTTCCCAGCCTGGGTTTGCCGATTCCTGGGCATTCGGGGTCCGGGCCGGAGGCAGGTGGCACGACCCTCGCAATCCGGGGCGGCGTGGTCACGCTCCCCCAAACCGCCGGTGGTTCCGTCCGACTTCCACTCCACCTCGGCGCGCTGCAGCGCCTGCGCCAGCGCGGCGTGCTGCTCGAGCCACGCAGCGGGGAAAGCAGCGACGAGCACGCCGCGCGGCTCGAGACCGAGCTGATGCTCGCCTTCCGGGAGACCGGCGCCAGCGACGACTTCGAGGCCCTGTACGACCACGCCCGCGGACCGCTGCTCCTGTGGATCACGGCACTCGCCGCCGGTCGGCGCGCCGGGCTCGAGGCGCCCGAGCTGCTTCAGGACACGTTCGTCAACGTCTACCGCTACGCGCAGAGCTTCCGCGACCACGGCCCGCGCAGCTTCCGCGTCTGGTCGCGCACGATCGCCGGGAACCTGGTCCGCCGCACCCGCTGCGAACGCCGTCGTTCCCTCCAGGACATGCCCGAGGGCCTCCAGGAGCCGCCGGACCGGCGTGCTGGACCGGCCGCGGAGCTGTTCGAGGCCGAGGACGAGCGCATCCTCCAGCGCGCCTGGTTCCTGCTGCTGTCGCGCTACCTCGCGGCCTACGAGCAACTGTCCGAGCGCGACCGCGCCGCGTTGCACCTGGTCGAAGTCGAGGGGCACAGCTATCAGGACGCCTGCAAGCGCCTCCACGTCGGCCTCTCGAACCTCAAGATGATCCTCTTCCGCGCCCGCCGCCGGATCCGCGCCGCGATCTCGGCCGACTTCGGCGTGCCGCTGCCGCGCGAGACGCCGGTCCGGCCGGTCCGGCTGATGCGCGCCGGCTGACGCGCGGATCGCCGGTCTGGCGAGGAGGGGGCGCCGGTGCCATCCTCCCGGACTCGCGGACGCCCGCGAGCCCCGCGTGACGACCCACAGCCTGACGCTCTCCGTCGTCATGCCGGCCTTCGACGAGCGCTACCTCGTCGCGGAATCCGTGCGCCGCGTCCTCGCGCTGTCGGATCCGCGCATCGCGCGGCTCGACCTGATCGTGGTCGACGACGGCTCCACGGACGGCACGCGCGAGATCCTGCGCCGACTGGCGTCCGAGAACCCGGGGCGCATGCGCCTCGTGGAGCACGCCGAGAACCGCGGCAAGGGCGCCGCCGTCGCGACCGGGCTCGAGTTCGCGACGGGCGACGTGACGCTCGTGCAGGACGCCGACCTCGAGTACGACCCGCGCGACATCCCGCGGCTCGTGGAGCCGTTCCTCTCGGGCGAGGCGGACGCGGTGTTCGGCTCCCGATTCTTGGTGGGCGAGTACCGGCGGGTCCTCTACTTCCGTCACACGCTCGCGAACAAGCTCCTGACCACGGTCGCGAACCTGCTGACCGACCTGAACCTGTCGGACGTGGAGACCTGCTACAAGGCCGTGCGCACGAGCCTCCTGCGCTCGATCCCGATCCGCAGCCGCGACTTCCGCATCGAGCCCGAGCTCGTCTTCAAGCTGCAGAAGCGCGGCGCGCGCATCTTCGAGGTGCCGATCCGCTACGCCGGCCGCACGTACGAGGAGGGGAAGAAGGTCCGCGCGCGGGACGGCTTCCTGGCGCTCGGCGCGATGCTGCGCTGGTGGATGATCGACGACCTGTACAAGCCCGACGAGCACGGGTCGAACATCCTCGTCAGCATGTCGGACGTCCCCAAGTTCAACCGCTGGATGGGGGACGCGATCCGGCCGCACTGCGGCGACCGCGTGCTCGAGATCGGGTCGGGCATCGGGAACATGACGCGCAACCTGTGTCCGCGCGAGGCGTACACGGCGAGCGACGTGAACCCGCTGTACCTGGAGTACCTGCGCGGCGCGTTCCAGGGCCGGCCGTATCTGGACGTGCGGCACTGCGACCTGGCCAATCCGGCCGATTTCGAGCGCCTGGAAGGCCGGTACGACACGGTCGTGTGCCTGAACGTCCTCGAGCACGTGCCCGACGAGGCCGGTGCGCTCGCGAACGTGCGCCGGGCGCTCGCGCCGGGCGGGAAGTTCGTCGTGCTCGTGCCGCAGGGTCCGGGCCTGTATGGATCGCTCGACGAGGTGCTCGGACACGTCCGCCGCTACACCCGGGCGTCGCTCACGCAGTCCCTGGAAGCGGCCGGCTTCGAGGTCGAGACCATGTTCGACTTCAACCGCGCGACGACGCCGGCCTGGTGGTGGAACGGGCGCGTCCTGAAGCGCCGGCACTTCGGCCGCGTGCAGCTCAAGGGGCTGAACTCGACCGTGTGGCTGATCCGAATGCTGGATCCGATCCTGCCCTGGCACGGTACGTCGGTCGTCGCGGTCGCGCGGCGTCGCTGATTCAGCGCGGTGCGGCCGGCTTCGGCGGATCCAGCCACAGCTGGAGCGCGAGCACCGGCGCGCCGACCAGGAAGAGGGCGTACATGGGCGGCGCCACGGCCAGCGCGCTGTCGGCGCGGAGGAGGTCCCACTCGGCCATCAGCCGGATCGCGCACTCGACGGCGGCGATCAGGACCGCGATCGCGATCTGCAGCCCCTTGCCGCGCACGATGGTCTTCGGGTCCGTGACCATGAAGAACATGAACATCGTGTACATGGGGCCCGTGATCGGGGCGAGCTCCGACAGGAACCGGCCGCCGTCGATCACCTGGGCACGCAAGGCCGCGAACGCGACGAACGCGGCGAGCCACGCGAGGGGCAGGTGCCAGACCTTGGCCCGGACCACGGTCAGGCCGCCCAGGCACCACAGGATGGCGACCGTCCACAGCTCGTTGCCCCACTGGTGGCTGAGGATCGAGACGCGCGACGAGGCGAGCACGAGCACCGCGCAGATCCCGAAATTCGTCGGGTTCCACAGGTGTTTCCCGCGCCAGGCCAGCACGTACTTCGAGGCGATCGACAGGAACGCGCACAGCACGAAGGGCCACAGGATCGCACCCGCGGGCTTGAGGAGGATCGCCACGCTGTTCCCGCTGATGTACGCCGAGAGCAGGTTGACCCAGCGCCCCGCCACGAGCTTCCCGAGCGCGAGCTCCGTCAGGATCGCCGTGCCGAGCGCGCACGCCCACGGGACGTAGCTGTCGCCCAGGATCTGGAACCGCCATTGCCCGAGGACGAGGAAGGTGGTGAGCAGACTGGCGCTGTACCAGCGCGCGTCGATTCGCTGGATGACGGAACGCCCGCCGGAGGGGACCCGCAGACTCGCGGTGGTCGCGGTCGTCACGGTGCGGACTCCTCGACACGCAGTCGACGGTCGCCGGGCTCGTTCGCGAGGGTCGTCACGGCGCCCGAGGGCCAGCGGATCTCGATCTTGTCGGCGCTCGCCGCGTCGCCCAGGCCGAAGTGCAGGCGTCGGTCGTTCTGGGCCGCGAAGCCGCTCGCGGCGACCACGGCCTGACACTGCACGCGGCCCTTCGACTCCACCCGCACGGTGGCGCCGTAGGCCTCGCGGTTGGCGCCCTTGCCGACCAGGTCGAGTTGCAGCCAGTGGCGACCCGGCGCGACGTCGTTCTTGTAGACGAGCAGGGGACCGCCTTGGTTCGCCACGACGACGTCCAGCGCGCCGCGATTCCACAGGTCGGCCAGCGCCACCGCGCGACCATCGAGGAGGTCCGTGGCGCCCACCGCGGACGCCGCGTTCACGAAGCGCAGGCGGCCCTGGTTCACGAGCACGCACGACGGCTCGTACCCCGAGAGGCTGCGGTCCTCCATCGGCGGCCACCACTGCGCGTCCTCGGCCAGCTTGCCCGCGCCGATCGCGATCTTCGACATGCCGAACCAGTAGTCGCGTTCCTTGCTCGCCGACACGAAACCGTTCACGACGTAGAGGTCGGGCAGCCCGTCGTTGTTCAGGTCGCCGAATTGCGCGCCCCAGGCCCAGCCGCAGTCGACCTCGGGTCCCTCGGCCACGTTGCGCAGCGAACCGCCGGTCGCGAGCCGGTTGACGCGCAGGTTGTTGCCCTGGAAGAGGAAGCCGCGCTTCGAGATGTTCGTGACGTAGACGCCGAGCGTTCCTTCTCCCGCGAAATCGCCGAGGGCCGCGGACATGCCGCTCTTGCTGCTCTCCTCGAGGCCGACGCCGCGCGCCAGCTCGAAGGTGCCGTCGCCGCGATTCCGATAGTACTCCTCGGGCCCGTAGTCGTTGGCGAGGTACAGGTCCTGCCAGCCGTCGCTGTCCAGGTCGGCCGCCACGACCGCGAGGGTCCAACGCGTGCTGCCCACGCCCGCGCGATCGGTGACGTCGACGAAGGTCCCGTCGCCCTGGTTCTCGAAGAGCCGGTTCTTCCCGCCGTTCTGCGCGAACTCGAAGCTCTCGTGCATGATCCGCGTCGTCGTGAGATTCCACAGGTCCACGTCGTCGCGGAAGTAGGCCGTCACGTAGAGGTCGAGGTCGCCATCCCGGTCGGCGTCGAACCACGTGGCTCCATTCGAGTTCAGCCGCAGGCCCAGGCCGGCCTCGCTGGACACGTCGCGGAAGCGCAGGCCGCCCTCGTTCCGCATCAGCTTCTGGCGGCCCCAGCGACAGAGGAACGCGTCGGTGTCCCCGTCCCCGTCGTAGTCGGCCCACACCGATGCGGTCGTGCAGCCGTCGCCGGCCTGGTTCAGGTCGGCCAGTCCGGCGTCGGCCGCCCGGTCGGCGAACCGTCCGTCGCGCTGGTTCATGTACAGCGCGTTCCGCGAGCCCGTCGCGCCGTTGGCGACGTAGAGGTCCGGCCACCCGTCCTGGTCCACGTCGACGATCGAAACGGCGGCACCCAGTCCGCCGACGTGCGCCTGGATGTTCGCGAGCTTCGGGTCGAGGTTCGGCGCCCGGTGCACGAACGTGATCCCGCTCTCGGCCGCGACCTCGCGCAGGTGGAACCCATGCGGGTTCGAGATGTCGACGGCCGGGGCGCGGCCGAGGTACCACACACCGCCCAGCGCGGCGACGAACGCCACGTCGATGCTCCACTGCAAGGGTCCCCGGCTGCGCACGCGACCCCCGAGGATACTGCGGGCGGGGCCTGAAGGGGCGTCGCGCGAGCGGTAGAGTTCCGGCTCCTCATGTCTCCCCGCACGGAACGAGAGCCCGTCGACCTCCTGGTGCACGGCGCGGCCGAGGTGTCCACGCCGACCGGCAGCACGCCGCGCACGGGTCGCTCGCTCGCGGACATCCAGGTCCACCGGGGCGCCGCGGTCGCCGTGCGCGGCGGCCGGATCGTCGACGTGGGGGACGAGGCGGACCTGCGCCGCCGCTTCGTCGCGGCGCGGGAGCTCGACGCGCGGGGCGGCACGGTCGTCCCCGGCTTCGTCGACGCGCACACGCACCCGGTCTTCGCCGGCACGCGCGAGGACGAGTTCGAGATGCGCACGCGTGGCGCGACCTACCTCGAGATCGCGGCCGCCGGCGGCGGGATCCTGTCCAGCGTGCGGGGCGTCCGCGCGGCGACGCGCGCGGACCTCGTCGAGCGCGTGCTCACGCGCCTCGACCGGTTCCTGGAGCTCGGCACCACGACGATCGAGGCGAAGAGCGGCTACGGGCTGTCCATCGAGGACGAGCTCAAGTCGCTCGAGGTCCTGGCCGAGGCGCGGCGACGCCACGTGGTCGAGGTGGTGCCGACGTTCCTCGGCGCGCACGACGTGCCGGCCGAGCACCGCGCCCATCCGGCGGCGTACGTGGACCTCGTCGAGCGCGAAATGCTCCCGCGCGTGGCGGCGTCGGGCCTGGCCGAGTACTGCGACGTCTTCGTCGAGGGCCACACGTTCGGCATCGATGCGTCGCGCCGGATCCTGGAGCGCGCGCGTTCCCTGGGGCTCTCCCTGCGCATCCACGCGGACCAGCTGTCGCTCCTGGGCGGGGCCCGGCTGGCCGCGGAATTGGGCGCTCACAGTGCCGACCACCTCGAGTTCGTCGACGACGCCGGCGCCGACGCGCTGGCGGCAGCGGGCGTCACGGCGGTCCTGTGTCCGGTCGTGCCGCTCTTCCTGCGCCTCGAGCGCGAGGCGCCCGCGCGGCGGCTCATCGAGCGCGGCGTCCCCATCGCGCTCTCCACCGACTTCAACCCGGGCTCGTGCTACCTGCAGAGCCTGCCGCAGGTCCTGTGCTGGGCCGCGCTGCGCTATCGCATGACCGCCGCCGAGGCCCTGACCGCGGCGACCCTGAACGCGGCCTGTTCGCTCGGGCGCGGAAAGCGTCTCGGGACGATCGAAAGGGCCAAGGATGCCGACCTCGTGGTCCTGGACGTGCCCAATCACCTCCACCTCGTGTACGAACACGGTCGCAACGCGGTGCGGGCCGTCGTCAAGTCCGGGGCGGTGGTGCTCGAACGCGAACCCGCCGTGCACAACCTTGGCGCCCGGGAGGCGCGCGGTTCCAATGGTCACGCACCCTGATCGAAAGCGAATCGAGTACGCATGGCCCTCGTCGAGTGTGTCCCCAACTTCAGTGAAGGTCGCCGGCCCGAAGTGGTCGACGCGATCCTCGCCGCGATCACCGCCGTTCCCGGCGCGCGCCGCATCGACCACAGCCTGGACGCGAACCACAATCGCGCGGTCGTGACGTTCGTCGCGCCACCCGGTGCGGCCGTCGAGGCGGCGTTCCGGGGCATCGCGCGCGCAAAGGACCTGATCGACCTGACCCACCATCAGGGAGAACACCCGCGCATCGGCGCCACCGACGTCGTGCCGTTCGTCCCGCTCGAAGGCAGCGACATGGCCGAGTGCGTGCGTCTCGCGCACCAGCTCGGCGCGCGCGTGGGTCGTGAGCTCGAGATCCCCGTCTACTACTACGAAGCCGCGGCGAAGACTCCAGCCCGCAAGAACCTGCCCGACGTGCGCAACATCGGCTTCGAGAAGCTGCGCGACGCCGTCGCGTCCGATCCGACGCGCGCACCGGACGAGGGGCCCAAGGACCACCTCCATCCGACGGCCGGCGCGACCGTGATCGGCGCGCGCGCGTTCCTCATCGCCTACAACGTGAACCTGGAGACGAAGGACGTCGCGATCGCCAAGGACATCGCCAAGAAGATCCGCGAGAAGGACGGCGGCCTGAAGGGCATCAAGGCGATGGGCTTCTGGCTCGACGACCTGCAGTGCGCCCAGGTCAGCATGAACGTGTGCGATTTCGAGTCCACCGGACTCGAGCGCGTCTACCGCGAGATCGAGTCGCTGTCGGGGGCGCGGGGAGTCGCGATCCGCGAGAGCGAGCTCGTGGGCCTGGCGCCGCGCAAGGCGATCACCGCGGGCCTCGCGGCGCGCGTGAAGCTGCGCGACTTCGACCCGCGCAAGCAAGTCATCGAGGAGCTGATCGGCGGATGACCACCGCGGCACGCATCCTGCTCGTGATCGGCCTGCTCGCCTGGGCCGGGGCCTTCGCGCCCGCGGCGATCGGTCACGATCAGGGCCTCGCGATCGCCGCCGCGCAGGACGCGCCCGTCTGCAAGAAGTGCCAGTCGGCCGGCCGGCTGCCCTGCACGGAGCACGAGCGGGAGATCTGCGCGCTGGAGGATGCCGTCCTCTACTGCAGCGTGATCGCCGACTGCCCGGTCTGCCACGGCGTCGGCTTCATTCCCTGCCCGGACTGCCAGAACGCGCCCGTTCGCGCCAAGATCGAGGAGAAGATCGCCTCGATCGCGGCGCGCAAGGTCGCGCTGGCCTACATCGACACGACGATGGGCCGGTCCATCCGCAAGGCCGAGTCGCAGCACTTCGTGCTCGTCTGGGAGATGGACCGACTGAAGGTCGAGAAGAAGTGGATCGAGTCGCACGAGCTGCTGCACCTCTACCTGAAGCGGCTCGAGGCGCTCTACACGGACTACTGCGCCCGCATGCAGATCACGGACAAGGAGTTCGTGGAGAAGTTCCGTGTGTTCGTGTGGCAGCTGCCGCAGGACCACGCTGACGCCGGCCTGCGTTTCTGCCGCCAGAGCGCCAAGGGCGGAGTGAAGCTCATGGGGCAGACGCCCAGCTACTCCGTGTGCGGGAACAAGCAGAACTTCCAGGACGACGAGAAGCTCCACCGCAACATCGTCCACTCGGTGACGCACCTGATCCTCTCGGCTCAGCGGCCGGTCGCCTGGATCGGGAACATCAAGGCCGGCTGGCTCGACGAGGGCCTGGCGCACTTCTTCGAGGATCGCTACTGGTCGATCTGCGACACCTACTGCTTCCAGGAGGCGAACACGAACGTCGACTTCAAGGGCGGCAAGTTCCGGCTCGCCGTGCGCAAGATGGTCGACGAGGGCAAGACGCCGCCCATCGCGGAGGTCTTCGAGCAGAACGTCGACACGCTGACCCTGCCGATGCACGCCGTGTCGTTCAGCTACGTCGAGTGCCTCCTCAACAAGGACCCGGCCAAGTTCAACGACCTCGTGAAGAAGCTCAAGGCGAAGGTCCCGACGCGCGACGCGCTGAAGCAGGCGTTCGGGTTCTCCGTGATGGACTTCGAGAACCAGTGGAAGTCGTGGGTCCTGCAGACCTATCCGACCAAGTAGCGGCCGCTCCTTGACCCGCACCGTCTTCGCCGTCGCCCTCGCGCTCGTGGGGCTGCTCGGGCTGGCGGTCCGCCTGGCGCCGATCCACGAGAGACACCTCGGGCCCGAGATCCGCGACCTCGGGACGTCGCGCTGGGTGATCGACGAGCCGGGCACCGCGCTCCACCTGCGGCGCATCGAGCTCGCGCTCGCCGAGGGGCGCGTGCCGCAGCACGATCCCTTCCTGGCTCACCCCGGGACGGCGGAGATCCCCGCGCTGCCGGTTTTCGACGCACTGATCGCCGGCTTCGCCGAGCGCTGGCTCGCCTGGCCCGACGGCGATCCGTCGCTGGCCGGAGTCGACGAGGCGGACCTCGAGGCGTTCGCGGCCTGGGTCGGGCCGGTCGCGTACCTGTTCGGGTTCGCGGCCCTGGCTTGGGCCGCCTGGATCAGCGCGCGCGGAGCCAGGGCGCCGACCGTCCTCGCCGCCGCCCTGCTGGCGCTCGCGCCGGCCACCGTCGCCGCCACCGAGATCGGCCGCCTCGACGCGGCGGCGTTCGTGCTCGTCCTCCTGGCGCTGCTCGTCCGTGGGACGCAGGTCGCCGTGCGCGCGGAGGACGCGCTGTCGACGATCCTCGAAGCCCTCCTGTGCGGCGTGGTCGCGGGACTGCTCACGTCGATGACCGCGGCTGGACCGCTGCTCGCGCTGCCCACCGGAGCGGCGCTGTTCCTGCGCGCGATCCGCGGCCCGGCGGAGGTCCGGCCGATCGCGGTGCGCGCGGGGCTCCTGTTCTCGCTCGCGGCGGCGTTCCTCGCCCGGCTCCCGCTGGCCGACGGTCCGTGGGAACGGTTGCCCGAAGGTCTGGTCGCGCGCTGGACGTTCGCTGCTTCGGACGTGCTCCTCGTCGCGGCCGCCCCGTTCGCGCTGCTCCTCCTGACGGCGCCGCGCGATGCCGCGCGGAAGGGCTGGTCCTTCGCGCGCATCGCGGCGCTCGCGGCGATGCTCGCGCTGCTCGTCTTCGAGTTGCCGCGAGCCTGGGGCGCGGCTTCCGGACCGATCGCGGCCTGGTGGGAAGCGCGCGGAATCCTCGGCCCGCCCGCCGGAGCCGAGCGCTGGCCGCAACTGGGCGCGGTCGCCGTCCTGGGCCTCGGATTCGGCGGCTGGCGCCTGTCGCGGAACCGCGACGCGGCGAGCCTTCACTTGCTCCTGCTCACCCTCGCGACCGGGCTTCTCGCGATCGCGGATCCGGCGTTCGCGCCTCTGCTCGTGCTCTCGGGCGCCTGCGCCCTGGCCGGCGCGATGCCGTCCCTCGCCTCCCGCTACGTCTCGCGTGGAGGGTTCGCGGCAGCTCTGTTGCTGCTCGTCTGGCCCGTCGTGCGCGCGCTGGACCGACCGTCCGACGCGGAGAGGGAGAACCATCTCGCCTACTTCACCGCCTTGCGCTGGATCCGGAAGGAAGTCCCGCCCGGCGGTCCGTTCAACAGCTCGAGCGCGCAGTCGACGTGGGGGATCCTCGCCGACCCTCGCGACGGGGAACTGGTCGCCTACCACGCCCGCCGGCCCGTGCTGGGCAGCCGTGCCAGTGCGTTCTCGCGGCCGGCGGAGACGCGGGAAGGACTGCGCTTGATGCAGCTCGGGTCCATCGACGAACTCGCGGCCCGCATGCAGGTGCTGCGTCTGAAGCTCGCGGTGACACGCGGTGCCGACAGGGATCCAGCCCGCACGCCCTTCAAGGCCCTCCTCGGTCCGGCGACGGAAGGACGCGAACCGGCCGTCCTGCGGCGGATCTTCACGTCGGACGCGAGCATCCGCTCCGGTCGCGACGGGCTCGTCCCCGCCGCGGTCATCTGGAGCCTCGAGGCGCCCCCCGCGCCGCGCACTCCGACCCTCCAGGCGCCTCGTTGAGTTCGCGCACCACCGCGAGCCCGGACCGCGACTGCTAGCAGCCCGTTGAAAAAGTCCCTACTGCGGCTTCGCGGGCGCTCGCGCTGCTGCGTCGGGCTCGTCGGGCCGTGCTCAGCGGCCAGGAAGGCCGCCTCCGCCGTCCCTCCGTCGCCCTCCTTGCATCGCGAGCGCCCGCTTAGCCGACATCCGCTCCGCGCCTCATCGTGAATGCCGACGACCTCGGCCTCTCGACGGGCGTCGACCGCGCGATCTTCGAGGGCCACGACCGCGGCATCGTCACGAGCGCGAGCCTCATGGCGACCGGTCCGGCCTTCGAGCACGCCGTGGCCGGCTTGTCGAGTCGTCCGCGCCTGGGCTGCGGGATCCACCTCGTCCTCCACGAGGAGAAGCCGGCCCTGGATCCGGCGCGCATCCCGTCGCTGGTCGGTGCGGACGGGCGCCTGAAGCCGCTGCGCGAGGCGGTGCGCGGTCTGCTCTTCGGAACGAGCGCTCCCGCCGAGATCGAAGCGGAGTACGCGGCCCAGATCCAGCGTGCGCTCGACCGGGGCATCCGTCCGAGCCATCTCGACAGCCACTGCCACCTGCACGCGTTCCCGGCCGTCGGTCCCATCGTGCATGCGCTCGGCGAGCGCTTCGGGATCGCCTGCGCGCGACAGCCCGAAGCGGGCTCCTGGTCCGACTACCGCGCCGCGCCGCTCGCGCGCTATCCGCTGGCGTTCCTGATCACCGCCAGCCAGCGTTTCACCCGGCGCCGCGTCGCCGTCGGGCTGCGCTCGCCCGACAAGTTCCTCGGCCTCGTGCACTCGGGCGCGCTCGACGTCGACTGGATGGTCCGCGCGATCGACGAGCTCGAGCCGGGGGTGGTCGCGGAGATCATGGTCCACCCCGGCGACGGGACGGGCGAGGGCGAGGCCGGTGGCGACCACGGTCCGTACCGCCGGCGCGTCGAGCTCGAGGCGGTGACCTCGCCCCGCGTGCTCGAGGCGATTCGCCGCCGCGGAGTCGAGCTGATCGACTACCGGGCCCTGGTGGGCTGAGTCGGCCGCATGCTGCACGTGGAGACGCGGGCGTTCGAGGCTCCGGACGCCGATCTCTACGTGGAGCTCGCGCGGCGCGCGTTCGAGGCGGTCCCGCTGTCGCAGCGCCAACGCGATACGGTCGAGCGCGTGGCCCACCTCCACGGTTCGGCGAACCCCGCGGGTCGAGCCTTCGTCGCGATCGCGCGCGTCGACGGGCGCGGGGTCGGTCACCTGTCGGGACTGCCGGCGCACCACCTCGGCCGGGACGGGATCCGACGGATCGGATGGCAGGTCGGCTGCTTCGTCGTCGACCCGGCGGTGCAACGGCAGGGTGTGGGTCGTGGCCTCGTCGAGGCGCTGAGTCGCGAACTCGCGGCGCGGACTGCGGACTTCGTCTACACGTTCCCGAACCCGCGCTCGTTGCCCGTCTTCGAACGGCACGGGTACCAGCCCGTGGGCCGAGCGGCGACGCGGATCGCGCTCGGACGCCGACACCGCGCGGAGCGGTCTGGCGCGGTCCTGCTGGCCGGCGGCTTCGAGGCGCGGCCGATCGATGCGGCGGCTGCTCGCACCGTCCTCGCGGCCCTCGACGCCGCGCCCACCGAGCCCGGGAACTTCGTTCGCGATCCAGCCTGGTTCGCATGGCGCTTCCTCGAGCCAGCCGTCGCGCCGGCGTATCGCTTCGCGCACCTGGTCCATCCCCGGCACGGTCAGCACGTCGTCGCGATCGCGGAACACGCCTTCCGCGGCGTGCGTTTCAGCGTGCTGGCCGACGCCTGCCCCGCCCTTTCGGCTCGGACGCTGCCCGGCGCGGTGCGTTGCGCGGCGAGCCTGGGAGCGAGCCGGTTCGTCTACTTCACGACGAACCTCCCAGCGATCTCGACCGGGTTCACCGCGCTCGGCTCGCGGATTCCCGCGCGCCTGGACCCGCGGCCGGTGGAGTTCCTCGCCTTGCCCGGGGATTCGATCGACGTCCGCGAACTCGGCACCGCGTCGATCCTGACCGCGGACTGGATGGGATTCTGACCGTCCGCGGCGGAGCTCAGCGCAGCATCCAGGCCGCGCGCTCGAACGCCAGGCCTCGTTCGATCACCTCACGCTCCTCGCGTGGGCGGCTCTCGACGAACGCCTCGCCTCCGGCCGGATCGAGGATGTAGGCGCGCCAGACGCGCCAACCGAATCCGAAGAGGAAGTCCGCGCGCCATTCCGCGGGTACGCGTTGCTCGATCTGCTCGACCAGGCGGTCACGCCTGTAGCGCTGACCGAGCCCGGTGCGGCCGAGCGCGCGGCTGAACCCGGCGCGCATCTCGGGCGGGACCTCGCCGATGCCGGCGAAGGCGGCCGGCACGTCGTAACCGGGCATCGGGTGCAGATGATGGCCGAGGCCGAGCACCGCCTGGTCGAAGCGGTCGCCGAAGGCGTCGCGCGAGACGGCGATCACCGATTCGAGCGGCAGGCCGCTGTGCTCGAACACCGAGTGCGCGATCGAGGCCGGCAGCAGGTACGTCGGATCGTCGAGGCTCAGCATGGCCTGGATCTTGTCCTTCTCCGTGCCCGCGAGGTGGTTCACGAGCTGGTCGAAGTACTCGACGAAGTCGTAGCCCTTGGCGCGCGCGAGGTACCGGGCGTTCTCCGCCAGCCTGTCGGGCCGCGCGGTCGCGACGAGGCGGAAGACGTCGGCGGCGCCGGCTGCGACGAGCAACGCCAGCGCCGTCACGCCGAGCACGCGCTTGCGATCGAGCAGGGCGTCGATCGCCGCGGCCGCGAGCACGATCCCGAAGAACCACACCGGGCACATCCGCCACCAGATGAGCCAGATGCCGTTCATCGAGACGGCCAGCCCGCTCCCGAGGTAGATCGCCATGTAGACGGCGAGGTAGGCCAGGATGCCGGACGCCGCGAGGCGCGCACGCCGCTCGCGCAGGAGCAGAACGGCCGCGCCGGCGAGCGTTCCGACCAGGACGAGCTGCAGCCAGTCGTCGACGCGACCCGTGTCGCGCAGGGGGACCAGGAGGTCGGTGACAGCCGTCCATGGGCTCGGATGCTCGCGCTCGACGAGGCCGAACCCCCGCACGCGCACGGCGTCGAGCCCGACGAGCCGGAGCATCACGAACAGCGGGATCGCGCCGATCAGTGCGCCGAGGACCGCGAGCGAGAGGCCTACGCCGAAGAGCCTGCGCCTGAGGCCGAAGATCAGCATGAGCCCCGCGGCACCGATGGCTCCCAGCGCGACGAGCGAGAAGTACAGGCCGAAGCCGCTCGCGAGCCCGAGCAGGAACCAGTCGCGGCGTCCGTACCCGTGGGCGCGCAGGATCCGGAAGGTCGATACGAGGATCCCGCCCTGGAAGACGAGCGCCTCGAAGTGCGTCCCGATCGAGACCAGCGAGAACCGCAACCAGGCATCGGGGCACAGGACGAAGAGGACGCCGAAGATCGTCGCCGCCCGGCGGCCGAAAGCCTCGAAGGCGAGCAGGAAGCCCGCCAAGAGCACCAGGGAAGTCGTCGCGATCGCCACGAGCTTCGCCGCCAGGATGCTCTCGCCCACCAGGAGGAACGCGAGCGCGCGCAGGTGGCAGATCACGAACCCGCCGCCCTCGTGGTAGGCGTAGGCGAGCTGGTGGTAGGGGATCGACGTCCCGTCGACGATCGCCTTCGCGACGCCGCCCTTCCCGAGCTCCTCGCCGTAGAAGAACACGTCCGCGCAGGACAGCACGAGCAGTCCGCGCACCAGCACGAGGAAGGCGAGGATCGGCAAGAGGCCGCGCCACGGGGAGGCGGGCGCCTCGAGACCTGGCCGCGGCTCAACCATCGCGGAAAGGCCGCTTCTCGGCATAGAGCGCGCGACGCGCGGCCCACTCGGCCACGAGGGCCGGGTCGGCGCTCGCGCCGGCGGCGCGCAGTGCCTCGTCGAGCGTGGCGAGGGCCTCGTCGAACCGGCCCGATTCGGCGTACGCGGCGGCCAGCGTGTCGAGGTCGTCCGGATTCGAGCGGCCGCGAGACGCGATCACCGCCTCGGCCAACTGGACTGCGCGCTTTCCGTCGCGGGCATCGTCCGCCGGATTCGTGGCCAGTTCCCAGGCCAGGAACAGAGTCAGACCCTGCTCCTCGGGCCGCGCCGCATGCGCTTCCGAGAGCACGGCGACGGACTCCGCGCCGCGTCCGAGGTTGCGCAGGAGCTTCGCCAGGCTCAACGCATAGGAGGCGTGGCGCGGTTTCTTCGCGATCACCTGTCGCAACGCGGCGACGGCCTCTTCCTCGCGCTGGAGGCGCACGAGGGACCAGGCTTTCGCGGCGAGCGGCAGGTAGCCCTCGGGCCGCAGCGCCATCGCGCGGTCGAAGTCCAGGACGGCGGCTTCCTGGTCGCCGGCCGCGGAATGAGCCAGGCCGAGGAAGTAGTGCGCCTGATCGAGCGTCTTGTCGAGTTGCAGAGCACGCTCCAGGGCCGCGATCGCCTCGGCGTGGCGGTTCGCCATCTGGAGAGCCATGCCGAGCTGCTGGTGCATCTGCGCGCCGCGCGGCCAGGCCTGGACCGCGCGCTGGAGGAGCGGGATCGCGCGCTCGGGCTGACCGTGTTGCGCGAAGCCCACGCCGCGCGAGAAGTCGTCGTGGACCTGGAGCATCGCGCGCGGCGCGGCGAGGTCGTCCGGCATCTCCCCGGACGCGGCCGAGGACTGCGCGTAGCCCAAGCTCGAGAGCCGGCTCTGCAACTCCTCGTCGACCTTGGCCGACGAGTTCGCACGCGGCGTGAACCCGGTGCGCACGGCGGCGAGCTCGCGATCGAGCTTCGCCGCGCGCTCGGGTTCGCTGCGCCGGAGATCGGTCTGTTCGCCCGGATCGCGGGCGTGGTCGTAGAGCTCCGGATCGCTCGAGTGGATGTAGCGCCAGCCGTCCATGAGCAGCGTGCGCAGCGGGCTCCACCCGAACGCGAGCCAGCCGTACTCGCTCTCGCCGTAGATCGGACGCGGCGCCAGGGCCTGGCCGCGCAGGGCCGGGACGAGGCTGCGTCCGCTGCCGACGAGGGGCAGGCCGCACAGTTCCAGGATCGTGGGTGCCACGTCCGCCATCTCGACCGGCGTCCCCGGCGTGCGCGGCGCGAGACCGGGCGCGGACACGATCAGCGGAATGCGCATCGTCGCGTCGTAAACGAAGAGCCCGTGCGTCGCTTCTCCGTGCTCGCCCAGCGACTCGCCGTGGTCGGCGACCGCGACGACGATCGTGTTCTCGAGCGCACCCCGCGCCTTCAAGACGGCCAGCAGGCGGCCTATCTGGTCGTCCATGAACGCGATCTCGCCGTCGTACGGGCTCTTGAGCCGGCTCTTCCACGGCTCGGGCGGCTCGTACGTCGAGTGCGGGTCGTAGTAGTGGACCCAGGCCAGGAACGGCTCGCGCGCGCCGCGCAGCCACTCGATCGCGGCGTCGGTCGTCGCATCCCCGATCCGCTGCGGCGGCTCGGCATCGCCTTCGGCGTCCACGACCGACATCCGATCGTCGTAGACTTCGAACCCGCGGGCGAGTCCGAACGCCGAATCGAGAACGGCTGCCGACACGAACGCGCCCGTGCTCCAGCCCGCCTTGTGCAGGATCTCGGCCGCGTGCGGCACGTCCGGCCCGAGTGCGTTGCGTCCGTTGTCGTGGATCCCGTGTTCGGGCGGCTGCAGCCCAGTCCACAGGGTCGTGTGCGTGGGCAGCGTCAGGGGGACCGGCGCGTAGGCCCGTTCGAAGCGCGCGCCCCGCGCCGCGATCCCGTCCAGGTTCGGCGTGTGGGCGGCCGCGTGTCCGTAGCACCCGAGCCGATCCGCGCGCGTCGTGTCCAGGCTCAGCACGAGCACGTTCGGGCGCGGCGCGCCGGGCGCGACGACCCCGTCCTTCGAGCCCTCGCCGCAGCCGGACGAGAGGAAGAGAGCCAGCATGCTCGCGCTTCCGATCCAGGCCGTTCTCCGCATCCCGACGAGGCTATCCCGGCCGCGCGCCCGCGTCGACGACGGCGGCGACGGCACCGCTTTCCATCGCGTAGGATGCGGCGATGTCGCTCATCGAACCGCGCACTCTGAAGGGCTTCCGGGACTACCTGCCGGAGGCCCAGATCCCGCGCGAATGGCTGATCGAGACCGCGAAGCGCGTCTACCGCTCGTACGGGTTCCTGCCCATCGACACCCCGGCCCTCGAGTACGAGGAGATCCTCACCGGCAAGGGCGGCGAGGAGAGCGACAAGCAGATGTACCGCTTCGAGGACCACGGCGGGCGGAAGGTCGCGCTGCGGTTCGACCTGACCGTGCCGCTGGCGCGGTTCGTGGCGCAGCACTCGAACGCGCTCGGGATGCCGTTCAAGCGCTACCACATCGCCTCGGTGTGGCGCGGCGAGAACACGCAGCGCGGCCGCTACCGCGAGTTCATGCAGTGCGACTTCGACACGATCGGGACGGAGAGCATCGCGGCGGACATCGAGACGGTGCTGGTCGTGCACGACCTGATGAAGGCGATCGGTGTTGAGCACTTCATGGTCCGGATCAACAACCGGAAAGTCCTCAATGGGATCCTCGACATGCATGGCGTTCGCAATCACTCGGTTCCAATCCTCCGCGCGCTAGACAAGATTGAGAAGATTGGGCCCGACCGGGTCATCGCCGAGATCGTGGCTGCCACCGGGATGGACGGCGCCGCCGCCTTGCAGCTTGTAACGAAGTCCGGTGGGTTCGGGCTCATGGGTATGCAAGTGCTACCCGGCCATGCCTGGTCTGAGGATGCCGTACTTCGCGCGCTCGACATTATCGAATCCGAGACTCGGACTTCAGAGACCGCTCAGCAGGGTATCGCCGACCTCCGAGCCGTCTTCCTTGGACTACGGACTGTCGGAGTCTTCCCGGCCCACGCAACTCTGGATCTGAACATTGCGCGTGGCCTCGACTATTACACCGGCACGATCATCGAGACGTCGCTCGGCGAGTTGCCCGGAATCGGCAGCGTCTGCTCCGGCGGTCGCTACAACGACCTCGCAAACCTCTACACCAAAGAACGCCTGCCTGGGATCGGGGCATCGCTCGGCCTTGATAGACTTCTGGCCGCGCTCGAAGAACTGAAGAAGCTCCCGACGTCACGCGCCACCGCCCCGATCTTCGTACCGTGGTTCGATGAGGCGCGCTTCCACGACTACCTCGCCTTCACTGCACTGCTCCGCAAGAGCGGCCTCGGCGTCGAACTCTACCCCGAGCCGAAGAAGCTGAAGGCGCAGCTCCAGTACGCCGATCGCCGCGGTTTCACCTACGCGATCGTGATCGGCAGCGACGAATGGGTCTCGGGTTCCTGCCAGGTCAAGAACCTGAAGACGGGCGAGAGCGCCGTCGTCTCGCGGCTCGACGAGACGAACGACGCTCTCAACCCCGACTTGCTCGCACGCCTCCGAGCCTGATCCCGAGCGCCTCAGTTCGCGCGGGACCCGGCGCGGCGGCGTTCAGCCGGTCGACACCGCGATCTTGCGCTGCGCCGGCTGCTTCCGCGGCACGAGCAGGCGCACGAGGCCGTCCTTGCACGACGCCTGGATCGCGCCGGCGTCGGCCGTGTCGGTCAGGTGGAACGCGCGTACGTACCCGGTCGCGACCGCGTCCATCTCGCCCTCCGCGCGCGACGACGCGCGCGGCAGGCAGGCCTTCCCGCGGATCGAGAGCACGTCGCGTTCGATCGTGATCTCCACCGCCGCGGCATCCACGCCCGGCATCTCGGCCACGACGTGCACGCCGTCCTCGCCTTCCCACACGTCGCAGGCCGGCGTCGCCTTCGCGACCGTCGGCTCGGCGACCGTCGCGCAACCGTTCTTCATTTCGCAGTTCATGTTCGTGCTCCGGATCAGGTGGTTTGGATCGGGATGCGGCGCGGCTTCTCGGCCGCCGACCGCGGGAGCTCCATCTCGAGCACGCCGTTCGCGACGCGCGCCTTCACCGCGTCCGCCTCGACGGCGAAGGGCAGCTGCAACGTCCGCGCGAACTTCGCGCTCGCGCGTTCGCGCAGGAGCCAGCGGTCGCCGCTCTGCGGGCCCGCCACGGCGGTCGTGCCGCGAATCGTCAGCGCGTCACCCTCGACCGTGATCTCGAGGTCCTCGGGCTTCACGCCCGGGACGAGTGCGCGCAGGCGCAGGCCGTCGCCCTCGTTCCATACGTCGATCGCGGGACCGGCGCTCGCGCCGCCGAGGGCGACGCCGCCGCGCTCGAGGCTCGCCTGGAGTCGCTCGAGCTCTTCGAAGGGGCTCCAGGAACCGGGGTTCCGGAGGTGGAGATGTCGGATGCCGTACATGGGGGTCGTCCTCGTGAGCCCGGCACCATGCCGGGTGATGAACCGGGGAAAGCAAGGTGGGTGCCAACCTCCGTAGCGCCCCCCGGAGGGGCTTCCGCGCCGGGATCGCGCCAAAATGGCGCCAGGCGAGCCATACTGGCAGGCGTTGCTGCCCGGCGCCTCCCGTCACCCGGCGCAGGCACATGGAATGCCTGTTGTAGGACTCGGCCAGCTCGGCGAGCCTGCGCCCCGAGTTCTCCACCCATGACCGTTCGCTACCAGGACTACTACGCCGTGCTCGGCGTGCCGCGCACGGCGACGCAGGACGAGGTGCGCCGCGCCTACCGGCTGCTCGCGCGCAAGCACCACCCCGACGTGGACAAGTCGGAGGGCGCGACGAAGCGCTTCCAGAACATCACCGAGGCCTACGAGGTCCTCAAGGATCCCGCGACCCGCCAGCGCTACGACACGCTCGGCGCGGACTGGAAGGAGGGCCAGACGTTCACGCCTCCGCCGGGTTGGCGCGCGGCGGCGGGCTCGCGCCGCGGTCAGGGCGATCCCGACCTGGGCGGCTTCAGTTCGTTTTTCGAGAGCCTCTTCGGCGGCGGTGGATTCCAGGGCTTCGACGAGGACCTCGCCCAGCGCGGTCGCCGCGCGCGCGCCGCCCAGGAGCGAGTCGGACGCGATGTCGAGGCCGAGCTCGCGGTCCCGCTCGACACCGCGTTGCGCGGCGGGCGGCGTTCCTTCGCCCTGGACGATGGCTCGGGGACTCCGCGCGAGATCGACGTGCGCGTGCCCGCGGGATCGTTCTCGGGCACGACGCTGAGGCTGCGCGGCCAGGGCCGCCGCGCGCAGGCTGGCGGCACCGACGGAGATCTCCTGCTGCGGCTCGTCGTCGAACCGCCCGAGGGCTACGAGGCCGACGAAGATGGGGACCTGCACGCGACCTTGCGCGTGTCGCCCGCCGACGCCGTGCTGGGTGCGCGACTGCCCGTGAAGAGCCCCGACGGTAGCGAGGGCACCGTGACGCTGCCGCCGGGTTCGTCGAGCGGTCGCGTCTTGCGCCTGCGTGGACAGGGCATGACACGCGCGGGGGGCGATCGCGGCGACCTCCTGCTGGAGATCGCGATCATGGTGCCCGAGCGTCCGACCGAGAGCGAGCGCCGCGCCTACGAGGAACTGGCGCGCGCTCTCGGCGTCACGGACAGAACTGGACCCGGAGCCCGTCCGACAGGTTGAAGCCCGCGCCGCCTCCAGCCGGATTGCGATACCAGAGCTGGAAGTTCCACGTCTGTCCGGCGGAGATGCTGCCGCCCGCGGGCAGAGCGTTGTAGTCGAGGACGAAGTCGCTCTCCCCGAACACGTTGGCTTGGACGATCGGGAGGCGGAACACCGGGTTGCCGACGCAGCGGATGCCGTTGCCGAACGGCGCGAACGAGGGGTTCTGTCCGTAGAAGTAGAGCCCGAACGCGTTCGGTGGGACTCCCAGGGTGGCGAGCACCAGGTTGTTCTGCGAGATCCGGTTCGAGCCGTAGAACGTGATGTTGGCGCCGAACGGATCGTAGGAATTCGGCGCCGTGCCGCAGTAGTTCTGCGGCGCCGAGCACAGGACGGGCAGGCACGAGGCCTGGATCGAGGCGCGCATCGTCGCCGCGTTGGCCGGATGGAACACCGGCGCGATGTTGCTCATCCCGTTCCCGCACGTGTGGCAGTAGCTCATGATCGTGCCGCTCGAGGAGCACGTCTGGGTCGTCTGGCACTGGCCGAAGGAACCGGCCGGGGCGCATTCGTCGAGCGGCGGGCAGTAGTCGTGCGTGTGCGGCGACCCGAAGTTGTGGCCGATCTCGTGGTTGACCACGAAGAAGTCCCACGAGAGCGGGCCCTGCATCACGGGGAACGGCGTGTTTCCGGCGAGGTCGCCGCTCACGCCGAATCCGTACTGCGAATTGCACAGGACGTTCAGGTACGCGACGCCTCCGCCCAGACCCGCGCCAGACACGAAGTGCGCGAGATGGGCGCCGTTCGGGAGGTTCCCGGACCAGGCGTTGCGGAATTCGTCGAGCATCGCGCCTGCTCCGGCTCCGTTGTCGCCCGAGACCCAGCCGTCGTTGGGGTTCGAGTGGAGGCCGAGTTGCACGACCTGGACCTGCGTCTGCACATCCGCGTCGTACCGCGCGCTGGTCGCCGCGAAGAGCTGGTTCATGTACGCCGTGAGCGCATTCAAGTTGTTGAAGCGCTGGTAGAGCTGGTAGTCGGTCTCGACCGCGATCCGGCACAGGCGCGTGTCTCCGGGTGGCGCCATCAGCGCCTGCGACCCGGAGCTTGCGCGCGGATTCGGCGTCGGCTGACTGCCGGGCACCGGGCGCGCGTCGCAGCTCGGCATCGGCCGTGCGCCTCCGCGCAGCAGTTCCGCTTCGGTGGCGAAGCGCGAGATGCTCGAGTTCCAGTCGCCGTTCGGACCGGGACCCGCGAGCAGATGCCAAAGGTCCGTGTGCGACTGGATCCAACCGCGCGAGCCGGCGCCGGAGAATCCCAGCAGGACATCGCTGTCCGGGATGCCGACGATGCGGCCGCGCCAGGTGCTGGCGAGCGGATCCTCGACGTACCGCGCCGGCCGACCATCCACGCGGAGGTCGAGCTCGTCGAGGTCCGCGCGCGCGCGTCGCACGAAGACGTCCACCGGCCCGCCGGGCAGAGGCACGCCGACCAGCACGACGGACTCGTGTCCCGCGAGTTCGAGCGCGACGTCGGCGCGCAGCGAGAGCTCGACGCCGGAGGCCTGCATCGGGAAGGGGATCCGTTCCGTGATCCCGGCCGCGGCGGGTCGGGCCGCCAGTATCGCGCAGGCTGCGGCGAGCAGGAGGTGGAGTCTGTGCATGGGGATTGGGACGGAGAGAGGGCGCCCCTGGTTCCAGACTACCTCGGACGGCCACCTTCGTTTCTCTGGGACTGGAGACCGTGGCCTTCCGGATGCATGCGGCCTCCGGTGTCCACGCCACGATCGAAACGGGCGGCCGCGCCTGCGCGCCGCCGCCCGCTCCGATCTTGCACCGCGGGGATCCGGAGATCCCCGCGATCGCATGTCACGGGGCCCAGATCACGGCCACAGCGTTCGACAGGTTCGAACCGGTGGCGCACAGGCCGATCGGGTTGCGGTACCAGACCTGGTAGTAGCGCGCACTCGGACCGCCGACGAGACCCTTGACGCTGACCGAGAGGTCACCGCCCTGCGGGTAGCTCGTCGTGCCCG
>JAPLOF010000023.1 GCA_026692665.1 Planctomycetota bacterium
GGGACGGTGATCGGCTCGGAGCAGTGAGCCCACCCGGTCGCGCCGGCGGCGGACCGGGGGTTTCGGTGCGGAGCGGAGCCTGGGAACACTACCCTCACGGACCAAGCAGGAATGGCCGATAGAAGGACGTTCCGGAGACCCGCACGATGACACCCCTGGTCCTTTCGCTCCTCGCGGTCGCGCTCCTCGCCGCGATCCTCCTCGCGTACGTCGGAAGGCCCTACTGGGCCTGGGTCGCGGGCGGCGCGATCGCGCTCGCCACCTGGTCGTCGCAGGGGGGCGCGGACTCCCTGGCCCTCCACGTGACGACGGGGCTGTTCGCCGGCGCAGCGCTGCTCTTCGGCGTGAAGCCGCTGCGCGCGGCGATCCTGGGCCGCCCGTTGCTCGGAGTCCTGTCGCCGATCTTCCCGAAGATGAGCGACACGGAGCGCATCGCGCTCGACGCCGGCACCGTGTGGTGGGATGCCGAGCTCTTCTCGGGACGTCCGGACTGGAAGCGCATCCTGGGGTTCAAGCCGACTCCGCTCACCTCCGAGGAGAAGGCCTTCCTGGAAGGACCCTGCGAAGCGCTGTGCGGCATGCTCGACGACGACCGCATCCGGCGCGAAGGCGATCTGCCGCGCGAGGTGTGGGACTTCATCGCGCGCGAGCGCTTCTTCGGGATGATCATCCCGAAGGCCCACGGCGGCCTCGGTTTCTCGGCTCAAGCGCACAGCGCCGTCGTCGCGAAGCTCAGCTCGCGCAGCGTCACCGCGTGCGTCACCGTCATGGTCCCGAACTCGCTCGGGCCCGCGGAGTTGCTGCTCCACTACGGCACGGACGAGCAGAAGAAGCACTGGCTGCCGCGCCTCGCGCGCGGCGAGGAGATCCCCTGTTTCGCGCTGACCGAACCGCACGCCGGCTCGGACGCGGGCGGCATGCGCTCGCGTGGCGTCGTCACCAAGGGCATCTGGCAGGGGCGCGAGGTGCTGGGCCTGAAGCTCTCGTGGGACAAGCGCTACATCACGCTCGCGCCGCGCGCGACGGTGGTCGGCCTCGCGTTCCGCATGTACGACCCCGACCGGCTGCTCGGGGACCGGGCGGATCTGGGCATCACCTGCGCGCTGATCCCGCGCGACACGCCCGGCGTCTGGATCGGCAACCGCCACGATCCGCTCGGCACGCCGTTCCTGAACGGCCCGACGCGCGGCACGGACGTCTTCGTGCCGCTCGACGCGATCATCGGCGGGCCGAAGATGGCGGGGCAGGGCTGGCGCATGCTGATGGAGTGCCTGAGCGCCGGGCGGTCGATCTCTCTGCCGGCCAACTCCGTCGGCGGGTCGCAGCTCGCGGCGCGCTACGTCGGCGCGTACGCCAGCGTTCGCGAGCAGTTCAACCTCTCGATCGGCCGTTTCGAGGGCGTCGAGGCTCCCCTCGCCCGCATCGCGGGCACCGTGTACTGGATGAACGCCCTGCGCGAGGTCACCGCGGGCGCCGTCGATTCGGGGGAGAAACCGGCGGTCGTCTCGGCGATCGCGAAGGCCTGGACGACGGAGGCGATGCGCCGTGTCGTGAACGACGCCATGGACGTCGTGGGCGGCGCGGGCATCTGCAAGGGGCCGCGCAACGTGCTCGCGGCGGCGTACACCGCCACGCCGATCGGCATCACGGTCGAGGGCGCGAACATCCTGACGCGCTCGATGATCGTGTTCGGCCAGGGCGCGATCCGCTGCCACCCGTTCGCGCTGAAGGAGATGGAGGCGGCGGCGGCCAAGGACGCGGGCGCGCTCGACGGTCCGTTCTTCGGACATGTCGGCTTCGTCGCGACGAACGTGGCGCGCAGCTTCGTCCTCGCCGCGACGGGCGCGCGCTTCGCCGGCTCGCCGGTCGGCGGGGAAGCGGGCGCGGCCCTGCGACAGCTCACGCGATTCTCGGCCTCGTTCGCGCTGCTCGCAGACGCCGCGATGGGAACCCTGGGGGGCACGCTGAAGCGCAAGGAACACGTCACCGGGCGCCTCGCCGACGCGCTGGCCTGGATGTACATCGCTTCGGCCGCGACGAACCGCTACGTCGCCGATGGACAGCCCGAGCGCGACCGCGCGCTGTACCGCTGGACGATCCGCGAATCGCTGTGGAACGTGCAGGAAGCGCTGCGCGGCGTGCTCGACAACCTCCCGGCACGCGCGGTGGCGATCGCGCTGCGCCCGGTCGTGTTCCCCCTCGGGGCACGGCATCGTCCGCCGGGCGATCGACTCGTCGCGGCCGCGGCGCGGGCCCTCATCGACGGGAATCCGGCACGCGTCGCCCTGACGCGCGCCATGCACGTGCCGGGCGACGAGGACCCGGGGCTGGGCCGGCTCGAGAAGGCGCTGCGCCTGACGCTCGAGACCGAGCCTCTGCGCAGGAAGCTGCGCGAGGCAGTGAAGTCGGGCGCACTCCCGCGCGGCGACGAATCCTCGCTGGCGGCGGCCGCCTGCGCGAAGGGACTCCTTTCCGCGGAGGAGCGCACGCGCCTCGACGCCGCCTGGGCAGCCCGGGACGAGGCCATCCAGGTCGACGACTACTCGCCGGCGGACTATCCGTCGACGGGGAGAGCGGCACCGGAACGTTCTTCCCTGCGCCGAACCGCGGTCCTCTGAGGAGGCCCGCGGGACGGGCGAGGGCCATGCCCGCTCTGCATCTGGGCCGGAGGGGATTCCGACCCGGCGCTCCGATCTGCCGTTCGTGGGGTTTGCCGCCGAACCACCGGCAGGCCGGCCCGTGGGGCGTGCCCGGGTGGCCCGATTCCCCTTACACAGGAAGGCCACCTTAGGATCCTGCATTTCGTGGAGTGCCCCCAGGAGCACGGCCGAAGACCGTGGTGCAGTTCTTGGAAGGGTCTGGCAGGACCCGGAAGGCAGTTCGATCCATGAGAAACTCCCTGGGGAGGATCCGCGCGCGGCAGGGCGTGGCGGGTCTCAGCATCGTCGAAGTGACGGTCGCGCTCGCGATCCTGCTCACGGGTCTCCTGGCGACCGCGCGCACGCTGGCGTCGAGCGTCACGGTGGTGAACGACGCACGCCGCATGAACCGGGCCGCCGTCTTCCTCGAGACGGTCATGGAGGACGTCGCAGCGCAGCCCTACGCGAACCTGCTGGCTCTCGACGGGAACCAGATCACCGACGGCGTCACCGGCGCGTCCTCGAGCTACTCGGCCGAGTTGACCGTCTTCCAGGCGGCCGCTGACCTGATCCAAGTCGAAGCACAGCTGACCGATCTCCGGTCGGGCCGCGAGATCGGGCGCGTGACCACGCTGAGGGCTCGGCGATGAACTCCTCTCGACATGCATCTCGCGGGAGCGGCTTCACCCTCGTCGAACTGTCGATCTCGACCGTGATCCTGGCGGTCGTCGGTTACGCGGTTTCGGTGGCCGTGAAGATGGGCCACGACTCGAACTCGACCGTAATGGAGGTGGCGAGCGACTCGCGCGCGGAGCGCAAGTCCATTTCGGCGCTGATCGACGACATCCGCATGACGTCCAATGCGCAGATCACGGTCACGACGGCCCCCGACGGCAACAGTCAGCTCCAACTCAAACAACCCATCGACGTCGCCGCAGCTCAGGTCTGGGGCGTCCGCGATCGGCGGCTGGGCAACGACGAGACCGCGTGGAACCAGCTGGACTGGACAGTCCGCTACCTCGTCGACGGGAACTCCCGGCTCGTGCGTCGCGTCGTGGACCTGAATGGCGCCACGCGTCTGGAGGACGTCCTGGGCGACGACCTCCTCGACACGGGCGGGACACCAGGCTTCCGCGTCGCGCAGTCTGGGGATGTATGGCAGGTGCACCTCGCCACACGGCGCGGATCGCACGGCGGGGTGATCACGGAGAACGACTTCCATGTACGAACGAGGAACTGAAGTGCTACACAAGCGTCTGAACAAGGATCGTGACTCCGAGCGGGGCAGCGCCATCGTCGGCGTCCTCGTCGTGCTCGTCGGCATCATGGGCATCGTCTACGCGACGGGGACGACATCCGTCGTCGAAGTCCGGGACTCGCGCAAGGCGATCGACGGAGTGCGCGCCTCCTACCTGGCCGAGGCCGGCGCCGAGCGCGGCGTCCAGTTCCTGGAGCAGGCGGTGAAGAACACGAACATGATCTCGCCGCTGAATGGCTTGACGAGCCTGTTCGCCGGTGGCGACACGATCACCCCGTTCATCGGCGAGGGAGTGATGAACGACGGCAATCGCGTGGGCGGCTACACGGTCCGCATGACGCGCGTCGCCACCACGACGGCCTCGATCACGATCGCGATCGAGGCCACGGGCTACTTCCCGGACGCGCCGTCGGCGCTCCCGGAAGGCCAGGAAGTCTCGGAGTGGCGCGCGGTGCGCTCGACGGTCCGCTACAGCCTCGCCCCGAGCGAGGTGTTCGACTACGCCTACTTCATCAACAACTGGGGCTGGTTCTACGGCAACACGATCCGCGCGTTCGGCAACGCGCGCAGCAACGGCCAGTTCGACTGCGCCGGGTACGCCCCGACGATCACGGGGACTCCCATCTACGACTCCGTGGCGTGGAGCGGGTCCTCGGCGAACCTCGCCGGATACAACGACGACAACGGCAACGGACTGACCGACGGGAACGACGGCGGGACCTTCGCTGGCTGGGACATCGTCGGCGCGCAGAACGTGCAGGGCAACGGAGGCCAGGCCTCGAACCAGCACGATTTCCAGGACAAGATCGAGATGCCGAATCTGAGTGACCTGACGCAGTACGAGGCCAACGCCATCGCGTCGAACAGCTCGATCACGATCGACGGCGTCACGGTCAGCAACGCCGTCTACGGCGACCAGCCGGGCGAGAAGCAGAACCTCTACCTGGTCGGCACCACGGCCAAGCCCATCGTCCTCAACGGGCCGGTGGTCGTCCGCGGCGACGTCCTGATCAGCGGCGTGGTGACGGGGCAGGGCGCGATCTACTCGGGCCGCAACGTCTACTGCCCGAAATCGGTGACCTACAAGAACGGACCCGCCACTCCTCGCCCCGCGAACAACTCGGAGGCGGCGACCGAGGCCTGGATGAGCGCCAACGCCAACAAGGACTTCCTGGGTCTCTTCGCCCGCGAGCACATCGTGGTGGGCGACTACACGGACGGCACGTGGCAGGCCTACGTCAACCAGTGGATGTCCGACCCGCTGAATGCCTCGGCCGAGGACGCCGGAGCCGACGGCATCCCGAACACGCTGGCCGGCCGCGACGGCATCCTGGGCACGGCGGACGACGACGTGCTCGAGGGCGACGGCATCTTCACGATCGAACACTACACGGAGGAAGACGCGGCACTCGGCCTGATCCCGGCCGGCAAGAGCGTCGGTGATGCGATCCCGGGAACGGGCGAGGACATCGACGGTGACGGCGTCTACGACCCGCAAGCGACGATGGCGCAGATCCCGGTCCAGAACCCGTTGAACCCGACGAACTGGGGCAACCTGTCCTCCACGATCGCGAGCTACTCCTCGATCGCGAGCCTGCGTGCCACGAAACTCGACGCGGTCTTCTACACGAACCACGCCTTCTGCTGGCTGGTGCTGGGCAGCGAGGCGGCGCGCATCAACGGCGGGCTGGTGAGCCGCAACGAGAGCATCATCTACGGGACGCCGTTCATGGACGTGAACCAGGACGCGCGCATGCTCGGCCACAGCTCCTCCAAGTTCGCGAACCTCCTGCCGCGGACCGTGCAGCCGATGGAAGTCCTGCGCTGGGTCCAGCTGGACACCGACCCGAACCGCTACGCGGTGGCGCCGTGAGCGGCCGCCGATGCGTGCGGGCCGCAATGCCCGCTGTCCTGGCCGCGATGGCCAGCCTGTCGGTCATGGCCTCGGCACAAGGCACGGATCCGGCCTCGCAGCCGGAAGCGAAGCCGACCGTCCAGGAGCAGATGCTCTTGCGCGGACGGAACCGCGCGGTGCTGCACCCGTCCGACCCGCTGAAAGTCGGCGGCCGCGAGCAGGAAGGCAACGAGATGCGCGCGGGGACGACGGCGCTCCAGCAAGGCAAGACGGCGACGGCCGGCGTGAAGGGCGACGACACCTACGCGCGGGCGATCGCCATGGTCGATGGGCGAGCCGTGTACAGCAGGCCCCCCAGGCGCGAGTCGCTGACGGCTTCGTCCACTTCCAGGTCCGCTCCCGAGAAGGCCTCCGGCGCGTCTCATGGCACGAGCGCGGGCGAGGACTCTCCGCGTCCGTCCTCGAACATGCCCTGGGCGCTCGGCGGACTCGGCGCGGCGGCGCTGGCGCTGTTCGCCTGGCTCTTCGTCCGGAACCGCGCCTGAGGAGCAGGAGCGGGCGACTCAGGCTTCGGTCGGCGCGAGCCGGGCGGCGAGCATGTGCAGGAACAGCCCGACGTCAGTCACGACGCCGATCGTCTGCGCCGACCCGCGGTCCGCGAGCTTCGTGACCACGGCCGGGTTGATGTCGACGCAGACCACGCGGACCCACGATGGCAGCATGTTCCCGACGCCGATCGAGTGCAGCATCGTCGACAGCATGAGCACGAGCTTCACGCCGTCCAGCGCCTGCGCATAGCGCTCTTGGGCCTCGACCAGGTCCATCAGCGTGTCGGGCAACGGCCCGTCGTCGCGGATCGATCCGGCCAGCACGAAGTCGACGTCGGCCTGCACGAGCGCGTGCATGATCCCCGACTTGACCACGCCCTGCTCCACGGCGGCGCGCACGGAACCGGCGTGGTTCACGGCGTTGATCGCACGCATGTGGTTCTTGTGCCCCTCCTCGACCGGTGATCCCGTCTGGAGGTCGACTCCCAGGCTCGTCCCGTAGAGCGCGTACTCGATGTCGTGGACCGCGAGCGCGTTGCCCGAGAGCAGCACGTCGATCCAACCGCCGCGCACGAGCTGGCAGAAGTAGTCGATTCCACCCGTGTGGATCACCACGGGGCCGGCGACGACGGCCACTCGCCCCCCCGATCGCTTGACATCGCGGATCATTTCCGCGACGCGGCCCACGCTGACCTCGACGCGGCGCTCCGACGAGATGTCGTTGCTCATGAACGAGAACCCGTGGCGGTCGCGCTGCACGAACTCCGGATTCACGCGGATGCCGTCGACGCCGCAGACCAGGCGGTCGCCACCCTTCACGTCGCGCAGCTTGCGGCACGCCGGGATGCCGTTCTCGAGCACGACGACCGCGTCCATGCGCTGTTTCGCGACGTCCACCCACCGGCCTTCGATGCGCACCTGCGTGCGGTGGTTCGTCGTCGAGTAGAAGTCGTGCGGGACGCAGCGGTCCTTCGGAGCGGCCTCGAAGCGCGCGTCGCGCTGGTCCACCATGCGGCAGCCCAGCGGCACCAGCTCGCGCACGAGTTCGCGCAACACCTCCGCGCTGGCGGCGGCCAGCTTGAGCCGTGCGTACGACATGTCCTCGTTCGTCGTGCCGATGCGGAACTCGAGCACCTCGTAGGTCGCGCCGCGCTCGATCACCTTGTCGAAGATGTGCTGCAGGAGCTGGCTGTCGATCAGGTGCCCTTCGGCCTCGATCGTCTCGGTCGTTCGAGCTTCGGTCATGGGATCAGGTGATGAGCGCCAGGAGGCCCGCTCCGAATCCGCCGGCGATCCCGAGGACCGCGCACGTCGTGGCCCACTTGGGCCGGACGAATCCCGGCGCTTTCTCGCCGGCGTACAGGCACATGAAACCGCCGAACAGGGCGCACGCGACCGCCAGGAACGCGACGCCGAACGCGACGGCCGCGATCCAGTTCTCGCCGCCGTGCGGATCGAAGAGGCCGACGACGATCGAGATCGCGACGACGACCGGCGCGGTCGCGCACAGGCGCGGGCCCCAGACGGCGGCGGGTTCGGTGGAGCTCGGAGTCATGCGCGGCGCTGAGGATCCCGGTCCTGCGAACGGCGCGCAAGCGGGAACGCTTTTCCGTGCCGCCGCGCGGATGAGCTGCGCCTGCATTCGCCGGTGAAGGACCGCGTGTGATGCCGAACCACGCCGTCTCGCCGCCGGATGTCCGGCGGCAGCGATTCTGCCGCGAGCCACATCGTCACATGTCGCGCGGAAAAGCCCGGAACGACGACCTTTCAGCCGATCAGCCGCCGCAGGACGTACTGCAGGATTCCGCCGTGGCGGTAGTACTCCGCTTCGTTCGGCGTGTCGATGCGCAGGAGCGCTTCGAAGCGTGACTCCTTGCCGTCGGCCCCCTTCGCGCTGACCTGCACGCGCATGCCCGGCGTGAAGTCGCCGTCGAGAGCGCGCTTCACGCCCTGGATCGCGAAGGTCTCCTTCCCGGTGAGCCCTAGCGAGTCCATGCTCGCGCCCTCCAGGAACTGCAAAGGCAACACGCCCATCCCGACCAGGTTCGAGCGGTGGATGCGCACGAAGCTCTCGGCGATCACGGCGCGCACGCCTTGCAGCATCGGGCCCTTCGCGGCCCAGTCGCGCGAGCTGCCCGTGCCGTACTCCTTGCCGGCGATCACGATGGTCGGGATGCCCGCGGCCTTGTACGCCATCGCCGCGTCGTAGATCGACGTCTTCTCGCCCGTCGTGAGGAGGATCGTGTCGCCGCCCTCGGGGCCGCCCAGCAGCTTGTTCTTGATGCGCGAGTTCGCGAACGTCCCACGCACCATGACCTCGTGGTTGCCGCGGCGCGCGCCGTAGGAGTTGAAGTCGTCCGGCTTCACGCCCAGCGACTGGAGGTACTTTCCGGCCGGGCTCGTGGCCTTGATCGAGCCGGCCGGCGAGATGTGGTCGGTCGTGATGCTGTCGCCGAACGCAGCCAGCACGCGCGCGCCAGCGACGTCCGTGACCGGCACGGGCTTCGCCGGCATCCCGTCGAAGTACGGCGGGTGCTTCACGTAGGTCGAGGCGGAATCCCAGGCGTAGGTGTCCCCGGCCGGCACCTTCAGCGAGCGCCAGCGTGCGTCGCCCTGGTACACGTCGGCGTAGGTCTTCTGGAACATCGGGCGGTCGATCGTGCGCGTGACCGCGTCCTGGATCTCGGCGGCCGTCGGCCAAACGTCCTTCAGGAAGACGGGTTTCCCGTCCTTGCCCGTGCCCAGGGGTTCCGTCGTCAGGTCGACGTCGACGCTGCCCGCGATCGCGTAGGCGACGCACAGCGGCGGCGAGGCGAGGTAGTTCGCACGGACTTGAGCGTGGACACGGCCCTCGAAGTTGCGGTTGCCCGACAGCACGGCCGAGACGACCAGCCCGGCCTCGTCGATCGCCGTCGCGATGGGCTTGGGCAGCGGCCCGCTGTTCCCGATGCACGTCGTGCAACCGTAGCCGACGACGTGGAATCCGAGTTGGTCGAGGAAGGGCTGAAGGCCGGCCTTCGCGAGGTACTCGGTGACGACCTTGGATCCGGGCGCGAGGCTCGTCTTGACCCACGGCTTCGACCGCAGGCCCTTCTCGACGGCCTTCTTCGCCAGCAGTCCCGCGGCCATCAGCACGGACGGGTTGCTCGTGTTCGTGCAGCTCGTGATCGCGGCGATGACGACGGAACCGTGCTCGAGAACGAAGTCGCCCGTGTCCGTGTGGACGGCGACGTGCGGCTCGAGGGCGACCGCGGCCGGCGCTTCACCAGGCTTCGCGACCGGCTTCGGGCGCAGCGACTCGAGGTTCTGCTCGAAGCCCTTCTTCACGTCGGGCAGTCGTACGCGGTCCTGCGGCCGCTTCGGTCCCGCCAGCGCAGGCTCGATCGTCGCCAGGTCGAGCGTGAGCAGGTCCGAGTACTCGGGGATGGGGCTCGACGCGTCGTGCCACAATCCTTGCGCCTTCGCGTACGCCTCGACGAGCGCGATCTGCGCCTCGCTGCGCCCGGAGAGCTTCAAGTACGCGATCGTGCTCGCGTCCACCGGGAAGATCCCGCACGTCGCGCCGTACTCCGGCGCCATGTTCGCGATCGTCGCGCGGTCGGCGATCGGCAGGTCGGTGAGGCCCGGGCCGCAGAACTCCACGAACTTCCCGACGACGCCGTGCTTGCGCAGCATCTCGGTCACGCGCAGCACGAGGTCGGTCGCGGTCGAGCCCTCGGGCAGCTTGCCCGTGAGCTTCACGCCGACGACCTGCGGGATCAGCATGGATACGGGCTGTCCCAGCATGGCCGCCTCGGCCTCGATGCCGCCGACGCCCCAACCGAGCACGCCCAGGCCGTTCACCATCGTCGTGTGCGAGTCGGTGCCGACGACGGTGTCGGGATAGGCCCACTCCGCGCCCTGCGCGTCGTTGCCGGCCATGACGACGCGCGCCAGGAACTCCAGGTTCACCTGGTGCACGATGCCCGTGTCGGGCGGCACGGCCTTGAAGTTCTGGAACGCCGTCGACCCCCAGCGCAGGAAGGCGTAGCGCTCCTGGTTGCGCTCGAACTCGATCTCGGCGTTCTTCTCGACCGCGTCCGGGCGCCCGAAGTAGTCGACTTGCACCGAGTGGTCGATGACCAGCTCGACGGGCGACAGCGGATTGATCTTGCGCGCGTCACCGCCGCGCTTCTTCATCGCGTCGCGCATGGCCGCGAGGTCGACGACGCACGGGACGCCCGTGAAGTCCTGGAGCAGCGTGCGCGCCGGCGTGAACTGGATCTCCTTCGTCGGCGTGGCCTTCGGGTCCCACGCGGCGAGTGCCTCGATGTCCCCCTTCGTGACCGCGGCGCCGTCCTCGGTGCGCAGCAGGTTCTCGAGCAGGATCCGCAGGCTGAACGGCAGCTTCGCGACGCGCGGGAGTCGCTTCGTCAGCGCGGGCAGGCTCGCGATCTGGTACGTGCGGCCGGAGGAGGTGAGGGTCGTCCTGGTCTGGAAGCTGTCGTGCATGGAGGGTCTCGGCGCGGTTTCGAGGGCGAGAAGTCTACGTCCGCGCGGGCCGCGAATCCTGTGCGCGGTCCGGGCGCCGTGAGGAGGCGGGCCCGGGGAAGTGGTCTCCCGGAGCCGACCGTCGCCGGATCCCATGAGGACCGGCCAGGGACCTGACCGATCACCCTGCGGAGGACGGCCCGCGGCCCCATGCGATACTCTGGGCTCGTGACGCAGCCCCCCCGTCCTGGCGGCGACCAGCCCGCATTCCCCGACGTCCCGAGCTCGTTCCATGCCGGCATGGAACGCCGCGCGACCGCGCACCTCGTGCCGGGAATCGACATCCCGGGCCCGGACGGAACCCTCGAATCCAGCGGGCCCGAGTGGCTCGCGAAGGCCGTCGGCGACGGCCCGAGACGCCGGTACTTGATGCGCGGCGAGATCGGCCGCGGCGGCATGGGCGCGGTGTACGAGGTGATCGACACGGACCTGCGCCGCACGCTCGCGATGAAGGTCGCGCTGTCGGGCAAGGACAAGAAGCCGCCGTCCGAATCCGGGAGCGACCCCGCGCTGCTCGCGCGCTTCCTGGAGGAGGCGCAGGTCACCGGCCAGCTCGACCACCCGGGCATCGTGCCGCTGCACGAGGTCGGGATGGACGCGGGCGGGAACATCTACTTCACGATGCGGCTCGTGAAGGGCCAGAGCCTGCACCAGGTCTTCGAGCTCGTCCGCACGGGGTCCGAGGACTGGACGCGCGAGCGCGCGATCGTGGCGATCCTGCGCGTGTGCGAGGCGATGGCCTACGCGCACAGCAAGGGCGTCGTGCACCGCGACCTCAAGCCCGCGAACGTCATGACGGGCCGCTTCGGCGAGGTCTACGTCATGGACTGGGGCCTCGCGAAGGTCATGGGCCGGCCGGAGAAACGGCTCGCGATCGGCGAGTCGACCGTGTCGCTGGTCAGGACCGAGCGCGCGGGAGCCGACGGCGGGGACGGGCTCTCGACCGAGGCCGGGACTGTCCTCGGAACCCCCGTCTACATGGCGCCGGAGCAGGCGCGCGGCGAAGTCGAGCGCGTCACGGGGCGATCCGACATCTACTCGGTCGGCGCGATGCTCTACCACCTGCTCGCCGGCAGGCCGCCGTACCTCCTACCGGGGACGCGCACGGCGAGCCACCAGGTGCTCAGCTGGGTGATCGAGGGTCCTCCGCGCCCGTTGCACGAAATCGCGCCGTCGGTTCCGCCGGAGCTCGTCGCCGTGTGCGAGAAGGCGATGGCCCGCGAGCCCGAACAGCGCTACCAGGACATGCGCGACCTGGGCGAAGACCTGCGGGCGTTCCTCGTCGGCCGGCCAGTGTCGGCCCTGAAGATCTCGGGGCCCATGCGCGCCGTGCGCTGGTGTCGGCGCAATCCGCTCGCGAGCGCCGCCATGGCGGCCCTGGTCCTCGGCGCGGGGCTCGGACTCTGGCGGCTCGGTTCCCTGACGCGCACGTTGGTCGAGCAGTCGGCGATCGAGGGAGCCGCGCTGGAGACCCAGGTCCTGCAGGAGGTGAATTCCTTCTACACGGAGGCCGTGACCTCGCGCATCGACCGGACCCACGTGCCCGTGATCTCGACGTGGCGCGCGACCGCCGGCGCGATCCCGATCCCGGCGACGTTCCTGACGGAGCTCGGCGACCGGATCTCGGAACGCGCTGGCGACGTGCGCGTCCGCCACTACAGCGAGTACCCCTTCAAGAACCGCGTGCGCGAGGACCTCGACGGGTTCCAGAAGCACGCGCTCGAGGCGCTCCACGTCGACCCGCTCACGCCGGTCACGAGCTTCGAGGACCAGCGCGGCGCGCCGGTGCTGCGCTACGCGGTCGCGCGGCGCATGGAGCAGGGCTGCGTGGATTGCCACAACTCGCACCCCGACAGCATCAAGAAGGACTGGAAGGTCGGGGACGTCCGCGGCGTGCTGGAGATCGTGCGCCCGCTGGCGACGGACGAGGCGCGCATCCAGAAGGGCCTGCGCGGAACCCTGATCCTGGTGGCTGCCGTCGTCGGGGGCCTGTTCCTCGCGGCTCTCCTGGGCGTTCTGGCCTTCACGCGTCGCGCAACCGTCAAGCACTGATCGTCGCGTGACCGGCGCAGGCAGATCGACAGACACGACACGGGCCGTCGCGGGATCGCTGCGGGAGCCCGCGGCATGAGCGACGGGTCCGAGTCCACGCGGCGACACCAGCGGGTGTTCGAGCTCTTCACGGCGGCCGCCGGGCTCGGACCGCGGGAACTGCGCGAGTACCTGGAGCGCGAGTGTCCTGACGACTCGCTGCGCGCGGAAGTCGCCGCGCTGCTCTCCGTCGAGCGCGCACGTCCCCCGTCGGGACCCTCGGAAAGGCTGCGAGTCTCCGTCGACGTGCCGGCCGCTTCCGCGGAAGAACCGCTGCCGGTCCGGATCGGAAGGTACCGCGTTCTGCGCCTCGTCGGACGCGGCGGGATGGGCAGCGTCTACGAGGGCGAGCAGGAAAACCCGCGCCGACGCGTGGCCATCAAGGTCGTCAACCCGGGCGACTCCGTGGCGAGCTTCCTGCGGCGGTTCGAGTTCGAGGTCGAGGTCCTCGCGCGCCTGAACCACCCGGGCATCGCGCACATCATCGAGGCCGGACACTACGACGACCGCGGAGTCGTCCAGCCGTTCTTCGCGATGGAGTACGTCGAGGGCGTGCCGATCACTGGGTACGTCGCCGGCCGCTCGCTCGACACGGCCCAGCGGTTGGCGCTGTTCGGCGAGATCTGCGACGCGGTCCACCACGCGCACCAGCGTGGTGTCGTCCACCGCGACCTGAAGCCCGCGAACATCCTCGTCGACGCCGATGGACACCCGAAGATCCTCGACTTCGGCATCGCGCGCATCACGGACGACAAGGACGAGACCACGCGCAATACGGTGGCTGGACAACTGCTCGGCACGATCGCCTACATGAGCCCCGAGCAGGCCACGGGGGACGCGTACGTGGTGGACACGCGCAGCGACGTGTACTCGCTCGGGATCCTGCTCTACGAGCTCCTGACCGGGAAGCTCCCCTACGAGATCTCGGAGCGCCGCGTCCACGCCGCGCTCCTCACCATCACGGGCGCGGATCCGAAGCCGCTGACGGTCATCGACCCGAGCATCGACTCCGACCTGTCCACGATCGCCCTGAAGGCCGTCGAGAAGGAGCGCGACCGCCGCTATCCATCGGCAGCCGAGCTCGCGGCGGACGTGCGCCGATTCCTGAGTCACGAGCCCATCGTGGCGCGGCCAGCCACGACGACCTACGTCCTGACGAAGTTCGCGCGGCGCAATCCACTGCTCGTGACGTCGATCGTCGCCGGGGTCGTTCTGGTGACGACCGCCCTCGTCGTCGCGCTCTTCGCCCTTGCGAGCGCACGCGCGGCGCGATCGGCCGAGACCGCCGCTCGCGCGCGCGCGGAGCGCGAGACCGCGGCGGTCTCGGCCATGAACACCTTCGTGCTGCGCGACATGATCCAGGCGGTCAGCCCGGTGCGCGGCGGCCGCGACATGCGCCTCGTGGACATGCTCGACGCCGCGATTCCGCGCATCGACGAGACGTTCGCAGAACAGCCGTTCATCCGCGACACCGTCCGCTCGGCGATCGGGGGGACTTATCGGGAGCTCGGCCTGCTCAAGGAATCGGAGAGGCTCCTGCGCGCGGCCCTGCCGGGGCTCGAGCAGGAACTGGGCCCGGACGACCCAAGTGTCCTCGATGTCCGCTACCAGCTGATGCAGTGCCTGGACGAACTGGAGGACGACGATGGGTCATTGGCGCTCGCTGAGCACCTCTACCAGCACCACTCGCGCGCCTACGGTCCACGCGACGAGCGCACTTTGCGCATGCGGGGCGACCGGGCCTCGATGCTCGTCAAGTCGGGGCAGTTCGAGCTCGGCCTGGCCGAATCCCGCGAGACCCTGGAGGTGAGCCGGGCCGCCTTCGGCCCAGAGCACCCGCGAACGTCGGTTGCGATGCGCAAGCTCTCGGAGTGCCTGACGATCACGGGCGGATTCGCAGAGGCCGAGCAGCTGATTCGCGCGTACCTGGCGACGGTCGAGCACACGCGCCGCGCCGGTGACCCCGACATCCTGAGCGCGCAGGCCCTCCTGAGCCGGGTCCTCCTGGATCTCGGGCAGATTCCCGAGGCGGAGACGCTGGCACGCGCTGTCGTGGACTCCACGACCGCCGTCTACGGGCCGCTCGCCGGCCGGACCATGGACGCCAAGGGCGCCCTGGCGTCACTCCTTGGAGACACGAACCGTGGCGAGTCCGCCACAGGCATCTACCTCGAGCTGTACCAGACCAGCGAGGCCATGTTTGGGCGACTGCACGCACGGTCTCTCTTCCACCAGGGCGAGTACGCCATCAACCTGCGCAAGACTGGCCGCCTCGAGGAAGCGGAACGTGTCGCGCGCGCGGCGCTCGAAGGACAGATCGAGCTCCACGGCGAGGTCGACCCGGACGTCGCCGCGGCCAACGAGGTCTTGAGCTCCGTGCTCTACGACAAGCAGGACCTGGGCGGAGCCGACGTGTACCTGACCCGCGCCCTGTCCATCGCGCGCCAGACGATCGGGACGAAACACCCGCGCTATGCGGACATGCTCTTCAACCACGTCGCCCTCCTGGGTCGACGCGGCGAGTACGAGCGCGCCGAACCCGTGTGTCGCGAGATGATCGCCCTCGACACCGAGCTGCGTGGCCCTCGTCACGCCTTCGTGGCCGCCGGCCGAAACCAGCTCGCCAAGGCGCTCGTCGCCCAGGGCTGCCTCGAGGAAGGCGCAGCGGAGTTCGCGGAGTCGATCGCGATCCACCGCGAGGTCGTACCCGACGGCCGCTTCCGTGAATACGAAGCCCTGGCCCAGATGGGGCCCGTCCTCACGACCCTCGGTCGCTATCCGGAAGCCGAAGCCGCGCTGCTCGAAGCGTGGAACGGATTCTGGTCGTTGAACGACGGCCGGCGGCTCGCACGATTCGACTTGGCCGAGAACCTCGTCGCCCTCTACGAACGCCTCGGCCGCAGCGCCGAGGCGGACGTCTATCGCGCCTACGTGGGAGTTCGCTGATGGACCGCCAGCAGACGCTCGCTCTGCTCGTGCGCTTCCGCGGGGGCGACCGCGCCGCGGAGGACCTGCTGCTCGAGCGCGTGTACGCCGAGCTGCACGCGATCGCGGACCGGCTCTTCCGCAAGGAGGGCGGGAGCCACACGCTGCAGCCGACCGTGCTCGTGCACGAGGCGTTCCTCAACCTCGCCGGCGAGGGCGTGGACTGGGAGAGCCGGACGCACTTCCTGTGCATCGCCGCGAAGTGCATGCGCCGCGTGCTGCGCGAGCACGCGCGCGCGCGCGGCGCCGAGAAGCGGGGCGGCGGCTTGCGGCGCGTGACTCTGGTCGACGTCGGCCGGGACACGGGCGATGGCCTCGACTTCGACCTGGAGGCGCTGGACCAGGCGCTCGAGAAGCTCGCCGGACTCTCCGAGCGCCAGTCGCAGGTCGTCGAGCTGCGGTTCTTCGCCGACCTGTCCATCGAGGAGGCCGCCCAGGCGCTGGGCGTCTCCACGGGAACGGTCGAGAACGACTGGCGGTTCGCCCGCGCCTGGCTGCTGCGCGAGCTCCAGCAGGCCGGCTGAAGGATCGGCCGGGGCGGCGAACGACCCGCCCGGCGCACGGCCGTGCCGATCCCAGGAAATCCCTGGGGAGTCGCCGCGCGCCTCGCCCAGACCGGGCTGGAACACGCCCAGCCGCTTCCGGCCCCCTCGGTGATCGTTCCGCCCCCCTACCGGGAACGCAGAGATGAACTTCAGACAGATCCTCTTCACGGTCCTCGCGATGTTCGCGAGCTTCAACACGGCCCAAGCCGGCGACATCACCGTCCGCAACAAGACCATCGGGAACGTAGCCCCTCTGTGGGTCGCCGAGTACAGCGTCGGCGCCTCCAAGGCCGAGCGGGTCGCCGGGCCCTGGCAGATCTTCTCGGGAGACGAGAGGACCTGGGACAAGAGTCCCTTCGTCGCCGCCAAGGAACGCTGGGTTCGGTGGGCCCTCGCTTCGTCCGACCTGGACCCGGAGTACTCGAAGAGCTCCTGGGACAACGTCGGTGGTTACATCGGCAAGAAGTCGATCGGCAGCTTCGTCGGCAACATCAACATCTCCGACTACAACTCCCCGAATTCCTACCAGGCGAAGACGGACACGGGCGATTGGATCGGAAGTGCCTGGGCCGCCACCTGGGATTCGATCTGGGGACCGTTCAGCACCGCGGGCCAGTCGCTCACCGTCACGAACGAAACCGACACGACCTACTGGTTCGGCGAGTACCAGAAGAAGCCTCTGGGCATCGTGACCAAACTGCAGGGTGGTTGGCAGCTCGCCCCGGGCCAGACCAAGACGATCACGCGCGCGAAGCTCAGCCCGGGGTACACCGAGCGGTACATCCGCTGGGGCGGCTCCGCCGCGAACATCTCGGACTCGTTCGAGCACTCGTTCTTCGAGACGCTCAACGGCCGCCAAGCCTGCGGTGCCGGGTACAAGGCGATCCACATCTTCTTCGACAAGGACGGCGTCCCGGAGGGCTACTCCGATCTGCTCTGGAAGTCGAAGGAGTACTTCAAGTGCAAGTTCCTGGTCGACACGCTGAACGTGGTCGCCACCGCGGGACAGTACGTGAAGATCCCGGACGGCCTCGGCACGGTGCTCGGTCTCGACGCGCTCCTGCAGCCCATCCAGAACGCGGCGACCAACGCGGTGAACCTGGATTCGCTCCAGTCTGCGCTGAACGCACGCGTGGGGCCGCTCTTCCCGGACGCACAGCTGGCGCAGATCACCCAGCTCCGCAACAAGATCGCCACGATGCCGAACAACGCCTCGTTCCGCGACCTGTTCAAATCGGACTGCTTCTGCGAATCCGCCAAGAAGGCACAGGTCGTGAGCACGCTGACGAATCTCGGCTTGAAGGCCTCCGCCTGGCCGATCGCCCAATCGACGGGGCACTTCTTCCAGGGCTACACGCTGACGGTCGGAGTCCAGTACAAGGCACTGACGATCAACGTGAGTCAGGCGCTCCTGACGGACTACGGCACGAACACGAATGGGCTGTTTTCGTTCGGGGTCGCGGGCGGGACCTCCGTGACGAAGACGCCGTCGATCAGCCGCACGTACAGCACGGAGATCTATCCCAGCATCGACGTGCCCGCGGTCATGGAAGCAGGCTGGAACTTCGGTGTCACGGGCAACCTCCCTGGACCGTTGGCCGGTGGCGGATCGGCCCTGTTCTCGACGAACGGACAGGTCCCGTATCTCCCGGACCTGACGAAGCTCGTGGGCTTGAGCTTCTCCGCCACAGCTCCCTCGAACACGAATACGTTCACCGCCAGCGGCGGCATCGGGTGGACCTGGAAGGGTCAGTAACCGGGCGACCGACGTGATCCGCGAGCCGCATCCTTCCGGGTGCGGCTCGCTGCGCTTCAGTCGCCCGCCGCCGTGGGACCGCTCTCCCCGGGCGCGGGGAGCTTCGCACCCGCCGCGGCGTCGACGAACCAGGTCAGACTCCCGCCGCGCGGCCGCACACGTCCCGCGGGCGGCGTCGCGGCGCTCGGACGCAACACCGTCGCCGAGCGCACCATCGCCGCCTTGTCGGCGCCTGCGACCAGGAAGATCACGCGTTGCGCGGCCTCGAAGACCGGAAACGTCATCGTCACGCGCCAGGCCTGGAGCTTCTCGACGTGGTTCGCGACCACGAGCCGCGTCGACTCCTCCATCGCGTTCGTGCCGGGGAACAACGAGGCCGTGTGACCGTCGGCCCCCATCCCGAGCAGCACCACGTCGAAGCGCGGCATCTCGCCCGGGCGCAGGCCGAAGTGCTCCTGGATCACGTTCTCGGCGTTCGACGCCGCGTCCTCGGGATCGCGCTCGCCCGCGATCCGGTGCACGTTCGCGTCGGGGATGCGCGCGCGCTGGATCAGCGTCTCGCGCGCCATGCGCCAATTGCTGTCCGCGTGCTCGGGCGGCACGCAGCGCTCGTCGCCGAAGAACACGTGGACCTTGTCCCAGGGCAGATCCACGGCCGCGAGCAGCTCGTGCGTCCGGCGCGGCGTGCTGCCGCCGGAGAGGACGAGGCCGCATCGCCCACGCTCGCCGACTGCGCCCAGGATCGCGTGCGCGATCTCGTCGCGCGCCGCCTTCGCCAGCGCCTCGGGATCCGCGAACACGCGGACCTCGGGGGTCGCAGCCTTCACGCGGCGTGTGGCCATCGGGCGAAACGCTACGCAATCACTCGATGTGACGCCACTTCCGCCCGTCGCGCTCGAGCAGCTCGTCGGCCTCCTTCGGCCCCCACGAGCCGGCGGCGTAGTTCGGGAACGTGCGCGGCGGCAGCGCGCTCCAGACCTCCTGCATCGGCCCGACGATCGCCCAGCCCATCTCGACCATGTCGGCGCGCTGGAACAGCGTCGGATCGCCCTTGATGCAGTCGTAGATCAGCGTCTCGTAGCCCGTGCTGGGCGCCTGCTGGAAGTGGTCCTTGTAGCGGAAGTCCATCGCCACGTTGCTCATCCGCACGGACGGACCCGGGATCTTCGCGCCGAAACGGAGCGTGATGCCCTCGTCGGGCTGCACGCGGATCACGAGCACGTTGCGCGAGAGGTGCTCGACCGGCGTGTTGCGGAAGAGCAGCAGCGGCGGCCGGCGGAACTGGATCGAGATCTCGGACACACGACGTTCCATGCGTTTGCCGGTGCGCAGATAGAAGGGCACGCCGGCCCAGCGCCAGTTGTCGACGCTGAGCTGCATCGCGGCGAACGTCTCGGTGCCCGACCCGCGCGGGACTCGCTCCTCGGATCGATAGGCCGCGACCTTCTTGCCGTCGATCGTGCCCTCGCCGTACTGGCCGCGCACCGTGTGCGTCAGCACGCGCTCGGGGCTCATGGGCTGGATCGCGCGCAGGACCTTGGCCTTCTCCTCGCGCACGGCTTCGGCCTCGAACGAGGTCGGCGGCTCCATCGCCACGAGCGCGAGCAGTTGCAGGATGTGGTTCGGGACCATGTCCCGCAACGCTCCGGCCGTGTCGTAGTACCCGCCGCGCGACTCGACACCGATCGACTCGGCGACCGTGATCTGCACGTTGTCGATGTACTGGCGGTTCCAGATCGGCTCGAACATCCCGTTCGCGAAGCGGAACACGAGGATGTTCTGGACCGTCTCCTTCCCGAGGTAGTGATCGATGCGATAGATCTGCTCTTCCCGCAGGATCTTGCGCAGTTCGGTGTTGAGCACGCGCGCCGAGGCGAGGTCGGTGCCGAACGGCTTCTCGACGATGACGCGGCTCCAGCGGCCGTTCTCCTCCTTGGTCAGCCCGGCGCTGCCGAGGTGCTTCACGATCGGCGCGAAGTACTCGGGCGCGGTCGACAGGTAGAAGAGGTGGTTACCCGTCGTCCCGTGCTGCTCGTCGATCTTCGCGATCTCGGTCGCGAGCTTCGTGTACGCGGCCGGATCGGTGAAGTCCGCCTGCAGGTAGTGGAGCCGCGAGAGCACGTCGGCGATCACCGACGCCGGCAGTGTCTGCGTCGCGTACTTGGCGACGTCCTCGGCCACGCGCTCGCGGTAGGTCTCCGTGTCCAGCGCCGTGCGGCCGACGCCGACGATCGCACAGCCCGAGGCGAGCAGGTTCTCGCTCCACAGGTTGCACAGGGCCGGGATCAACTTGCGCTTCGTCAGGTCCCCGGCCGCGCCGAAGATCACGATCGTCGCGGGCCCGACGGGGCGGGCGTAGGGGTTCACGAGCGCGTTGGCCGGCTCGGACTCCACGTGCACGGCTTCGCCTGTGGTCGTCGGTCCCATCTCAGTGCGCCTTGGTGGTTCCGGAAGCGGTCGGCTCGACGTGTCCGCCGAACTTCTCGCGCATCGCCGAGATCACCTTCTCGGCGTAGGTGTGCTCCTGGCGGGAGCGGAAGCGCGTGAACAGCGCAGCCGTGAGGACCTCGGCCGGCACGGCATTGTCGATCGCCGCCTGCACCGTCCAGCGGCCTTCGCCGGAGTCCTGCACGAAGCCCGAATAGCGCGCGAGCTTCGGGTCCTCCTGGAGCGCCATCGCCGTGAGATCGAGCAGCCACGAACCGACGACGCTGCCACGACGCCACAGCTCGGCGATGTCCTCGAGCTTGAGGTCGTAGCGCATGTCGGCCGGCACGCTGGTGCCGGCCTGGCTCTTCATCAGGTCGAACCCCTCGGCATAGGCCTGCATCACGCCGTACTCGATGCCGTTGTGGACCATCTTCACGAAGTGGCCGGCTCCGACCGGACCGCAATGGAGGAACCCCTCCTCCGCCGTGCCGCCCGACCGCCCCACGGTCGGAGCGGTGTCCCCGCGGCCAGGAGCCAGCGTGCGCAGCGCGGGCGAGAGCAGACCGATCGCGTCCTTGGATCCGCCGGCCATCAGGCAGTAGCCGCGGTCGGCACCCCAGACGCCGCCGCTGGTTCCGACGTCGACGTAGTGGATGCCGCGCTCGGCCAGGACCTTCGCGCGCCGTACGTCGTCCTTGAAGTACGAGTTTCCGCCGTCGACGACGACGTCTCCCTTCTCGCACAGGCCCGAGAGCTTCTGGACCATCTGCTCGGTCACGTCTCCGGAGGGCAGCATGACCCACACGACGCGCGGTTTGCGCAGCGCCTTCACGAGGTCCTCGACCGACTTGGCCGCGTGCGCGCCGACCTTCTGGAGCTCCTCGCTCTTCGCGAAGTCGCGGTTCCACACGACGCACTCGTGTCCGCCGCGCAGGAGGCGCCGCACCATGTTGCCGCCCATGCGGCCCAGACCAACCATTCCGATCTGCATGACTGAATTCCTGAAGGAGATCGAGTTCGTCTCGCGGTGGTTCGAGCGCAGCATGCGCCCGGGGTCGAGCGCGACATCTGCCGTGGGTGGGTGTTGGCTTCGAGTTCAGGGACGCGCCGCGGTGGGGATCGCGACCGAGTTCAGGACGGCGCGGCGCAGCACGGCCATGCCACCGCGCAATTCGCCGGTGATGTGCGCGCGCAGCGTGCGCTGTCCCCTCTCGACCAGCACCTGCAGGTCGCCGCGAGCTTGCGCGGCCTGGACGATCCCGAAGCCGTACTTCTGGCCGGGAACCGGCAGGTCGGTCGACACGGCACGCGTGATCTGGAGGAACACGCCGCTCTTGGGACCGCCCTTGTAGGCCTGGCCGGTCGAGTGCAGGAAACGCGGGCCGAAACCGACGCACGTCGCGACACGGCGTGCGTCGCGCAGGGCCACGCGCATCGCCTGGATGTCGGCCGTGTTCTCCCCGTCCATCGGCACGTACCCCAGGATGCCGACGTAGTCGCGCGCTTTCGTCGCGAAGTGCGCCCTGAGGACGTCCGCGAGCGACGCGTCGTTCCCGGTCATCCCGTACAGGGTGAGCGCGTGCTCGCGCGGCGCGTAGAGCACGACTCCGCCCTCCTCGAAGAACGGCTTCTCCGGCGGCAGCGTCCCCGTGGCTTCGTACGCGTTGGTCAGCTCGCGCGTGGCGATCTTGCTGGCCTCGACGTCGGGCTGGTCGAACGGATGGATGCCGAGCACGGCCCCCGCGGCGGAGGTCGCGATCTCCCAGCGATAGAACTCCGCGCCCAGGTCGAGCTCGTCGCCCACATCGATGCGCACGACGGCGTGGCCCGCGCGTTCGAGCGCTTCCACGCCCGCGTCCTGCGCCTTGTCGGGTTCGCGCGCGAGGCGCACATAGGCGAACACGCGGTCGTCGCCGTAAAGGTTCGCCGGACCGAGCGGCTCCAGGTCGACGGGGATGATGCCGAGGCCTCGCTTGCCCGTCGATTCGGCCACGAGTTGCTCGAGCCAGCCGCCGAGCGAGGCGATGCGCGGACTGACCACGAGCGTCAGCTTGTCGCGCCCTTGCTTCGCGCATGCGCCGAGGAAGGCGCCGAGCAGAACGCCCGGGTCCTTGGTCGGATCGTTCTCGCCGATGCAGCGCTTCGCCATCGCGTCCGCCCGCGTCAGGAACTGGTCGAGGTCGACACCGATCAGAGCCGCCGGCACCAGGCCGAACATCGAAAGCGCGGAGAAACGCCCGCCGATCGCCGGATCGCCGGCGAAGATCTTGCGGTAGCCCTTCGCGCGCGCGACGCCCTCCAGCTTCGACCCCGGGTCGGTGATCGCGACGAAGCGGCGGCCGGCGTCCTTCGCGCCCACCTTCTTGACCACGCGGTCCCAGAAGTACGCGTCGAGGATGTTCGGCTCGAGCGTCGAGCCCGACTTGCTGGCGACGACGACCAGCGTGCGCGACAGGTCCACCTTGCCCTCGAAGGCCGCGACCTGCGCCGGGTCCGTGGAGTCGAGCACGTGGAGCGCCGGATAGCCGGCCCGCGAGCCGAACGTGCGCGCCAGGACTTCCGGGCACAGGCTCGAGCCGCCCATGCCGAGGAGCAGCACGCTCTGGAAGTTGTCCTTCTTCACCTGGTCCGCGAACGCCTTCAGCTCGGTGATCGCCGCGCGCCCGCGCGCCGGTGCATCCAGCCAGCCGAGCCACCGCGCTTCGTCGCTGCCGGTCCAGACGGTCGCGTCCTTGCGCGAGAAGCGCCGCGACTCGTCACCCTTGGCCCATCCGGCGAGCGCGGCGTCGAACTCCCGCTGCACGTTCGGCGGGGCCTGGATCGAGATCACGGGCGCGGACTTCGACGCAACCGCGGACGAAACCGCCGCGGGCACGGAGCTCGCCGCGGGAGCCACTGCGGCCGGCATGCCACCGGTCGAAGGGCCGCGCACCGAAGCGAGCAGCGTGTCGAACGCGTCCGAGAACTGCTTGAGCCCGTCGGCCAGCAGCGCGTCCGTCACCGCATCGAGGGAGATCCCCGCTCCGTCGAGGTCGCGCAGCACCTTCTTCGCGTCGAGCAGCCCCTCGTTCAGGGAGCTCCGCGGCTTGCCGTGGTCGCGGAACGCATCGATGGTGGCCGGCGGCGCGGTGTTGACCGTGTCACGGCCGATGAGCTCCTCGACGTAGAGCACGTCGCTGTACTTCTTGTTCTTCGTGCCCGTGCTGGCCCACAGGACGCGCTGGGTCTGGGCGCCCTTCTTCGAGAGCTCGCGCCAGCGCTTGGAGGACGTGACGTCCTCGTAATGCGCGTAGGCGAGCTTCGCGTTCGCGATCGCCGCGCGGCCGCAGAGGACCTCGAGGGCGGACTTGTCCTTGGGCGTCTTGGCGGCCGCGATCTTGGCTTCGAGTTGCTTGTCGATCGCCGAATCGATGCGAGAAACGAAGAAGCTCGCGACGCTGGCGATGCGCGCGAGGTCGCCGCCGCTCTTCGCACGCCGCTCGAGCCCGCGCAGATACGCCTCGAGCGTCTCGGCGTACGCCGCCCGCGCGAAGAGCAGCGTGACGTTCACGTTGATGCCCGCCGCGATGAGCTCCTCGAACGCCTTCCGGCCGTTCGCGGTGCCGGGCACCTTGATCATCACGTTCGGGCGCGCGACGACCTCCCACAGGTGGACCGCTTCGCGCACGATCTCCTCGGGAGAGTCGCCGCGGTGCAGCGTGACCTCCAGCGACACGTAGCCGTCGCGCGCCTTCGTGCGGTCGTAGACCGGCTTCATGACGTCGCACGCGTCCTGGATGTCGCGCACGGCGAGAGCCTCGTACAGCTCGAACGCGGACGCGCCCGGTCGGCGTCGGCGCAGGTCCGCCAGCACGGCGGCGTACTCCGTGCCCTCGCGGATCGTCTTCTCGAAGATCGAGGGGTTCGACGTCACGCCGCCGAGGCCGTCGGCTTCGACCATCCGGTGCAGCTCGCCGGAATCGAGCAGCTTGCGCGAGATGAAATCGAGCCAGATCGACTGGCCGAGCGCGGCCGTTTCCTTCAGCGGGTTCATGGGCGGTCTCAGGTCGTGGCGAGGGAGAGTTGGCGGCGGGCCGCGGCGACGACGGTGTCCGCGGTGAATCCGAACTTCTTCAAGAGGTCCGAGAGCGGCGCCGACGCGCCGAAGCCCGGCATGCAGACGATCGCACCCTGGTCACCGGAGTAGCGATGCCATCCGAAGGACGTGCCCGCCTCGACCGCGACCCGGGCGCGGATCTCGGGCGGCAGGACGGAGTCGCGGTACTGCTGCGACTGGCGCTCGAAGAGCTCGAAGCTCGGCAGGCTGACGACGCGCGCGGAGACGCCTTCGAGGCCGAGCTTCTCGGCGGCGGCGACGCACAGCTGCACTTCGCTGCCGGTCCCGATCAGGATCACCTGCGCCTGCGGCGGGTCGTGGAGGACGTATCCCCCGCGACGCAATCCGGACGCCGCGCCGTACTTCGTGCGATCCAGCGTCGGCAGAGCCTGCCGCGTCAGCGCGAAGCACGTCGGACCGTGCTTGTTCTCGAGCGCGACGCGCCACGCCTCGGCGGTCTCGTTCGCGTCGCAGGGGCGGATCACCACGCAACCGGGGATCGAACGCAGCGAGGCCAGCTGCTCGATCGGCTGGTGCGTCGGCCCGTCCTCGCCCACGCCGATCGAATCGTGCGTGAACACGTGGATGGCCGGGACCTCCATGATCGAGGCCAGGCGCACGGCGGGCTTCAGGTAGTCGCTGAAGATGAGGAACGTCGCGCCGTACGGGCGCAATCCGGACAGCGCGAGGCCGTTCACGATCGAGGCCATCCCGTGCTCGCGGATGCCGAAGTGCAGGTTCCGTCCACCGGGCGAGGACGGGAGCAGGTCGCCCGCGCCCTCGAACGTCAGGCGCGTTTTCGTGGACGGGGCGAGATCCGCCGATCCGCCCAGGAACCACGGAATCGCCGGCGCGATCGCATTGAGGACCTTCGAGGACGCGTCGCGCGACGCGAGGCCCTTCGGATCGGCCGGGAACACGGGGAGCGTCTTCTCCCAGCCCGTCGGCAGCTCGCCGCGCTGGATCGAGCCGAGCTCGCGGGCCAGGTCCGGTAGTTCCTTCTGGTAGCGGGCCCACAGGTCGTTCCAGGCCTTGCGCGCCGCCGCACCACGCGCGCCGACGCAGGCGGCGAAGCGTTCGCGAACGCCGGGCGGCACGAGGAACTTCGCGTCCTCGGGCCAACCATAGACCTTCTTCGTGGCGCGGATCTCGTCCTCGCCGAGCGGCTCGCCGTGCGCGGCGTGGCTGTCCTGCTTCTTCGGGGATCCGAAGCCGATGTGACTGCGGACCACGACCAGCGTCGGGCGCTTCGTCTCCTTCGCGAACACGTCGAGCGACGCGGTGAGCGCGCCGTGATCGTTCGCGTCCGCGACCTTCAGCACGTTCCAGCCCAGGGCCGCGAAGCGCGCGCCGACGTCCTCGGTGAACGCGAGGCTCGTGTCGCCCTCGATCGTGATCTTGTTGTCGTCGTAGATCCAACACAGGTTCGACAGCCCGAGGTGGCCCGCGATCGAGGCCGACTCGCACGCGACGCCTTCCATGAGGTCGCCGTCGCTGCACAGCGCGTACACGCGGTGCTTGAAGAGCTCGAGGCCCGGACGGTTGTAGCGCGCCGCCAGCCAGCGCTGCGCCATGGCCATCCCGACCGAGTTCGACACGCCGGCACCGAGCGGACCGGTCGTCGTCTCGACTCCGCTCGTCCAGCGGTACTCGGGGTGTCCCGGGCAACGGCTGTCGAGCTGTCGGAACCGCTCGATGTCCGCCAGCGGAACCGCGAGGCGCCCCGTGCGCTTCCCGTGCCCGTCGACTTCCTGCACGCCCGCGAGGTGCAGCACGCCGTACAGCAGCATCGAAGCGTGGCCGCACGACAGCACGAAGCGGTCGCGGTCCATCCACGCGGGATCTTCGACGTCGTAGCGCAGCGCGTGCTGCCAGATCGCGTACGCGACCGGGGCGAGCGCCATCGGAGTCCCGGGGTGCCCGCTGTTCGCCCTCTGGACGGCGTCCATGGCGAGCGTGCGGATCGTGTCGATCGCGAGGCGGTCGATGTCGGTCATCGTGGAGACTCCGGGCCGAGGTGCGGGCTCGCCGGCGGGAGGACTCGCCCGGCGGAGAGGGTCCGGGCAGGGAACGGGAGGTGGCGGCGCTGCCGTGCCCATTCTGCCGAGCGTACGGAGCCGCTGCGAGCGATGGACGAGGTTCCGCAGGATTCAGGCGCTTTTCCCGCGCGACGCAAGACCCGCGAGTCGCTCGCGCGCTTCCCCGGAACGCGGATCCGCCGCCATGGCGGTCGCCCAGTCCATGGTGAAGCGCGCGTTGATCTCGCTGAGCGGGTTCAGCACCACGCCGGCTCCGTCGAGCGCGCGGTGGTCGTACGCGTCGATGCCGAAGGGGCCGAAGTCGCCGACCGCGGCGAGGGCGGAACCCGCCGCCGCGCAGGCCTCCTCCACGCGCGCGGCGTCCGCTGCCGCCACCAGGTCGAGCGCGGCCCGCTCGGTCCCCGTCCATGCGCCGTGCTCGCTCACGCGCTGGAAGCACGGGACCGAGATCGTGACGGGCGGTGTCATGCAGCGGGTCCCCTCCCGGTGCCTCTGACCTCCTCCAAGGGGCTGCCCCGGCAGCGCCGAGCAGCGGGACCGAGCTCCCAGGGCACCGCACCCACACCCCCGCGGCCTCGAGTGGTGCTCGAACGCGGCACGAACTGCTTCCCTGTCCCGCGGGTCATCCGCTTGGATCTCCGATCCCCGTCCCCTGCCCCGACCCGCCTGGGCGATGGGCTCTGGACCATTCTGCTTGCGTAACACACCGCATGACGATAGTTTCTGCAAGCACAATGGCGAATTCGGGCACTCCGACGACTCCCAGCGCGGCCGACTACGTGGACCGCCTCCAGGCGTCCGGTCGCTACGCATTCACGCGTGCCGAGGCGCAGCGCGAGACTCAGCTGGAGGCCACCGCTCTCGAATCCGCGCTCCGTCGTCTGCGCGCGCGTCGACGCATCGCGACTCCGCGCCGAGGCTTCCACGTCGTCGTCCCCATCGAGTACCGCGACTCCGGTTCGCCGCCGGCTTCCTGGTTCATCGATGACTTCATGCGGCACCTCGGGCAGCCGTACTACGTCGGTCTGCTCAGCGCGGCGTCCCTCCACGGAGCGGCTCACCAGCAGCCGATGCTGTTCCAGGTCGTCACGGATCGCCCGACTCGGCCCGCGCGCGTCGGGCGGTCGCGCATCGCTTTCCACATGAGCCGCGTCGTGAGTTCGACTCCGATCACGGAGGTCCAGACCGAGACCGGATCGATGCGCGTTTCGACGCCCGAAGCGACGGCGTTCGACCTCGTCCGCTTCGCTGGAGCGTCGGGCCACTTGGGCAACGTCGCTACCGTGCTCGGCGAGCTGGCCGAGCGATGCTCGGGCGCAGCTCTCGCACAGATCGCGCCGCTCCACTCCGTTCCCGACGTCCAGCGACTCGGCTTTCTCCTCGATCTCGTCGGTGAGCGCGCGCGAGCGGATGCGCTCGCGACATGGCTTTCCACCCAGCGTCATCGGCCGATCCTGCTTGCTCGCGGGGAGCCGGAGCACGGAGCCGCGCCCGATCCGCGCTGGCGCGTCAAGCCGAACGCCGCCGTGGAGATCGACGCGTGATTCCGCGCGCGCACGTGACGCATTGGCGCGCGCGTGCGCCTTGGCCCACGGACGCGCAAGTCGAGCAGGATCTCGTGCTCTCGCGAGCGCTCGTCGAACTGTTCAGCGATCCCGGGATCGCCCAGGCGCTCGCCTTCCGCGGCGGAACGGCGCTTCACAAGTTGTTCTTCGAAGCGCCCGGTCGGTACTCCGAGGACATCGACCTCGTCCAACGCACCAGTGCAGCCATCGGACCCACGTTCGACGCGATTCGCGCACGACTGGATCCGTGGCTCGGCGAGGCGCGTTCGAAACAGGGCGAAGGCCGGGCCTCTCTCGTCTATCGCTTCGAGTCGACCTCGATGCCGGTTCAGCGCATGCGCCTGAAGGTCGAGATCAACACGCGTGAGCACTTCACCGTCCTCGGAGCCCACACCGTGCCGTTCGCCGTCGAGAGTCCGTGGTTCGCGGGGGAGGCGAAGCTCGCGACCTTCGGGTTGGAGGAGCTGCTCGGCACCAAGCTGCGGGCGCTGTACCAACGCAAGAAGGGACGCGACCTCTACGATCTCTGGCTGACTCTCTCGAACACGTCGATCGACGACGTGAAGGTCGTCGCCTGCTTCGAGCACTACCTGGCCCACTCAGGTGCTTTCGTCGCGCGCGCGGACTTCGAGTCGAACCTGGAGCGCAAGATCATGGACCGATCCTTCACCGAGGACGTAGGTCCATTGCTGGCGGACCCGTCCACGTACGATGTCACTCGGGCGGCGCAGCTCGTCCTCGACCGCCTGATCGCGAAGTTGTCCCCAGACCCTCGGCGTTCCCCCGGGGCTGCGAATTGAATCGGCGATGGTGATGACGCGATCGTCCACCCCAGGAGGTCGTGTGCAGCTCCGCGAACTGCGCACGGCGCTCGTCGGGCGTGCAGCGACGAGCCTTGCCGTCGCGCGCCGACGCCGGGCGGGCGTCGGTCGGGGCTCTTCGCTGACATCCTCGTCTCCTTGCCCCTCGGAGGGTCGCTGGGAGACGGGGGAACGGGCCCTGGATGCCTACATCGAGGCGGAAGGGGGTTCGTTCCACCCAGCAGTGCCCTGGCAGGGCGCATAGTCCGCACTCCGCCGGAGTGCGCCCGCGCCCCGCGCTAGCGCAACCCCTGCCACGTGACGATCGGCACGAACCCGACCTCGAACCCCTTCGGCGGCTCCACCACCAGCGCGGGGTCGAGCTTCGCGAGTTCGCCGCGCGCGGGCGGCGGCAGGTAGTCGCGGTCCTTGGTCCACGCGCGATGCAGCAGCTCGACGCGCTTCTGCAACCGTTCGCGTTCTTCGCGCGTGAGGTCGGCGTTCTGCAGCGCGGGCTGGTCGCAGAATCGATACCACGAGTAGACGACGACGCTGCCGTCGCCGAGGCGCGCTTCGAAGGGGCCGGCGACGGGACCGGGCTCTTTCCAACAGCCGTCCGTCGGTGTGACGTAGGGCTCGGGGCGCTCGGGCTCGCGCCCGCGGGCTGGGTTCTCCTTCAACGTCGCGGGGATCGACGCGTCGTTCGGGGCCAGGGGCTTCCATCGCGCAGCCTTGTCTGCTCCATCCGTGCGCCAGAACTCGGGCATCGTGACGAGACCCTGCTCGCGATCGATCGTCGCGATCGCGCCGTCGAAGCGATAGCCGAACGTGTGCTCGTCGAGCGCTGCGGGTTCCGCGAACGCGGCCCAGTCCATCGCGACGCGCGCGTCCTTCTCCACTTCGGGCCAGTGGATGCGCCACGTCGACCAGCCCTTGCCGGGGATCGCGTGCACGAAGGCGCGGCCCGCGTCGATGCGACCCGAGCACTTGGGCCCGCCGGCGAACCACTTGTTCACGTCGTCCCACAACGTGCCTTGGCGATACGACGAGATGCGGTGCACGAGCGGCGAGTTGCCGTCAGGTGAGATCGGGAAGCGCGTGTTGGCGATGCGCGCGAAAGCGGCGCCCTTGTCGTCGTGCACGACGGCAGCGGGGATCCACTGCGTCTCCATCTGCAGCGCGCGATTGGGATCGGCGGGGCGCGTGTCGAGGAACGTGCCGGCGAGGTCCGGGCGCGCGACCGTCGGGCTCGAGAAGAAGTACGGCGTGAAGAAGGCGACGGGGCCGCGGAAGTTCGCGGTGGCGAGGAAGAGGGTCCAGCACTGGTTCCCCGTCGGCACGGGCTTGCCGTCGGTGGTCGCCTTGGGCTCGGTCAGCGGCAGCGGGAGGTAGCCGTAGCCGAACAGCTGACCGCTGGTGCCTTGCGCGAGGTTGAGGCCGTCGGGCGGCCAGATGATGTTGGGGCTGAGTTGAGCGACGCCGTACTTGCCGGAAGGGTTGCTCCAGTCGCGGCCCTTGCCGGCACCGGGGCCGTTCGCCCACGCGCAGAAGTCGAGCGCGACGCCGCCCATGATGAACTTGGGGGTCGTGGTCGGAAAGCGCGTGTCGCGCCACCAGCCGAGGCCGCCTTCGATGTCGCTGTAGGGTTGCTTCTGGTCGGGGTCGCGGCGGATCGGTTCGGCGTGCATCCATGTGCCGAAGAGGCCCGTCTGGAAGTCGGGGCCGGGGTGCGTGGCTTGGAGCGGCCAGGCGGAGACGTACATGGAGTAGCCGCCGGAGAAGGCGGCGTCGGCCTTGGCGTTGGGGACACCGAGGTAGCCGTCGAGCTGGGCGGGTGTTTGGGCGCGCGCGGGGGCGGCGGCGAGGGATGAGGCGAGTGCGAACAGAACGCAGAGCCTGGGCATGGGTAGATCTCTATCAGGTCTCACGTGCTTTCGCGCGCGAGTCGGGTTCGAGCCCCCCTTTGAACCGCGCATGCGGTTCTCCCGCACACGGCCTGCCGGGAATCGGTCGAGGGTCAGCCTCGGGGAGGCTCGGAAGCGGCGCGAATCGCCACCCTCTGCCGGGGGGCATCCGCTTGGATTTCCCCCGCCCCAGCGAGGCGCACGATCCGTTCGCGCGCCTCGCCCGAGCGCGGATCGGCGGCCATCGCGGTGGCCCAGTCCATCGTGAAGCGCGCGTTGATCTCGCTGAGCGGGTTCAGCACGACGCCGGATCCGTCGAGCGCGCGGTGGTTGTACGCGTCGATCCCGAACGGACCGAAGTACCCCGCCGCGGCGAGGGCGGCGCCGGCCGCCGCGCAGGCTTCCTCGAGCCGCGCGTCGTCGTCGCGGACGACGAGGTCGAGCTCCGCGCGTTCGGTCCCGGTCCACGCGCCGTGCTCGTTCACCAGCTGGAAGCAGGGAGCCGAGATGGCGACCGTACCGTCGGCCCCGACCCAGCCCGACCGCGTGTGCTCGCGCAGGACCTCGACCCACGGCTCGAGGACGAGCGGGCCGAGGCGCAGCGACGCCTCGATCCAGGCGACTTCAGCCGGCGACGGGCGCCCCGCCGCGATGCGCCGGCGACCGCGGCCCGCGGCGCCGAAGGTGCGGCGGACGAGCCAGCCCAGCGGGGCCGGCTCGGCCAGCCGGGCGAGGACGGATCCGAGGTCCAGCGCGACATGCTTCGCGAAGCTCGCGCGCGCGAGCGGGGCGCGGACGGCGGCCGCGAACGGACGCGCATTGACGGCGCGCAGGACGGCGACCGGCGGCGCGGCGGGGGCGTGCGCTCCGGCCCGGCTCAGGAGCGCGAGCGCGCGCGGAGTCGGCGACCAGGCCAGGCCCTCGAGACCGCGCGCGCGCTCGGCCGAAGCGCCGCCCGCGAGGAGGTCCTCCTCGGTCACGACCACGTCGTGCGGCGCGACGAGCGGCCCCACGAGGCGCCGGCTCTCGCGCGCCACGATCTCGCGCAATCGGTCGGTCGGCGCGTAGCTCCGCAGCGCCTCGAGTTCGTGCTCGGCGTCGAGGTTCAGGACCCAGGCGCGCGGCGGCGTTTCCGGCGGACGGAGCTCCATTCAGCGCCTCTTCGCGCCCGGATCCGGCTCGGCCGCCAAGCGCGAGAGGAAAGCGTCGTCCATCCCCGCGCTCCGACGCGCCGCCACGTTCAGCGGCTGCCCCTGGAACAACGCCGGCGTGAGTGGCGCGGGCAACGCGGCGCGCCAGCGATCGTAGTCCAGGGGCTGACCCGTGAAGCGCGCGAACCAGCGCGCCGCGAAGGCCACGTGCTCGATCTCGTCCGCTTCGACCGCGTCGAGGACGCGCGCGCCGACCTCGTCCCCCACCTCGCGGAATCTCCGGGAATAGCGCGCGGCGTGTTCGAGGTTCGCGCCCTCGAGACCGAGGCCCTGGAGTGCGACGAATGCCGCCGGATCCGGACACGCGGTGACGCGCTGCCAGAACCAGTCGCGCACCGGCACGGCTCCGTCCTCGAGCCCGAGCCGTGCGGCGTGCGCCACGTACGCGCGGCGGTGCGCGAGCTCCTCCCGCGCGAGGCGTGCGAGTCCGGCGCGAAACTCGCGCGGGGTCTCCGGGAACGCGAGGACGGCCCAGGCGAAGAGCTCGGCCGCCTGCAACTCGTGGTGCGCGAACGTGAGGAAAAGGCGGGCACGAGCGAGCGGCTCCCCCAGCGATTCCGGTCGCGGAACACCCGGCGCGCGCGCGACGACGCGCAGATGGGACGGCCGGCCCGGCGCCTCGATGCGGAGCGGAGTCCCCGCGGAATCCCAGTCCTCGTCCAGATCGAGCGGCGGGGTGCCCGGCGGGTCGAACTTCCGGCCCGGGTCCGTGGTCGTGACGAGGTCCAGGCACCAGCTCTCGACGGAGCCAGGTCGGCTCGTGCGGCCGTCGCTTTGGAGCCCTGCCGGGGACATGCGCGCAGCATGCCACATGGGGCGCCACGCGAGGATCCTCTCAGGCTCGAACCGAGCGTGAAGGACCGGGACATGTGGTCTGGGAGCGGGGCGCAGGCCTGGCGAAACGATCGGACCGTAGGCGTGAGCCCGGGCCCAGCGGGGCAGCCGGACTCCGCCCGCCGCCCGCCAGGGCGCTCTCGAGGAGGTTCGCCGGCATCTGGCCGGAGTCCACGAAGTACTTCAGCAGGACGAGGAGCGAGATCGCACGCTCGCGGCGCTCGTCGCGGAACAGGGCCGAATGCGCCTGGGCATTGTGCACGATCCGCTCGGCGAGGTCGGGGCGCCGCGCGTAGAAGCGGACCTTGTCGGCCAGATCGGAATAGTCGTCCGCCACGTGGAGGTAGTGGTGGTCGGGCACCAGTGTGCTCTCCATGAACCACGACTCGAACTTCGGCCGGCGCATTACGCACACGGAGTTCGACGAGAAGATCCACTTGAGGTTTGTAGCGACGTCATTGCCCTCGACCGAGAGGATGAACTTGGCCTCGAGTTGTTCCTCGATCGTGAGGCGGGGCTTCCGCCACGGACCGGCGGCCTCGCGCTCGTCCGTGCTGCCGACGTCGCACCAGGGATCGCCGTGGCACGCGGCAAGGAAGGCGCGGCGGTGGGGCTGGAGGCCTTTCCCGCGCCACATGACCTGGTCGCGCTTCTGGGCGAAGGGTCGCCTGTCCCGGACGACGCGGAAGTGGCGGATCTTGTTGAGCTTGAAGAGAACGGAGTTCCGGTTGTCACCCTCGATCGGCCGCGCCTTGACGATCGTCGGGATCATGGGCACTGACGTCTCATCGCCGAATCGATATCGGAGCCGCAGGCGCGGGTCGAAGTGTCGCAGGTGCTCGATCATGTCGAAGCAGTAGTTGCGCTGCTTCCTGAACGCGCTCCAGCGCCAGCGGTCAGCGGCCGCGTCGAGGTCGAACGCGCCCTCGACGCGGTTGTAGTGGGCCAGCCTGTGCAGCACGTGCGCCACATCGCGATCGACCAACCGCCCCAGCGTCGTCTCGAGCCGTGCGCGCAGGATGCTGCCCGGTACCAGGAGTCGCAGCAGGTTCCGCGCGAAAAACGTGCAGCGCAGGTTCGTGAACTTCGATCGGCTCATCCAGATCGTCCTCTCCGAGACGGATGCTGGACCCGGTGTTCACGAATGCGATGGAAGGCACGTCAAGACGAGATCAGCGCGGTCGGCGTGTGGCGTACCATCCTGGGATTCAACGATGGCCGAGTACTCCCGAAACGACGCGGCCGGTCCCCCGCGGTCACCGAGGCCCGCGTGGCGGACGTGGGTGTGGCGCGCACTCGGCATCGCGTTCGTGGCGACCGGATTCGTGGGCGCGTTCGTGCCCGGGCTGCCGACCACGCCGTTCCTCATCCTGGCGGCCGCTTGCTACACGCGCGGCGATCCGGCGGCACGGGCGCGGCTCGTCGCGCACCCGCGCTTCGGGCCGGCGCTGAGAGCCTGGTTCGACCACGGCGTGGTGTCGCGCCGCGCGAAAATGCTGGCGATCGGGATGATGGGCGCCAGCGCGTCGTTCGGGATCTGGATCGGCAGGCTCGGCGCCGTGGAGGCCTCGGTCGTGATCGGGGTGGTCGCGTGCGTCGCGACCTGGCTCGCGCTGCGCCCGGAGCGGACTCCGGACGCCTGACGCGGATCGCCGAGGCAGGACAGCCGCGAGGCGTCGCGCGGGGCTACTTCCGCGCGCTCGGCGCCGACCGCGCGCGATCCAGCGCCAGGTCCTCGAGGCAGCGCGCGGCCAGCGCCGTCCAGCCCGTCTGGTGGCTCGCGCCGAGGCCCTTGCCCGTGTCGCCGTGGAAGTACTCGTGGAAGAGGACGAGGTCCTTCCAGCTCTCGCGGTTGGCGTAGCGGGGGTCGCCGCCGTGGCACGGACGATGACCCTGCCCGTCGGCGAGGAAGAGGCTCGCGAGCCGTCGCTCGAGCTCGAAGGACGCCTGGCGCAGGTCCATGCGCACGCCCGAACCCCGGCCGATCTCGACCGTGAAGGACGAGCCGTAGAAGTGGTGGTAGCGGCGCAGCGACTCGGCGATCAGGTAGTTGAGCGGGAACCACACCGGCCCGCGCCAGTTGGAATTGCCGCCGAAAATCCGGTGTTTCGTCTCGCCGGGCTCGTACTCGGCGCGGAAGTCCTCGCCGGCGATCGTCATCGCGAAGGGACGCGCTTCGTGCGCCTTCGAGAGCGACCGAAGCCCATGCGGCGACAGGAACTCGGTCTCGTCGAACACGCGCTGGAGGACGCGTTCGAGTCGCTCGCGCGACGGGATCGCGAGCAGCCCGCGGCCGGTCTTCGGGTTCCGCTCGAAGTACGAGATCCCCTCGGCCAGATCGCGGCGGTTCTTGAGGAACCAGTCGACGCGCTTGCGCATGTGCGGCAGCCCGGCGACGTCCTGTTCCGTGATGACGGAACAGGCGATCAGCGGCACGAGGCCGACCATCGAACGCACGCGCAGGGGCACGGGCTTCCCGTCGAGCATCATCACGTCGTGGTAGAAGCCGTCGACCTCGTCCCAGAGGCCGCAGCCGCCGATCTTGTTCATCGCGTCGCAGATGCCGACGAAGTGCTCGAAGAACTTGCTGGCGACGTCCTCGTAGGAGTCGTCTTCCTGGGCGAGCTCGACGGCGATCGCGAGCATCGTCAGGCAGTAGAACGCCATCCACGCCGTGCCGTCGGCCTGCAGGAGTTCGGCGCCGCCCGGGAGCGGACGCGAGCGGTCGAAGATCCCGATGTTGTCGAGTCCCAGGAATCCGCCGGAGAACAGGTTGTTGCCCTCGGGGTCCTTGCGGTTCACCCACCAGGTGAAGTTCAGGAGCAACTTGTGGAAGGCGCGCGCCAGGAACTTGCGGTCCCGTCCGCCGCGCCCGCCGGTCATCTTGTAGACGCGCCAGCATGCCCAGGCGTGCACGGGCGGATTCACGTCGGAGAACTGGAATTCGTACGCCGGGATCGCGCCGTTCGGCGCCATGTACCACTCGCGCAGGAAGAGCAGCAGCTGGTCCTTCGCGAACTGCGGGTCGACGCGCGCCATCGCGACCATGTGGAACGCGCTGTCCCACGCCGCGAACCACGGATACTCCCACGTGTCCGGCATCGACAGGACGTCGCGCGCGTGGAGGTGGCGCCACTCGTGGTTGCGGCCTTCCTTGCGCGACTCGGGCGGGGCAGGCTGGTCCTTGTCGCCCTGCAGCCAGCCGTCGACGGCGTAGTGGTAGAACTGCTTCGACCACAGGAGCCCGGCGTAGGCCTGCCGGACGACGGCACGCTCCTCGGGACGCATGTCCGCGGGCTCGTTCAGCGCATGGAACGCCTCGTACTCCGAACGGCGCGACGTGAAGATCTGGTCGAAGGTCGCGCCGAAGGGCCGCTTGCGTGCGTCCGCCGCGGGGCACAGGCGCAGGTTCAGGACGCGCGACTGCCCGGGCGCGATCTCGAAGCGCACGTTCCACGCGGCCTTCGTGCCGTTTCCGGCCGGATTCACGGCGTCCTTGCGGCCGTTCACGACGTGCTCGTGGAACGCGTCCTTCACGAACGGTGTCGAGTTGGGGACCTGGTAGAGGCGCGCCAGATTCGACTCGTTCTCGGTGAACAGGAGTTCGCAGGTCCCCTCCTCGACCTCGTCGAGCGCGATCTCGTAGCGGCCCAACGTCGGCTCGTCGAGCTGGATCCGGTGGTCGTCGAGGCGCCGCAGACGAGGCCTGAGGTCGCAACCTTCCTCGCTGCAGCCCCACGACCAGCTGTTGCGAAACCACACGGTCGGAAGCACGTGGAGCGCGGCGCTCTCCGGTCCGCGGTTCGTCACACGGATCCGGATGCAGGTGTCGTCCTCGCCCGCCTTCGCGTACTCGATCGCGACGTCGAAGTGCCGATCGCCATCGAAAATGCCCGTGTCCACGAGCTCGAACTCGGGCTCCGCGCGCGACCTGCGCTGGTTCTCCTCGACGAGGCGCGCGTAGGGGAACTCCGCCTGCGGGTACTTGTAGAGCGCCTTGCACCACGAATGGGTCGGCGACGACTCGAGGAAGTAGTACTCCTCTTTCACGTCCTCGCCGTGATTGCCCTGGTCGTGGACGAGGCCGTACAGACGCTCCTTGAGGATCGGATCGCGGCCGTTCCACAGCGCGATCGAGAAGCAGATCCGGCACTGACGGTCCGTCCAGCCCAGGAGCCCGTCCTCGCCCCAGCGATACGCGCGACTGCGCGCGTGCTCGTGCGGGAAGTAGCGCCAGCAGTCCCCGTCGGCGGAATAGTCCTCGCGGACGGTCCCCCACTGGCGCGCCGCCAGATAGGGACCGAAGCGCTTCCAGTTCCGCGTGCGAGCCGCGTCGTCGGCCAGCCGCTGCGACTCGGGATCGACGCTCGACTTCTTCTGCGGCATGGGCTCTGGATCCGTTCGGCGAGCACCACCTCGCTCGAACGCGCGCGCGCGCGATCGAGAAGGCGGGCCCGCAGGATGGTCGCCGGCCCCCGCTCGCGCAACACGCAGGCCGCGGGTTGCTAGGATCCCTGCGGAGGAATGTCCCGTTTCCACCGCTCCTTCGTGCCTGGTCCAGATGACTCCCGCCATCAAGGCGGGAATCCTGGACGCTGTCGCCGCGCTCGGCCGCTCGCTGGGCGAGGAGGTCGACCCGCAGACGTTCCTCGACGACTTCTCGCGGCTCCTGCGCACCTTCGTGCCGCACGACAGGCTCGTCGTGGCGAGCCTGTCCGAGGACGAGAAGAGCTTCACGTTCCTGGCCGAGCAGGGCGGACCGATCGGCGCGATCCATACCGGCCACTACACGAACCTCGCCAGCCCGCGCGCCCGGCACATGATCGGCAATTGGGGGATCGCCCCCGTGTTCCAGGGCCAGGGCATGGTCTCGCCGGACCTGCGGGCCGACCCGCGCTTCGCGACGCAGCCGGGCGAGCGGCAACTGATCGAAGCCGGCATCCGCTCGGGGATCGCGGCCCCCCTCGTCCACGGCGGTCGCGTGGTCGGAGCCCTGATCGCGACGAGCGTGGTCCCCGGGATCCACCAGGTCGAGCATCTGCCGCTGTTCAGCTGTCTGGCGGACATCGTCGCTCCCTTCGTGCACGGCGCGGTCCTGCTCCAGCGGGACCGGAATCGCCGCCGCCGCTTGAAGGTCATGGCCGACCTGACGACCCAGATGGGCGGCACCCTCGAGCTCGGGGACGTCTACGCGAAGATGGCCGAGACGGTGCGCCGCGCGATCGAGTTCGAGTCCATGGGCGTCCTCGTGGTCAGCCCCGACGGGAAGGACGTCGTTTCGCTCGTCGAGGTCGACCACATCCGCCCGGACATCGCGCCGCCGGAACGGCTCCCGGGCGACCAGTTCTCGATCGGGCCGCGGGTCCTCGGGGGCGAGGCCGCGATCCTCACGGACGCCCAGGCCGAGCTCGATGCCACCCTGGCTGGCGACCGCTGGATCCTCGAAAGCGGTGCGCGATCCATCCTCGCCGTGCCGCTGTGGATGGGCGAGCGGGTCGGTGGCGTCCTGTACTTCGCCCACCGCGAGCTGCGCTGGTTCGACTCCTCTGACGAGGAGATCGCGCGCGCGGTGGCCATGCAGTTCGCGCTGGCGATCCAGCACCAGCGTCTGGCTGAAGAGCAGAAGCGGCTCGCGGCGACCGAGTACCGCGCCCGGAAGCTCCAGAAGCGCGTGGAAACGCTGGAGGACCAGCTCGAACAGCGGTTCGGGTTCGACTGCATCATAGGCCGCTCGTCCGGTCTGCGCGCGGCCCTCGACAAGGCCGCGAAGGTCTCCCCGACCGAGACGACCGTCCTGATCACCGGCGAGAGCGGCACCGGCAAGGAGCTCGTCGCCCACGCGATCCACAGCTCGAGCCCGCGCCGCGAAGGTCCGTTCATCGCCCTGAACTGCGCCGCGATCCCCGAGTCGCTGCTCGAATCGGAGCTCTTCGGCCACGAGCGCGGCGCCTTCACCGGCGCCGACCGCGCCCACGCCGGGAAGATCGAGGCTGCCAGCGGCGGCACGCTGTTCCTCGACGAGATCGGCGAACTCGCGCTGCCGGCCCAGGCCAAGATCCTGCGCGTGCTCCAGGAGCGCGAGTTCATGCGCGTCGGCGGCACGCAATTGCAGAAGGCCGACGTCCGCATCCTGGCGGCGACGAACCGCGACCTGGCCGCGGACGTGACCTCGGGCCGCTTCCGGGAGGACCTCTACTACCGACTGGCGGTCTTCGCGGTGCACCTGCCGCCCCTGCGCGAGCGCGGCGACGACGTGCGCATCCTGGCCGAGCACTTCCTGCACGAGTTCGGCCTGCGCATGGGGAAGAACCACGACGGTTTGAGCCGAGAGGCGCGCGCGCGCCTCCTGTCCTACCCGTGGCCGGGGAACATCCGCGAACTCTCCAACGCGGTCGAGCGCGCGCTGATCCTGTCCGACGGCGGCGCGATCCGTCCCGAACAGCTGGGCCTGCCCAACGCGGCGCTATCCCCGACTCCGTCCGCGGCCGCCCCGTCTCCGTCGCTGCCGGAACTCGAGCGCCGCCTCGTCCTGGAAGCCCTCGATCGCGCCGGGGGGAACAAGGTCCGCGCGGCGGTCAGCCTGGGGGTCACGCGCTCCCAGCTCTACACGCTCCTGAAAAAACACCAGATTCTCGGCCCCGGATTCCACGGCGATCCGGAGTCCGGCTGATCCACAGATTCCAGGGTTCCGATCCAGGGTGCGGATTTTTGAGCAGCCAGGCTGTCCAAGAATCGACATCGGGCGCGGTAGCCAGGAACTCTCAATGACATAAACGCCAGAGACTGCGTGCTTTGCGTCGCCCGTTCCCGACGCGGCACGGTCCGTGCTCTTACCCAGGCGTCTGTGCGTGGCCACCCGGGGCAACTCGGCGGCTGCGGTCGTCCGGAACGGCGAGGAACTCTCTCCCCCGCTTTCCGGCATCCGCTCCGAGGCCGCGCGCGGATCTGCCGGAGGAGAAAGGGACTCTCTGGCAGGACGGCGCAGCCAGGCGTCGGCCCCCTCCGCGGACACGGAGGCCGGCCCGAGCATCTGGCGAGCTTGCTCCGGGTCACGACCCCGGCTGCGACGTCCGTGAGGAGCACCGCCCGCAAGGGCGGGGCTGGAGCGAGGGCCGCGGTGTTCGAGTTCAGCGGAGGAACGGGCCGCTGAACCGACCCGCGGCCCGAGCCCTTCCCAGGGGAGCGCCGCGACACTATCCTCCTCGCCCCGGTCGGGGACGTAGCTCAGTTGGTAGAGCGACGCGTTCGCAATGCGTAGGTCGAGGGTTCGACTCCCTTCGTCTCCACCACCCGACCCCAGCGCGGGGGATCGTCTCCAGAGACGTTCCCCCGCGCTTTTTCGTCGGGTGGGCGGAAGCGGACCCAGTTCCGTGTCCGTCGCGGTCGCGGGCACGGCAACGCGGGCACGGCAACGCGGTATCCCCGCGCAACCAGGCGCTCTCCCGCGGACGCCCCCCGGCGGTTGCGGACCAAGGCCAGCGAACGGGGTCCGCTCCCGCTCGGTCCGGTCTCAGGGGCGCCGGCGGCGCGCGGGGATCGGCAGGACGCCCCGGCGGCGCTCGTCCTCGAACCGCGCGACGACGTCGACGAGCCGCGCGCCGAAGCGCTCGATCTGCCACGCATGCACGCCCTCGACCTGGGCCAGCGCCGCCAGGTTCGTCGGCCGTTCCAGCGCGATCCGCAGGAGCACGTGGCGGTTCAGCACGTACGCCGAATCGATGCCCGCGGCCTCCGCGACGACCTTGCGCAGTTGCTTCAGGCGCTCGTGGAGTTCGATCTGCTCCTCGTCGAAGTCGTCCGTCCCCTCGCGGCTCTCCTGCCGCGGGAAGCGCGTCAGCGGACCGAGCTCGAGCGCTCGCGCGATCGCCGCCAGGACGTCGTCCCCGAACTTGCGGGCCTGGCGCGGCGAGAAGCCGGGCACGGCCTGCAGCCCCGGACGCGTGCGCGGCTTCGTGAAGACGAGCGCCAAGAGAGTCTCGTTGTTCAGGACCCGGAACGGCGGCTCGTTCTCGGCCCGTGCGATCTCGTCGCGCAGCGAAAACAGCTCGCGCAGGACCTGCCGGTCGATCGGCGGCAAGGCGCGGGCACCCTTGAGGCGCACCCAATCGTCGGGATCGAAGCCGTGGTCGGGCGCCATGAGCATCTCGAGGCGCCGGCACTCGCTCGCGACGATGACGTGGCGGTCCGTGCGCTCGAGCTCCGGGATCTGCTCGCCCATGAGCGGAATCAGGAAGTGCGTGTCCAGCCGCGCGTAGCGGATCTGCTTGTCGGAGAGCGGTCGCTGGCCCCAGTTCGAGCGCTGCATCGACTTGTCGAGCGCGATGCCAAAGCGCTCCTGCAGCACGGTCGCGAGCCCGGGCGTCTTGCTGCCCAGAGTCGCCGCCGCGACGCGCGTGTCGAACAGGTTCTGGAAGAGGAAGCCGTGGTCGCGCTTCAGCGTCAGGACGTCGTACTCGCCGTCGTGGAAGACCTTGCGCTTCGCGGGATCAGCCATGACGGCTCCGAGCCCGGACAGATCCAGCCCGCTCAACGGATCGACGAGCCAGTCGCGCTCGTTCGCCGTGACCTGGATCAGGCAGACGCGCTCGCGGTAGCTGTAGAGGGAATCGCCTTCCGTGTCGACGGCGACGTCGCGCGCGCGGTCGAGATCGTGGAGCAGCGCGCGCAGGCCGGCCGCGTCCTGGACGAGGGTCGGCGGGGGCAGATCCGCGGGATCGCGCGGCCGGTCGTTCGAACCGTGGGTCATCTCCGGTCCAACCTACAGGCCGGAGGGGCCGCTGCGGAGGGCCCAGACACGCGCTGCCGATTTTCGGCCGGATTCCCGCCCAATCCGGCGCGCCCCCGGCGGTGTACGCGCGCCATGACGATCCTCCTCGCCGTACTGAGCGTCTGCCCCTCCACCCTCTCCCCGGCCCGGCCCGCGCCGCTCGAGCGCGTGGACCGCCACCTCGTCGCCCTGCGGGTCGTGCGCGACCTCGACCGCGACGGGGTCCAGGACCTGTGCCTGCGGGCGCAGGCCGACGGCCGGGCGGAGATCGCGGCCCTCTCCGCGGCGCAGGGGTCGGTCCTGTGGCGCGCGAGCGGGCCGGAAGGGGTCGTCGACTGGGGCGGCGCGCCGATGCCGGGGGCGCTGGCCCCGCTCGGCGACCTCGACCGCGATGGGATCGGAGACATGGCCGCGCTGTGGCGCGACACGGACTCGGCGGGTGAGCAGCGCGGGGTCGTGCTGGCCTTCCACGCCGGAAGCGACGGGCACGTGCTGCGCGCGATCGACCTCGGCCGCGGGCCGGCGCGGGAGTTCGCGACGATCCTCGCGGCGACCGGCGACCTCGACGGCGACCTCCTGCCCGACCTGATCGCGCTCGCGCCGGCGCGCGACCTCTTTGCCGGGCGCATCGCCGCGATCTCCTCGGCGAGCTGCGACGAGCTCTGGAGCGGGTCGACCTCCGCGCGCGGGGACGAGCACGGCACGTCGATCGCCCAATTGCGCGACGTGGACGGCGACGGGACGGTGGACACCGCGCTGGTCGTCGCGGACGGGATCGACGTCTTGTCGGGGCGCGACGGCCGCGTCGTGAAGCACATCCCGAGCGAGGTGATGCGCGAGGTGGACGCGCAGGGCCAGGCGGCGCAGCGCGACGGCGAGCGTTCCGAGGCCCAGAGTTCGGGCGCGGGGATGGCCCGCGCGGTGGAAGCCGGCGCCGGAGAAGCCGGCGCGGACGTGGCCGGTACCGACATCGGCGGCACCGAGTTGGCCACCCCGGCTGCGGCGAGCGCGGAGGTGACCGGCACCGGCACGAGCGACGCTCGCACCGCAGCGCAAGCGTCCGACGCGCTCGACGAAGCGGGCAGCGTGTCGGGCGGGTCGCCGTGCTGCTCCTGCTCCCGCGAGCGACGCGAGCTCCGCGACGCCTCCCCGGCCCCGTTGCCGGCACGTCACTGGGACGCGAACGGATCGCTGGCGGTTCTCGGCGACCTCGACGGCGACGGCGTCCTCGACCTCTACCTCCCCCAGCGCGTCTCGATCGGCCAGATCGCATCGACCGCGATCGTCTCCGTCGGCCATGCCAGCCTGCTCGCGCGCCGCGAGTTGCCCGTGTGGTCGCTCGAACTGTGCTCGGCCGGATTCCGCGCCGCGGGCGACATGGACGGCGACAAGCGCATCGACATCCTGTGCGCGGACGCAGGCTGGAACCTGCCGGGCGCGGAGCGCTCGGGCGGCGTCGACGTGGGCGCGGTGCACGTGCTCAGCGGGATGGACGGGAGCGTCGTGCGCACCTGGCACGGAGGCCGGACGCTCGCGCGCGTCGGCGCGTTCAGCGCGATGGCCGGCGACGTCGACCGCGACGGCACGAACGACGTGTGGATGTCCGCGGTGGACACCGCCGCCCGCCCGCACGAGGTGCTGGGGCTCGCTTCGGGCCGGACGGGCGAGTTCCTGCGATGGATCGACCTGGGGAGGATGTCGGCGCAGGGCCTGCCCTGAGAGTGGTGGGCGAGCGCGGGCGGGCCGGGCGAGCTCGCACTCTGGCGCGTGGGCTCAGCGCGAGCCGCCAGTCCGGCACGGGGTCGCTTGGACCCGGGTTCGTGCGGGAGAGTGGCGAGGACGACGGGACTCGAACCCGCAACCACCGGCGTGACAGGCCGGTACTCTAACCGATTGAGCTACGTCCCCGCGTTGGGGCGGGAAGTGTAGCGGCGGATCCAGGGTCCGGGAAGGGCGAAGCCGGAGCGGCGCGCACCGCCGCGCCCGATCCCCGGCCGAGGTCCAAGGCGGTGGCCGGAAAGGACTTCGGATCGCCCGCCCGGCCGGGTTGTCGAGGTCCCGATCGGATCGGGGCGGACGCAGGGCCGGCGCGCGCGGGCGCGGGAGCTGCGTCCCCGCTCCTCGGCAGCCCGCTCGCCTGGACTCAGCGGCCGGGCCCGAGCGCGCAGGCACGGCAAGTCGTTCCGGAGCATCGGCTTGGAGCGGAGACCCGGGAATCCGAGCGTGCATCTGCTACTTTCGTGCGGTCGGCGCGTCCTCCTCCGGGAGGCATCACCCAGATCTCGCCAATTCGTACCGATCCAAGAGTCACCGCCCGGGCAACCGGACGGGGGCCACGAATTCGCGAGGTCGCCTTTTTCACGATGCTGCGCCGCATCGCACTGCTCGTCGACGTCGGCTTCGTCCTGAAGCGCCTGCGCCCAAGACTCGGACGGTCAGCCCTCGCCGAGGACGTGATGGCGGAGTGCCGCCGGGTATTGAGCGACCCGCGGCTCGCGGGTCGGGAACTCCTCCGGATCTACATGTACGACGCACCGCCGGCGACGGGTGTCGTGGTGAACCCGGTCGACCAGTCGCGCACGAACCTGATGCAGACCGAGGTCTACTTGGAGCGCCGCAGCCTCCATGACCGCCTCGAACTCCAGAGCGATGTCGCGTTCCGAAAGGGCGAGCTCGCGATCCGTGGCTGGAAGGTGCGCCCGCGCGCCATCGACGACGTGGGACGCACGGGCCGCGCCCTTCGCGCGGAGGATGTGGAGCCCGTCCTCGAGCAGAAGGGCGTGGACTTGCGCATCGGTCTCGACATCGCCCGCATCTCCCTTCGCGGATTGGCAGACACGATCGTCGTGATGACGGGCGACAGCGACTTCGTCCCGGCGTTCAAGTTCGCGAGACGCGAAGGAGTGCGGGTCTACCTCGACCACCTCGGAGCCTCGGTTCGCCGTGAGCTGGAAGCCCATGTGGACGTCGTGCTCTAGACTCCCGACCGCGCTACGGCGCCCGCACCGCCCCCACCGCGTCCGTCCGGTTCATCCGCGCGATCGGGTAGAGCGCGGCGAGCAGCGCCAGCACGACCGCGCCCGTCGGGACGATCCACAGCCAGGGGCCGGGGCCCACGCTCGGCAGTTCGAGGCCCGACAGCGCCTCGAGCGAGCGCACGATCACCGGCGTCAGCGCCGCGCCGAGCGCCGTCCCGAGCAGGCCGCCGAACGCGCCGATCACGAGCGACTCGCACAGCACCATGCCCGCGACCTGGCGACGCGTGACGCCGAGCGCCTTGAGCACGCCCAGTTCCTTCGCGCGCTCCAGCCCGGCCAGCAGCTGTCCGTTCAACACGCCCAGCGCCGCGAGCGCCGCCGTCAGCCCCAGGATCAGGTCGAACAGGCGGAAGTCGCGCGCGAGGTCGCGCAGGTGCTCCTCGCGCAGCCACGCGCCGGTCTCGAAGCCCGGCTTCACGTCGGGGCGCAGCTTGTGGATCGCCGCGCGCACGATCTCGGGGTTCGTGCCGGGCGCGAGCACGATCGCGCATTCCGAGATCGTGTCGACGTCCTGACAGAAGGCCTTGCGCAGGAACTGGTCGCTCACGACGCCGTAGAGGCGCTCGTCGGGGTGCGGGAAGTAGCCGTAGGCGTCGCTGACGGCGATGACCTCGAGGTCGACCACCCCGGAGCCCGTCCCGACGTGCACCTTGTCGCCCACGCGATAGCCGAGGTGGCGCGCAAGTCGGTCCGAGACGATCACGGCGTCGCCGCGGTCGAAGCGCTTGAGCAGCTCCGGTTCGGCGGCGCACGGCCCGTGCGCGGCGAGTTCGCGCGAGCGCACGCCGAGGAGCAGGAACGGGACCCACGAACGCGCGCTGCCGTTCTCGATGGCGACGAAACCCGGGTACTGCGCGAGCTCGCCGCGCAGCTCCTGGAGCGGGATGTTCGGCAGGTTGCGCAGGTAGACCTTGTCCACGAGCGCGCGGTCGGCCCAGACCTCGATCTCGCCCGTGAGGCTGTTCGTCATGCCCTTGAGCCCCGTGAACGCGGCCGCGACGAGCGCGATCGCGGCGGCGGAGACCGCGATGCGGCCGGGGCTGGCGCGGATCCCGAGCGCGGCCATGCGGCCGGAGAACGTCCACAGTTGCTGCATCGGGCGCGCGAGCCACTCGCACACGCGCGACAGGAGCGCCGGGACGAGCAGCGGCAGGGTCACGAGCAGGGCCAGGAATCCGACGCCGGCCAGCACGGCGCCGACGAGCTCCTTCTGCGCCTCGCCGACCACGGGCACGATCGTGAAATAGATCGCGGGCAGGAGGCCCGCCAGGAGGATGGCCGCGAAGAGGTGAAAACCGCGCAACGCGCCGCCGGCTTTCGTGGCCTCGTCGCCGCGCAGCGCCGCGACCGTGCTCGTCGCGCGCGCGCGGGTGAGCGGCCAGATCGAGCCCAGGAGCGCGATGCCGACGCCCAAGGCGACGAGCCCGAGGACCGCCGGCCAGGGCACGTCGAACGTGCGGATCACGTGGCCCGTGCCGAGCGTCGTGACGCCGTGCACGAGCAGCCAGCGCGCCAGCGCGAGACCGCCGCCGAGGCCCAGCAATCCAGCGGCGATCGCGAGGACCGTCGCTTCGGTGAGGAACACGCGCGCGATCTGGCCGCGCGTCGTGCCCAGGGCGTGCAGCGTCGCGACCTCGCGCACGCGCTCGACGATGCCCATCGAGAGCGTGTGGAAGATCACGTACAGCCCGAGCACGAGCGCGAAGAGGCCGGCGAAACGCACGCCGTTGCGGAACGCGCGCTCGTCGGCCGCGGAGCCGACGAGCACCTGCTTGTTCAGCTCGTAGGAGAAGCTCGCGCCGAGGCTCGAGCGCAGGCGTTCCAGGTCGACGTTGGGATCCTGGCGCACCCAGTAGACGGGATCGACACGCGCGCCCTTGTAGAGCTGGGCGGCGACCTCCGCATCGGCGATCGCGACCATCCCCTGCGAGCGGCGGCCCAGGTTCTCGCGCGCGAGCACGCCCACCACGCGAAACGCGCGCTCGACCGGGACGTCCGCGGCGGGTTCGCCCTCCGCGCCCACGGCGCGGACCTCGCCGTCTACGCAGGCGGTGCGCGGCTGGCGCGGCGGACGCGAGAGAAGCAGCGTATCGCCGACCTGGAGCTTCAAGGCCTCGGCCAGCGCCTCTCCCACGAGCACTTCGGGCTCTTGCGCCGCGGGATCCAGGCCTTTCCCGTCGAGCACGCGCACGGCGCCCAGGTCCGGGATCGACGCGGCGTCCAGCGCCACGAGGCGGATGCGCTCGCCGGCGCCGCGTCCGGCGTCCTGCGCCGGGCGCGCGATCGCGTCGTTCTGGAAGAACGTCGAGACGCCGGCGACGCCGGGCACGTGCTCGAGCGCGCCGCGCGCGTCGGCTAGGTCCGCGGAGGGACGCACCTCGAGCGCCGGCTTCCATTCGCCGCCGCCCTTCATCGAGAGCCCGATCACCGTGTTGTGGTCGAGCGTGAAGACACCCACGACGATCGCGATGCCGAGCGAGATGCCCAGGATCGAGAACAGCGCTCGACCGGGCTTGCGCCGCAGGCCTTGCATCGCGATCGTGCGGACGAGCGACATGGCGTCAGATCGCGAGCGCGGCGAGCGCCTCGTGCACGCGATCCACGTGCAGGCCGGGTCCGCGCAGCTCCGTGCTCTTCGAGAGCTCGCCGTCCACGAGGAACAGCACGCGATCCGCGAACGTGGCGTCGCGCGGGTTGTGCGTCACGAGCAGCACCGAGCGCCCGTCCTCGTCCACGAGACGCCGCAGGATGTGCATGACCTCGAGTCCGGCCTTCTGCGACAGGTTGCCCGTCGGCTCGTCCGCCAGCAGCAGCGGCTGGCCGCCGGCCAGGGCGCGCGCGATCGAGACGCGCTGCATCTCGCCGCCCGAGAGCTGGTGCGGGAACGACGAGCGCTTTTGCGCGAGGCCGAGCTTCTCGAGCAGGCCGACGAGCCGCGCCTCCTCGTGCTCGGGGTGCTTCCCGGCGATCGCCAGCGGCAAGCCGACGTTCTGGAGGACCGTGAGGTTCGGGAGCAGGTTGAAGAACTGGAAGACGTAGCCGAGCGCCGAGCGGCGCTCGAGGGTCCGCTCGTTCTCCGAGAGTTTCGCCAGGTCCTTCCCCCGCAACGTGATGCGCCCAGCCGACGGCTGGTCGAGGCCCGACAGGAGGTGGAGCAGCGTCGACTTGCCCGAGCCGCTGGGACCCATGATGCAGGTGAACTCCCGCTCGGCCACGGCGAACGACACGCCGCGCAGGATCGCGAGCTTGTCCGCGCCCTCGCCCTGGAATCGGTACAGATCGTGCGCTTCGACGAGGTGCGTCACGGAGCCGCGCCCTTCTCGGCGGACTTCGCCGCCTGCCAGGCCGCCATCATCCGATCGAGCGTCGCGTCCTTCATCGGGACACCCAGCGACGACTCCATGGCGCGGAAGCGACCTTCGAAACGGCGCACGGCCTCGCGCGTGATGCGCTCCGCGTCGACGTCCAGGTAGCGCGCGAGGAACGCCGCGGCGAGCAGCACGTCGCCGAGCTCGTGCTCGACGCGCGCGCGGGCCTCGACCGCGGCGCCCGGCATGCCGTCCTTGGACAGATCGACGTCCTGGAGCGCGACCTCGAGCTCGCCCTGCTCCTCGCGCAGCTTCGCCAGCGCACCGCGCGGGTCCGCCCAGCGGAACCCGGCCGACACGGCCTTGCCCCCGACGCGGTGCGCGCGCTGCAACGCGGGCAGCGCGACGGGCACGCCGGCGATGGCGCTCGAGTCCTCCTGCTTCTCCTCGCGCTCGACCTTCTTGATCGCCTCCCAGTTCTGCACGACCTGGTCGGCGGAGTCGACCTGCACTTCGCCGAACAGGTGTGGGTGGCGTCGGATCAGCTTTTCGGAAATCCCGTGGGCGGCCGCGGCGAGGTCGAACTGCCCGGCGTCCTGCGCGATGCGGCACAGGAGCGCCACCACCATGAGGACGTCGCCGCACTCCTCGGCGGTCTGCGCCAGGTGTCCGCGCTCGATGGCCTCGACGGCCTCGTGCGCCTCCTCGACGAGGTGCGGCGCCATGGAACTCAGCGTCTGCTTCAAATCCCAAGGGCAGCCGTCCGGCGCGCGCAGGCGATCGACCACGGCCAGGAGACGGGCGAACGCGACGGCGCGCGGATCGGCGGCGGCGGCGTGCGGATCGACGGTGGGCGGGGCCGTGCGGACGCTCATGGCAGGGAGTGTACGCGTCCCGCAGGCCGCGCGCCGCCGCCCGGATCCGCGATCAGCGTTTCTCGATGGAACGCCGCTCGACAGCGCAGTCCACGATCCGATTCACGAGCGTCGTGTAGTCGATCCCGGCCGCGGCCGCCGCCGTCGCGAACTCGCTCGTCCGCTCGAGGTAGCAGCTGGCGTTGACCTCGATCACGAAGATCTCGTTGTCCGGCGTCAGCCGCAGGTCCACGCGGCCGTAGTCGCGGACGCGCAGGGCGCGGTAGGCGTCCAGGGCGACGCGCTGGACCCGGGCGCGCATCTCGTCCGAGAGCTGCGCCAGCACGGACTTCGTGCCCTTGAACTCGGCGCTGTCCTCGTCCCACTTGGCCGCCGAACCCAGGATCCGCGGCGCGCCCTCGGGCAGCCCGGAGAAGTCGATCTCGATCGGCGGGAACGCCGTCGGGCGCACGTTGCCGAGCACCCCGACGTGCAGCTCGCGGCCCTCGATGAACTGCTCGACGAGCGCGTCGTCCTTGAACTTCTCCTGGACGTGCATGACGCGCTTCAAGAGGTCCTTCGGCCCCTCGACCAGCGACGAGGCGTCGATGCCGATCGAGGCGTCCTGGCTCAAGGGCTTCACGAAGAGCGGCATGCGCAGATTGCCGCTGGTGTCCAGACTCGAGTCGCGCGAGAACACCGCGAAATCCGGGAAAGGGACGCCGTCGAAGGCGAGCAGCTTCTTCGTGATCGCCTTGTCCTGCTGGATGAAGAACTCGCCCGGTCCGCCGCCGGCGTAGGGCACTTCGAGCAGGTCGAGCAGGCCGACGACGCACACGGCGCCCAGCCTCACCTTGCCGAAGTTCTCGAACAGGTTGAAGACGAGTTCGGGCTTGGGCTTGCTGAGCCCGTCGATCAGCGCGTGCAGGTCGCGGTGCACGCCGAGGACCGTCGCCTCGTGCCCGCCCGCCGCGAGCGCTTCGACGACCTGGTCGACGACGACGTCGTACGACCGCGGGTCCTTCTTCTCGAGGTCGGTCAATACCACGATGCGCATCGCCGCACTCTAGGCGCGTGGATCGCGATCGGCAACGAGCGAAGCGTCAGCGCGGAGCCTGCAGCGCTAGCCGCGCCGGTCCGGCGCCGCGCCAGTCCGCCTTGGCCAGCGCGAGTTCGACCGCGCCGGCGAAGCTCGCGGCGATCGGACCGGAGTGGACCTTCTTGCCGTTCCACGCGACCTCGACCGGCTGTGCGAGGTCGAGCAGGTCCGACGCCAGCGCGAGTTCGATCGCGGCGATCCCCCTGGACGTGATCGTGACCGTCTGTCCCTCGACCGTCGCGTCGATCGTGGCGACCGGCGCGCTCCCGGCCTTGCCGTCGCCCTCCTTCTCGAGCTTCGTGACCTCGATCCAGTAGGCGTGCGGGGCCTTCGTGGTCGAGAGCGCGCGCCGCACGCGCTTCGGCCACGGGTCGCGTGGTCTCTTGGCGAGCGATCCGAGCGCCTCCGACAGGCGTCCGAAGACCGGACCTCCGTGCTCGCCGCCCGGGATCTCGACGTAGGTGACCGGGAAGCCCAGGTCCGCGAGCATCTTCGTCGTCCTGCGCGGCATGGCGACCTTGCAGATGGGGTCGTTCTCGCCATGGACGACGTACGCGGGCAGGTTGGCGTAGCAGTCGAGGTATTGGTCGACCTGCCAGGTGACCGACGCGATCGGCGCGATCCCCGCGAAGCGGTCGGGGCGCGCCCGGCCGAGGTACCAGGCCCAGAAACCCGTCTGCGAGATGCCGGCGACGTAGATCCGATCGGGATCCACCGCGAAGCGCGACAAGAGGTCGCGGAAGAAGTCGTCGAAGACCGCGGCGACCTCGTCCTCCGGCCGCGCGCCCTTCAGCCCGTCGGCGCCGATCTGCTCGATGATCTCCGTGCGGACGACGAGGGCCTCCTCGAGCCCGGCGTCATCGGCACCGCCGCGGAAGTAGGGCGTGAAGTCGGCCTTCTCGGCCAGGGACTTGCCGGCTCCGGTGCCGTGGCCCGGATCGAGCACGATCGGCGCCGGCTTCGACGGGTCGTACGACTTCGGCACGGAGACGAGGTAGCCGTAGGTGTCCTTCCCGCTCTCGAAGAGGAAGCCGACCGTGACGTCGCCGATCTTCTCGAGCTTCTCCTTCTGCTTGCCGACGGCGCGCGGCTTCGGATCGCCGGAAGGCAGCTTCGGTCCAGCCCGCAGGGCGTCCACGAGGCTCGCGAGCACGTACTTCCCCTCGAGCGCCTTGGCCTGGGCGACGAGCTTCGCGGCCTTGGAGTCGTCGCTCAGGGCCTCTGCGAACGCCGTGCGGAACTTCGCGACCTCGGCGGCCGGGACCGGGGGCTTCGCGGGCGACTGGAGCAGGGCGAAAGCGAGCGCGAGCAGCATGGTCGGACCTGCGTGGGCTTCACTTCGCGGGACACCAGGAAGCGAGCTTCGCAGCCCGCGCGCGCATCGCCGGGTCGCCGATCTGGGCGAGGTGCGCCGCCGTGATCCCGCCCAGCCCGTGAGCACGCAGGATCGAGCCCAGGTCGACGCCCGCCTTCGCGTACGTCTCGACCCGCACGTCGTCCACGACCGGGAGCAGGTCGAGGATCTCGTTCTGGTACAGTGAGCCGAAGTCGACGAACAGGGTTCCGACCTGGCCTGCCCAGCGCTCGGCGTTCTGGCGCAGCACTTCCTCGACAGGCCGGTCGCGCCACGCGGCGAACCAGGCGCTGCCCGTCGTCTCCCCGCGCCACAGGTTCTGCCAGGCGTAGGTGGTGAGGTAGAGGACCGCCCGCTCCTTCACGGAAGTCGCGTCGTCCTGGAACCCGAGTTCGAGCACCTCGAGCGCGTGGGGGTGCCCGCCGTCGAACACGAAGGGCTTCATCACCTGCTCCTTGTGCTCGACCGAGAGCTGCGGCCAGATCTGCGCGAGGATCTCGGCGCCCTGCGCTCCGGGCAGCGCCGCCAAGCGCTCCGCGACCTTCAGCCCGTGACGCCAGGCCGTGTTCTGCGCGAAGAACTCGTCGCTCCAGGTGCGGGCGGCCGAGGCGAGGTCCATCTCCTCGCCGTCGCTGGTCAGGTAGCCGCCGGATCCGAAGCTCATCTGCGTCACCCCTCCGGCTCCCGAGGCGTCCGGGCGACGGGGACGGAGTGGAAAGGCGGAGGCCGCTACCTGCGCCTCCAGCCGCGCGAGGAGGGCCGCAGTCGCCTGCCGATCCGCGTCCATCGCGGCGCGCGCCTGGACCTGGGCCCGCTGGTACGACCACGCGAGCATTCCGACGGCCGCGACGAGCAAGCCGGTCAACACGAGTTGGATGCGCTGCAGCATGACCCTCTCCCCCATCTGCGTCCGCGCGCACTCGCGGCGGATCCGTCCGTAATCGCCGAAGCGCTTCAGCGCCTCGGCGCGAGCGAGCTCGGGTTCGAGCCCTTCCCGTTCGAGCGCGTGCGCCGACTCCGCGACGTGGAACTCGAGCTCCGCGTCGATGTCCGCCGCGATCTCCGCCAGCGGCCGCGCGTCGGGCGAGCGTGCGAAGATCCCGATTCTCTCGAGGAAAGCGCCCACGTCAGGCGCCCTTCGGGCTGGGCGAGCCCAGCACGCGGCCGACCGCGTCGCTCAACCGGCGCCATGCGGATTCCTGCTCGCGCAGCGCCGCGCGGCCAGTCGGCGTGAGGCGGTAGAACTTCGCGCGGCGGTTCGACTCCGAGGCGCCCCACTCGGCCGCGAGCCACGCGCGCCGCTCCATGCGGTGCAGCGCAGGGTAGAGCGTCCCTTCCTCGATCCGCAGCCGCTCCGCGCCCTGGTCCTGGATCGCGCGCACGATCGCGTAGCCGTGCATCGGCCCGCGCGCGAGCACCTTGAGAGCCAGGAGCTCGAGCGCTCCCGGCGGCAGATCCACGTTCTCGGTCGGCATGGCGTTCCCCTCGTGGATCCAGGGATACCCGGCGTCCCCTAGATCGTCAAGGGGAGCCGGCCGGACCTCGGCCAGGAACGCGACGCGGAGGGAGTCAGCGCGAAGACGCGCGACGCTTGACGTCGTTCACGAAGGACTGCGCGACGCCCTGTCCGACCTTCTTCGTCTTCATCATGAGCATCACGGCCTCGTTCATCTTGTCCATGAGCACGAGCTGGAGGATCTTGGCTTCGAGCTCGGCTTCGGTGAGGACGGGCTTCTTCGATTCGGGTGCGGCCATCGGGTTCTCCTGTCCGCACAGCCTAGCCGCCGACGGCCCGATCAGGTGGCGTAGGGAACCGGGTCGCCGCGCCCTGCCTCCGCGAAGCCCTTCCGCCGCAGGATGCACGCGTCGCAGCGTCCGCAGGCGAGGACGCGCTCGCCACGGACGACCGGGTCGTAGCAGGTGTGCGTCAGGCCGAAATCGACCCCGAGCTCGAGCCCGCGCTGCACGATCCCGGCCTTGGTCAGGCTCAGGAGGGGCGCGTGCACCCGGAACCGCGCCCCGGCCTCGGTCCCGGCCGCCGTCGCCACGCGCGCCAGGTCCTCGAAGGCGCGCAGGAACTCGGGCCGGCAGTCGGGATATCCCGAGTAGTCGAGCGCGTTGACGCCCACGTAGAGGTCGCGCGCGCCGAGGACCTCGGCGAGCCCCAGGGCCAGCGACAGGAAGATCGTGTTGCGGGCCGGGACGTAGGTGACGGGCACGCCCGTCCCGATCGTCGCCTCGGATCGCCCCTTGGGCACCGCGACGTCGTCCGTCAGCGCCGAACCCCCGATCGCGCGCAGGTCGAGCCGGAGGACGCGGTGATCCGCCACGCCCTGAGCCTTCGCCACGCGTCGCGCGGCCGCGAGCTCCTGGACGTGCCGTTGCCCGTAGTCGAACGAGAGCGCGTGGCACTCGAACCCGGCGGCGCGGGCCTCGGCGAGGGCGACGGCGGAATCCATGCCGCCGGAGACGAGGACGATCGCGCGCGGAATCACGCCGCGCAGGTTAGCGCGGCGCGGGCAGGCGGCGGAGCCGGAGTTGGACCGTCGCGCGGTGCTCCAGTGCCGGCCTGAGGCGTTCGAGCGCGGGGGCGACGAGCAGGAACTCCCGCGGGCGATCCGAACCGTCGAAGTCCGGCGCCTCGATGCCGATCCCCGGCTGGCCGGGCCGGTACTCGCCGCGCGAGAAGAGCCGCACCTCGTCCGCGCGCAGCGTCTGCGGCGCGGCCCAGGAGACGACGGGACGCTCGGGCACCGCCGGACAGGCGCCGCCGGGGCAGGTGTCGCCCGAGCCCGCGAACTGCGCTCCGAGGAGCCCGAGGAGGAGGAGCAGGGTCTGGACGAGTTCGGGCATGGACGTGGGCTCCCTCTCGATGGGGCCGGCATGGACGCGGACCCCCGCGTCCTCTTCCCGCAAGTTGACCGGCGGCGTCGGATCGCGCGGTGCCTGGGCTAGAATCCCCGGCTCGAACCCGCCTGGAGACACCGTGCCCGACGTCACGAAAGAACAGATCCTCGATGCCCTGCGCCAGGTCCACGATCCGGACCTCCACAAGGACATCGTCACCCTCGGCTTCGTGACGCACGCCTCCGCGTGCGACGGGACCGTGAAGGCGGTCATCAACCTGACCACGCCGGCCTGCCCGGTGAAGGACCAGTTGAAGGCCCAGGCCGAGGCGGTCATCCGCGCGATCCCGGGCGTCAAGACCGTGAACATCGAGATGACGGCCGTCGCCAAGGACGCCGGCGGGCCTCCGCGCCAGATCGCGCCCGACATCCGCCACATCGTCGCGGTCTCGAGCGGCAAGGGCGGGGTCGGCAAGAGCACGGTCGCCGTGAACCTGGCCTGCGCGCTGGCCAAGACCGGTGCCCGCGTCGGACTCGTCGACTGCGACGTCTACGGCCCCGACGTGCCGATGATGATGGGCCTGAAGGGCGAGCCCGAGGCCAGCGGCGGGAAGCTCGTGCCCAAGGAACGGCACGGCGTCCGCACGATGTCGATCGGGTACCTCCTCGACGAGGACAAGCCGGTCATCTGGCGCGGGCCGATGGTCCACAAGCTCATCGAGCAGTTCCTGGGCGACGTCGCCTGGGGGCCGCTCGACTACCTGCTCGTCGACATGCCGCCGGGCACGGGCGACGCGCAGCTCTCGCTGGCGCAGATCGTGCCGCTGACGGGCGCCGTCCTCGTGACCACGCCTCAGGCCGTGTCCACGTTCGACGTGAACAAGGCGGTCGCGATGTTCAAGCAGGTCAACGTGCCGATCCTGGGCATCGTCGAGAACATGGCCGGGTACGCGATCGAGGGCCTCGTCGAAGGCGCGAAGCCGGGCATGAAGGTGCGCCTCCACGTCGGCGGGAGCGAGGTCGTGGTCCCGGTCGACATCGAGGGCCGTTTCTCGACCGTGGTCGACGTCTTCGGCGCGGGCGGCGCGCAGAAGTTGTCGCAGAAGCACGGATTCCCGATCCTCGGCAGCATCCCCCTGAACCCGATGGTCCGGGTGGGCGGAGACGCCGGCGATCCGGTCACGATCGCGGATCCGAAGTCGCTCATCGCGCAGAAGTTCGCCGAGATCGCGGGCCGCGTGGCGCAGCGCGTGGCCATCCAGTCGCACCGGGCGCTGCCCATCCTGCAGTAGCAAGGGCCCCGCCCGCGGCGCGGGATTTCCAGCGCGTGCCAGCGCTCGCTATCCTCGCCCCGGCGACACCCTTGAACACCGTCAGCACGTCCCCCCCGCCGCGGCGCGCCGCGGTCGCGACCCTCGGCATCGTCGGCGGCGGGCAGCTGGCGAAGATGACCGCGCAGGCCGCCATGCAACTCGGCTGCGAGGTCGTCGTGCTCGAACGCGCCAGCGACTTCCCGGCCCAGGCGCTCGACACGCGCTGGATCCAGGGCGACTGGGACGACCCGGCGAAGCTGCTCGAGCTGGCGGCGGAAGTCGACGTGGTGAGCCTCGAGAACGAGTTCGTGTCGCCCGTCGCCCTGCGCGCGGTCGAGAGCGCGGGACACCTCCTGCGCCCGTCGGCGGCCACGATGGCGCTGGTGCAGGACAAGCTGGTCCAGAAGCGCACCTTCGCCGCCGCGGGGCTGCCGTTGCCGCGCTTCGAGGCGGTCGAGACGACCGAGGACGTGGCCCGCGTCGCGGAGAGGCTCGGCTGGCCGCTCGTCCTGAAGCGGCGCACGCTCGGCTACGACGGCAAGGGCAACGCGACGGTGCGTTCGCCGGGCGATGTCGAAGCCGCGTGGCGCAAGCTCGCGGGCGGCCCGGGGCGCGTCTACGCCGAGGAATTCTGCCCGTTCGTGATCGAGCTCGCGGCGATCGTGGTGCGCGGCCTCGACGGGGCGACGCGCGAGTACCCGGTGGTCGAGACCGAGAACCGGGACCATGTCTGCCGGGTGGTGCGCGCCCCCGCGCGCACCGAGGCCCGGGTCGCCACGGAAGCGGCGCGCATCGCACGGGCCGCGGTCGAGTCGATCCAGGGCGTCGGCGCGTTCGGAGTCGAGATGTTCCTGATGCCGGACGGGCGTTGCCTCGTGAACGAGATCGCGCCGCGCGTGCACAACACCGGGCACTACACGATCGAAGCCTGCGCGACGTCGCAGTTCGAGAACCACGTGCGGGCCGTCCTCGGATTGCCGCTGGGCGCCGCGACGCTGCGCGCTCCTGCGGCCTGCATGGTCAACTTGCTGGGCGTCGGGCCGGGATCCGGATCTCCGATCGGGCTCGAGCGCGCCCTGCGCGTCGAAGGTGCCAGCATCCACGTCTACGGCAAGTCCACCAGCCAGCGCGGCCGCAAGATGGGCCACGTGACCGTGCTCGGCGCGACGCTCCAGGAGGCCGAGGCACGCGCGCTCGCCGCCGCCGACGCGATCCGTTTCGGCGAACCCGAGGACAAAGATCGATGAACGGGAAGAAAGCGAACGCGAAGAGCGTCGAGACGAAGTCTGCGGCGCGGAAGGTCGGCGAAGCGCCGCTCGTCTCCGTCATCATGGGCAGCGATTCCGACTTCGGGACGATGAAGCTCGCCTCGGACGCGTTGACGGAGTTCGGCGTGCCGCACGAAGTCCGCGTCGTCAGCGCGCACCGCACGCCGGACGACATGGCGCGCTACGCCAAGGAAGCCGCCGGCCGCGGCCTGCGGGTCGTGATCGCCGGCGCCGGCGGAGCCGCCCACCTGCCGGGCATGGTCGCGAGCTTCACCAGCCTGCCCGTGATCGGCGTCCCGATCGAGACCCAGTCGCTGCGCGGCCTCGACTCGCTGTACTCCATCATGCAGATGCCCGCGGGAGTCCCCGTCGCCACGGTCGGCATCGCGAATGGACGGAACGCTGGGCTGCTCGCCGTGCGCATCCTCGCCAGCTCCGACGCGGCGCTGCGCGCACGCTACGAGGCGGCGATGGCGACGCAAGCCGAGATGTCGCGCAAGAAGAACGCGAAGCTGCAGGACCTCCTCGGTCAGGGCTGATCGGCCTTGGACCTCCTCGAAGCGATCCGCCACAACCTGCTGTCTCCCGCGCCGCTCTTCTTCGCGCTGGGCCTGCTCGCCGCCGCCGCGAAGAGCGACCTGAAGCTGCCCGAGGCGCTCTACAGCTCGCTGACGATCTATCTGCTGGCCGCGATCGGCTTCAAGGGCGGCGCGGCCATCCAGGAAGCCGGCCTCGGCGTGGTGTGGTTGCCGGTCCTGGTCGCGGCGGTGCTCTCGGCGGCGATCCCGCTGTGGACGTACCCGGTGTTGCGTTTCCTGGGCAGGTTCCCGGCGTCGGACGCGGCTTCGATCGCGGCGCACTACGGGTCGGTGAGCGCCGTCACGTTCACGGTCGCGACGGGCTTCCTGGCGAACACGAGCGTGCCGTACGAGGGCTACTCGTCGGCACTGCTCGCCATCATGGAGTCGCCGGCGATCCTGGTCGGCGTCCTGCTCGGGAAGATGACCGAAGGCCCCGGGAATCCGGGCCCGGGCAGCTCCCTGCGCGAAGTGCTGCGCGAGGCTCTCCTGGGCAAGAGCGTCGTGCTCCTCGTGGGCGCGCTCCTGATCGGGTTCCTGTGCGGGAAGTCCGGACTGGAGAAGGTCGGCGGGTTCTTCGTGGCGCCGTTCCAGGGAGTGCTCGCGCTGTTCCTGCTCGAGCTCGGGCTCGTCGCCGGCCGGCGCCTGCGCGATCTCAGGCGCGCGGGACCGTTCCTGATCGCGTTCGGCGTCCTGATCCCGGTCGTCCACGGCGCGGTGGGCGTGGCGATCGGGCTCACGATCGGACTGTCCCCGGGCGGCGCGACCCTGCTCGGGACGCTCTGCGCCTCCGCGAGCTACATCGCCGCTCCGGCCGCGATGCGGCTGGCCCTGCCCGATGCGAACCCCACGCTCTCGCTCGCCGCTTCGCTGGCGATCACCTTCCCGTTCAACGTCAGCCTCGGAATCCCGCTCTACCACGAGATGGCCATGCGTTGGAGCACGCCGTGACCGCGACCCCCCATCCGATGCGACTCGTCACCATCGTCTGCGAGGCGCTGGCGCGCGACCTCCTGCTCCGGCTCGCGCGCGAGTGCGGAGCGCACGGCGCGACGGTCAGCCCGGCCTCGGGCGTCGGCGCGACGGGCGAACGGCCGGCCGACATCGAGGAGGGCGCGAACGTGCGCGTCGAGTTCGTCGTCACGCCCGAGACGGCCGCGCGCATCCTGGAGCGCGTCGAGCGCGACCTCTTCCCGCGCTTCGCCTGCATCCTGTGGGAGAGCGACGTTCGGGTGCTGCGGCGCGGGAAGTTCTGAAGGTCCGTGGCCCCCAAGTGGGGTCCACGCGGATTCCTGCGGGAATCACGGTTCCCGAGTCGCACGTCTTGGGGTACTCGTGGAACGTGGCGCATCGAGAAGCGCCTTGTCCGGACCCACGAACTCGGATCGAGTCCCCCCATGCAGCGTACGGCTCTCCTCCTCGGCGTTTCCGCCGCAGTGGCCGCATTGGCCACACCTTCTTCGGCTCAGTTCGACCCCCGCCTCTTCCGAACCCCGGAGGTCACGACGCCGATCCCGCTCGGAGACCTCGACGCGCGCCTGGACGCCGACGGACAGGCGCTGCCGTTCGTGCGGGCGGCCCTCGCTGCATCGCGGACGCCCCAGGTCCTCGCGGCACGTGAGCTCGCGCTCGAGCGGCTGCGGCGGCGGGTGCCGGGCGTGGCGGTCGATGCGCACGACGTGTTCGGCACGCCGCACTTCGTCCGCTCGACGCTGGCCTTCCTCAGCGCGCCGACCGTGGCGGGCAAGGCCGACGCGGAAGGCATCGTGCGCGGGTTCCTCGACGAGTACCGCGGCCTCTTCGAGGTTTCGCCCGGCGAGCTCTCGACCGCGGAGGTCACCCGCGACTTCGAGACGGCGCACAACGGGATGCGTCACCTGACTTGGAAACAGCGCCACGAAGGCGTGAAGATCGCTGGCTGCGAACTGCGCGCGAACCTCACGGAGCGCGGCGAGATCGTCAACCTGAGCTCGACGCTGATCCCGCGGCCCGAGGAGGGCTTCCAGCCGAGCCCGCAGCGCGTCTCGGACTTCGAAGCGGTCCTGCTGGCCGCCTCCAGCGTCGGCATCACGATCACGAACGCGCCCAACGCCGCCGGAGCGCCCGCGGGCGCCGAGCGCCGGCGCGAATGGGTCGGATCCCCCGACTTCCGCGCGGACGATGCGCTCACGACGGAGTTCACGTGGTTCCCGCGCACGCGCGGCGAGCTGCGCCCCGCGTGGCTCGTGACGATCCCCGAGATCGGGATCGGCAACACCTACGACGTCACGATCGACGCGACGGACGGCACGGTCCTGCGCCGCTGGAACCACCTGCACTTCGCGGCCGGCGGAACGCAGCCGATCACGATGCGCGTCTTCACCAGCGACTCGCCGGCTCCCGGCTCGCCCGGCAACCCGACCCCGAACGGGTTCCAGTTCCCGCTCGTCCCCACGCAGCTCGTCACGATCACGGGCGCGCAGGTCGCGCCCTGGTCTCCGAACGGCTGGATCGACGACAACGGCAACGAGACGCTCGGCAACAACGTCGACGCGCACACCGATCTGAACGCGGACAACGTGGCGGACTTGCCGCGTCCTTCGGGCACGCCGGCCCGCACGTTCGACTTCGCGATCGACACGACGCAGGCCCCTTCGACCTACCGGCCGGGCGCGGTGACGCAGGTCTTCTACCTCGCCAACCGCTACCACGACCGGCTGATGGAGCTCGGATTCGACGAGGCCGCGAAGAACTTCCAGGCCACGAACTTCTCCGCGCAAGGCGTCGGCGGTGACCGGGTCCTGGCCGACTGCCAGGACGGCTCGGGCACGAACAACGCCAACTTCGGGACGAACGGGACCGACGGCGGCACGGGCCGGATGCAGATGTACGTGTTCAGCGGGCCGACGCCCGACCGTGACGGCGACCTGGACGCGGACATCGTCTTCCACGAACTCACACACGGCACCTCGATCCGTCTGCTCGACGGTACCGCCTCGGGCGAGCAGGCCGGCGGCATGGGCGAGGGCTGGGGCGACTTCTTCGGCCTGTGCCTGAACTCCGAGCCGACGGACGATCCGAACGGCGTGTACGCGACCGGCGGGTGGACCGTCTACCAGCTCAGCGGCGGGTTCGCGGAGAACTACTACTTCGGCATCCGCCGCTTCCCCTACACGACGGACCTGAACAAGAACCCGCAGACCTTCGCGGACATCGACCCGGCCCAGCAGAACTACCCGCCGGCGATCCCGCGCAGCACGCTCATCGGCAACACGGCCGACGAAGTGCACAACGTCGGCGAGGTCTGGTGCGTCACCCTGTGGGAAGCGCGCGCCGGTCTGATCGGCGCGAACGGTCCCTCGGGCAACGACCTGATCCAACAGCTCGTCGTGGACGGCCTGAAGCTCTCGCCCGGCACCCCGAGCTTCGTGCAGGCGCGTGACGCGATCCTGCAGGCGGACCTCGTCGCGAACGGCGGCGTGAACCTGGGCGTCCTGTGGAACGCGTTCGCGAAGCGCGGCCTGGGCGCGAGCGCCACGGCACCCGCGGGCACCACGACGACCGGGGTCGTCGAGGCCTTCGACACGCCGAACCTGATCCTCTTCGCGTACCCGAACGGGCGCCCCGAGCAGCTCGCGCCGGGCGTGCCGACGACGTTCCAGGTCCAGGCGGTCGGCCTCGGCGCGGCCGTTCCGACGCCCGGGACGGGACAGCTCCTCGTCTCGGTGAACGGCGGGCCGTTCGTCGCGAACTCGATGACGCAGACGACGCCGAACCGCTACGACGCGACGATCCCGGCCAACGCCTGTCTCGCGAACGTGCGCTACTACGTCACCACGGCGACGAACACGACGCCCGCATCCGATCCCTCCGCGGCGCCCGCCGTGACGAACGCCGCGATCGTCGCGACGGGCGTCCAGGACGTGCTGTACGACGACTTCCAGGTGGACCTCGGCTGGACCGCCACGAATTTGGGCGCCACCAGCGGTGACTGGCAGCGCGGCGTCCCCGTGAACGACCCGACCTGGACCTACGACCCGACCGGGGACGGCGACGGGAGCGGCTCGTGCTGGCTGACGCAGAACGCAGCCGGCAACACGGACGTCGACGCGGGCGCCGTGCAGCTCATGTCGAGTTCGTTCGACTTCAGCGCCTACGGCACGATCGAGTACGAGTACTACCTCTTCCTCACCGTCGCGGACGGCTCGGACCGCCTGCTCGTCGAGATCAGCCCGAACGGCGCCGCCGGACCGTGGACGACGATCGCCGTCCACGATTCGAACGGCGACACGAACTGGCGCAGCGCGTTCATTTCCTCGACCACCGTCGCCGGCCTGGGCGTGCCGCTGACCAACAACACGCGTCTGCGTTTCACCGCGAACGACGGCGGCGCGCAGAGCATCGTGGAGGCCGGCATCGACGGCCTGCGCATCAGCCGCCTCGTGTGCACGGCGCCGCCCACCGCCTACTGCTTCGGCGACGGCACCGGCGGTGCCTGTCCGTGCGGGAACAACGGAGCCGCGGGCCAGGGCTGCGCCAACTCGCTCGGGAACGGCGGAGTGCTGTCGGCCAGCGGAACCGCCGTGGTCGCGGCGGACACGCTCGTCCTGGCCGGCTCGGGGATGCCGAACTCGTCGGCGCTCTACTTCCAGGGCACGATCCAGGACAACGGCGGGGCCGGCGTCGCGTTCGGAGACGGGCTGCGCTGCACGAGCGGGTCGATCATCCGACTCGGCACGAAGAGCAACGTCTCGGGGGCTTCGACCTACCCCGCACTCGGTGACCCGACCGTGTCGGTGCGCGGCCTGGTGCCGGGCACGGGCGGGACGCGGAACTACCAGGCCTGGTACCGGAATGCCGCGAGCTTCTGCACGGCGTCGACGTTCAACCTGACGAACGCGGTGTCCGTGGTCTGGACTCCGTGACGTGGATGGACCTGTCAACCCCCGTTGACGGGTCCGTACGCTGACCCTGGTCCGAGGCTAGTCCGCTCTTCAAGCGGATGAAAAGAAGGACGGCGGCCCAGGCGGGCCGCCGTCCTTGTTTCTGGCCGGGAAGAGACCGGCCCGAGATCGATCAACCGCGCTTCGCCAGCGCTTCCTCGTACTCCTTGAGCGAGTCCGAGAGGCGCGGATCGAGAGCGACCGCCTTGCGCTGCGTCTCGACCGCCTTCGCCGGATCGCCCTTCGTGAACCAGGCGCGGGCCAGCGTGTCGAGGATCGAGGGGTCCTTCTCCTTGGAGAGTTCCGCGGCGCGCAGCGCGATCTTCAACGCGAGGTCCGCGTCGCGCTTCTCGTACTTGGCGTCCGGATCGACCATCGTCCAGGCCAGGCCGTTGAGCAGTTCCGGCGAGTCCTTGCAGACGCCTTCGAACGCCTCCTTGGCCCACTTGTGCGCGCGGTCCATGTCCTTCACCTCGTTGGCGAGGATCTGGAACTTGGCGATCGCGGCGCCGCCGAACTGGTCGGCATCGAGAGCGATCATGTCATCGCAGGCCTTGATCGCCGATTCCCAGTCCTTCGAGGCGGCGGCCTTGTTCAGGTCGTTCTGCAGCTTGAGGCCCTGCGCCTCCTGTTCCTTGGCCTTCTTGGCGCTGGCCGCGAGGGCCGCGAGGTCGTGCTTGCCCGCGACGACCGTCTCCAGGGTCGCGTCGATGCGCGCCGGGTGGCCGATGTAGGCGATCTTGCCGTTGGCGTCGACCAGGAAGCAGCACGGGATCCCGTTCTGCTGGGCCGCGCGCATGTACGCGTCGTTCGTCTTGCGCCCGTCGTCCCAGGCGACGGTGTAGGCCATCTTGTCGCCCTTGTCCTTGACCATCGCCTCGACCTTCTCGAGCGTATTGCCGCGCGAGTCCTCCGCGGTGACGCCGATGATCGTGAGGCCCTTGTCGGCGTACTTCTTCTGCATCTCGGACAGGTGCGGCATGCCCGCGATGCACGGCCCGCACCACGTGGCCCAGAACTCGACGATGTACGTCTTGCCCTTCTGGAAGCCGGTCACGGGCTCGCCCTTGACCCACTTGTTGATGGCGAGGGCGGGTGCCGCATCTCCGACGGAGAGCGTCGCGGGCTTCGTCTGCGCCGGCGTCTGGGCCAGTGCGGGCGGGGTGGGCAGCGCGGCAAAGAACGCTGCGCACACGAGAGCGGATCGGAGAAGCATATTTCCTCGGATGCAGTGTCGAGTCTGGATGGCACGGCCTGTGGCATGGCCCCGACCGGGGCCCGAGGGCCATGGAACAGCGCGGGTAGCGTAGCTCAGGTCGGCCCTGGGTGGGCCTACGTCAGGAGGCTATCGGCGGGACGGCCGCTCCTCGATCAGGTCGAGGAGGGCGGAGACGTTGCGGTGGGCCTCGATCGGGTGCCGCAGCGGCTGCTCGGATCGGACCTCGTACCGGTTCCGGCGCCCCTCACGGGTAACACGCAGGTAATCCGCCGCCTCGAGTTCGCGCAGGATCCGCATGACCGCGCGTTCCGTGATCCCGACGGCGGCCGCGACATCCCGGACGCGAGTTCCCGGGTCGCGGGCCAGGCTGAGGAGGACGTGGGCGTGATTGGTCAGGAAGGTCCAGGAGGCCTTCGATAACGCGGGCTCCGCCTTCCGGGCGGGGCCAGGCCTGCGAGTCGTGGTGCGGGGCTTCATGGGGGCGGTTGCGAGGATCCAGCTCGCATGATACTAGTTACAGGTCATCTGTGTCATGTATCTACTGTCCGGATCTGCACAGCACCCTTCTACGACGGAGACCTCCCCCATGATGTATCGCACCGACTCCTCCGGCTCCAAGCGCGTCACGCTCATCCCCGGTGACGGCATCGGCCCCGAAGTCACCCAGGCGACGCGGCGCATCATCGATGCGTCGGGCGTGAAGATCGCCTGGGAAGTGCGCGAAGCAGGCGCGGCCGTCTTCCGGCGCGGCCAACCCTCGGGCGTGCCGCAGGAGACGATCGAGTCGATCCAGGAGACACTGGTCGCGCTGAAAGGTCCCCTCGAGACGCCGGTCGGCTTCGGGGAGAAGAGCGCGAACGTCACGTTGCGCAAGCTGTTCGAGACCTACGGCAACCTCCGCCCCGTCCGCGAACTCCCCGGAGTCCCGACACCGTACGCCGGCCGCGGAATCGACCTGATCGTCGTGCGCGAGAACGTCGAGGACCTCTATGCCGGCATCGAGCACATGCAGACGCCGGGGGTGGCCCAGTGCCTCAAGGTCATGTCTCGCAAGGGCTGCGAGAAGATCGTCCGCCTCGCCTTCGAAGTCGCGCGATCCGAGGGACGGCGGTCCGTCCACTGCGCGACCAAGGCCAACATCATGAAGCTGACCGAAGGGCTCATGAAGCGGACCTTCGAGGAGGTGTCCAAGGAGTACCCGGACATCGAAGCGAACCACATCATCATCGACAACTGCGCCCACCAGTTGGCACGTGCACCCGAGCAGTTCGAGGTCATCGTGACCAGCAACATGAACGGCGACATCCTCTCCGACCTGACTTCGGGGCTCACCGGGGGACTCGGGTTCGCGCCGGGAGCGAACATCGGCAACGAGGTCTCGATCTTCGAGGCCGTGCACGGCAGCGCGCCCAAGCACGCGGGGAAGGACAACGCGAACCCGACGGCGGTGCTCCTGTCCGGAGTCATGATGCTCCGGCACCTCGGCGAGGCGGCCGCCGCCGACAAGATCGAGCACGCGCTGCTCGCGACCCTCGAGGACGGGACCTACACGCGCGACGTGTCGCAGATCGGCTGCGTCGGAACGTCGGCCTTCGCGGACGCCATCATCGCCCGGTTCGGTCGGAAGCCGAAGAAGAGCACGGTTCGGGACCGCCGCGCCCTGGTGCTGCCGGCACTCCGCGCGGACCGCGACTTCGTGCGGGCCAAGACGCGCCGCACGCTGGGCGCGGACGTGTTCGTCGAAGCCTCGGTGTCGGCGGACGAGGTGGGCAAGGCCCTCGACTCCGCGGTCGAGGGATCGCCGCTGCGCCTGAAGATGATCTCCAACCGCGGCACCAAGGTGTACGCGAGCGCGGGCGCGCTGCCCGACTGCGTCGATTGCTGGCGCTGCCGGTTCGTGGCTCGCGACGCGACGGCGCACGTCGACGACAAGCTCGTCCAGGACCTCCTCTCCCGGGTGGCGTCGCGGTTCCCGTGGATGCACGTCGAGAAGCTGATGGAGTTCGACGGCGTCGCGGGATTCACCAAGGCGCAGGGCGAGGACTGAGCTCCGAGGCGTCCGAAACTGACCCAGTTCGCTGGCCTTTCGTGGGGTCCGGGAGGAGCCCCCCCACGGCTGGGGTGCGGTCACCGCAGGACACCGCGCTCTCGGGGGGCCAGCGTGACATCCACGCAACTGGGTCAGTCTCCCCTCAGGCTGCCTGATCGATACGTCGCGTCGAGCGGTAGACGAGAGCTCCCGCGACCACGAGCAGTCCGACCGCCAGGACGACCTCGAGCGTGCCGAACGCCGCGGCTGCCGCCTTCGGGCCCTCGCGCAGCAACTCGCGACCGGCCACGAGGACTCCCGCGAGCCCTTCCCCCGCCACGAAGCCCGACGCGCACAGGATCCCCGACTCGACGTCGAGCTTCTCCTTCGGCCGCGCCTCGCACCAGCGCCGCACGACGCCGCCCAGGAACACCGCGGCCATGGTCGAAAGCGGCAGGTAGATCCCCAGCGCGAAGGGCAGCGCGGGCAGTCCGGCGAGGACGCCGACGAGCGACAGCGAGCCCCCCATCAGGAGCAGGTCCCAGGGCAGTTGCGCGCCGAGCACCGCTTCCACCATGGTCTTCATGAGGCGCGCTTGCGGCGCCGCGAGGCCGCCCTCGCCGAACCCCGGCGAGTGCCCGAGCGCGACGACCACTCCGGCGACGACCCAACACGCGACGCCCGCGGCGAGCAGCTGACCGTACTGCTGCAGGTAGGGCGTGCCCTTCACGAGCCAGCCCGTCTTCAGGTCCTGCGAGATGTCGCCGGCCTTGCTCGCTGCGACGCACACGACCGTGCCGACGGTCAGGACGGCCGCTTGCGCGGCCAGGCCCTTCCAACCCAGCGCCAGGAAGATGCCCGCCGTGCCGGCCAGGGTGATCAGGGCCATCGCGCTGGTCGGGTTCGACGACACGCCGATGACGCCCACGAGCCGCGACGAGACCGGCACGAACAGGAAACCGAACAGCGCGACGCCGAGCGCGGCGACGATGCGCGCGCCGAGGCTCAATTCCCCGGCGAAGATGCCCGGAACGAGGATCAGCGCCAGCACGAGCGCCGCGATGCCCGCCATCAGGAAGGCCGGCGAGACGTCGCGGTCCGTGCGCTCCCCGCTGCCCCCGCCGCTGCCCGCGCGCACGCCGCGGATCACGGCCGAGAGCGACGCGGCCATCGTCGGCGCGGTGCGCACGATCGTGACGAGACCCGCCGCGGCGACGGCCCCGGCGCCGACGTAGAGCAGGAAACGGTCCTTGATCGCGCTCGTGGTGAGCGTCTTGACGCCGACGGCGGCCGCGTCGAGGAGGCCTGCCTCGTGCGCCTTGGTGACCAGCGGGTACAGGACCACCGAGGAGATCAGCGATCCCGCCACCATGACCGCCGCCGCGCGGAAACCGACGATGAAGCCGACGGCCAGGAGCGCCGGCGCGATCTTGAGCGCGAGGGTGCCGTTCGGCAGGAAGCCCGGCTTCCAGGCCACTTCCTCGGGCAGGAGGCGGAACGCACTGAGCGCCAGCTTGATCGACGCGCCCACGGCCAGGCCGACGAAGATCCACTTCCCCGCCGACGCGCTGCGCTGCGTCGCGTGCAGGACTTCGGCGCACGCACGGCCCTCCGGGTACGGCAGCTCGGCGTCGCCTTGCACGATCAGGAGGCGCCGCAGCGGGACCATCGCGAGGATGCCCAGCACGCCGCCCGCGAGCGCGAGCAGCGCGACCTGCCACACGGGCGGCGCGAAACCCCACAGGAACAACGCCGGAATCGTGAAGATCGTGCCGGACGCGAGCGAGCTCGACGCGCTGCCGATCGTCTGCGCCATGTTCGCCTCGAGCAGCGTGCCGCCGCGCGCGAAGAGCTTGAACGTGGCCGCCGAGAGGACCGCGATCGGAATCGACGTCGAGACGGTGAGACCCGCCGTCAGACCCAGGTACGCGTTCGCCGCTCCGAAGAGGCAGCCGAAGAGGAGGCCGCACAGGACGGCCTTGAGGGTCCACTCGGCCAAGCCGGTCTCGACGCGCTCGCTCATGGTGCGGGGATGCTACGGCGCCGGGACGCGCGATCCAGCGCGCGGCCCGGGCGGAAACTCGTGGAGGACCAACAGCGGCCGGATGCGGGCCGCGCGGGCGATCAGGCCGGGAATCCGACGCCGCCCGCGATCCGTCCGTCCGGAGCCAGCTCGAACACGTTCGTCCCGCGCATCGCCGCCTTGCCGTCGGGTCCTTTGGCCTGCCAGTCGACGAGCACGCAGCCCTGCACGTGACGCGGCTCCCCGGAGCGCTCGATGCGGACGCCGGGCATGTGCCGCTTCGCCGCGGTGATGTGCGCCAGGAGTTCGTCGCGCGTGGACACGACCGCCCATGCATCGCGGAACTTGACGCCGTCCGCCGTGGCCGGCGTGAGCAGACGGGATCGCTCGGCCGGATCGTCGCTCGACCACGCGGCGAACCAGGCATCGACCCGGTCGCCGAGAGCGGCGTGCTGCTCGCGCGCGACGAGGCCAGCCAGGACGGCGAGTTGGTAGCCCCAACCGGCGACGTGCCCGTCGCGCGAGGCGGAGTCGGGGAACTCGTGGCGCAGCGCGAGCGCCGTGCCGTCGGGCCGGTCGGCGAGCCGGAACAGGACGCGCGATCCGCCCCACGCGGGCTTCTTGCCCGGATCGCGGAAGCCGTAGGTGAACACGACGCGTTCCCCGGGGACGAGCTCGAGCAGTTCGCCGCCGACTTCGACCCCGTTGACGAAGCGGATGAGCACCCCGCCGCCGACCCGGGGCTCGATCGTCGATCCCGCGCCCCACCAGGCGGCGAAGCGCGCGGGGTCCGAGAGGTATCCGTAGACGACGCCGCGCGTCGCGCGCAGCAGGACTTCGCGATCGATCACCATGCTCGTGGCCATGCAGCCGCGAGCCTAATCGGAAGCCGAGAGAAGGTCGACGTCAGAGCTCGACGAGTGCTTCGACTCCGGCCTCGATGCGGACCCGACGATCGGCCTGGCCCTGCACGCGCACGAGCCAGTCCCCCGGAGGGATCAGCGCGACCTCGTCGATGCCGGATACCAGCGTCGTGATGCCGTAGACGTCAGCGCCGGGAGTCGTCACGCGCGCGTCGAGGAGCCGCGGACCACCGCGATGGCGCAGGCGCAGCGAGCCGGCCGGCGCGAGCTGCAGCGTGACCGCCGCACGGGCGTCGGCTCCGACCTGGACGGCGACCGCAGCGGCGCGCCCATCGGGCGTGACCGCCGAGACCATGAGTGCGGCGACCGGTGCTTCGAGTACCGTTTCGGTCACCTCGACACCGCGCCAAGTGACGCCCAGGGTCGCGCTCGCGCCGATGCGGATCTGCGCTGCGGCCGGCGCGCCGCTCCCGTCGACGATCCGCACGTGCACAGGCGCAGTGGGAGGCAGGCGCAGCTCCGCGGGCTCGCCGCGCCGGATCGAACCGACGACGGCGCCGATGGGCGGCGAGATCCCCTCCTCCGCGACGACCACAGCGACGTCCGCGATCGACGGGTGCGTGGTTCGAAGCAGCCCCGACTCGCCGCGCGGCACACCGCTCAGCTCGAACGCTCCGGCCTCGTCCGTGCGTGCGCCGTGGCCCCATGCGTCGGGCGCAAACGATGATGCGAACCAGACCCACGCCCCCGCGATCGGCCTTCCGTTGCTGTCGCGGACCGAGCCGCGGATCGTGCGCGCGGGGACCGCCTGCGTCAGGATCGTCAGGGTCGACCCGCCGTTCACGTGCAGCGTCGGTACCTTCGCCGTCCACCCGCCTCCGACCGTCAGGCTGTAGTCGCCCGCTTCGAGCTCGGGCCACGAGGACCGGCCGTCGACTTCGTTCGAGACCACGGGCTCCGGCGCAGCGCCGCTTCGGCGACCGACCCGCTCGAGCCGCACGGTCGCGCCGACGGCGGGATCGCCGCGCGTGTCGCGCACGTCGACCTGCACGGAGCCCGTTCCGCCGATGCGCAACGGCTCGGTCGGAGTCCAGCGGATCCGCCGCGTCTCGCCCGCGGCGAGCACGAGCTCCTCCTCCAGCGCGCCGACGTGGACGCCGTCGCATGTGAACTCGACCTCGATCGGCGCGCCAGCCGGCATGTGGTCCAGCTGGAACAGTCGTTCCGCCGCCGTCGACCGCGCCGTGCGGCGCGTGTCGCCGCTCGTGACGCCCAGCCAGGCCGGGAACGACGAGGCGTACAGCGGTGCGCTGGCCCGCGCCTCGAAGACGCGATCGAGCCAGCGCTGGTCGATCGGGAGCGCACCGACGTCCATCTCGATCTCGAGCCGCGCCGCGCGCGGCAGCGTGAACACGAGCTCGTGCGCGGCGTCGGCGTGCCCCGCGAGCAGCCCGCACGCGCCCGGGCTGCGCGTCTCGGCCTCGACGACGATCCACGGATCGAGCGACGTGTCGTAGGGAATCGCGAAGCGCCCCGCATCGTCCGTCGTCGCGCTCGGGAACGGCGGCGGCTCGACGATCTCGTGCCGCGGCGTGCCGTCGCTGCGCGAGCGGTGGATCGCGCCGCGGTTCCAGCGCACCTCCGCGCGCGCGTGCGCGACCGGCGCGCCATCCTCGGCCTGGACGACGCGGCCGTGGAACGTCGAGGTCCCCGCCGGGGCAGGGGTCGGGATGGACGGTCCCGGGACCGAAGGGGCCGGAGAGGACTGCGACAGGGCGAGCAGGCAGGCGAACCACATGGTCCAGAGGCTACCCCCGGACGCGGGGTCGGTTGCACGCGGACGCCGATCCCGCCTTCACAACGAGCGCGTACGCTCTCGGCATGCTGCTCCCCCTCCTCCTGGCTTTCGTCGTCACAGTCCCGCCGACCCACCACGACGAGGACGCGACCACGCCGAAGAAGCACCCGGCCTGGCACGATCCGTCGCGCTTCCTGACGTCGCGCAAGAGCCCCATCCAGCTGCCGCTGCCGAACGAGGAGGACGCCTTCTTCTTCGCGGTCTTCGGCGATCGCACCGGAGGTCCCGCGGAAGGCGTGAAGATCCTGGCCGAGGCCGTCGACGACGTGAACCTGCTCGAGCCCGACCTCGTCATGACGGTCGGCGACCTCGTGCAGGGCTACAACGAGACGCCGCAGTGGATGGTCCAGATGGTCGAGTTCAAGGGCATCATGAACCGGCTGAAGTCGCCGTGGTTCCCGGTGGTCGGCAACCACGACCTCTACTGGCGCGGCAAGGGCAAGGCTCCCGAGAAGGAGCACGAGGCCGACTACGAGGAGCACTTCGGCCCGCTGTGGTACGCGTTCCGGCACAAGAACTCGTGGTTCATCGCGCTGCACTCGGACGAGACGAACCCCGAGACCGGCCGCAAGCAGTTCGACGATCCTGCGCACCAGCGCATGAGCCCGGAACAGTACGCGTGGCTCGCGGAGACGCTCCAGAAGACCAAGGGCGCCGAGCACGTGTTCGTGTTCCTGCACCACCCGCGCTGGTTGCGCGGCGGGTACGGCGACGACTGGGATCGCGTCCACCAGCTGCTCGCGCAGGCGGGCAACGTCAGCGCGGTCTTCGCGGGCCACATCCACCGCATGCGCTACGACGGATTGCGCGACGGCATCGAGTACTTCGCTCTGGCGACGGTCGGCGGCGCGCAGGACGGGTGGGCTCCCGAGGCGGGATACCTGCACCAGTACCATGTCGTCACCGTCCGCAAGGGTGGGATCGGCGTCGCCTCCTTCCCCGTCGGCGCCGCGCAGGATCCGCGCGCGATCACCGGAGCGATCAGCGACGACGTGGGTGCACTGGGGCGCTCGCTCGTGCCGTACTGGAGAGGCGAGGCGTCGTTCACTGCCGATCTGGGCGTCGAAGGCGAGTGCGAGCTCGAGGTGCGGAACCCCTCGAAGCGTCCCATCGAGGTCACCGTGATCCCGGAGAGCGACGATTCGCGCTGGATGTTCGCGCCCGACCACGTGCACACGAAGGTGCAGCCGGGAGCGGCGGAGACCGTGAAGCTCCGCTTGAAGCGCCCCGACGGCACGCTCGACGCGGCGTTCCGCGAGCCCGAGGTCTCCGTGCAGGTCGACTACCTGGGCGAGTCCCTGCGCGTTCCGCTCCCGCTCCGGACGTGGGCAATCCCGCTGGATCTCGCGCATCTGCCGCTGCCGCCGAAGCCGGCGGCCGAGAGCGTGCTCGTCCTCGACGGCGAGGACGACGCGCTGCTCGTCGCCGCGCGGAGCCTGGACCTGCCCGACGGACCGTTCACGGTCGAGGGCTGGCTCGACGCGCGCGAGTTCCGGAAGCGACAGGGTTTCCTGTGCCGCACGGAGAGCTCCGAGTTCGGCATTTTCGTGAACGACGGCGCGCCCGAGTTCAGCGTGCACCTCGACGGCCGCTACACGACGGCCGAGACGAAGGAAGCGAAGCTCCTCGCGAACCGTTGGCACCACGTCGCCGGAGTCTTCGACGGATCCGAGGTGCGCCTCTACGTCGACGGCGCGCAGGTCGCGCGGCGCAAGGGCTCGGGCAAGCGCACGCGGAACGAACTGCCGCTCGTGATCGGCGGCGACGTCGGCCAGGGCGGCGCCGCGAACTCGTTCTTCCCCGGCGAGATCGACGAGGTGCGTGTGAGCCGTGTCGCACGCTACATCGGTGAACGATTCGAACCGTCGCGCCGCTTCGAGACCGATGCGGACACCGTGCTGCTCCTGCACATGGACGGGATGTCAGGTCCCTGGGTTCCCGACTCGTCCGGACGCGCCGCCCACGCGACGCGCGCGGGAAACCCGCAGATCGAGGCACGCTGAGCGGCACGCGAAGGGCCCGAAAACAAGCTCCGAGCGCTCGAAGGACTCGAGCGCCCGGGGTGGTCCACGCGGCCGGCCGGGCCGTGACCGCGAAGACGGGGATGCGCGCTACTTGGCCTTCGCCTTCAGCTCCGCGACGAGCTGGTCGATCGCCGCGTCGAGCTTCTCGCCGCGCACGTTCTTGAAGCGGATCCGGCCCTCGGCGTCGAGGACGTAGATCGTGGGCCAGCTCGACACGTTCCAACGGGTCGAGATCGGCCCGCTGGTCGATCCACCGTTCCAGAACGACCGCCAGGTGATCTTCTCCTCCTGGATGGTCTTCTTCAGTGCATCGCGATCCTTGTCGCTGTTGACGCCGACGATCGCGAAGGGTTCACCGCGCATTCGATCCACGAGCGACCGCTCGTGCGGGTACATGGCCCGGCACGGGCCTCACCAATGTCCCCAGAAATCGAGGAGCACGACTTTGCCGCGATAGTCGCTGAGCTTGAAGGACGCGCCGTCGACGTCCTCGGCCACGATGTCGGGAGCCAGCTTGCCCACGACCAGGTTCCGCATCTCGAAGAGGACGCCTTCGGCGCGCGGGCCGATCGCGCGGCCGCGGGAGTCGAGGACGTCGCCGTACTCCTTCGAGACCCGCTCGAGCATCCCTTCGTACTGTGCCTGCAGGCCCGCGATGCCCAGCTTCTGGAGCTCCGCCGCGCGCTCGAGACCATTCGCCCGCTGGAGGCTGTCGGGCGGGACGTCGCCGGCGCCGACGGCGCGCACGAGCTCGAGATCGGACTTCACGTGATCGGCCAGGGCGCGCAGGCTGCGGCCGCGCACGCTGCGATCGCCGGCCTTCTCCGACAACGTGGACAGGACGCTTCGTGCCCGGGGCCGCGAGCCCGGACGCAGCTGGTCCGCGAGGTCGACGAGGGCCGGGCTCGCGAGGTCCTTCGTCGTCAGCTCGTCGAGCAGTTGGTCCGCCTTGGCGGCCTCGACCCCGGCCAGCGCGGCCCAGATCCGCGTGCGCACAGCGATCTCTCCGCGCGGATCCTCGGCCATCAGCGCCTGCGCCTGGCGGACGACCGCGGCGCGCCGCGCTTCGAGGGACTGGGCGTCCGAGCCGGGCTGGCCGGTGAGCTTGGACACCACGTCCCACTCGAGCTTCAACGCATCGAGCGGATTCGCCGGGTTCGCGGGTTCGGACTTCGCCTCCCCGACCTTCTGGAGTGGCGTCGCCGGGATGGAGGTCTGCGCCGCGGCCGCGACGGTCAGCGCCAGCGGGAGGAGGAGGTCGGGCAATCGCATGGTCGCCCCACTCTAGTCGCCCGGGCCCGTTTTCGCCCCGAAAAGGAGCCCTAGTCGCGCCGCACGGCCGCGAGGATCGAGCGCGTCGCGTGACTCTTGTTCAGCGTGTAGAAGTGGATCCCGGGCGCGCCGCCCTCGAGCAGCTTGCGGCACTGGCGGATCGCATGCTCGATCCCCGTCGCCATGACGAGCGCGGGATCGTCCTGCACGCGCCGCAGGCGTTCCTGCAGATCGGCGGGGATCGCTGCGCCGCACAGCTTCGTGAAGCGCTCGACCTGCGCCACGTTCGTGATCGGCATGATCCCGGGCACGATCGGCACCTTGATGCCCGCCGCCCGCGCGCGGCGCACGAAGCCGAAGTAGTGCTCGTTGTCGAAGAAGAGCTGCGTGATCAGGAGCTGCGCGCCGGCGTCGACCTTGGCCTTCGTCCAGCGCAGGTCTGCCTCCTTGTCCGTCGACTCGACGTGGCCTTCGGGGTAGCAGGCGGCGCCGATCGACACGTGCCACTGCGCGTGGAGCATCTCGATCAGCTCGGTCGCGTGCGCCAGCTCGCCCGGAGGCAGGGGCGGGCCGTCCTTGGGCTGGTCGCCGCGCAGCGCGAGCACGTTGTCGACGCCCGCGTCCACGAGCCGCTCCATGATCGACGCGATCTCGGCGCGGGTGGATCCGAGGCACGTCAGGTGCGCCATCGTGTGGACGCCGACGTCGCGCTGCAGCTTCGTGATCACGTCGAGCGTGCGGTCGCGCGTGCTGCCGCCGGCGCCGTACGTCACCGAGACGTAGTCGGGCTTCCAGACCTCCTGCAGGTCCGCGACGGTGTTCAAGAGCGCCCGCGCGCCCTCGTCCGTCTTGGGCGGGAAGAACTCGAAGCTGAAGACCGGCCATCCACGGCCGTGCAGATCGCGGACCTTCACGCGGCCTCCTGGATCGCCTCGAAGCTCGCGCGGAACGCGGCGGGCAGCTCGATGCTCTTCATCGCCCTGAGGTCGGTGCAGACGGTCGTCATCCGCGCGTCGACGCACACCACACCGTCCAGTCGGAACACGTAGCGCAGGCGGATCGACGAGCGGCCCAGGTGCGTGCAGGTCACGCTGACCTCCGGGCGGTCGCCGAACCGCAGCGGCGCGCGGAAGTCGACCTCGCTGTTCACGAGCGGGAAACCGATCCGGTCCTCGAGCAGGAGCTTGTAGTACCGCACGCCGACGTGGTGCTCCCAGAGCTCCTCGTAGACCTCGTGGACGTAGTCGAAGATGCGCGGGTAGTAGGCGATCCCGGCCGGGTCGACGTGCCCGAAACGTACCTGGATCGTCGTCGTGAAGGCGGACATCCGGTTCAGGATACCGCGTCCGAACGGGCGAAGAGATGCGGCCACGCTTCGCGCGCCGTGTCGAAAGCCACGCTCGCGAGCCGGCCGACGAGGTCGCGGCCCTCCGCGGCCGTCGCCGCCGCCGGGTCGCCGCAGTACGCGTGCTCGGCGCCGGCGTCCTGGAACGTCTTGACCCCCTGCTTCATCTTCGTGATCAGGTCGATCGAGACGGCGGGCAGTCCCGCGCGCTGCCCCTCGCGCACGGCTCCGGGATCCGCGGCCAGGACGAGGCTCGTTTCGTAGCGTCCAGCGTGGCAGTCGCCGCTTTGGAACTCGTCGCCGAGGCGGACCGCGTTCTTGCGCCGCGTCACGTCCACGAGGACCGCGTGCGCCTTGCGATGACCGCGCTGCGCGTGGTCGAGCAGCACCCCGCGCAGGACGTCGACGTGGGCCGGCTCGAGGTGGCCGTTCACGAGGAGCACGTGCTCGATGCCCTGCAGCTCGAGCGCGACGATCACGTCCTCGACGAGCGCCCAGAGAGTGCCGGGCTGGAGCGAGATGCGCCCCGCGAAGCCGCGCGTGTACTCGGTCAGCCCGAACGGGATCGGCGGGAGGACGAGCGCGGTCACGCCGGCCTGCTGGAGCAGCGCGGCCACTCCGGTCCCCATCGAGCTCGCGATCGTGATGTCCGTGTCGAGCGGCAGGTGCGGCCCGTGCGGCTCGGTGCTGCCGATGGGCAGGATGGCGACGGTGCGCGGCCCGAACGCGGCCTGCGCTTCGGGCCAGGTCATCTTCGCGAGGTCGGTCATCCCGTGCACGATAGCAGCCCGCCGCGGCTCGCGTTCAGACCTTCGTCCGCGCGTCGACCTCGCCCTTCAGCACCTTCCGCGCGACCTTGCCGCGGTCGTTCTTCGGCAAGCTCTCGCGCCACTCGAACCAGCGCGGGTACTTGTGCGGGGCGATGCGCGCCTTGGCGTGGGCCTTGAGGGACGCCGCGGTCTCCTCCCCTCCCTTCCATCCCGCCTGCAGCACCACGAAGGCCAGCGGCTTCACGAGCTTCTGCTCGTCCTCGGCGCCGACGACGCACACCTCGGCGACGGCCGGATGCTCCAGGAGGCAGTTCTCGATCTCGAGCGGCGAGACCCAGATCCCCGAGACCTTCAAGAGGTCGTCGTCGCGGCCCTCGTACCAGAAGCGGCCCGCGGCATCGCGGCGGAAGATGTCCGCCGTCGTGCACGTGTCGCCCTGGAACGTCGCCGCGGACTTCTCGCGGTCGCCCCAGTAGCAGATGGCGGTCGAGCCGCCGCGGATGCGCATGCGACCAGGTTCGCCGACGGGGACCAGGCGGCCGTCGGGCCCGACGATGTCGGCCTCGTAGCCGCGCACGAGACGTCCGAGGCTGCCCGGCGTCACGTCGCCGAAGCGGCTGGTCACGTAGATGTGGAACATCTCGGCCGAGCCGATTCCATCGAGGATTTCGACGTTCGTGCGCTGCTTCCACTCCGAGTAGAGCGCGGGCGGCAGCGCCTCGCCGGCCGAAAGGCACACGCGCAGGCTCGACAGATCCGCGCTCTCCATCCGCGGCGAACGCAGCATCGCGTTGATCATCGTCGGCACGCTCGTGAGCAGCGTGGGCCGGAAACGCGCGATGTGGTCGAAGAGGACGTCGGCCGTCGCGCGCTCGGGGAACAGCACCGAGCTGCCGCCGAAGCGGAACGGGAACATCAGGTTCGTGCCCGTCGCGTAGCCGAAGAAGAGCTTGGGCACCGACAGGCACACGTCGTCGGCGCAGTAGCCCACGACCTCGCCCGCGTAGACCTCGGCGTTGAACGCGAAGTCGGCGTGGACGTGCACACAGGCTTTCGGCGTGCCCGTCGAGCCCGAGGTGAAGAGCCATCCAGCCAGGTCGTCGGGCCCCGTGGGCTCCATCTCGGCCAGGTTCGAGCCGGGATCCTCCGCGCGCAACGCGTCCTCGAACGCGGTGAAGCCGCCCGCGTCCGGACCGACGACGAAAGCAGCGCGGCACAGGCGCGAGGCGCGGATCGCGGGGCCGATCTCGGGCAGGACGTCCGTGTGCGTGATCACCACGCGGGCCTTCGTGTAGTCCAGGTACTCGGCGTAGGCCTCGCGGTGCAGCAAGGGGTTCACCATCGCGAAGACACCACCGGCGCGCAGCGTCCCGAACCACGCGTCCGCGAACTCCATCACGTCGGGGAGGACGATCAGGACGCGCTCTTCCGGACGCACTCCGGCGCGGCGCAGGGCGGCCGCGACGCGCCGCGCGCGCTCCGACACCTGCTCGTAGGTGCGCGAGCGGTCGCCCTCGAGCAGCGCCACCTTCCGTCCCCGCCCCTCGCGCAGATTGCGGTCGAGGAAGTCGTCACACAGGTTGAAGCGTTCGGGGAAGGGCGGGACGGCGTCGCGGAAGGCCATGGCGGGCGATCAGGCTACGGGGCCGCCGCGGGAGCTGCACGGGGCCTCGGAAATCGGGACCGGGCGCGTTCGGCCGCCCCCCCCGCCGGATCTCACGGCCCGTCCGCCGAGAACCCCTCTTCTGGAGACATCCCCATGCGACCCCTCCGCCTGCTCCCCTTCGCCCTGTCCGCCGCCTTGTGCTCCCCCTCCGCCCGTGCCGAGCTCCAGCAGCCCGGCAGCCTGCTGGTCTTCCCGCTGGCCGACGCGCGCGCCGGGTCGACCTCCGTCCTGAGCCTGACCAACGTGAACCCGGCCCTCGCCTCCACCATCCGCGTCGAGGTCGTCCACATCGCGAACTGCCTCCAGTTCAACCGTGACTACAGCCTGCCGGCGAGCGACATGCTCTCCGTCACGCTCTCGCAGACGATGCCGACCGGCGGCCAGGGGTTCCTGTACGTCTTCGCCAAGGACCTGAACGGCCGCGCCATCTCCTACGACCACCTGATCGGCTCGATCCTGATGGTGGACGGCGTCGCGGGCATCGACATGGACATCCCCGCGGTCACGTTCGACTCCCCCCTCGCGGAGGGCGCTCTCACCGACCTCGACGGCGACGGGATCCGCGACCTGAATGGCACCGAGTACGCCCAAGTCGCAGGAGAGCTGATGTTCCCGCGGTTCCTCGGACAGAGCGCCGGGTACGCCAGCGAGCTGGTCCTCGTGAACCTGACCGGCGGCTCGGCCTTCACCGCCTCGGTGAACATCCTGGTCGCGAACGACGATCGCGACGTCTTCTCGACCCAGTACTCCTTCAACTGCTGGAGCCGCGTCCGCCTGGCGAGCATCAGCTCCATCTTCAACAACTCGTTCCTGCTCGGGACGGGACACAACCCGGCCGAGAACGTGCTGGGCCGCGAAGCGGGCTGGTTCCGCGTGAATGGCACCTCGGCCTCCTCGAGCGCGAAGCAGCTCACGGACCCGGCCATCCTCGCGGTGCTCATCGAGCCCGGCGCCTACTCGAACGCCTCGCTGCCCTACGGCCGCGGACTGCAGAACAACGGCGACCTGTACCCGACCAGCGTGAACGGCGATCCCACCCCGGTGTTCCCGGGAAGCGGCGACGTCTTCCTCCCGCCGGGCGGCCTGCTCCTCGGGAACTGAACGACCCGCGACCTGCGGCCGCGCGCCGTCCCCTCGGGGACGGCGCGCGGCATTTCAGCGACCGAGCACGCTCACGCGGACACTCCAGCGGGCTGGATGGCACCTGCCCCCCTCGCGCCGGTCGACGAGCAGGTGCTCAGACGTCAGTGCTTGATCGCAGACAGCGCGGCGCGGAACGGCAGGATGTCGCCGTAACGCTCGCCACGGTCCGCCATGAGCCCGCCGCGGATCGCCTGCTCCAGCGCCTCCGGCACCACGACCTTAGGCGCACGGGACTTCATCGACGGCGGGTCCTTCAGGAGCTTCTCCTGGAACACCTCGAGGAAGCTCTTCCCCTTCCAGGGGAGCACGCCGGTCGCGAGCTCGTACAGCACGCAAGCGAGGTTGTAGACGTCCGACTGCACGTCCGGCGACTCGCCGCCGAACTGCTCGACCGGCGCGTAGAACGGCGTGCCGATCAGGGCGGTCTTGTCGCCGAGGTGCTTCGCGCTCCACAGGGACGCCGTGATGCCGCCGTCGATCAGCTCGACGTGCCCCTTCGCGTCCCGCACGCGGATCGTGTTGGGCTTCACGTCACCGTGGACGAGACCGGCCTTGTGGATGGCGCCGAGGCCTTCGATGAGCTCGAGTCCGACCTTCACGACCTCCGCGGTCGGCAGCGGCGCGCGTTCCTTGCCGTGCTCGCGCAGGGACTTGGCCGGCGGGAGGTCGGTGACGAAGAGGACCGTCCCGTCCTCCAGGTCGTGGACCGAGTGGGCCTTCAAGACGGTGCGCGACGCGATCTTCGTCCACGGCTGCATGACGCGCACGAAGTCCCGGGACTGCTCGCGGTTCTCGAACATCGACGCCGGGAAGACCTGCAGCTCGCGCTCGCCATCCGCGGCCAGATCCTCGACCACGAAGGTCGTGGACATCCCGTCGCGCCGGTTCGTGCGCACGATCTTGTAGCGATCGAGCAAAACCTTGCCGGGGATGAGATCGAACAGCGAGAGCGTCTTCTGGTGCATGGGTCGCAGCAGGCTACCCCCTGTGCCCCCGGCCTGTCGATTTCGCCGCTCGTTTCCGCCGGAACGTCTCGACCGCACGCCGAGGGCGCTGGATTCGCGGACGCGGCATCGGACCGAGGCGCTACGCGCTCGCGGCGGAACTCGCGGACAGGCCCCGATCGCGGCTCAGGAAAGCGCGGGACTCGGGAACTCGCACACGCGCGGGGACATGCCCCGCCGGACCCAGCAACGGCTATCTTGATGCGATGCTGCCCTTCCTCCTCGCGGTCTTCTCGACGACGACACCGACGATCGGGCCGGAGCCCTCGGGCGTGGAGTTCCGAGTCCGGCTGGAGCCGACGGTCCGCGCCGAGCCGGCCGCCGGGCGGCTCCTCGTCCTGCTCGTGAAAGAGGGTTCGAAGATCGGTCCGCGCACCGAACCGGCCGACGGCCCGTTCTTCGAGGATCCTCAGCCGCTCTACGGCATCGACGCGCGCCTCGCGCCCGGCGAGACGGCGCTCGTCGGCGATGCGGCGGATTCGTTCCCCGTGAAGCTCTCCGAGCTGCCGGCCGGCAAGTACCGGGCTCAGGCCCGGTTCGACCTCGTGCAGCGGGACAGCGCGTGGCGGCGCGAGGACGGGAACCTCTACTCGAAGCCGGTGGCGTTCGAAGTCCCCGGGGCCGGGACGATCGACCTCGCCCTCGACAAGGTGGTCCGCGTCGAGCCTCCGCGCGCGATCGAAGGGGTCGAGTGGTTCGAGGTGCGCTCGGAACTCCTGTCGAAGTTCCGCGGCCAGGACGTCGTCCTGCGCGCGGGAGTGGTCCTGCCCGTCGGATTCGACGCCCAGCGCAAGTACGCCGCGGTCTACGAAGTCCCCGGGTTCGGAGGCAACCACAGGAGCGCGAGCGGGCCGCGCAAGCGCGACAAGGACGACGTCTCGGCCAAGTCGGTGCTGGCGCGCGAGACGTTCAAGATCGTGCTCGACCCCGAGGGGCCGAACGGCCACACGCTCTTCGCGGATTCGGAGAACAACGGGCCGTGCGGAGCCGCGCTGGTGCGCGAGTTGATCCCGGCGCTCGAGAAGAAGTACCCGCTGATCGCCGAGCCGTCGGCGCGGCTCCTGCGCGGACACTCCTCGGGCGGATGGTCGACCCTCTGGCTCGCGCTGACCTACCCCGACGTGTTCGGCGCCACGTGGTCCAGTTCGCCGGACCCGGTGGATTTCCGTCGTTTCCAGCGGATCGACCTGTACGGGGACGAGAACTTCTACGTGCGCGCGGGCGCGGAGATCGCCAGCTATCGCAGCGGCGGCGCCGTGCGCATGACGACCCGTCAGGAGAACGGCGGCGAGAACGTGGTCGGACCCGACAACACCTCCGGGCAACAGTGGGATTCGTGGTTCGCTGTCTTCGGTCCGCGCAACGAGCACGGGCACCCCGCGGCTCTGTACGACCCTGCGACGGGCCGCATCGACAGGAAGATCGCCGAGTCGTACCGGCGTTACGACATCGGCGCGCTCCTGCGAGCCGAACCGTCGCGCTACGCGCCGATCTTCCGCCAAAACGTGCGGCTCCTGTGCGGCGGCGAGGACAGCTTCTACCTGAACGAGGCCGTGGAACTGCTCACGCGCGATCTCGCGGCGACCCCTTCGGCTCCGGGGCCCGGCTACGTCACGATCGTGCCCGGCCTCGATCACGGGACGATCTACTCGAGCGAGGAGATGCGCCGGGCGCCGGACGAGATGCTCGCGCACCTGCGCGCGAAGGGGCACGTGGCGGCGGCGAAGTAGCCGTACGGGTCAGTACGCGGTCTTCGCCGCCACGTGCTCGCGCCACGCGCGCTTCTCGCGGATCTCCACGAGCGCCTCGACGAACTCGTCCATCTCGTCCTCCAACGTGTAGAGGTGCGGGCTGACGCGCACGCCGGCGTTCGGGCGGTGGTCGACGAGGATGCCACGGGCCTCGAGGGCCTTCACGAACGCGGGTCCGTTCTCCTCGGCGGCCAGGCCGACGGTGATCGTGCCTCCACGGCGCGCGGGATCCTCGGGACCATGGATGCGGAAGCCCTGTGCGAGCAAACCCTGGCGCAGACGCTCGGTCAGTCGCTGCGACCAGTGCCGGACGTTCTCGACGCCGCATTCGAGCAGGATCTCGTAGCCCGCAGTCGCGCACCAGAAGGCCGCGACCGACGGCGAACCGTTCAGCATGCGCCGGATGCCCGTCGCGTAGCGCTGCGGGCCCGGCTCGAACGCGAACGGCGCCGCGTGCGCGGCCCAACCGGTCATCTCCGGCTCGAGCTTCGGCAGGAGGTCGGGACGCACGTACAGGTAGCCAGCCCCCGGGCCGCCGCACAACCACTTCACGGATCCGCCGCACACGAAGTCGACGCCCAGCGCGGTCACGTCGATCGGCACGGCGCCCAGCGACTGGTACGTGTCGAGCACGACCATGGCGCCGACCTCCCGCGCGCGCGCGCAGATCGCGGCGGCGTCCTGGAGGAAGTGGCTCTTGTAGGTGACGTGACTGATCGGAACGACGAGCGTCTCCTCGTCGATCGCCTCCAGGAGGCGCGCGGTGTCGACCTGGATGCCGTCCGTGGGCACGACGTGGATGCGGGCACCGTGCTTCTTCTGCGCTTCCCACACGTACATGACGGTCGGGAAGTTCTGGTCCGTGTAGACGACCTTGTTGCGCCTCCCGGAGTAGTTCAGCGAGGTCGCGATCGAGGCCTGCACCACCGAGACGTTCTGGTGCATCACGACGGATTCCTGCGGCGCATGCATCAGCTTCGCGAGGACGTTCCCGGCCGTGACCGGCATGTCCCACCAGCCCTCGCCCCAGGCGCGCACTCCGCGCGTCGCCCACTGGTCGAGGAACTCCGCCATCTTGTCCCGCGCCCGAGCCGGCATCGCGCCCAGGCTGTGGTTCACGAGGTACGTCGTGTCGTCGACGATCGGGAACTGCGCGCGCCAGCGCTCGGGATCGTGCTGCGGGATCCGGTCAGGATGCGCGGACGCCATGCTTCGCTCCGTCGGGGGCAAGGTCGATGCCCAATGAGGCCACGTCGGGGAGGACCAGGTGGAAGCTCTCGCACCACGGGCGCGCTTCGGTCAGGAAGAGCTTCACGAGCTGTTCGACGCGCGCCGAGCGCAGCCCCAGAGCGAAGCTGCGCTGATCCCCGACCGTTCCCGGTCGCCCGAATCCGACGAGCGCGATGGCCAGCCAGCGGTTCACGAACTGCTGCGCGGTCGCCCGATTGCCGGTCTCGGCGCAGAAGTCCGCGAGCTGCATCTCGAGCATGCGCGTGCCGGGCCGCTCGAGATCGTGGATGCGCTGCGCGATGGCGACCATCCCCGCGGATCGGCTTTCGAGGTACGTCGACGCCACGAGCCGCTCCGTGCGCCCGACGAGGGACAGGCAGACGGCCAGCTCGAGCCTCGAGTACGGATACGGGATGCGATCCATCGCGTCGCGCACCGACATCGCCAGTCCATCGCCGTCGAGCTCGCCGTAGAGCCTCTCCACGTGGCGCAGGATGTCGAGCCCGGCCTCGAGATCGCGCACGAGCGCCGTCTTCTCCGTGACGTCGAGCAGGTACTTCAGGCCGTGGCCGCGGATGTTCGCGACCATGATCTGGCGGTAGGCCGTGCGCTCGACGATGCGACGCAACAGCGCCTTCGCCTCCTCGTCCAGGACCGCGCTCACGCGGACTTCCCCGTCAGCTGGTCGTCGGGGATCACGAGGCGCGCGACGGGCTTCCCGCCGACGATGTGCGACTCGACGATCTCGTCGACGTCGGCCGGAGTCACGTGGCCGTACCACACCTGCTCGGGATACACGACGATCGTGCAGCCCTGGGCGCACTGGTCGAGGCAACCGGCCTTGTTCGGACGGACGAGGCGCTTGAGCCCCTTGTCGTGGAGCTTCTTCTTGAACGCCTCGGCGAGCTCGTGGCCGCCCTTGGACCCGCAGTCTCCGCGCGGATCGTCCTTCGCGCGCTCGTTGGTGCAGATGAAAACGTGTCGTTGGAACTTGGCCATCGGACGCAGAGATTACCCCAGGAGCTCGCGCGCGAGGACGAGCTTCTGGATCTCGCTGGTCCCCTCGTAGATGCGCAGCGCGCGCACGTCCCGGTAGAGGCGTTCGACGACGGATCCACGCTTGACCCCCAGCCCGCCGTGGAGCTGCACGGCGCGGTCGCAGATCCAGCCCGCCGCTTCCGTCGCGAAGAGCTTGGCGCGCGCGACCTCGGCCGTCGCCGGCGCACCGGAATCCACGGCCCGCGCGGCCTCGTCGGTCAGGAGCTGCGCGGCGCGCAGGCGCACGTCCATCTCGGCCACGTCGAACCGCAGCGCCTGGAATGCAGCCAGCGGACGGCCGAACTGCTTGCGCCCGGCGAGGTGCGCCTTCGTCTCGTCGAGAGCGCGGCGCGCGAGCCCGTTGGCGCAGGCCGCGACCGACGTGCGGAAGCGGCCCAGCGTGGCGAGCGCGAGATCCTGCCCATGCCCCACTTCGCCGAGACGGCGGCCGTCCGCGACCTCGACGTCCGCGAAGTGGACGTCGCCGATCGGGTGCGGCCCGATGACCTCGAAGCGCTCGGTCGTGAGCCCCTTCGACTTCGCCGGCACGCTGAACATCGTGAGCCCGCCGCGTGCGCCCGGCTCGCCCGACGTCCGCGCGAGCACGCTGTAGTGATCCGCGATGCCGGCGTTCGAGATGAACGTCTTGTGCCCGGTGATCCGCCAGCCCGCGCCCGCGCGCTCGGCCCGCGTCGCGACGTCGTCGACGCTGGAGCCCGCGCCCGGCTCCGTCAGGGCGAACGCGCCGATCTTCGTGCCGTTCGCCAGCGCGGGCAGCACCTCGGCCCGCAACTCCACCGAGCCGCCGCGCACCACCGAGTACCCGCACAGGCCCTGCATGACGAGCATCACGTCGAGCATCGCCGAATGCCACGCCAACTCGTCGCGCAGCGTGCACACCGCGCGGGCCGACACGTCGTCGGTGGCGCACAGTCCACGCGCTTCCGCCCCACCGTCGCGCTGCGGAATGGTCCACCGCGCCAGACCCGCCACCGCGAGCGCTCCCAGCGCCGTCCGCGCCGCGTCGTCCTCGCCCAGGCCCTCGAGCCGCGCCGAGGTCGCCTCGCCCACGGCGCGGGCCTTCGCGCGCAGCTCGCCGAGCAGCGCGGCCTGACCCATGTCGCCGCTCACGTCCTGCTCCCAGCCCGCTTCGCGGCGCCAGCGAAGTCCGGCGCGCGCTTCTCGACGAACGCGCGGTAGCCCTCGGCGTAGTCGGGGCTCGACATGCACTCCGCCTGGGCCCAGCCCTCGGCCGCCATCGCCGCCTCGAAGCTCATCGAAGCTTCCGCGTTCAACATGCGCTTCGTGACCGCGAGGCCGAACGAGGGTCCCGCCGCGAGAGCGCGCGCCATCTTCAGCGCCGCCTCGGGCAGCTCCGCGTCCGGCACGACCTGGTTGTAGAGGCCGATCTCGTACGCGCGCCGCGCATCGACCCAGTCGCCGGTCATGAGCATCTCGCTCGCGCGCCCGAGACCCACGATCCTCGGCAAGAGCCACGCCGCGCCCATGTCCGCGCCCGAGAGGCCGACCTTCGTGAAGAGGAACGCGATCTTCGCGCTCTCCGCCGCGACGCGCACGTCGCACGCCGCGGCCATGACGGCTCCCGCGCCGCAGGTGATTCCGTTGAGACCGCCCACGACCGGCTTCTCGAGGCGTCGCATGTTCGCGATGAGCTCGCACGTCATGCGCGTGAACGCGTTGAGCTCCGCCGGGGTCGCCGAGAGCAGCGGCGCGATGATGTCGCGCTGGTCGCCGCCCGTGCAGAAGGCCCGTCCCGTGCCCGTGACGAGCACAGCCCGGACGCTGGCGCGCGTGCGCAGAGTCGCGAAGGCCTCCGTGAGCTCGCGGTAGCTGTCGAAGGTCAGCGCGTTGAGGCGCTCCGGCCGGTCGAGGCGGATGACCGCGACGCCCTGGTCCTCGTGGTAGCGGAAGTGCTGGGCTTGCATCGGGGTGGCGGATGATAGCCGCGACCGCCAGGCGCCCCGCTCCGGGGCTAGCGGGACCCCGACCAGCAGGATTCTGGGAATCCGTCGTCGCGCGGGGGCGCGCTCGCGCTAGTTCCCTGGATGGGGCCCCGCGAAGGACGTGACGCGGCCAGCCAGCTCCGGGAGAAGGTCCCCGGACCGGAAGTGGACCGCGATCCCCCGCGCGCGGGCGAAGCGCTGGAGCCTCGACGCGACGGGGAGGTCGCGCGCATTCCCGAGGGGAGGAAGGACTCGGCCCCAGCGCGCGTGGGAGCCTCCGGCTCCGGCCGGCGGCGGCCGGGTTTCGCGATCGCCCTGTCGATCGCACTCCACGCCGTCCTGCTCGCAGTCGCCGGTCTCGTCCTCGCGGGCGTGGAGCGCGTCGAGGCGCCGGCCTCGGAGCTCGTCTCCTGGCGGCTGGATCTGCGCGCCGCTCCCCGAACGTCGCCCGACTCGGAACCCATTCGCCTCGCGGAGCCCGTCCGAGCCGGGATTCCGCCCGGGATCGAGCCCACCCCGGTGCCGATCGAACCGCTCGACCACGACGCCTGGGCCGACGAGCTCGAGATCTCCGTTCGGCCCGGCCCCGTGACCGATTCGCTCGTGCCCCCGGGCTACCCGGACGTGGACGCGAGGAACGGAGCGAAACACGCTCCGCGTCGCCGGCCGGAGGGAGCGGCTGCGCTCGCCGCGGCCGAGGGACCCCGCGCCGATTCCGCCCTGGTGAGCACCGGCTCCAGCGGGACCGGCGGAGACGGCGGATCGCTCGGGGATCCGGGGCGGGAGGCCGTTCCGGGCGGAGGTGGAACCGATCCCGCCGGCAGGGCCCTCGCGGACCAGCCGCCGCGCGCGGTCAGCACGCCCCGCCCGGAGTATCCGGAGGACGCGCGCAAGCGCGGAGAACAGGGAGCCGTCACGTGCCGCATCCGCGTGCAGCCCGACGGCGGTGTCGAGCGCGTCGAGGTGCTCGTGTCGAGCGGCAGCGAGTGCCTCGACCGCGCGGCTGTCGAGGCGCTCGAGCGTTGGCGCTACGAACCCGCCCGCCTCCGCGGCGCAGCGACGGCTTGCGTGGTGCAGCAGGTCATTCGCTTCACGCTGGCCCGCTGAGCAGGAGCCCGCTGAGCAGGGGCCCGCTGATCAGGGGCCCGCTGATCAGGCGCGGCACCCGGCTCAGTCCTGGAGTCGAGCCCGCGGCCGGGCGTTCTTCCCGGGATTCTCCTGGCGGCCGCCGACTCCCCGGCGCTCTGCAAGAGGGCGGCGCCCCTGTGCCGCCCTCCGACCTGGACTTCCGCGGAATCCTCCTCCACCCACCCATGCATCGAACGACCTGGACTCTACCGGCCCTCCTCGCGCTCGCCACGACGGCGGCGGCGCAGGTGGTCAATCCCGCGACGGCGCAGGAACCGCCGAAATCCGCCGACGAGGCTTCGACGGACGTGCTGCGTTCCTGGCAGCTCCCGGCGATCGACGTCACGGCGGACGACTGGTCTCCCTACCGGGAGAGCGACCTGATCGGCTCCTACGGCCAGCCGCGCTGGACCTCGCGACGCCTCTTCCCGACGACGCGCGTCTACGTCCTGCGCGAGGGTCAGCTCGATTTCGAGCTGTGGAACCGCATCAAGGTCCCGCGCGAGGGAGCGGCGACGGTCGAGACGCAGTACGAGTTCGAGATCGGCCTGCCGAACCGCTTCCAGTTCGACTACTACTTCGTCACCGAGCATTCCGGCTCCGAGGGCGACACGGAGATCAGCGAGCAGAAGTACGAGGTGCGGTACGCGCTCGCGGACTGGGGCAAGATCCCGTGGAACCCCACGCTCTACGCCGAGTGGGCCAGCGTGTCGGGCGGGCCGGACAGGTTCGAGGGCAAGCTGCTGCTCGGTGACGAGGTGGCGCCGGGCTGGAAGGTCGGGACGAACCTCGTCTGGGAACGCGAAGTCAGCGGCGACCTGACGAACCAGTACGAGCTGACCATGGGCGTCTCGCGGACGATCATCGACGAGAAGTTCTCGCTGGGCGGTGAACTCAAGACGTCGATCGAGGACGTGCACGGCGACCGGGGCGACTACGCGAAATCGCTCGAGGTCGGTCCGAGCCTCCAGTGGCGCCCGCTGCCGAACCTGCACATCGACCTGGCGCCGCTGATCGGGATCGGCGGGGAGTCGCGCCAGGCCGACATCTATGCCGTGCTCGGCTGGGAGTTCTAGGTCCCGGCTGCGTTCCTGAAGAGACGGCCGGTCACGGACCTCGCGGGGCACGTGACCGGCCACTCTTCCGGGCTCTCCGCGCCGGGGAGCGCCATGGGACACTCAGCCGATGGTGGCCGTCGCCTCGATCTCGACCAGCGCGCCCTCTTCCAGCAGGTCGGCCACCTGTACGAGCGCCATCGCCGGATAGTGCTTGCCGAACAACTCGCGCCACTTCGTCCCGATCGCGCGCGCGGCGGCGATGTAGGCGCGTTTGTCCGTCACGTACACGGTCATCCGCACGACGTGCTGAGGCTCGCCGCCGGCCGCGCGCACGCAGGCGACCACGTTTTCGAGGCACTGGCCGAACTGCACGGCCATGTCGCCGGGACCGACGATGCGCTGCTCTCGATCCCACGCGATCTGACCGGCGACGAAGAGCAGCCGGCTCGCGCCCTCGACGCGGATCGCGTTCGCGTAGCCCTTGGCCGGCTTCCAGCCTTCGGGATGGATCGCATCGATGCGCATCAGGTCCTCCAGTTCACGGCGGGCTTGCCGCCCGCGCTGCCGCCGGGCATCTCGGCGATCACGCCGTTCTGCGCTCCGTTCAGCAGTTCGAGCACGACCGCGGACACCTCGTCCGTCGTGACGAGCGCGCCGCCGGGATTCTGAGCCGCGAGGAACGCGCGGGTGTCGGCCGCCGAACGCCCGGTCTTCTTCACGATGCGCTCGACCGTCTGGTCGGTCATGGGCGAGTCCACGTAGTGGGGAGCGACCAGGTTCATCGTCACTCCCTTGCCCTCGAGCTCGAGCGCCGCGCAGCGCGTGTACCCGACGAGCGCGTGCTTGCTGGCCACGTACGCGGCGGCGTAGGGGTAGCCGATCAACCCCGCGGAGCTCGCCACGCTCACGATTCGCCCATGTCCGCGCTCCAGCATCGACGGTGCCAGGCGCTCGATCGCACGGCGCGGCCCGTGGAAGTTCACGCGCAGGTGCTTCTCGTAGGTGTCGCCGTCCCCGCCGCGGCCGTGCCGCAGGAAGGGCGCCGTCTCGGCGATCCCGGCGTTGTTCACGAGCCATGCGATCCCGCCGTGCTCGGCGATTTCGTCCGACAGCTCGAGGAGCGCCTCGTCGAGCGTCGCCGGGTCGGTGACGTCCACGTACGCGGGCCAGGCTCGGCCACCCCGACGGACGAGCTCGTTCGCGACCGCGACGCAGTCGTCCTGGCTGCGCGCGGCGACGATCACGGGCGAACCCGCGAGGGCCACGCGCCGCGCGATCGCCGCGCCGATGCCACGGCCGGCGCCGGTGACGAGGCACAGAGGTCGTGTCCCGGAGACGTTGTCCACGCGGAACGAGTACCATGCCGCGCCGACCGGTTTCGAGCTTGGCCCGCGGCATCCACCACGCCCTCCTCTGCGCCGCCCTCACGGCGTGCGCTTCCAACCGCCCGCCGGATCTGCGGCAGGCGGTCGACACGGCGTGGGGCACCGTGCGGGCGGCGCGCCGCGACGACGCCGTCGAGATCGCCCTCGTGGTCGAGCGCGTGGCGCCCCGTGTCGCGGCCGCGATCCCGAGTCGGGGCACGGCGGCGCTGGACATCCGGCTCGTGCCCGAGCTGGCCCGCGCGCACTGGGGGGGCGCGACGATCACGACGGCCGAGGAACGCTGGATCGAACTGCCCGAGGACGGCCGCGACATCGCGGCCCAGGCCATCCTCGCGCACGAACTCGTCCATTTCTGGCTGGCCGGAGAGTGGAAGGCGCTGCCGCCGGTGCTCGAAGAGGGCCTCGCGATCCACGTGGCCCACCTGGCCGTGCCCCAGGCCGCGCCGCGCGAGCGTGGCGAGCTGGCGCTGGTGCTCGGCACGCTGCTCGACGGCTCGGTCACGTTCGACGGTCCGGGGGTCGCGCACGGGCCAGCTGGGGCGAAGCTCACGCCGGATCGCGCGCGGTACACGATGCACGCGCGCATCGACGCGGGCGAGCTCCCGCCGCTCGGAGACATCTTCAACCTCGAAGCCGACGAGCTGGCGCGCTCCTCGGCACCGGGAGTGCGCGCGGTCCTCGACGCCCTGGCCTACGTCGTCATGGAGCGCATCGGTGTCGAGAAACTGCACCGCCTGTGCGTGCAAGCCGGCGTGCTCGGGCACGCGCGCATCCCGAGCGAGTGGATCTGGACGGCTGCGCGCATCGATCCGAACGAGCCCGTGAGCCTCCAGCGCGCCGTCCTGGAGATGCTCGGCACGCCCGAGATCCGCGCGCTGCTCCTGCGCGACGACCTGCGGATCGGCGCGCACGGGGACGACTCGCCGTGAATCCGGAACGCGCCGCGGGCCAGGATCCCCGTCTCGCGCGCATCCCGCCGGCGCGCTGGCCGTCGCGCGAGGAAGCCCTCGGGAGCCGCCTGTTCTCCCCCGTCCGGGTCGGCGCCTGCACGGCGCGCACGCGAACCTGGGTGCCTGCGATGGTGCCCTGGCGCGCGAACGACGAGGGTTTCGTCACCGACGACGTGCTCGACTGGTACGGGCGCTTCGCGGACGGAGAACCGGGCGTGCTCGTCGTCGAGGCGACGGGCGTCCGCGACGTCCCGAGCGGTCCGCTCCTGCGCGTCGGTGACGACCGCTTCGTGCCCGGCCTGACGCGTCTCGCCGACGTCGTGCGTGCGCGTTCGCGCGGCAGAACGAGGCTCTTCCTGCAAGTGCTCGACTTCCTGGCCGTGAAGCGGCGGCCGGCGAAGGAGACATGGGTGCGGCGATTCTTCAAGCTGCGCGACGAGCATCGCCAGCGCCTCGCGCGGCTCGCGGGCGGCGCGGCGATCGCGGGACTCGAGGATGCGGCGCTGCGCGAGGCACTGCTCGCGCTGCCGCACGCGACGCTGCTCGCGATCCTCGATCCGCGTGAAGCCGAGGAGCTCGAGAAGGGCTATCGCGAGCGCGTCACCGACGTCACGCTGCCGCACGTGCGCGATCTGCCGCGCGTTCTGCCGCCGCTCTTCGCCGCCGCCGCCGAGCGCACGCGCGCGGCCGGGTTCGACGGCGTCGAGCTGCACTACGCGCACGCCTACACGATGGCGAGCTTCCTCTCGCGGACGAACGACCGCGCCGACGGGTACGGCGGGTCGGTCGAAGGCCGCGCGCGCCTGGGCGTGGAGGTCGCGCGCGCCGTGCGCGAGCGCGTCGGCCACGACTGGACCGTCGGCTGCCGCATCCTCGGCGACGAGGTGATCGAGGGCGGGAGCCGCGTCGAGGACGCCGCCTTCCACGCACTCGCGCTGGCGCGCGCTGGCCTCGACTTCGTGTCGGTCAGCAAAGGCGGCAAGTTCGACGACGCGAAGCAGCCCAAGGTCGGCGAGGCCGTCTACCCGTACACCGGGCCGAGCGGGCACGAGTGCATGCCGACCGTGAAGATCGAAGGCGGCCCGTTCGGGCGCAATCTACCGATTTCCGCAGCGATTCGCGCTCATCTGCGCACCTCCGGCTGCGCGATCCCGGTCGTCGGCGCAGGCGGCATCAACTCCTACGAGATGGCCGAGCGCGCGCTGCACGACGGCTCGTGCGACCTCGTCGCGGCAGCGCGGCAGTCGCTCGCGGATCCCGACTGGTGGCGCAAGATCGAGCTGGGTCGCGGTGCCGACATCCGTCGGTGCCTCTACACGAACTACTGCGAGGCGCTCGACCAGCGGCACGAGCAGGTCACGTGCCAGCTGTGGGATCGCGACATGGACGCGAGCGACCCCGGGCGCACCGGGATCGCTCGCTCGTCCGACGGAAAGCGCCGGCTCGTGCCTCCAGCGTGGGCACGCGAGCACGACGCGGGCTGATCAGCCCTTCTTCTCGGGCTTCGTCTCCTCCGCCGGCGCGTCCTCGATCTCGACGCTGTAGTCGATCTTCCCCTCGCGCGTCGAGCTCATCTTCATCGACGAGCCGTCGCGCTCCGATTCCCGGCGCGATTCCTCCTTGAGCGTGCCCTCGAGCTCGAGCAGCATCGGGCGCTTCGCCGCGACGTCGAACCAGAGCTTGCCCTCGAGCTTCGCGGACCAGGTGCTGCGGTTGTCGAACGGCACGTTGAGCGCACGGGGACCGCGGCCGCCGAAGGCCTCGAGTTCGCGCTCGCCCGAAGTCTCGAGCTCCAGCTCGATGATGGCGCACAGGACGCCGTCCTTCTCCTCGGAACCGGCCAGCTTGCCCGTGCCCTTCCACTCGGACTGCGTCAGGAACGAGTCGCCTCCACCTCCCATGCGTCCACCGCGGCGACCGCCGCCGCCGCCCGCGCCGCGACCCTCGCCATCGGGGCGAGCCGGCGGCGGATAGAGCTTGCGCTGAACGTCGAGGCGCAGACCGCGCAGGATCGCCTCGTTGCCGATCTCCCACTCCGCGCCTTCCTCGACCCCGGCTTTCGGCAGGAAACCATCGAGGAACAGGCCGATCGCGTGGCCTTCGAGCGCGCCCTCGCCATCGGGTTCGGTGCCCGCGACGACCTCGGCCTCGACCTTGCCGCCCTCGCTGGTCAGTTGGACCGTGACGCCCTTCCACGGGCTCTCGATCTCGCTCTCACGAGAGTTCTCGCCCATCTCCATCGCGGACTTGCCGCCCAGCTCGACGAAATGGCGGCGCACCTTGGTCGGCTTGCCAGCATCGGCCTCGACCACATGGTCGATGTGGACCTCCGTGCGCTCCGTGTCCGTGGTGGCCCCGCCCATGCCCGGCATCTTCTCGCCGTCCCGCTCGACCTCCATGGACGTCGTCTCCATGTGGATCGACGACTCGATCGTGACCTTGCGGCCGATTCCGGCCTTGTACTCGGTGACCAGGTCCTTCGCCGGCGCGAGGCCGAGGCCGAGGGCGGACATCAGGAGGAGAGTGCGCATCGTGTGGATCCTGCGGCCGCGTGGACCGCTCGTGGGGAGAAGTGCGCGGCGCGGGCGCCGCGAATCGGGTCAATCAATCGGAGCCGCGGTCGACCACGTGCGTCGCCTCGAGGAGCCGACCGTGCGCGTCGAAGAGCAGGGAGACGGAGTTGGCGCGGCGAGCAGTCGAACGCCCGGGTTCCAGGTGGAACTGCGCCACACTGCACGCGGAGAACGCGTGCACGGCGTCCAGCCTCCAGTCCGGATCCCGCACGGAGGTGAACACCTCGGCGTTGACGACGAGGATTTCGCGGGCGAATTCGGCGAGACGCGCGAGGTCCACGGAGCGATCCCGATCGCTCCGTTCGTTGCCCGAGGCGAACTCGAGCGACGGCCCCACGACGACGTCCAGGACGCGCACGAATCGATCGTCCTCGGCGGCCAGGATGCGCGACTCGTGGGCGACGATCCGGAGCCCCTGCTCGCCCGCAACCGGGTTCTGGCAGACCCCCGAGCACTTGCAGGCCTGGAAGCAGGGATCGCACTCCTCGTAGCAGGCCGAAACGGAGCACGAGCCGCTGGCGAGCCACCCGCAGGCGAGTGGCGCGAGCACGACCGTCGCGAGCCACGCAGTGCGGCGGGGACGGTCCGAGGCGGGATGTTCTCTGGAATGGACCACGTGGGCGTCCCCGCGGGGAGCCCAGGGACCGTACCGGGGCCTCCGCGAAGCGGCAAGTCGGACAGGGCGGGCGATGGCGCGGGACGAGTTCGCACGGTGCTCGTCCAACCGGCGCGCAGACGCCGGGTTCCGGCCCGAACCAGCGACTGCGCTCCCGAGCTGGGCCCGCGCGCGGCTGGATTCGTGCTCGCGAAACCCCTCTGATGTCCGGCATGGGAAGCGTTCGTATCCGCGTCGAGCATGCGCTCGGCCGTCAGGAAGCCCTGAGCCGCATCCGGCGCGCGGCGGACGGCCTGGGCGCGAAGGGTGCCGCCTACGTGAAGTCGGTCGAGTGGTCCGAGTCCGGCGCCGTGGTGGCCGGCGACGGATTCGACGGCCGTTTCGTGGTCACGGACACCGACGTGACGGCCGAGGTCGAGCTCGGATGGAAGCTGGCCTTCTTCCCGCTGAAGGTCCAGCGCGATGCGGAGGCCTGGTTGCGGGATCTGCTGCGTTGAGCCCGCACCGCTACGTGCAGGCCGCGCAGGCGCTCCCACCCGTATTGGCTCGGCTCGGGTGGAGCCTGCGAGAGGCGCTGCGCGAGGGATACCGCGCGCGAGACCTGCAGCGCGACGTGCTCGCCGGGCTCGTCATCGGCGTCGTCGCGCTGCCGCTCGCCATGGCGCTCGCGATCGCGTCGGGAGTGCCGCCACAGTTCGGCCTCTACACTTCGATCATCGCCGGCGCCGTGATCGCCGTCGCCGGCGGGTCGCGCGTGAGCGTCTCGGGTCCGACCGCGGCCTTCGTGGTGCTCCTGGCCCCGGTGAGCCATGCGCACGGAGTGGGCGGCCTGATGACGGCCTCGCTCATGGCGGGCGTGATGCTGCTCGGATTCGGCCTGTTCCGCATGGGCCGGCTGATCCAGTTCATCCCGCACCCCGTGACGACCGGGTTCACGGCGGGCATCGCGGTCGTGATCGCCGGCCTCCAGTTGAAGGACTTCCTCGGGCTGCAGCCGGGCGCGCTGCCCGAGCACTTCCCCGAGAAGATGGTCGCGCTGGCGAGAGCAGCCGAGTCGTTCCGCTGGCAGGAAGCGGCCATCGGGACGTTCACGCTCGTCGTCCTCGTCGTCTGGCCGCGGATCGTCCGACGGATCCCCGGGCCCCTCGTGGGGTTGGCACTCGCCGCGGTCGTGTCGTGGCTGCTCGCGGTCTATGTGCCCGGATTCCACGTCGACACGATCGGAAGCCGTTTCGAGGGCGGGATACCGCGCCTCCCGCCGCATTTCGACTGGCCTTGGAACTTCCCCGGTGCGGATGGCCAGCCTCTCGGGCTCTCGCTCGGCGTGTTGCGCGAGCTGCTCGGCCCGGCGTTCGCGATCGCCGCGCTGGGCGCCATCGAGTCGCTGCTGTGCGCCGTCGTGGCGGACGGGATGGCGGGCACGAAGCACGACTCCGACGTCGAGCTGGCCGCGCAGGGACTCGGGAACATGGTCGCGCCGTTCTTCGGCGGATTCGCGGCGACGGGCGCCTTGGCCCGCACGGCCACCGGCATCCGAGCCGGAGCGCGCTCGCCGTTCGCCTCGCTCACCCACGCCCTCTTCATCCTCGTGGCGGTGCTCGCCCTGGCTCCGCTCCTCGCGCACCTGCCGATGGCGGCGCTGGCCGCGCTCCTCCTGATCGTGGCCTGGAACATGAGCGAGGTGCGGCACTTCGGCCACATCCTCAAGGTGGCGCCGAAAAGCGACGTCCTGGTCCTCCTGACCTGCTTCGGACTCACCGTCGTGTTCGACATGGTGATCGCCGTCAGCGTCGGGATCGTGCTCGCAGCACTCCTCTTCATGCGCCGCATGTCCGAGATGTTCCAGGCGCGGCTCGACGAGGGCGCCAGCACGCACCTGCTCGACCCGCACATGGAGGGCGTCGTCGTCTACCAGATCGGCGGTCCGCTGTTCTTCGGCGCGGCGGAGAAGGCCGCCAGTGCCCTGGCGCGGATCTCGGACCGGACGCGCGCCGTGATTCTCCAGATGGACGGCGTGCCGGTGATGGACATCACGGGGCTCGTCGCGCTCGAGTCGGCACTCGAGCGCCTGCATGGCATGGGGGTTTTCGTGGTCCTCGCCGGAGTCCAGCCCCAACCGCTCGAGATGCTCGAGAAGTCCGGAATCCACGGCGGGAAGCTGACCGCGCTGTGCAGCGAGGACGACGCGGCCTTGGCGGCCGTTCGGGCCTTCCTGGCCGAGAAGCGTTGAGCGTGAGCTGGTGGAGTGATCCCGAAGTTCGTCACATGAGTCACCCCCTTGCGACTCCCCTGCGGCGTTGGCGCTCATCCGAGGGTTGCAAAGAACCCGCGTCGTCGCGCCGCCTTGCAGGGAAGTCGCCTTCAGGGCGACTCATGCCACGAACTTCGGGATCACCCCACTAGCGCTGGAGCTCGGCCGCGAGCGCCCGATCGCCGAACAGCACGAGATCGAGCATCTGGAGCGCCTCGCCGCCAAACGTGATGCGGACACGCGCGGGCTCCACGCCCAGCGGCAGGTCGAAGACGAAGGGTGACACGTCGACTTCGCCAGCGGCGATCCCCGAGACCGCGCCCACCCCGAGTTCACGGCGCAGGGCCGATGTCGCGGCCGGGTCCGGCGCCCAATGATCGCCCGCGGCGTTCTCGAGGATCGGCACGTGGCTGGCCAAGTCGTAGTCGACGCGCTGCGCATGGTTCGTCGTTCGCAGCCGTACGACGACGAACTGGCCCGCGGGACGGAGGATCTCGCCCGCGGACCCGACCTCCGCCACCTTCGAGACGTCCTCGAGCGCGAATCCGAAGTCGTCCCAGAGGATCTCCTTGCCGCGTGGTGCAAGGACGTCGTGGCGCAGGAGCGTCGCCACGGAGAGGCCCAGCACGAGGACGACAGCCCCTCCGATCAGGGTCCAGCGCCAGGTCGAACCGTTCGAATGGGCCATCGTGAACTCCAGGACGATCCGACTCCGAGGTGGCCGATGAGACGTCAGGCCGGCGGAGGCGCCGTCAACGGCGCGCGCAATCGGCGGATCCCGGTGGCGACAAGGTACGCCGCGAGCGCGAGGAGCAGGAGCGCCGAGATGCCGTTCGCCAGCTTGACGTCGAAGCCCGTGCTCTCGACCAGGTTGACCCGCGCCAACTCGAAGAGCGCCCAGAGCGTGATCGTGAGGACGAATACGGCCGGTACCAGAACGAACGTGTTCGACTTGCCCTCCTGGCGCAGCCACACCGCGATCGAGATCAGGGACAGCGCGGCGAGTAGTTGGTTGCTCGCGCCGAACAGCGTCCAGAATCGCTGGTAGCTGCCCTCCCCGCTGTAGGCCAGGAACAGGGCGGCCGGCACGATCGTGATCAGCGTGCCGAAGACGGCGCCGCCCATCCCCTTCCAGCCGGTCAGCTCCTGGATCAGGTATCGACCGAGGCGCGTCGCGACGTCCAGCGTGTCGAACACGAACGTCGAGAACGCCATCGCGCCGAACGTGATCGCGAACGGGAGGTTGTCGCGCCCCACCAGGATCGTCAGGAACTCGCCGATGCCGTTGCCGTAGATCGTCCCCGGCTTCAGCGCCTTCCCGGCGGCGTCGACGAGGTGGTCCTGCGTGAAGATCACGACGGTGACCAGCGCGATCAGGGCCACGAATGCCTCGGCCAGCATCGCGCCGTATCCGACGACGCGCGTGTGCGACTCGCGGTCGACCTGTTTGCTGGTCGTGCCGCTGCAGACGAGGCCGTGGAATCCCGAGCACGCGCCGCAGGCGATCGTCACGAACAGGAACGGGAAGAGGGTGCCCGCGGCCTTCCCGGTGTCCCACGCCTTGAACGCGGGTTGCTGGATCTCGTAGCCGCCGAAGAGGATGCCCAGGACCCCCAGGGCCAGGGCGGTGTAGAGCACGAATCCGCCGAGGTATCCGCGTGGCTGGAGGAGCGCCCAGACCGGCAACACCGAAGCGACGGCGCAGTAGGCCAGGATCAGGAGCCCCCACTCGACCGGCCCGAAGACCAGCCAGTCGGAGATGTGCGTCCCGAACCACGAGGCCGCGAACGTCCCCGGCACGAAGATCACGGTCACGAGCCACAGCGGCGGCTTCATGGTGCGCTGCACCAGTCCCAACACGACCGACAGGACGAGGTACAGGACGCTCGCCGCCGCGACCGCGCCGCCGGGATGGAAGCGGACGCCGGCGCCCTCCAGCTCCTCCGTGCCGCGCGCGAAGCTGCCGGCCGTGATGTCGGTGAACGCGACGATCACGTAGACGAGCGCGATCCAGATGAAGGCCATCATCGCGCGTCCTGCGGGGGAGCCGAGCCGCTCGCGCGCGATCTCCGCGATGGAGCACCCGCCGTGCCGGACGCTGCCGATCAGCGTGGTGAAGTCGTGCACGGCGCCGATGAACACGACCCCCAGGCCGATCCACAAGAGGCACGGCAGCCAGCCGAAGCCCTGACAGGCGAGGATCGGCCCCGCGATCGGCCCCGCGGCCGCGATCGCCGAGAAGTGCTGCGCGAACAGGTAGAAGGGCGGCGTCGGCTCGTAGTCGACGCCGTCGCGCTTCTCGTGCGCGGGAGTCCGCCGCGTGTCGTCGAGACCGATGCGGCGCGCCACGAAGCCGCCGTACAGCCGGTAGCCGATCCCGAGGAGCACCAGGAAAGCGATCGCCAGGACCGTCAGTTGCATGCGTTGGAGGAGACGCCGGTGTCGGGGCAGTCGCGCGGATTCGAGGGACCAGACCGATGGACCTCGCGCTCGCGGCTACCGTAGCATCCGCCGTCACCCGCATGTCCGAGACCAGGCCCGGCGTCCCCCTCCACCGAAAGGTCCTCATCGGTCTCGTGCTGGGCGTCCTCGTCGGCGCGGCCGCCAATCTGTGGGCTGGCACGGACGCGGGCCGCCGCTCCGTGGTGGCCTTCGCGGCCGACGGCATCGCGCACCCGGTCGGGCAGATCTTCCTGCGCCTACTGTTCCTGGTCGTCGTCCCGCTCGTGTTCGCTTCGCTCTCGGTCGGCGTCGCGAACCTCGGAGACCTGCGGAAGCTGGGGCGCATGGGCGGGCGCACGCTGGGTTTCTTCTTCCTGACGACTTCCTTCGCTGCGGTGCTCGGCATCACCCAGATGCACCTCGTGCAGCCGGGCGCCGGATTCGACGACGCCACGCGGCAAAGCTTGATGGACCAGTTCTCGGCGAACGCGGCCGAGTACCAGTCGAAGGTCGAGTTCAAGGAGGGGCTCACGACCATCGAGCGCGTGAACAAGGTGCTCGACTGGTTCCTCCCGCGGAACGTCCTGGGCGCGATCACGCGCATGGACATGCTGCCGCTGATCGTGCTGGCCCTCCTGTTCGGCGCGGCCCTGACGCAGATCCCGGACTCGCGCCGGCACCAGATGTGCGCGTGGCTCGAGACCGTGGCCGAAGCCATGGTCGGCATCGTCGGCTTCGCGATGAAGCTCGCGCCGTACGCCGTCTTCTGTCTCGTCTACGCGGTCGTGGCGAAGTTCGGCCTCGACCTCCTGCAGAAGCTGGCTCTGTACGTCGTGGTCGTCCTGGCGGGCTACCTGATCGTGCTGTTCGTCTTCTACCCGATCCTGATCGCGACCCTGGCCCGGCGCAGCCCGGTGGACTACCTGCGGCGCTCGATCCCGATCATGGTGACCGCCTTCTCGACGAGCTCGAGCAACGCCACCCTGCCCACCAGCCTGCGCGTCGCCCAGCAGGACCTGGGCATCCGCCCGCAGATCGCCGGTTTCGTGCTGCCTCTCGGCGCGACGATGAACATGAACGGCACGGCGCTCTTCGAGGGCTGCGTGGTGCTCTTCGTCGCCCAGGTCTTCGGGATCGACCTGTCGATCAGCCAGCAAGTCCTCGTGGTCCTCCTGTGCGTCTTCAGCGCGATCGGCGCGGCCGGAGTGCCGGGAGGCTCCCTGCCGCTCCTGATGACGGTCATGGCCCAGGTCGGCGTCCCTCCGGACGGCATCGCGATCGTCCTGGGCGTCGACCGCCTGTTGGACATGGGCCGCACCGTCGTCAACGTGATGGGCGACGTCGTGTGCTGCGGCTACGTCGAACGCGCGGAGTCGGCGCGCCGCGGCGCCTGAGCGTCCTGAGTCCGGTCAGCTCGACGCGCGTTCGCCCACGAGGCGCGCCCGGACGACCGACGCGATCACGGCCAGGAGCAGGACGCCTCCGACCACGCTCAGAGCGACCGTGATCGAGATCTTGTACTGCTCCGGAAGCAGCATCTTCACGCCCACGAAGACGAGGATCAGGGACAGGCCGAACTTGAGGTAGTGGAGGTACTTCAGCAGCCCGCCCACGGCGAAGAACAGGCTGCGCAGGCCGAGGATCGCGAAGATGTTCGAGGTGTAGACGACGAACAGGTTCTGCGAGATCCCCAGGGCCGCGGGCACCGAGTCGAGGGCGAACAGCACGTCCGTCGTCTCGACCACGAGCAGCGCCAGGAACAGCGGGGTCGCGACGTTCTTGTCGCCGATCCGTACGAAGAACTTCGAGCCGTGGAACTTGTCCGTGACGGGCAGGAACTTCTTCGCGAGGCGCAGGACGATGTTCCGGGACGGATCGAGCTCGGCATCCTCCTTCTGGAAGAACAGCTTGATGCCGGTGACGACGAGGAGCCCGCCGAGGACCCAGATCATCCAGTGGAAGCGCTCAATGGCTCCGATGCCGACCCACAGGAACAGGGCGCGCATCACCATCGCGCCGAGGATGCCCCAGAACAGCACGCGGTGCTGGCTCTCCTCGGGGATCGCGAAGTACGTGAAGATCACCAGGAAGACGAAGATGTTGTCGACCGAGAGCGCGTACTCGGTCAGGTAGCACGTCAGGTACTCGAGCGAGGGCCGGTGCTCGGCCGAGCGCGCCGGATCGGCGAGGTACGCCGGGTCCACCCAGATGCGGATCGCCATCGCGAACGCGAGGCCGATCACGATCCAGATCCCGGTCCAGATCAGCGCCTCGCGCACGCTGACCACGTGCGCCTTCTTGTGGAAGACGCCCAGGTCCAGTGCCAGCATCACCAGCACGACCACGCCGAACACGGCCCACAGGATCCCGTTCTCCAAACCTGTCCGTCCTCGTCAGCCGTAGATCAGGAGGCGGACGCCCGGAGGCAGCCGCTTGGTGAGACCCGCGAGGACGTGTCCGCGCAGGAGGTGGTAGATCGCGCTGCGTTGCGTGGCGCCGATCATGATCGCGGTGACGCCCAGGTTCTCGGCCGCCCGGAGGATGCCCTCGACGGCGTTGTACGAGACGGTCCAGACGGGGATGAGGGTCATGCCCTCGCTTTCGGCCGCCTGCGCGGCGGCGCGCAGCGCCTCGACCCCCTCGGCCTTGGGACGCCAGGCCCAGTCGCGCACGAAGAGCCCCGTGCGTTCCTCGACGTACAGCGCGTAGAGCGTCTTCCCGCCGCGACCCTTCTCCCGGGCGATCGCCTCCGCGATCAGACCCGGATTCGCCGAGCGCATCGCGATCATGGTGCTGGACGGGTAGAGCTGCGCGATCGACTCGGCCTGGGTGAGACTCAAGATCTCGAGCTGCTCGATGTGCTCGAGGTCCTCTTCGGCGCGTTCGACGCGCCGTGGGAAGAGCTTCGCCAGCAGGGGCATGTGGTACAGCCAGTCGGCGAACCACTTGCGCCGCGTGCCGACCGCCATCAAGAGCCCGATGCCGACGAGCAACGACCCGAAGAGCGTGGCGTCGTGCTTGTAGACGAGGTTCGTGACCCAGGCCACGACGACCATCGCCGTGGTCGCGAGGCCGATCCAGACCCGCAGACCGCGTTGCCCCTCGCGCCAGCGCAGGACGTCGAGGCCGGCGGAGCTCAGCACGAAGCAACCGAGCAGTCCGAAGGCGTACAGGTTGCCCAGGGTCTCCGTGTCGCCGTGCGCGAAGTAGATGATGATCGTCGGCACGATCGTCGTGACGAGGATCGCGAGTTGGGGCGTGCCGAAGTAGCGGTTCCGATGGGCGATCGCGCTGGGCATGAAGCCGCGCTCGGCCAGCGCCAGGAACACGTGGTATCCGCCGATGATGGCGGTGTTCGACGCGAACACGAGCAGGCTCGAGGCGGCGAGGACGACCCCCAACTTGATCAGGTCCCCCCCATACAGGGCGCCGATCTCGGAGATGAACCGCTCGTCGTGCGTCTGCTTCGTGACGACCGGGAGCAGCGCCACGGTCAGCAACGTCAGGATGGGCGCCGTGGCGACCATGGTGATCACGACGTAGCGCATGCCGCGCTTCGCGGTCAGGGCGATCGGCAGGCGCATCGCCGGGCTGAGCTGGCTGATGCTCTCCAGCCCCGAGAATGCCAGCCAAGCGCCAGAGAAACCGACGAGGAATGCCGTGCCGGACACCTCGCGGAACTGCCCGAGGTTCGAGCGCACGGCGGCCCACTGCTCGGGCCCCATGTGCCAGCCCACGACGGCGATGACCACGACGTCCACGATGAACGCGATGATCGCCATGACGAGCGCCAGCGCCGCGCTCTCGCGGATCCCGATCGTGTTGACGATCGCCAGGAGGAGCAGCGTGGCGACGGACAGGCCGACGACGTGCTCGTCGAGCGACGGGAACACGCTGCCCAGGTAGTGGATCCCCGATACCGAGGAGATCGCCGACGTCAGGAAATAGTCGACGGAGATGAGGAGTCCGCCGATGCACCCGACGATCGGCGAGAACGCCTGCGTGGCCACGCTGACCACGCCCCCGCCGTCGGGATTGCGCCAGCAGATCTCGACGTACTTCGCCGCGAGGAACAGGAACCCGATCATCGCCGCGAACACGAACAGCGGCGCGGTGTCCCCCACCTGCTTGTAGAGGATCCCCGGCACGTAGTAGACGGACGTGCCGATGTCGCAGAAGACGACCGCCCACACGAGGAGCGGCGTGAGTTGGCGCAGGCTGCCCTCCGCGACAGGCGCGATCGGAGGCTTCACCGTGGGTGCGGTGGAACTCAAGCGGGGTGGCGCCTCGAGCCCGAGGATCGGCGACTCGACGGGCCCTGCACGGGCGGACGGGGGGACATGGCTGAAAGCGGGAACGATAGCATCCGGCGTGTCCGGCACGGATGCCGTGGCTGGTGGGCCCCGCAGGACTCGAACCTGCGACCGAGCGATTATGAGTCGCCTGCTCTAACCGACTGAGCTAGGGGCCCGACCGGGCGAATCCTAGCAGCACCCGCCCGCCGACCACGCCCCGGCGGACCGCGCGGGGCAGGAGGGGCCTCTTCGACGCTCCGGCTAGACTGCGCGGAGTCCCCCCGAGCCCCCCGCGCATGCCCCCGAAGACCCTCGCGTCGATCCCCTTCGCTCTCCTCGCCGCCTGTTCGACGACCTCGCACACGGACGTCGCCGCCGCAGCGCGGCTCGCACCCGCGCCGGTCAGGTTCGAGGAACCCGCTCGTCTCGCGCCGGCTCCCGAGCCCCCTCCCGAGCGGGCGGGCATCGCCTTCGGCGACTCCCGTGCTGCGTCGAGCCTGCCGGCCTTCTTCCCCGCCAGCACGTACGACGCGCGCGTTCCAGTTCCCGACACGCTCCTGCGCCAGCCGCTGGGCACCTTCACGGCGCACCACGGCGAAGTGCTCGCGGCGTTGCGCGCCATCGACGCAGCCAGCGACCGCGTCCGGATCGCGCCGTTCGGGCGCACGCACGAAGGGCGCGAGCTCGTGCAGGTCGTGATCGCGAGCCCGGAGAACATGGCGCGCCTCGACGACATCCGTGCGCGCATCGCGAAGCTCGCTGATCCGCGCGGCGTGGACGCGGGCGAATTGGACCGGATCGTGCGCGAGACGCCGGCGATCGCGTGGCTCGCCTACAGCATCCACGGGGACGAGACGTCGGGCACCGATGCGTCGGTCGCGGTCGCCTACCACCTCGCCGCGGGAACCAGCGCGGACGTCGCGGCGATCCTGCGCGACGTCGTGGTCGTGATCGATCCGTGCCAGAACCCCGACGGGCGCGAGCGCGTCCTGGCCATGTTCGAGCAGGGCAGCGGCTACCAGCCCGACCTCGACACGGCCAGCATGCGGCGTGGTCGGTGGCCGTACGGACGCGAGAACCACTACCTGTTCGACATGAACCGCGACTGGATGTGGGGCACGCAGCCCGAGACTCGCGCGCGCTGGAAGGCCATCACGTCGTGGCACCCGCAGCTGCTCGTGGACGCGCACGAGATGGGCTCGAGCGACACGTTCCTCTTCTATCCGGCGACGGATCCGTTCACGCCGTACTTCCCGAAGTTCACGCGCACCTGGTGGCAGCGCTACGGCGACGACCAGGCCGCGGCGTTCGACGCCCACGGCTGGAGCTACTACACGCGCGAGTGGGCCGATTCGTGGTATCCGGGCTATACCGATGCGTGGGCCACGTTCCAGGGCGCCTGCGGGATCCTCTACGAGCAGGCGCGCTACGCCGGCGGGTCGGTGCTGCGGCGATCGGGCGAGGTCGCGACCTACAGGGAAGCCGTGCAACGCCAGGCGGTCGGCAGCATCTCGAATCTCACGACGCTGGCGAAGAACCGCGAGGCGGTGCTGCGCGACTACGTGGCCGAGAAGCAGCGCAACGTCGCCGCGGACACGGAGGGCAACGACCGCGTCTTCGTGATCGCGCGCGGTCGCGAAGCGGCGCGCGAGGAGCACCTCGTGGACTCGTTGATGGAGCAGGGCGTCGAGGTCTACCTCAACGACGCGGCGTTCCAGGTCACGGACGCCGAGGGCGTGCGCGGCGTGACGGTGGCGCGCGAGGTCCCCGCGAACTCGTTCGTCATCCCGGCTCGCCAGCCGCTGGCTCCGCTGGTGAAGGCCGCGCTGGCATTCGACCCGCGCTACGACCAGGCATCGCTGGAGCGCGAGCGCAAGGAGCTCGAGCGCAAGGGCCGGTCGAAGGCGTACGACGTCACGGGTTGGTCGCCGGCGCACGCGTACGACCTGGATGCGTTGTGGTGCGCGGCGCCCGGGGTCAAGCTGCGCCCCTTCCGGGATCTCGACCGGACGGTTCGCGCCGAGGGCATCGCGGTCCTGCCGGGTGACGCCGGGCCGGTGTACGGATGGATCGTCGACGGCGCCGCGGATGCGTCCGTCGCGTTCGCGGCGCGTGCGCTTGAGGCCGGCCTCGCCGTCCAGGTCTCCGATGAGCCGTTCCGCGCTGCCGGCCGGAGTTTCCCGAGCGGCTCGCTGCTCGTGCGCCGCGTCGAAAATGGTGCGGACGTCCGCGAGCGCGTGGAGCGGGCCGCGCGCGAGGCCCACGTCGCCGTCGTGCCGGCCACGTCGGCCCGCAGTCGGGACGACGGCCCCGACCTGGGCGGCCAGCACTTCGACCTCCTCGAGCGGCCGCGAGTCGCCATGCTCTCGAACGCGCCCGTTTCGTCCGACTCGTTCGGCCACGCGTGGCACGCGCTGGACGTCCTGTACGGCGTGCCGGTGTCGTTGCTCGACGCACAGGGCTTCGGCTTCGCGGATCTGCGCCGCTACAACGTCCTCGTCGTGCCCGACGGAGGCGGGTCCGTCCTGCGCGAGCACCTCGAGGACCTGCGCACGTGGGTTCGGGCTGGTGGAACCCTGATCGCTCTGGGCGGGGACGCCGCGAGCGCGCTCGCCGACAAGGAGTCCGGACTCTCGGCGGTGCGTCGTCGGTCCGACGTGCTCGACGACCTCGGCCCCTACCGCCGCGCCGTGCAGCGCGAACGCGAAGCCGGCAAGACGGCGATCGACCTCGAGGCCCTGTGGGAAGGCAAGCCCCTGAAGGCGGCCGAAGCCCCGAAGGAGGAACCCAAGGAACTGAAGGGCGACGAAGCCAAGGAGCGCGACCGCTGGGCGACGACCTTCTCGCCGCAAGGCGCGATTCTGCGCGGCGAGGTGAACACCGACCTGTGGATCACCGCCGGCTGCCGTGGGGAGTTGCCGGTGTTCTTCGACGGGAGCGGAGTGCTGCTCTCACAGCCCCCCACCCGCACGGCTGTGCGCCTCGCGGCGAGCGAACGACTGCGCCTGTCGGGATTGCTCTGGCCCGAAGCCCGTGAGCGCATCGCCGACTCCGCGTGGCTGACCGTCGAGCGACAGGGCGCCGGACAGGTGATCCTGTTCGCCGCGTCCCCGGTGTTCCGCGGCTGGTTCCGCGGGACGGCGCGCCTGTTCGCGAACGCGGTCGTCTACGGCCCGGGGCTCGGCGCGAGCCCGCCGGCTCCGCGCTGAGATCGTCGGCGGTAGGTACGGAGCCAGGCACAACTCCGCCGCTTTCGATCCGGCCCGCGCTGCGCGGGCGGATCGAAAGCGGCGGAGTTGTGCTGGCTCCGTACCTACCGACGCGACCGATCAGCCCGCCGGCTGCTCGTCGCCCTTCTTGCCCTTGAAGAAGTTCGCGAAGGGATTGTGCGCGGGCTTGTTGCCCGGCTTCAGCTCGGTGAGGCGTGCCATGTCGTCGCGGTCGGCCATGTCGGCCGTGTCGACGCGCTTGCCGTCGGGCTTGCGACCGCCGCCGCCAAAGCTGCTGCCGCCGCCACCGCCGCCCCCACGACCGCCGCCGCCGCCACCGGCACCACCGCGGCCACCACCACCACCGCGACCGCCGGAGCGGCCGCCGATGCCGTCGCGACGCGTCGTCGCGGCGCGCACGGGCAGAGCGGGCTTCTGATCCTGGCGCGGACCGCGATCGTCGCGGCCGCGTCCGCCGCGACGCGGACGTTCGCCGCCGCCGCCTTCACCGCCGCTCTCGCCTTCCTGGCGCGGCGGACGTTCGGCGCGCTGCGGACGTTCGGGCGGCGGCACGTTCTTGAGCGAGATCGCGAGACGCGCGCCGCCGACCTCGACGATCCGCGCACGCACGACCTGGCCGATGGAGAGCACCTCGCGCGCATCGCGGACGTAGCGGTCCCAGACCTCGCTGACGTGCACCATCGCGTCGTTCGGGAGGCCGATGTCCACGAACGCGCCGAAGCTGGCCACGTTCGTCACGACGCCCTCGACGACGCGGTCCTTCGTGATGCGCACCGGGTCCGTCTCCGGATCGAGGAGCGCGGGTCCCCACTGCCGCCAGCGCGGATCGCGGCCGGGGAAGGCCAGTTCGCGCATCAGGTCGCGCCACGTGCCCTCGTCGACGTCGAACTCGTTGCGCCGCAGGCCGCGCAACGCGCCCGGACGGCCCAGGCCGTTCTCGACCGTCGAGCCCGCCGCCTCGAGCAGCTTGCGCGCCAGCGGATACTGCTCCGGGTGGAGGTTCGTGTTGTCGAGCGGTTCGGTGCCGTCGTGCACGCGCAGGAACCCCGCGACGCTGGTCCACTGCGCCTCGGTGAGCAGGCCCTCTTGACGCAGTTCCTCGCGCGACGTGAACGGGCGCTCCAGACGGCGCGCGACGACCTTCTCGGCCGTGGCGCGGTCGAGACCGGGCAGGTGCATCAGGAACGAGAGCGTCGCGCGGTTCAGGTCGGCGCCGGCGAGCGCCGTGCTCGACTCGATCGCCTCGGTCAGTGCGCGCTTCACGTTCGCCTTGCTGACGAGCCCTTGCTCCCAGCCCAGCCCGAGGTGACGCGGATCCACCTTCAGGAACTCGTTCATCGGGTCCTGGAGGCGCCGCGCGAGGCTCGTCGCGATGCGCGCGGGAATCGACGCTTCGGAGAGCTCCCGTCGCGCCCAGTCGGAACCGGCGTAGGTCGAGAGTCCGGCCTCGTTGACCTCGATCACGGAGACCGGGATCCCGGCGGCCTTCAGGGCCGCGCGCAGCTTGAGTGCGGCGGACCGACCCGGCTTGCTGTTCGCGACCGCGACGAAGCGGATGCTGTGCGGCGCGAGGACGGCCGTGAGCTCGGCGCCGAGCTGCTCGGGCGTCTTCACGCGCGTGATCTGCGGCGTGGGCGCCGCGACCGGAGCCGCGACGGGCTCGGCGACCGGCTCCGCGGTCCCTTCGGCGGTCGCTTCCGCGGCCGGCGCCGGGGTCGGGGCGGGAGCGGGTGCCGGTGCAGGTGCCGCAGCGGTCCGCTCCGTGAGCTCGATCCGCGTCTCCGGCCCGAGCGGCGCGCCGTTCTCGTCGACGGCGACGATCGTCCAGTCACCGCGCGCGCTGATGTCGCAACCCGCGACGGACGCTCCGGGGAGCACGGACGTGAAGAGCACCTGACGCAGGTGCTGGGTCAGGAAACGCAGCGCCTCGTGATCGGCGCGCTCCTTGATCTCGAGCCGCACGTCCTGCTCGACGATCGGCAGGAGGCGATGCTGGAGAGCCTGCAGGCAGACCTCGTCGAGAAGGTCGCGCCACGCGGGATTCAGGTGACGGCCGAGCGCGTTGCGCACCTTCCCCACCGCGACCTTCGGATCGAGCGTCAGGATCGCGTTCACGCCGCGCTCCTTCTGCGCCTGGCGGATCGCGAGCAACCGGTGCCCCTGGAGCTGACGCAGCGGTTGGCGGATCTTGAGCAGCGACTTGTAGCGCCCCGCGCGCGATTCGTCGCCGGCGGGACGGACGGACAGCACGCCGTGCTTGCGCAGGAGATTGCGGACGACGCCGCGCAGACGCGCGTTCCGGCCCAGGCGATCGGACAGGATGCGCAGCGCGCCGTTCAGCGCCTCCGCTTCGGTGTGGATGCCCTTGTCCGGGCGCACGAAGTCGGCGCACACGCGCGCCAAGGCCGCGTTCATCGCCGTGCGCACGTCGATGTGCGTGTGCGTCGTGGGAGCGGGAGCGGCTTCGAGAGTCGGCGCGGCGACGGGGACGTCCTCGTCGTGATCCTCGACGGCGATCGCGGAAGCCTCGACCTCGGCGGAGACCGCATCCGCGGCCTCGGCGTGCGCGGCCGCGTCGACGGGCGCGTGCTCCTGGGACTCGCTCGGGGAATCGGCGGCGGAGTCGTGCGCCGCGGAATTCGCCGGCTCGGCGTCCTCGTCGGATTCCTTCTCCTCGTGCTCGGGCGCCCGCTCCGTCTTCGGGATCGGCGCAACGAGCAGGTCGGCCAGCGGCGCGAGGCCGCGGTCGATCGCGAGCTGCACCTCGGGCTCGGGCCGGCGGTGCGGCACGAACAGGTCCTCGAGCTCGAAGCGGTCCATGCAGCCGCGGATCTCGTCGAGATCGCGCGGGGAGACGTTGGGCTCCTTCTCGAGCAGGCGCAGGATCGTCCCGCGGCGGCGGTCGAGTTCCTCGAGCTCCACGCGCTGGCGCTGCAGGCGCCGCAGACCGTGCTCGCCGATCGCTCCGATCTCGGCACGGCGGAAGCGGCCGACGAACGGGGCCGAAAGCCCGGCGTCGAGCATCTCGAGGGCGCGCTGCACCATCTCGGGGGACGTCGAGAACTCGACGGACAAGGTGTGCAGGATCGGAGGGACAGTCACGGTTTCCGCCTCGAATGCGGACGAAGGGACGGAGCGCGCACGAGCTCAGGGGCCCGCGCGGCGGGGAATGGGGGCCGGGAATGGTATCCGCGGATCCGGGTCGCTGCCTACGGCGGCGGGAAAGCCCGTCCCGGGGGCCTTCAGGCCGGCAGTTCGTAGACGGAGACGCGCGTCTCCTCGGCCACGAGGCCGGCACCCTGGCAGACCTGCCAGGCGACCGCTTCGTCCAGGCCCGGGACGGCCCATTCGCCCAGGGACCGGCCGGTGAGGGTGTCGCGCACCTCGAGGAGGGCGCCGCGCAGGACGTAGAGGCGGCCGCTGTCGGCCGTGATCGCCGCGTCGGGCAGCTCGTCGCCGCGTTGCGTCGAGAGCACCGAGAACCACAGCGGGGACTCGCCCGGCTCGGCGTCGAGCGGGAGCGCCACCAGGGAGAGCGTGTCCGTCACGCCGCCGTCCGTGCGACGCGACAAGTCGATCATGAGCTGGGGCTGCAACTCGGGCGGCAGCGCCGAGCCGAGGTCGCGCGTCAGAACGACGAGCCCGTCCGCGTTCACGGCCAGGCCGTGGATGACGGGCTGGCGCGGCGAGAGGACTTCCCCCTGGAACTCCCCGCTGCGCGCGTCGAGCCGCAAGACACCCTGGCGGCCGGTCGCGGAGTGCGTGTAGACGACGAACAACTGCGAACCGGAGCGCGCCACGTGGTGGTAGCGCTCCTGGGGGCGCGAGTACTCCCAGGCTTCGTCCAGGCTCTTCGTCGAGTAGCCGAGCACGCGGCGCGGCGAAACGATGACGCACACGTCCGTGCCCACGACGGACGCGTCGAACGCCTCGATCTCGCCCATGCCGAGCAGCTCGCCGCTGCCGAGCGACATGCGCACGATGCGGTGGCCCTGCGCGCTCGGGCCCAGCACGACGACCTCGTCCGGGCTGCCGAAGCCGGCGCCGAAACCGCGGCCGTAGCCGACCTCGCACGGCGAGACCCACAGCTGGTCGCCCGTGTGGCGGTCGAGCGCGGCGAGCTTGCCCGGGATCACGTCGTCGGCCCACTTGCCGCCGGCGGGCGGATCGTAGACGTGCAGCAGCGCGGGGCCCGTGGGGCCGAAGGCGATGCCGTCGACCACGCTCTGGATCTCCTTGGTGAAGCGGCGGCGGGCGGTGCGCGTCATGAGGGCACGTTACGGGACGCGTGCGACTCGCGAAAGTCCGGTCCGGACGTGCCGGTGGCCGCCGCAGCCGGGCTGGGCGCCGGCCGAGCGGCTCACCGCAGCGTGATCGGCACCGACTGCGTCAGAGCCACTTCGCCCGAGGGCGAGACCACGCTCGCCTGCGCGAACACCGTGAAGCCCGACGGGAGAGACGACGGCAGCGTCAAGGCGAACGTCGCGGTCCCCGACGGCGGCAGCGCCCCGAGGTCGAACGTCCGCAGCGGCTGCACGAGCCGGTCCTCGAACACGGCGGGAAGGTCCTCGAGGATCGCCTGCCGTCCGAGGCGCAGCCGCGCCGCGGCACCGGGCGCGCCGCGCAAGGTGTACGTCACGACCTGACCGGGAAGGGTCACTCCCGAGAGCTCGAGCGACGGATCCGTCGGGCTCGCCGTCGTGTACGGGCCGACGATCACCCACGGCTCGAAGCCGCCGCAGAGTGTCGTGCCACCGTGGATCGCGACCCCGCTGATCTGCGCCTGCGCGCCGCCGTACACCGCGAGCCCCGGACCCGGCGTGCCGTCCGACGCGCACGTGTCGCCGTATCCCGGTTGGCCGCCGAGCACCAGGTCGCTGGCGATGCCGGTGAGGAGCAGGCTCGCCGAATCCTGGAGGCGGATGCCGCGCCCGCCGTCGCCTCCGACGCACGACTCGCAGCCGAAGTTGTCGCCGCCCGTTCCGCCGCGCGCGTCCGAAAGCGAAACGTGCGCGACGCCCGTGCCGGTGACGAGGATCCCGTCGCCGCCGGTGTCGAGATCGGATTGGGGCGCGGCCTGGAACTGTCCCCGCCCTCCGACGAGCCTCGCGTGCGTGATCTCGACGCGAGCCGAGTCGATCCGCACCGCGTGCATGCCGTTGCCGATGGCGGCCTCGACGTCGACGCCGCGCAGCCGGATGTCGGGGGAGTTGCGCAGGTGGATCGCGCTGTTCGAGGAAGCCGGGTTCGTCGGTCGCACGACGAGGTCCTCGAGGAGCACTGTCGCCGCGCACTCGGCGACGACGATCGAGCTCGTCTGCATCTTCGCGATCGTCGCGCGCGGACCGGCCGGCACGCCCTGGATGCGGATCTCGCCGGTGACGAGCACGCCGCCCTCGCCGATCACCTGGATCCCGCGCGACACCAGGAAGTTCCCGTAGGTGCCGGGCCGGACGAGGACGACGTCGCCGCCGAGTGCGACCGCGACCGCGCTCGCGATGTCGGGGAAGTCGACCCCCGGGCCGGGGTTGTCGTCGACGACGAACACGGAGGCATGGACCAGCGAGCAGGTGGCGACGAGGGCCACGGCAGCGGACAGGATTCGATGCGTCATGGGAGGAGCTCCTGGAGAAGGGAGGGATCGCGGGTCGCGATGTGGCTCCGAATTCAGCTTATCGGGAGCTGCACGAAGCGTTGCAGGGAACGGCCCGGGACTCCGAACGACATCCAGCGGCGCGGGGGGGCACGCGGACGGCGCCCCTCCTCATGCCGGTGCGGCTGCCCTGCGGTCGCTCGCCTCGCGGCGGCACCGCCCCAAGGCTCCACCCTGAAGCTCCACCCGGAACGACGCGAGCCGCGGCAGGCCGCGGCTCGCATCCTGTCGTACCGTCGCAGGACGGACCGACGCGCGCGTCACCCGTGGGCTCCGCTTCGCTCCGCCTCAGGCTCCGCCTTTGAGCACCGCTTCCGCGATGTTGTTCGGCACGTCGCGGTACTCCCACAGTTCCATGGCGTAGCTGCCGCGGCCCTGGGTCGCGCCGCGCAGGCTCGACGAGTACGCGAACATCTCGGCGATCGGGACCAGCGCGCGGACGACGCGCAGGTTGCCGATGGCGTCGATCTCGTTCACTTCGCCGCGGCGGCTGTTCAGGTCGCCGACCACGCCCCCGATGAACTCCTCGGGCGCGCGCACTTCGACCTTCATGATCGGCTCGAGCAGCACGATGTTGTTCTCGGCCGCCTGGCGGAACGCGAGCACGCCGGCCAGGTGGAAGGCCAGTTCGTTCGAGTCGACCTCGTGGTACTTGCCGTCGAAGAGCGTCGCGCGGATGTTCACGAACGGGAAGCCGGTCTGGCCGCCGCCCTTGAAGCCCTCGCGCAGGCCGTTCTCGACCTTCGGGATGTACTCGCGCGGGATCGAGCCGCCCTTGATGCCGTCCACGAACTCGAGGTCGCCCTCGGGCGTCGTCACCGGCTCGAACTTGACCCAGATGACGGCGTACTGACCGCGGCCACCCGACTGGCGGATGAAGCGCGCCTCGGTCTCGAGCGCCTTCTTGAGGCGCTGCTTGTAGGCCACCTTCGGCTTGCCGGTCGAGACCTCGCACTTGAAGTCGTTCGTGATGCGGTTCGTGATGATCTCGAGGTGCAGCTCGCCCATGCCCGAGATGACGAGCTCGCCCGTCGCCTCGTTCGTCTGCGCGCGGAAGGTCGGGTCCTCGCGCATGAGCTTGCCGATGACCTCGCCCAGCTTGTCGCGGTCCGACGACTTCTTGGGCTCGAGCGACATCGAGATGACCGCGTCGGGGAACTGGATCTTGTTCAGCGCGATCGGCTTGTCTTCGTCACACAGCGTGTCGCCCGTGACGGTGTTCTTGAGGCCGATGATCGCGGCGATGTCGCCGGCGCGGACTTCCTCGATCGCTTCGCGCTTGTTCGCGCTCATCCGCGCGAGACGCGCGATGCGCTCGGTCTTGCCCGTGCGGGTGTTCAACAGCGCGGTGCCCTTCTGGAGCACGCCTGAGTAGACGCGCACGAAGGTCAGGTCGCCCGTGCTCTCGGCGATCGTCTTGAACGCCATGAGGCACACGGGGTCCGTGTCGATGCGGCGGCGGGTCGTCTTCTCGTCCGTGCGCGGGATCAGGCCCTCGACGTCGGGCATGTCGAACGGGGCCGGGAGGAAGTCGACGACCGCGTCCATCATGAAGCGGACACCCTTGTGCTTCAGGGCCGAGCCGCACAGGACCGGGGTGATCTCCATCTTGACCGTGCCGCGGCGCAGCGCGCGAAGGACCATGTCCTCGGGCGGTTCCTTGTCCTCGACGAAGAGGTCGAGCAGCGCCTCGTCGAACTCGGCCGCGTTCTCGAGCATCGCGTGGCGATGCATCTTGGCCTCTTCCATCAGGTTCGCGGGGATGTCGTCCTCGATGTACGACTGGTCCTCGGCCTCTTCCTGGAACGTGTACATCTTCATCCGGACGAGGTCGATGACGCCGCGGAAGTCCTTCTCGTTGCCGACCGGGATCTGGATCGGGACCGGGCGACCCTCGAGGCGCGTGCGGATCTGGTCGACGCACGTCCAGAAGTCGGCGCCCACGCGGTCCATCTTGTTCACGAAGCACAGGCGCGGAACGCCGTAGCGGTTCGCCTGGCGCCACACCGTCTCCGATTGCGCCTCGACGCCGGAGACAGCGTCGAACACGGCGATCGCGCCGTCGAGGACGCGCAGGGAGCGCTCGACCTCGGCCGTGAAGTCGACGTGACCCGGCGTGTCGATGATGTTGATCGAGTGGCCGTTCCACTCGCAGAACGTGGCGGCCGACTGGATCGTGATGCCGCGCTTCCGCTCCTCCTCGAGGAAGTCCATCGTGGCTTCGCCGTCGTGGACCTCGCCGGTCGTGTGGATCCGCTTCGTCAGGAAGAGGATGCGTTCCGTCACCGTCGTCTTGCCGGCGTCGATGTGGGCCATGATGCCCATGTTGCGGTGCTGCTCGACGTTGCCCTTCTTGGCCTTGAAGGTGCGCGGGGATTCGGTCTTGAGGACGGTAGGCATGGCGTGGTTTCCGGAGCGGAAGCACTCGAAAACGAGGGACGGGGCCGCGTGGTTCTCCAGCACGGCCGAAACGGTTTTCGAGGCCAAACAGGGTAACGAGAGGACCTACCGCGTCAAGGCGTGGCGGCCCTGGAGGCCCCGCGGGGCCTCATTCGGGCTGGGGCCGGTTCCGGCCCAGGCGCTCGTGCGCCTCGACGAACTCGTGGGCCGTGAAGGCCGCCATCAGGGACAGGTCGCCGGCGAGAACGGTGGCGGCGAGGATCTCCGCGAACGTGTTCCCCCCGCCCGTGCCGCGGACGCCCAGGAGGTCCAGGCACTCGGCGGCGGTCCCCTGTCCGCTCCCGCCGCCGACGGTCCCCACGAGGAGCGAAGGCAGGTGGGCGCTGGCGTACAGGTCGCCGCCGGGCGTGACCTCGAAGTCGAGGAATCCGGTCGCGCTCTCGGTCACGTAGGCCAGGTCCTGACCGCAGGCCAGGAAGACGGCCGAGAGACCATTCGCCGACTGCACGAGCCAGTTCTGCGTGCCGAGCTGCGCGAAACCCACGTGATAGCTGCGCAGGGCCGCGACCATCTTCTCCGGCGTCGTGCGCGCGAGCGACTCGAGAGCCGCCCGCGGGACCGTGACCTCCGCGACGGCACGCCGCCCGCGCCCCTCGACGAGCGCGCGGGAGTTCGCGCGCTTTTCGACGTCCTGGCCGTGCACGTACCGCTCGAGGGGCGCAGTCCGCGCCGCGAGCTCGGCCGAGACGAGGTCGGCCGCCCGTGCCGCCATGTTGATCCCGATCGCGTCGCCCGTGCGGAAGACGAGGCTCAGGATCAGCCGTCGCCCGATCGCTTCGGGACGCAGCGCGACGAGCGCGCCGTGGTTCGTCGTGCGCTTGACGATCACGGCGAGCTCGTCCGCGTAGCGCAGCGCCAGCTCCCCGGCGGCCACGGCCTCCTCGGAGCTCGCGTACACCAGCATGGGATTCTGGGTGAGCCCCTCCCCGAGCACGCGCGCGCGGACGAAACCGCCCTCGGCGCACAGCCGCATCCCGCGCGCGTGGCTCGCGACCAGCGCCCCCTCCGTCGCCGCCATGGGCACGTAGACCTCGCGTCGGCCGACCGTCAGGTCGACGCGCAGCGGCCCGGCGATTCCGAGCGGCACCTGCGCGAATCCCACCAGATTCTCGATCTTTCCGCGTGCGCTTTCAGGCGGCACCGGATCTCCGGACACGTGGCGAGGCCGGCAGCCAGCGGCCTTCTCCCAGACGTCGAGCCGCGCCTCCAGGGCGGGCCTCGACCAGTCGTCGTCCCCGCGCGAGCGCGGGATGTGCGGGAGCTTCTCGGCCATGAGCGGCGGGGCGGATGCTAGCCTTCCCGACCGCGACTTCGAACCCGTTCCAGGAACCCGCCCCCATGCTCGCACTCCTCTGCGCACTCGTGTTCGCTTCCGACCCCGCAGTGACCGTCCGCACGCCCCAGGAACGCCAGGTGATCCAGCAGACGGATCGCGGCACGACCTACGTCCCGGTCGAGGTCGTGGCCGCGACCGGCATCGGACGCCTGGTCGCGTCGGCGCGGCCGACGGCGGGCGGCGCGGAGCTCGCGAACGCGGTGCTCGCGAAGCAGCCCGGCGGCAGCCCCGAGTCGACCTCGAGCTTCACGGGCAAGCTCGCGCTGCCCGCGGGCGGCTGGTACCGCCTGGCGATCACCGTCGACGGCATCGCCGGCCCGGTCGAGGTCGCGCACGTGGAGCGCTTCGGCGTCGGCGAGGTCTTCGTCGTGGCCGGTCAGTCGAACTCCACGAACTACGGCGAGGAGAAGATGGCGTCCATGGAGGACCGCGTCTCGGCCTTCGACGGCGAACGCTGGACCCTGGCCGCCGATCCGATGCCCGGCGTGCAGGACGGATCTTCGGGCGGCAGCCCCTGGCCGCTGGTCGGCAAGCAACTCGCCACGGCCTGGAACGTCCCGGTCGCCTTCGCGTCGTGCGGATTCGGCGGCACCTCCGTGCTGCAGTGGCAAGCGCAGGCCGCGCCGCTCGAGGGCCGGAAGCAACCGCTCTACGCGGCGCTCGTGCAGCGCATGAAGGCCTTGGGCGGCGTCCGCGCGGTGCTCTGGCACCAAGGCGAGTCGGACGCGAACGCCGGGATGAGCACGGCGGAGTACACAGCGAAGTTCATCGCCCTGCGCGACGCCCTGGCGAAGGAGCTCGGCACGAGCCCGGTCTGGGTCGTGGCGAACGTGAGCTTCGTGCCCGACCTCGCGAAGACCAAGATGGACGCGATCCGCGCGGCCCAGCAGCAGCTGTGGAAGGACAAGGTCGCGCTCCAGGGGCCCAACACGGACGACCTGCTCGGGCCCATGCGCCACAGCCAGGACAAGATCCACTTCAGCAAGGCGGGCCTCGAGGCGCACGCCAAGCGCTGGTCGGACCAGCTGGTCGCCCTGTTCGCGAAGCAATGAGCGATTCAGACGGGATCGGGCGGGGCGCGCGGCGCGCAGGCGCCGTGTGCCGAGCCTGGCCCGCCAGCACCGGACCGACGCCGGCATGAAGTCCGACGGCCCGCGATCGATCCCGGGAGTCTCCGACGTCACGGTCGTGCGCGGCGTTCGGTCGCACGGCGTGCCGGACATCCTCTTGGAAGTCCCCCACGGCGCCACCCGGGCGCGGGACTACGACGAGCTCCGGCGCGAGCTGGTGGGCGATTTCCCGGCCGATCTCCAGGCCTTCTTCTTCGTGAACACGGACGTCGGCGCGCCCGAGGTCGCGCTGCGGGTCGCCGAGCTCGTCGTGGCCGCGGAGCCCGAGCGCGCCTGCCTCGTGCTGCGCTGCCTCGTCCCACGCACCTTCGTCGACTGCAACCGCGACATCGACGCCACGACGCTCGCACGCGCTTCCGTCGCCGGGGAGATGACGGCGGGATTGCACGCCTGGGTGCGCGATCCGCGCGACCGGAAGCTCCTGCTCGAGCGCTACGGTGCGTACCGCAGCCTCGCGACGGACGCCTACGCCCAGGTGTGCGGAGGCGGCGGACGAGCGCTCATGGTGCACTCCTATGCGCCGCGCAGCGTGGATGTCGCGGTGGACGACCGCATCGTCGAGAGCCTGCGCGCGGCCTACGCCCCGGATCGCGTCGAGTCGTGGCCGCTGCGCGCGTCCGTGGACCTCATCGTCGACACGCCCGAGGGCGAACGGCTGGCGGATCCCGCGCTGGCCGCCGCGGCGAAGCGCGAGTTCGAGGCCGCGGGGTTCGATGTGGTGGAGAACGGCGCCTACACGCTGCACCCCGTCTCCCTGGCGCACGTGTTCGCGCGCGCGTATCCGCGGCAGACGCTGTGCCTCGAGCTGCGCCGCGACCTCCTGATGCGCGCCTTCACGCCGTTCGCGGAGATGCACGCCGATCCGGCGCGCGTCGAGCGCGTCGCCGGGCCGCTCGCGCGGGCGGTGCGGTCCGATTTCGGCTCGAGCGCGCCGTGAACCTCGCGCTCGAGCGACTGTGGACCCACGACGACGGAATGCTCGAGGTCGACGTCCCGATCCGTTGGGATCCGAGCTGGAGACGTTCCATCGCGACGCTTCGCACGTGTTCACGCTCGAATCCGGCAGCCGCGGGCCGTGCTGGTACGGCCAATTCCGGATGCACGTCTCGTTCCGTCCGCCCTCACGCGCGATGGTCGACGTCTCCGTGTTCGTGCCGGACGACCAGCCGGACCCGTTCGAGGCGCGTTTCCGCGCGGAGGTGGAACCCGCCGCGCTGAACGAGCTCGGCCGCCGCTTGCGCAGCAGGGTGGCGTCCGACCGCGCCCGGTTGGTATGCCCGCCCGAACCTGACGACTGAGCGGATGTCCGCGCTGCGGCTCGTGCCGTGTCATCCGCATCGCGCTCGCCGCCGTCATGCGCCTGGTGCCGTGGCCGGAGCTTCCGTCGTGAGGAGCAGCCCGCCTCGCCGCCAGCCGCTCCGCAAGAGCCACGAGCCCGCACGCGCAATCGGCCGATCGCAGCGCGCGACGCGGCCGAGCCAGCCCGTGAACCACGGCCCCGAGGTGAACGCGTCGATACCCGTGATCCGCGCGCCGTGTTTCTTCGCGTTCTGCAGCACGTAGACGAGCGCGTTCCGGACCTCGCGCGGCGATCCCAGGATCCGCGCGTGGTAGCGGTCCGAGAGCACGGTGCCCTTGCGCCCCCACTCGCGGTTCAGCGCCTTCGCGACGCGCACGAGCAGTCCTTGCATGCCACGAGAGATCGCGCGCGCGTCGTCGCCCTCCGCGATCAAGTGCACGTGATTGCCCTGGATGGAGTACTCGACGAGTCGGAATCCGAACCGTTCCGAGCCGGCCGCAAGCGCGCGCCGCAACGTGACGAGCGTCCTCGCGCGGCGCAGGTTCGGCAGGCCCGGCAGGAGGTGCGTCGTCACGAGCACGGGATCGTGCTTCGTCACTCGCGGCCGGGTGTCGTGCGGGGCGAGCGCGGCCGCGCCCTTCGGCTTGCGGCCGGCGCCCTCTCGCTCACCGCCGCGCCCGAAGATCGTGAGTTGATGCATCGCTTTCGTTCTCGTTCGTCGCATGTCGTCCTCCGCTCCGGGGACGATCGGAGTGAGGCGAGGTCGTGGTTTCGCCCGGGATTTTGCGCAGAGTTCCGCGGACTCTCCCGCGCCCGGGACGCGATCGATTCGGCAGAGATTCGCAGCGGCGGACGTGTCACGCGACGGCACGAACCCGGCGCGCCGGCTGCGCGACCGCGTCCGCCTTCCTGCACCAGTCAGGAGGTGGCCGCGGCGGATTCGGGCTGCACCAAGCCGGGCTGCAGCACGTCGATCGATTCCGCAGAGCTCCCAGGCACGACTCGGTCCGGCACGTCCGTCCGCCGACGTCGAGTCATCGACCTCGCACGTTCTCGTCGAACCACTCGAACATCTCGGCCAGGCAGTGCAGCACGGCCTCGCGCGAGCGGTAACCGTGCCCCTCGTGCGGCAGCACGACGTGCCGCGCGATCCCGCCGTTGCCCTGGATCGCCTGGAAAAGTCGCTCGCTCTGCAGCGGGTGCGTGCCCGGGTTCTCGTCGTCGCCCCCGTGCACGAGCAGCAGCGGCGCACGGATCCTGTGCGCGTCGAGGAGCGGCGAGAGCTTCACGTAGCTCTGCGGCGCCTCCCACAGGGTTCGTCGTTCGCTCTGGAAGCCGAACGGCGTCAAGGTGCGGTTGTACGCGCCGCTGCGCGCGATCCCCGCGCGGAAGAGATCCGTGTGCGCGAGCAGCGCCACCGTCATGAACGCGCCGTAGCTGTGTCCGCCGACGCCGACGCGGGTGCGGTCGATCACACCGCGACCGTCGAGGTGCTCGATCGCGGCCCGCGCGCTCGCGCCGATCTGCTCGAGGAACGTGTCGTTCATCGTCTCGGGGTGGCCGACGACCGGCATCTCGGCGCCCTCGAGCACGGCGTAGCCGCGCAGCGCGAAGAAGAGCGGCGACGGACCGCCGACGCGCGTGAAGTCGTGCGGCGTGCCGCGGACTTGCGAGGCCGTGCCCGGATCGACGAACTCGCGCGGGTAGGCCCACACGACGAGGGGCAGACGCCGTCCGTCCCAGTCGGGCGGCAGGTGCAGCGTGCCCGAGAGCTGCACGCCGTCGGCGCGCGCGTAGCGCACCAGCTCCTTCTTGACGCGCCGGAAGATCGGGGCGGGATCCGGAAACGTGGTGAGCCGCTCGAACTCGCTCGAACCGAGGCGGCGCAGGCGCAGGTTCGGCGGATCCACCGGGCTCTCGTGGCGCGTCACGATCGACTCGATCTCGCCGCGCGCGTCCTCCACGAGCGCGATCGGCCGCTCGTGCTGGCCGGCTTCGGACCGGAACAGGCGTTCGCGAGCCGCCGCGGGATCCGCGTTCGGGAGATCGAGCCTTTGGCGGTCGAGGAACGGGCGTGCGCCGCCCTCCTCGTCGCCCGATCCGATGCGGAAGATCCAGGCTCCGCGCTGGCGCACGATGCGCCGCCCGCGCGCGCGCGGCTCGAACAGGATGGAACCCGGGTCGCCGTAGCTGTCGTTGCCGCTGCGGTCGTCGAGCGTGGACCAGGTCGCCGGATCCGCGCCGGGAATCGCCTTCCAGAGGCGCGTCCACTTCGCGTCGCGATCCCACTCGCGCACGAGCACCGACCGCTCGTCCTGGAGCCAGGCGATGCTGCTGGCGCGGTGCTGCAGGCGCACCAGCTCGCGTGGTTCCCCGTCGAACGGCGCGTCGAGCTCCAGCCAGCGGTCGCGATGCGGCGCGGCGGCGCGTGGATCGCCGCCGTCGAGCGCTTCGACCCACACGGCGCGCGCGCCGCCGTGCGCCGACCATTGCACGGCCCGCCGTCCGGTGCGGACGCCTTCGATCGGCACGTTCGCGGCCACGGGTTGGTGCGCGATCGCGATGCGCCGCGGACCGGCGAGCTCCCAGGCCGCGGTCGAGTGCGCGAAGCCCGACACGGTGTGCGTGCGCGAGTACGGGCGTTCGACGACGTCGACCAGCGCCCATTGTCCGTCGGGCGAGGCCTCGAACCCGCTGATGGCGCACGGCGCGCCCAGGGGATCGACCCGCGCGAGTTCCAGGTCCACGCGCGCGAGCTGCGCCGTCGCGTGGTACTCGAACAGGTCCTCGTCGAACTCGTCGCGCAGGAGGTCGTGGTGCGTGCGCTGCGGGGTGCGCTCCCCGCGCGTCTCGAGCTCGATCGGCCCGATCGCGACCTCGGGCCGCTTCGGCGCCGCGCCGCGTGTCGCGGGCACGAGCGCCGCCAGCACGCTCGCGCCGTCCGGCATCCAGGCGAACCCGTCGGTGAGGACGGCATGGATCCCCGCGGCCGCGAAGCGGAGCTCGCCGCCGGCCACGCTCCCCCACCACAACTCGCCCGGACTGCTGGGCCCCTGCGGCCCACCAGCGTCCAGGATCAGCGCGAACCGGCGCGCGTCGTGCGACCACGACAGGGAGGCGATGCGGCGGCCCGGCGGGAGCTCGATCGGGCGCTCCCAAGTCCCGCGCAGGTCGCGCAGGGCAATCGCGGTCCCGAACGCCAGCTGGTGGCGCGCCGCCCGGGCCGCGTCGACGCGCAGCCCGGCGAGCTTCTCCTTCGGCCGGGCCACGTCGGCCAGCGAGGGCATCCCCGCGAGCTCCACGACGAGCATGTGCTGCGCGTCCGGCGCCACGACCAGCCAGGGCGTCGGCGGGGCGTCGAGGAGGGCAGTGATCGCCGACTCGGGCTCGCGCCAGCCTCGCCGCACAGGGGTATCGGTCATGGGGCGCGCACGTTGCACGGCGCGTGAGTCCGCTGCAAGGAAACAAGGTGCGAACGAGCGGCAGGCCCCGGGGGAAGGCAGGATGGGCGCTCGTCCCCCAACCCGACCCGGACCCACATGCGCCAAGACCGCCGCGAGTTCCTGCAAGTTTCCCTGGCCGCCGGTGCCCTGCTCGCGACGCGAGCGCACGCATCCGAGGATCGCGCGAAGGCCGCGAAGCCTCTCGACGTGCTCGTCTTCGGCGGCACGGGGCTCATCGGGCCTCCGCTCGTCGAGGCGCTGCTCGCGCGCGGCCACAAGGTCGTGATCTTCAACCGCGGCAAGACGAAGGCCGACTTGTTCCCCGACCTCGAGCGCATCAAGGGCGACCGCGACCCGTCGAAGGACGAGGGCGTGAAGGGCCTCGAGGGCCGCAAGTTCGACCTCGTGTTCGACGACACGGGCTACTACCCGCGGCACGTCAAGACGAGCTCGGAGATCCTGGCCAAGGCCGGATCCGGACACATCGTCTACGTGTCGAGCATCTCGGCCTACGCCAAGAACGAGGCCGTCGGCGCCGACGAGACGGCCGAGCTCGGCACGATGCCCGACCCGACGGTCGAGACGATGGGGCCGCAGTACGAGTTCTACGGCCCGCTCAAGGTCCTGTGCGAGAAGGCCGCCGAAGCCGCGTTCCCGGGCAAGTGCACGATCGTGCGCCCGGGCTACATCGTCGGGCCGGGCGACGGCTCCGACCGCTTCACGTACTGGCCGCTGCGCTTCCAGCGCGGCGGGAAGATCCTGGTGCCCGGCGATCCGACGGACCCGATCCAGGTCATCGACGTGCGCGACCTCGCGGACCTCATGGTGAAGCTGGGCGAATCGCGCACCACGGGCGCGTTCAACGCCTGCGGCCCGCGGGAGAAGCTCGCCTGGGGCAAGGTGATCGAGGAGTGCCAGAAGGCCTCGACCGCGAAGGACATCTCTGTGCGCTGGGTCAAGACGGCCGACCTCGAGAAGCTCGGGCCCCTCAACTTCCCGATCTGGGCGCCGTTCGAGGGCGAGTCGAAGGGCTTCCACACCTGGAGCAACGCGCGCGCCGTCCAGGCGGGACTCACGTTCCGCCCGATCGACGTGACGATCCGCGACACGCTGGCCTGGTTCGCGACGCTGCCGGAGGAGCGCCGCGGCAAGCTGCGCGCGGGGCTGACGCCCGAGCAGGAAGCGGAAGCGCTGGCGAAGCTCGGCTGATCGGACCGGGTCGCCGCAAGCGGGCGATCGTGGCCGCCGACCTGGCCAGGCGGCACCGTCCCGCTGCCGAGCGAGACTGTCGGATCCGCCCTGGAGCGCGGTCTTCCGGCTCCGTCCGCCAGCGCGTACCGTTCCGCGCGATGGACCATCGACCGGATGTGAAGCACATGCGCCAGGCCGCGCGCCTCGCCCAGCGCGGCGTCGCGACGAACCAGGGCGGACCGTTCGGCGCCGTGGTCGTGCGCGACGGCGTCGTCGTCGGCCGCGGCTTCAACCGCGTGATCGGCACGAACGACCCCACCGCGCACGCCGAGGTCGTCGCGATCCGCCAGGCCTGTCGCAAGCTGCGCACCTTCAGCCTGGCCGGTTGCGAGCTCTACGCCAGCTGCGAACCCTGCCCGATGTGCCTCGCCGCGATCCACTGGGCCCGCCTCGACCGCGTCTGGTACGCCTGCGACCGCCACGACGCCGCCCGAGCCGGCTTCGACGACGCCCTCTTCTACGCCGAGCTCGACAAACCCGCCCCCGAACGCCGCCTCCCTGTCGTGCAAGCCTTCCGCGAAGCCGGCCTCCCGGCGTTCCAAGCCTGGATCGCGAAGGCCGACCGGACGAGCTACTGACGGGACATCGGCGCGAACATCGCTGCGCGGTGCCTGGCTCACTTGGCGCGAGTTGGTTTCCGGGGAAGCGCGTTGGAACTGCACTTCCCCGGAGACGAACCCGCGGCAAGTTAGCCAGGCACCGCGCAGCGCGAGACGAACTCGCGGCAAGTTAGCCAGGCACAGCGCAGCGGAGTTGGTCAGCGCAGCGTGATTGCGCGGAACAGCAGTTGGAAGGCTTGCTGCGACCAGCTGCGGTATTGGGGGCGGAAGCTGAAGAGGTGGACTTGGCCGGAGCCGTGGCGGATGCGCAGCCAGGCGGGTTGGTTGGCGATCACTTCGGGCTTTTGGATCCAGCCGGAGAGCAGGGTCTGGGTCGGGGCGTAGCGCAGGAGGACTTCGACCGTGTCGTTCGAGGCGCCCAGGGCTTCGCCTTCCTTCTGCTTCAGTGGGCGCCAGGCTTGTGGGCGCGCGCCGAAGATCGCCACGGATTCGGGCAGGCCGGCGGTGAAGCGCGACGTGCCGTCGGGGATCGCGCGCAGCACGCTGCCGGGGCAGGAGAAGTCCTTCGACTCGGGTTCGGCGGTCGTGTCGAGGAGCGGCAGCTTCAGTTGCTCGACGGCGAACCGCGCGGAGTTGCCCACGGCGACGAGCGTCCCGCCGGAGCGAACGAACGACTCGATCGCGGCGGATCCCTCGGTGCTCAGGCCCTCGGCGTACTCGGGGAACACGCTGCCTTCCGCGCGGCCGTCGACGAGCTCCTTCGCGCTCGTCCCGGGCAGCACGAGCACGTCGTAGTCGCGCAACAGCTCGCCGGCGCGCAACGCCTCGTTGCGCACGGTCGTGTACGGCACGCCGAACTCGTCGAACACCCAGCGCATCCAGCCCTCGTCCATGTCGCCCGACCAGGGCGAGTAGAGGCCGACGCGCAGCCTCGCGGGCGTCTCGTAGGCGTCGACGAAGGCCTGCGCGGCCTTCCCGGGCTCGCAGGGCGCGAAGAGGCCCTCGTCGCCGGCCTTCCAGCCGAAGGCGAGCGACTTGCCGGCCTTCATCTCCGCGAACACGCGCTTCCAGCCGCGTCCGTCGCGCGTGTCGAACACGGCGCGGCCCTTGCGCGCCGACTCGGGTCCGCGGAAGCCGGCGACCAGGTCCTCGGCGCGCTGCTTCGGCGACGTCGCCGCCTTGGGCAGCTCGACGCACTCGACGCGCTGCACGCCGAGCAGCAGAGGCAGCGTCCATCCCGCGACGTCGTACGGCGCGTCGGCTCCCGCCGGATAGCGCTGCACGTCGAACAGGTCCTGCACGTGGTCGCCGTAGGGCTGCGCGCGGCGGATCACGATGCTCCCGGCGGGCCACGTGCGGCCGTCGGCGGTCACGGCTTCGTTCGCGACCTCGCACTCGACGCCCGTCGCGAGCAGCGCGCCGCACAGGCGTTCGACCGCCGCGACGTCGTCCTGGTCCGCGGGCAGGATCCAGGCGCGCGGCGTGGACTCCTCGCCGCGACGGATGGCACGACGCGCCGCTTCGAGCCTGTTTTCCAGGTAGAACCGGCGCTCGCGCGCCAGGCTCGCCACGAGCGAGCGCGCGAACGCCGTCTCGTACGCGACGATGTCGCCGATGCGCCACCAGCCGCCCGGCCACGGATCGAGGAACGAGTTGCTGGGCGCGTAGGCTCCCGTCCCGTCGGGCGCCTTCAGCTCGGAGCGCGGCAGGTAGATCGGGCTCGCGAGCCGCGCCGACGCCGCCTCGGTCAGGATCCCCACGATCCCGTGGCGCACGGGGACATTGCGATTGCCGCCGTTCCACCACATGTCGTACGTGCCGCCGGTCGCGACGCCTGTCAGGCCCGCGCGCGTCATGTCCAGCTGTCCGCGCGTGCCCAGCAGGTTGATCGCCGCGATCACGCCCGCGTCGAGGTTCGGGTTCAGCGGGTCGCGGAACGGCGGCACGAACATGCGCTCCTGGCGCGAGCCCTGCTGGTGCACGTCCCAGTAGATCTGCGGCCGCCAATCGGCGTAGAGCAGGCGCGTCACGATGCGCGTCTCCGCCAGGGACAGCATGAACCAGTCGCGGTTGTTGTCGTGCCCGGCGTACTGCTGGTAGAGCTTCGTGAGCCCCGCGTCCTCGTACGGCGTGCCGACGATCTTCGCGTACCAATCCGCGACGTGATCCTGCCCGTCGGGGTTCGAGCTCGGCAGGATCACCACGACGAGCTCGCGCCGCGCCGAGACCCACGGTTCCTCGTTCGACGTCGCGAGCAGGTGCGCGAACTGCATCCCGAACTGCGGCGCCGCGACCTCCGTCGCGTGCATCGCGCACGACACCATCAAGAAGACCTTGCCGTCGGCCAGCGCGCTCTCGATCTGGGCCGGCTTCGCCCCGCGCGGATCGGCCAGGACGCGCGCGTGCTCCTTCAGGACGCCGAGGCGCGCCATGTTCTCCTCGCTCGTGACGATCGCGGCCACGAAGTCGCGACCCTCGGTGGTCTTCCCGACCTTCTCGAGCGTCACGCGCGCGCTGGCCGCGTCGAGTCCCTCGAAGTACGTGCGCACGGCGTTCCAGCCGGGCAGCACCGAATCGGCCCCGACCGGGTGGCCGAGGTGGCTCGCGGGGGTCGGGACGGATTGCGCTCGCGCGGCGCCGGGGACGATCGCCAGCGCCGCGGCGGCGGCGCACGGAAGGAAGCGGAACAGCATGGGCGCGGATGCTACGGCGCTCGAGGCGGTCCGTCGCGCTCCGACCGCGAACGGCCCGTTCGAGCGCGGTAGACTGCGCTCGGCCCGATGCACCCGTCCCCCGCCGAAGCGCCGCGCGAGCCCTCGTCCACGGCGGCGGGCATCCCCGAGGAAGCCCGCGGCACGCCGCAGCTCGCCGCCGAGGCCGACTCCGGCGCCGCGCCGGGTCCGACGCCGGCGTTCGACTTCTGGCGCGCGATCTACGAGCGCCGCTCGATCCGACGCTTCAAGCCCGATCCGGTCCCGCGCGAGCTCGTCACGCAGGTGCTGCACGCCGGCATCTGGGCGCCGAGCTCGTGCAACTACCAGATGTGGGACTTCGTCGTCGTCGATGATCCCGCGGTGAACGCGCGGCTCGCGGCCCTGTCGTCGCAGATGGGCAACGCGCCCGTCAACGTGATCGTCAGCTACGGCCGCGACTTCAGCGAGGACGCGTGGGCCAACATCCAGTCGGCCAGCGCCGCGGTCGAGAACATGAGCCTCGCCGCGCACGTGCTGGGCCTCGGCACGTTCTGGATCACGCAGACGGGCGACCGCGAGAAGGTGCGCGAGGTCGTCGGCCTGCCCGAGGACCGGCTCGTCGTCGCCGTGCTCGCTGTCGGTTACCCGGCGAATCCGCCGCGTTCCGGGCCGAAGCGCCGACCGCTCGCGCACGTCGCGCACTGGAACCACTACGCGGGCAAGCCGATTCCGGGCTCGCCGGATCCGGAGGACTGGGACGCGGACCTCCTGGCCGTGTACCAGCGCGCGCGTGTCCTGAACGGATTGCGCCACAACAAGCCGCGCGTTTGGGAGGTCGCGGCGATCGAGACGGCGCTCGATGCGCTCGTCCCGGGCGGGCGCGAGCAGGCCGCCGATCCCGAGCGCGCGCCGCGCTGGCTTGACGTCCTCCCGTGCACCGGCATCGTGACGGAGCGCCTCGCGAAGCTGCGCCCGGGATATCGCTTCGACGTCGTGGAGCGCACGAGCGAGGTCGCGGAGTTCGTAGCGCAGCGAGTCCGTCCGCGGGCGACGACCTACGGCTGGCCGGGCGCGAGCGCGCAACTCGCCTCTCCGCCCGAAGCCGCGTACGACGTCGTGTCGTGCGTCTACCGGCTCGAGAACCTGCGCGCGGCGGAGCGCGCTGCGCTCGTCGCCGACATGGCGCGCTGGCTGAAGCCCGGCGGCACGCTGTTCCTCGCCTTCGTGAACGCGAACTCGTACCACGACGTCGCCGAGTGGGCGCGCGCCAGCCGCGGCGGGCTCGGCGGCGTCGAGTACGTGCTGGCTCCGGATCCGAGCATCGGCCCGTTCCGTTCGTTGCGCGCGCGCGACGTGCAGGGCTTCGCGCGTGCCGCGAAGCTCTCCGCGGCGGGCTCCCTGGGCTTGCACGCCGCGCCGCCCGCCGAGGAGATCGACTTCCGAGCCCGCAATTCCTCGCAGCGCGCGCGCGGACTGGCTCGCTTCGGCGCCGGAGTCCTGCGCGTCGCCGAGTCGATTCCGGGCGTGCGCTCCGCGCGCGGCCGGTTCCAGTTCCGCGCCTACACGCGTTGAGCCGCGCGGCGCCCACGTAGGAACTCGCGAACGGGATCCCGACGATCCCGAGCGTGGAGCACGACCGGGTCCCGTTCCGGGCCAGGACGACGGCGGCACGTCCGCGCGATCGATCGCGGATCCTGCCGTCCGCTGAGGGGCCGGTGCACGGAATGGAACCGAGCCAGGGATGACGCGCCGACCGCCGCGCTCCCGTACAACGTGCGGCCTCGGGACCGGAGGAACGACGCGATGAGCACGCGAGACGCGGAGGTGGGACGGAGCGGGAGGATCCTGCGCTGGATCGAGCGGGTGGGGAACGGACTGCCGCACCCCGCGACGCTCTTCCTGTGCCTGGCCGTCCTCGTCGTCGTCGCCTCGGAGCTCGCGGTGCGCTCCGGCGTGGAGGTCGCGAGGCCCGGGACCGGCGAGATCGTGCGGCCGGTCAGCTTGATGACCATCGACGGGCTGCACCGGATCCTCACCTCGCTGGTGACGAACTTCACGGGCTTCGCGCCGCTCGGGACCGTGCTCGTGGCGCTGCTCGGCATCGGGATCGCGGAGTCCAGCGGATTCATCGGCACGAGCATGCGCCTGTTCGTGCTCAAGGCGCCGCGGAACCTGCTGACGCTCGTCGTCGTGTTCGCCGGCGTGATGTCCAACACCGCCAGCGAGATCGGCTACGTGCTGCTCGTGCCGCTCGCGGCCCTGATCTTCGCCGCGGCCGGACGACACCCGATCGCGGGCCTGGCGGCGGCATTCGCCGGCGTTTCGGGGGGATACAGCGCGAACCTCTTCCTCGGGACCATCGATCCCCTGCTGGCCGGACTCACCCAGGAAGCGGCGCGCATCCTCGAGCCGGGCCGCCTGGTGAACCCGGCCTGCAACTACTACTTCATGGCCGTGTCCACGTTCCTGATCACCGGCGTGGGCTGGCTGATCACCGACCGTTTCGTGGAGCCGAAGCTGCCGCCGTGGAAGGACTCGGGCGGGGACGATTCCGCGCTGCGGCCGCTCTCGGCGGAGGAGCGTCGGGGCCTCCTCTACGCCGGCGTCGCGGGAGCGGTGTTCACGGCCCTGATCGTGTGGGGCACGGTCCCGTCGGACGGATACCTGCGCGACCCGAAAACGGGCGACCTCCTGCACTCCCCGTTCCTCTCGGGAATCGTGGCGCTGATCTTCGCCGCGGGCGCGCTGCTCGGGATCGCCTACGGAGTGGGAGCGCGCACGATCCGATCCGACGCGGCCGTCATGAAGGGCATGGCGAAGTCCATGGAGACGCTCGCCTCCTACCTCGTGCTCGTCTTCTTCGCCGCGCAGTTCGTGGCGTTCTTCAACTGGACCAACCTGGGCCTCGTCGTGGCGGTCAAGGGCGCGAGCGTGCTCCAGGCGTCGGGTCTGTCGGGCGTGCCGCTCATGATCGGGTTCATCCTGCTGACGGCCTTCCTCAACCTCTTCATGGGCAGTGCCTCGGCGAAGTGGGCGATCATGGCGCCGATCTTCGTGCCGATGTTCCAGATCCTGGGCTATGCGCCCGAGCTGACGCAGGCCGCCTACCGCGTCGGCGATTCCTGCACGAACATCGTGTCGCCGATGATGAGCTACTTCGCGCTGATCATCGCCTTCTTCCAGCGCTACCAGAAGGAGGCCGGCATCGGGACCCTGATCGCGACGATGCTGCCGTACTCGATCGCCTTTCTCATCACATGGAGCGCACTGCTCGGCGCGTGGATGGCCTTCGGACTGCCGCTCGGCCCGGGCGCGAGCTGAACTGCTGCGCGCGGTGCCTGGCTAACTTGCCGCGAGTTGGCCCATCTCTGGGTCAACTCGCGTGAAGTTAGCCAGGCACCGCTCGCAGCAGTTCGCTCAGGCGGGGGCGATCGGCGCGCCGAGGTCCGCGGGCACGATCGTGCCTTGGGCGAACACGGCGGCTCGCCGGATCACGTTCTCGAGCTCGCGCACGTTGCCGGGCCACTTCCAGGCTTCCAGCGCGGCCATCGCCTCGCCCGTGATGCCGATCTCGCGGCCCATCTCGCCGGCGAGCTTCTCGAGGAAGAAGTGCACGAGCCGGGGCACGTCGCCGGTTCGCTCGCGCAGCGGCGGGAGCTGCAGCGTGATCACGTTCAGGCGGAAGTAGAGGTCCTCGCGGAAGGTCCCCTGCTTGCACATCGCGGCGAGGTCCTTGTTCGTCGCGGCGACGATGCGCACGTCGACCTTGATCATCTTGTTCGAGCCGACTGGGCGTACCTCGCCCTCCTGCAGCACGCGCAGGAGCTTGCTCTGCATCGAGAGCGGCATGTCGCCGATCTCGTCCAGGAACACCGTGCCGCCGTTCGCGGCCACGAAGTGTCCCTGGCGGTCGACGTGCGCGCCGGTGAACGAGCCCTTGGCGTGACCGAACAGCTCGCTCTCGAGCAGGTTGGCGGGCACCGCGGCGCAGTTCTCAGCGAGGAAGAGCTTCGACTTGCGCTTGCCGTGCTCGTGCAGCGCCTTCGCGACGAGCTCCTTCCCCGTGCCGGTCTCGCCCAGGATCAGCGCACTGACGTCGGTCGCAGCGACCTTGCCCAGCAGCTCGAACAGCGCGCGCATCTTGGCGCTGTCGCCCACGATGCCGAACCGCTGCGGAATCGCGCCCTGGACCGGCGTCGCGGCGGAGACGAGCTCGCGCCAGGCGGTCTCGAGGGCCACGAGATCCCCGGACTTCCGGGCTTCGTCGACGAGCGCGCCGAGACGCGCGCGGAGATCGCTGTCGCTCATCGCGAGGCGCTTCCGATCTTCTTGAGCTTCGCGTACTGCAGCAGCAGCGTCTTCGTCCCGTGTGCCGGGAATCGGACCGTGGCGCGCGCATTCACGCCACGGCCCTGCAACGTCTCGATGACCCCGCGACCGAAGTGATCGTGCTCGACGCGATCCCCGGCGGCGAGGTCGGGGATCTGCGGCGGAGGCTCGAAGGCGCCCAGGACCACGAGTTCGTCCTCCTCCGGCGGAGCGCCCGAGAGCAGTTGCTTCGGGATCTCGGAGAGGAACCGCGACGGCGAACGGAACGACCATTCGCCGAACGTACGCCGCGAGCGCGCGTGGCTCAGGTGCAGTCGATCGGCCGCGCGCGTGAGGCCGACGTAGAAGAGTCGGCGTTCCTCCTCGATGCCCGATTCGGCATCGGAGCCCTCCTCGGCCTGACGGATCGCGCGGACGTGCGGGAGGATCTCCTCTTCGCAGCCGGCCAGGAACACGACCGGGAATTCCAGCCCTTTCGCGGCGTGGAGCGTCATCAGGGTGACGCGGTCCGTATCGTCCTCGAGCGCGTCGGCGTCGCTGACGAGCGCGATCTCCTCCAGGAATCCGGGCAGTCCGCCGCGCACTTCCTCGCCGTTCGCGCGCCGTGCGAGCACGTCCTCCTCGTACGCATCGGCGTGGCCGACGAGCTCCTCGACGTTGGCCTCGCGGTCGACGTCCTGCTCGGTCGCCATCTCGGAGTACCAGGCGGCCGTGTCGATCAGGCCCAGGATCCCGCGAAGAGCGAGCCCGGCCGGCAGCTGCGCGATCTCGCCGAGCTTCGTCGCCAGCCCGGCGAACGACTCGAGCCCGCCCTTCGCGCGACCGCGGATCTGCGACCGCAGCTCGGTCGAGCGCGCCGCTTCGAGCTGGGATATGCGCCGATCGGCCGCGAAACGCTGCAGCTGCTCGAGCGACTTGTCGCCGATGCCGCGCGCCGGCGTGTTCACCGCGCGGCGGAACGCGACGTCGTCGCGGGGGTTCACGGCCAGCTTGGCGTAGGCGACGAGGTCCTTGATCTCGCGGCGCTCGTAGAACTCGGTGCCCGCGACGACCTGGTACGGGATGCGCGCGAGCCGCAGCGCCGTCTCGATCGCACGCTGCAGGAAATTCACGCGGTAGAACACCGCGATCTCCTTGGCCTTCACGCCCTCGCGCCGCAGCGAGAGGATCTTCTCGGCGATGCGTTCGCCCTCGTCCTGCTCGTTCTCGCACTCGAGGACCGCGATGCGCTCGCCGTCGCCGCGCTCGCTCCACAGGTCCTTCCGCTTGCGCTGCGAATTGCGCTCGATCACGGCCTGCGCGGCCTTCAGGACCGTGTTCACCGAGCGGTAGTTCTGCTCGAGCAGCACGACGCGGCAGCCGGGGAAGTCGCGCTCGAAGTCGAGGATGTTCTGGATGTCCGCCCCGCGCCAGCCGTAGATCGACTGGTCCGGATCGCCGCACACCGCGACGTTGCCGTAGCGCGAGCCGAGGTGGCGCACGATCCGGTACTGGACACGGTTCGTGTCCTGGTACTCGTCGACGAGCAGGTGCTCGAACCGCTCGGCGTATGCGTCGCGCACGCCGGGATGGCGCTCGAAGAGCTCGAGCACCTTGACCAGGAGGTCGTCGAAGTCGAGAGCGTTCGACGCGCGCAGCGACTCTTCGTAGCGCTTGCGGACGCGGGTGAAGACCTCGGTCTCCAGCGCGCCATCGCCCGACTCCTCGTCTGCCACGACGCGCGCGACGTCGGCGTCCTCGGGCGCCTCGTAGCCCTGGTTCTTCCAGTTGCTGATCCAGCCCCCGACGACGGCCGGCTTGAAGCGCGTCACGTCGTAGTCCGAGTCCTGGATCGCGCGCTTGATCACCGACTGGCGATCGCCCGTGTCGTAGATCGTGAAGTCGCGGGTGTACCCGCCCAGGATCTCGATCTCGCGCCGCAGGATCCGCGCACCCATCGAGTGGAACGTGCTGATCCACGCGCGACTGGCCTCGGGCAGGATCTGCGCCACACGCTCGCGCATCTCGCGCGCGGCCTTGTTCGTGAACGTGATCGCCAGGATCCGACGCGGATCGACGTGGCGGTTGCGCGCCAGCCAGGCGATCCGCCGGGTGATGACCCGAGTCTTGCCCGACCCCGGCCCGGCCACGATGAGCATCGCTCCCGAGTCGTGCGTCACGGCCTCGACCTGCGCCGCGTTCAGTCCGCGCAGGAGATCCTCGCGCGGCGCCTCTGGCCGGGCGTGCGTCGAGAAGAGATCGCCGGTCGCGCTCATCGGGGCGAGGATCCTACTGGAATCGTGTTCCCGTCCGCGCCTGGAACCGGGCGTCGCCAAGGCGCAGCATGGGCCGGATGGAGCCGAGTTCCGAAGGCTTGAGCCCCCGGGGTCCGAGCGCGCGGCGCGTGTGGATCGGGCTCGCGGCCCTCGTCCTCCTCGCGGCGGCGCTGCGCTGGCCAGCCACGACGCGGCTCCTGCCGCACGCGCCCGAGCCCGACGCCTACGTGGTGAACCTCGCGCAGGACTATCGCCACGATCCCGCGCTCGTGCAGCACGTGGACTATGCCGAGCGCTATCCGGTGCTCCTGGCGCGCCTCCTGTCCGTCCTGCCGTGGCCCGCGCCGGAGGTCGATCCAGCCCGCCCGGGCGCCGCGGACGCGATGCTGCGGGCGGGCTCGGGGCCGTACCAGGCCGGGCGCTGGCTCGTCCTCGCGATCGCGCTCCTCGCGATCCCGGGGACTTGGCTCGTGGCTCGCCGGCTCGCCGGCGAGCGGGCCGCCTGGATCGCGAGCGCGCTCGTCGCGACGTCCATGCTGCACGCCCTGTTCTCGACCCAGGCGCGGCCGCACGCGCCCCAGGCGGCCTTCGGAGTCCTGGCGGTCTGGGCCGCGATGCGGATGGCGGAGAGACTTTCGATCGGTCGCTGTGCTGCGGCCGTGGCACTCGCGTCGCTCGCGCTCGCGACGCTGCAGATCGGCGCGTCGACGTTGCCTCCGCTCCTGGTCGCAGCGTGGCTCGCCGGCGGTTCCAGGGGAGCGCGCGTCGGGCGCGCCGTCCTGCTGCCGGGTCTCGCGATCGTCGGCGCTCTGTGGGCCTACCCCTTCGCCTTGAACTTCCTCGACCACGGTCTGCGGCTGGGCGGGAGCGGCGCGCACGAGGTCGACTTCAGAGCCGCGGATTTCAGCGGTTTCGGCGAGTTGGCCCGGCGCCTGGCCGAGCACGATCCGGCCCTGTTCCTGTACGCGGCCGCCGGCCTCGCGAGCGTGCTCGTGCGCTGGCGGGCGAGCGCCCGCGCCCTGATCCGAGAGCGCGACGTCACGATCGCGTGCGCCTTCGCGCTGCCTTATCTCGCCGTCGTCGGCCCCCTGAACGAGGTCTTCGAGCGCTTCCTGCTGCCGCTCCTGCCCTGGATCGCGACGCTGGGCGCCGCGGTTCTCGTGCGCCTCGCCGGCCCCAAGCCGGGACGATCCGCGGCGGTGGGCGCGATCGCCGTCGCCGCGCCGCTCCTCCTGTTGCTGCAGTTCGCGCGCGTCTCCGCGGCGCCCGATTCGTACGAGCTCGCCACGCGCTGGTTCGCGGAGCAGGAAGACTCCCGCTCGGCGCGGGTCATCCTGAGTCCTGGCCTCGTGCTGCCCGTGCCCTTCGAGGCTGAGTCGCTGCGAGCCGACCTCTCCGACCGATCCGGGCGCACGAGCGCCTGGCCGCAGTACCAGGGAACGCGCCCCGATGAGGAGTTCCCCGCCTGGCGTCTGCCCCACTACATGACGCCCGGCCGACTGTCGCAGAAACCGGAGGAGGGACTCGCGGCCTGGTTCGAGGGCCTGCGACCGCGCTACGTGGTGCTCGAACGGTCCAAGAAGAACCTGTTCCTGGCCGGCGGCCGCGAGCTGGCCGAGCTGACGCGGACCCGCGGCACGCTGGTGTTCCAGACCGGAGGCGAGGCGCCCGGCATCGAGGAACTCGGCTTGCTCCACTACCAGGCGATGGACGGCTACGTGCGCCGCCTGCTGCGTACCGAACGGTTCGGCGCGGCCCTCGAGGTCTGGCGGCTCGAGCCCTGACTTGCAGGTGAGCGCGCGGGAAGCGATGGTCCACCCGATGGAGCGCTTCATTGGCCGGGATCTCGCGCGGCCCGACGGGCCGGCGAAGGTGCGCGGCGAGGCGGTCTACGTCGCGGACCTGCGCGTACCCGGTGCGTGGGTCGGCGGCACGGTGCGCTCGGACGTCGCGCGCGGCGTGCTGCGCGGGTTCGAGCGCGATCCGGCCTTCGACTGGAAGCGCGTCACCTTCGTGACCGCGGCGGACATCCCGGGCGAAAACGTGCAGGCGCTGATCGTCGACGACCAGCCCGTGCTCGCGTCCGGCGCGATCGAGCACTGGGGCGAGCCGCTGGCGCTGATCGCGGCGCCCGACGTGGCGACGCTCGAGGCAGCGCTCGCGGCCGTGCGGCCGCGCATCGATCCCGTCGCGCCGAACTTCGATCCCGAGCTCTCGACGCGCGTCTTCAAGTCGATCCGCATCGCGAAGGGCGACGTCGACGCGGTCTTCGGAGCGCTGCCGGCCGGCGCGATCGTGGTCGAGGGGACGTACCGCACCGACAGCCAGGAACAGCTCTACATCGAGCCGCAGGGCTGCATCGCCTGGCCGCCGGAGGCCGACGGCACGATCACGGTGAAGGGCTCGCTGCAGTGCCCGCACTACGTGCGCAAGGCGCTCGTGCGCTGTTTCGGCATCGCGCCCGAGAGCGCGCGCGTCGTCCAGATGGAGACCGGGGGCGGGTTCGGCGGCAAGGAGGAGTATCCGTCGGTCGTCGCGTGCCACGCGGCGTTGCTGGCGCGCGCGGCCCAGCGGCCGGTGAAGCTGATCTACGACCGGCACGAAGATTTGGCGGTCACGCCCAAGCGCCATCCCGGCCGCGTGAAGTTGCGCGCGGCGTTCTCGGGCGAAGGGACCGCGCTCGCGCTCGACGCCGACGTGCTGTTCGACGGAGGCGCGTACACGACGCTGTCGCCGGTCGTTTTGTCGCGCGGCACGTTGCACGCGTCGGGGCCCTACCGCTGGCCGAGCGCGCGCATCGTGGGTCGTGTCGTCGCGACGAACCACGTGCCCTACGGCGCGTTCCGCGGGTTCGGCGCGCCGCAGACGTGCTTCGCGATCGAGCGGCTGTTCGATCGCGCAGCGCGCGAGCTCGCGATCCACCCGTACGCACTGCGGCGCCAGAACGCGCTCGTCGCAGGCGACACGACGGCCACCGGACAACTGCTCGAGCACAGCGTCGGATCCATGCAAGTGCTCGACGCGATCGCGCGCTCGAGCGCGTTCGACCGCCATGCGTGGTGCGCGCCGCGCGCGGGAACGGGCGCGAAACGGCGCGGCCTGGGCATGTCGTTCTTCTTCCACGGTGCGGGCTTCACCGGGTCGGGCGAGGAGATGCTGAAAGGCCGCGTGCGCGTCGACCTCCTGCCCGACGGACGCGCGGAGGTGCTGGCCGGCTCGACCGAGATCGGCCAGGGCACCGACACACTCTTCACCGCCATCGCGGCCGAAGCGCTGGGCGTGGACACTCTGGACGTCGTGCTCGCGCGGCCCGACACGGCGCGCGTGCCCGATTCGGGGCCGACCGTCGCGTCGCGCACGTGCATGGTCGTCGGTGGGGTCCTCGAGCAGGCCTGCCGCACGCTGCGATCTCGCGTCGTTGAATCTGGCGGTACCTGGCGCGAGCGCGCGCGCCGCTTCCTCGCGTCGGGCGGCGACGGCAGCGTCACCGTGACCTACGCCTCGCCCGCCGGAGTGCGCTGGAACGACGCCACCTACCAGGGCGACGCATACCCCGTATTCGGCTGGGCCGCGGACGTCGCCGAGGTCGAGGTGGACGTCGACACGTGCGAAGTCGACGTGCTGCGCTTCTGGACGGCGGTCGACGTCGGGCACGCGCTCCAGCCACGGCTCGTCGTGGGCCAGATCGAGGGCGGATCGCTGCAGGCCGTCGGCTGGGCGCAGCGCGAGGTGATCACGACGCGCGACGGCCGCTTCGAGCAGGATCGACTCGCGACGTGCATCGTGCCGACGACGCTCGACGCGCCGCGCTTCGACGTGACGCTCGTCGAAGTCCCCTATCCGCACGGGCCTTACGGCGCGAAGGGTGTGGGCGAGCTGCCGATGGACGGAGGCGCGCCGGCCGTGCTGTCGGCGATCGAGGACGCGCTGGACCTCCACGCCACGCACGTGCCGGCGACTCCCGAGCGGCTTCTCGCACTCTTGGAAGCTGCATCAGCGACCCCCGTGAGGCGGGCGTGAAGTCGATCTTCGACGAGGCCGACGAGATCGAGATCCGCGTGCGCGTGAACGGCGTCGCCCGGACGCTCTCCGTCCCGCCCTTGCGCCGGTTGCTCGACGTCCTGCGCGAGGACTTGGGGCTCGCCGGTTCCAAGGAAGGCTGCGGCGAAGGCGAGTGCGGCGCCTGCACGGTGCTCGTCGACGGCGCCGCCGTCCTGTCCTGCCTTGCGCCGGCGTGCCAAGTCGAGGGAACCGAGGTGGTCACCGTCGAAGGCGCCGGCTTCGAGCGCGTGCAGGCCTCGTTCCTGGCGCACGGCGGCGCGCAGTGCGGCATCTGCACGCCGGGGATGATCGTGATGACGCGGGCGTGGATCGACGCGTGCCGTCGCGACGGCACCGAGCCGACCGAGGACGGTGCGCGCCTCGCGTTGGCGGGCAACCTGTGCCGCTGCACGGGCTACGGCGCGATCATCGCGGCGGCGCTGGCCGCGGCGCGCGAGGAACGCGCGTGAAGGTCGTCAGCGCGCGCACGCTCGACGAGGCCTTGGCCGCGCTCGCCAGCGCGACGAGCGCGGCCCGCATCCTCGCGGGCGGCACCGATCTCGTCGTCGAGATGGAGAGCGGGCGCACGCGGCCCGATCTCGTCGTCGACGTGGGCCGGCTCGCGCAACTGCGCTGGATCCGCGAGACGGAGGCGGGCCTCGAGCTCGGCGCCGGGACGACCTGCACGGACCTGATGCACTCCGCCGCCGCGGCGCGGCACGCGGACCTGCTCGTCGAGGCCGCTCGCGAAGTCGGGGCCGTCCAGATCCAGAACCGGGCGACGATCGGGGGCAACCTGGGCACCGCGTCGCCGGCGGCGGACCTCGTGCCGGTGCTCTTCGCGCTGGGAGCGAGCGTCCGGTTGCGCTCCCTCGCCGGCGCGCGCGACCTGCCGATCGAGTCCTTCGTGACCGGCTATCGCGCCACGGCACGGCGCACGGACGAGCTCATCGAGTCGATCGCCCTGCCGCGCCGCCCCGCCGAGGAGCGGAGGGCGTTCCGCAAGGTCGGCACGCGCCGCGCCCAGTCGATCAGCAAGCTCGTCGTCGCGCTCGCGATCGGTCCGCGCGGGTCGAACGCGCGCATCGCCGCCGGTTCCGTGGCCGAGCGCACGCTGCGCCTCGGCGCGCTGGAGTCTGCGCTGGCCAGCGGCCTCGAGCCGGCCGGGATCGCGCCGGCCGTGCGCGCCGCACTCCTCGTGGACGTTCGCCCGCGCGACGACGTGCGATCGACCGCGGAGTACAGGCGCGCCGTCCTCGGCCGACTGCTCACGCGGATCCTGCTCGACATGCTCCACCCCTGAGGCCTCCCCATGACTTGGCTCCTCGTCCTCCTCGCGCTCGCGATGGGCATCGCATCGGCGGTCCAGGGCGCCACGAACGGCACGCTCAGCGGCCGCATCGGCCTCTCGAGCGCGGTGCTCGTCAACGCGTCCATCGTCTTCGCGATCGCCCTCGCGGCGTGGCTCTTCACGCGCCGCAGCCTCGCGTCGGAGCCCGAGTCGCCCTGGTGGTTCTACGTCGGCGGCGCCTACGGCCTGTTCATCATCGCCGGGGCCGCGTTCGCGTTCCCGAGGCTCGGTGCCGGCCCCACGACGGCCCTGATGGTCGCGGCCCAGCTCACGACCGCGCTGGCGCTCGATCACTTCGGTCTGCCGTCGGGCAAGGTCGAGGTGACCCCCATGCGCCTCGTCGGCGCGGCGCTGCTCTTCGTGGGTGCCGTGCTGGTCCTGTGGCCGCGCCTGCGTCCAGAGGGCTAGACTCCCGGCATGGAACCGGTGCACCCCGCCGACGAGCTGCGCGCGGACGTCCGTGCGCGCTGGCAGTCGGAGGACGCCGGGGCTCGCTACGCGATCCGACGGTTCCGCGATCCGCGCGCCGCGATGCGCGATCCGACGCTCGTCGAGCGGATCCTGGACCTGCACGGCGTCCGGCCCGCGCTGAAGCCCGTGCTGGACGTGCCGTGCGGAACCGGCCGCCTGCGCGGCGTCCTCGAGCGCCGCGGGATGCGCTACGTCGGCGCGGACGTCTCGCCCGCGATGCTGGCCGAGGCGGCGGGCGGCAAGGACGCCGCCCTCGTGCTGGCGGATGCCGAGAGGCTGCCCTTCGCCGAGGACTCGTTCGACGTGGTGGTGTGCTGCCGCCTCCTCCACCACCTGCAGGACGAGGACGTGCTGGAATCCGTGGTCCGCGAGCTGGTGCGCGTCAGCTCCCGCATGGTGATCGCCTCGTTCTGGGATTCGGCCTCGTGGCACGCGTGGCGACGCCGGGTCGGCCTGCGCCGCGGCGAGGGTCCCCGCGGTCGCCGCGCCGTCAGCAAGCGCGTCCTGCGCCGGGTCTTCGACGAGTCGGGAGCCGGGATCGTCGATTTCCACCACTCTTTCCGCTTCGTCTCGCAACAGACCTTCGCCGTCGCGCTGAAGCGTGCGCCAGCCGCCGAACGCGATCCGGCGATGCACCGCGTGCGCGAGCGCATCTTCGACATCGACCTGCCGCGCGCACCCGGCAACCTTGGCCCGGCTGGATCGTAGAACCGACCTCGGCGCCCTGCACGTCGTCGGGTGGCGCCCCGAGGTCATGGAGGCCGCCGCGGAACTCGCCCTGCGCGCCGCGGCCGAGGGACGGCTCGGGATCGGACGCGTCGTGCTCGCCGGCGAGGACGCGGTGCTGAAGTGCAGCCCGATGCACGGGAAGTCGGCGATTCGCTGGGGCATCAAGCGCTGCCTCGTGCGTGCGCGGCTTCCGCGCGTCAACGAGTACTACAACCTCTCGTGGCTCACCGAGCGCCTCTTCGCGACGCCGCTGCCGCTCGCGGCGGGAGGGATCGTGCGCGGCGGGATCCCGCGCTGGCAGTTCCTCGTCACGCGTCACGTGCCGGACGGCGCGCAGCTGCACGACTGGCTGGCGAGCGGACCCTCGGCGTCCGAACGGGCCGCAGTCCTGGACGAGATCGCGCGCGAGGTCGCGCGCATGCACGCTCTGCGCTTCGTCCACCGCGACCTGTGGACGCGCAACCTGCTCGTGGTGCCGGGCGGTGGACTCTCGCGCGTGGTGTTCCTCGACGCCTGGGCGGGCGGCGCGGGGATCGGCCTGCGCGGGACGGGCCACGATCTCTCCTGTTTCGACCGCGACATGCGGGAGCTGTGGAGCCCGGACGAACGCGAGACCTGGTTCGCGCGCTATCGGGCCGAACGCCGCGCGCAGGCCGCGCGCCTCGAGCGCTGATCGTCAGTCCTGGAACGGACTCTCGCGATCGGGCACGAGTTGCACGAGCTTCGCGCGCAGATCGGCCTGGCGATCGGGCGGGCAGGGCACCGACGTCCACTCGCCGAACAGCCGGAAGCGCAGGTGGTCGCCCGTCAGACGCCACTCCTCGAGGGATTCGAAGCGCCGCGCATGCCACCCGCGCTGGACGCCACCCTCCCCGAGCACCGCGGTCTTCGAGCTCGGCGTGGTGTAGACGAGCAGGAGCGCGCTACCGAGGCACAGGATCACCGGGGTGAGCCACACGGCCCTGTCGAGCGCGATCCAGGCGAAGATCCCGAGGACCAGCACGGTCATCACGAAGCGCACGCGGTTCGCCACGCGGCGATCGGCGGCGATCACCGGCCCGACCTTGAGCCGGGCCATCCCCGAGAAGACCTGCGCCACGATCAACCCCACGCACAGGATGAGGATCTGCGGCAGGAGGAGCAGCGGTGCGATCTGCTGCGCGGTGAGTTCGACGGCGGCCTGGTCCTGCATGGGTCCCTGTGGGAGGTCTGGGCGATTCCGCCGCTATTTCCTGGGCAATTCGCGCAACGGCACCAGGTGCGCTTCATGGGCTGCGCCCCAGGCCGGCGCCCTGCGATCGCGGTACGAGAAGCACATCTGGCCGGAGGGAACCGGCTTCGCCACCGCGCCCCCCGCGGGATGGCATTGGACGCTGCCCTCGAGCGTGCACAGGCAGCTGCCCGCGGCATCGACGTCGACGCCGAACACCGTGCCGGTGACCTGGAGGTCGAAATCCTCCGTGACGACTCGCATGCCGCGGCCGGAGAAGTCGGGCAGCGTGGCCACGGCGAGCGAACCGTGGTCCGTGCGCAACTGGTACGGCCCCGCGGCCGCGAACTTCATCTGCGAGAGTCGCGTGCCCTCGGCCAGCTGGATCCAGGCCTCGTCCCGCACGCACAGGCGCAGGGAACCGCCGCGGACCTCCAGCTCGCGCGCTGAACCGAGCGCCTGCGCCAACCGGGCCTCGTCGTCCAGCGGGATGGCGATGCCGTCGACGAGGACGGAGGACGCGGTGGACGCGCGGTCCACACGCCAGACGGGCGCTCGGACCTTCGTGAGGAACAGGGTCAGCACGACCGCCGCCGCCGCCGCGAGCGCGCTGACGAGGAGGACGAGTCGGCGGCGGGGGGGCGGAGAGCCCGAGGACGACCGTGCGCCGTCGCCGGTGGAAGCGCGCGGCGCGCTGGCCTCGCTCGTCGCTGCGAGCTCGACCGCGCCGGCGAGGAATCGCTCCTTCAGCGCGCTACGGAACTCCGGCCGTGCCCGAGGACGTCCCAGGCGCTCGAGGGCCCGCTGCAGTTCGGGGTCGACCTGGCCGTCGAGGGGCTCGCGTGCGGGACTCACGCGCCCCTCCGGCTGGTGCGCGCGGATTCCTCGAGGATCCGGCGCAGTTCCGCCAGCGCGCGCGAGTAGCGCTTGCGCGCCGCCGCCTCGTTGCGTTCCAGGATGCGTCCGATGTCGGTGAACTCGAGCTCTTCGTGCCAACGCAAGACGAACGCCGCGCGCAGGCCCGCGGGCAGCGCGTCCACGGCCGCCGACAGCGTCGCGCGCAGCTCCTCCGACTCGAGCTCCGGCAGCGGCCCCGGCCGGGCATCCACGGCCTCGCGCGTCCGGTCGTCGGCATCCCCGTCGTCCAGGCTCTGGCCGCGCAGGCCCTCGTGCTGGTGGCGCTTCGAGCGCCACAGGTCGCGCACCTTGTTCGTGGCGATCGTGAACACCCAGGGGTCGAGCTCGCGCGTCGTGTCGAACGTCGGGATCGCGCGCTGCAGGTGCAAGAAGACATCCTGCGTCACGTCCTCGGCCAGCGTCTCGTCTCCGACCATGCGGCGCACGTACCCGTGGATCCTCTCGAAGTAGAGCTCGTAGAAGCGGCCGAGCGCCTCCCGGTCGCGCGCCACGAGGCGCGCGAGGAAGGTCGGATCCCGTTCTGCCGGCGATCTGGTCTCGGTCACGGGACCAGACCGCGGCCCGGGCGGGCCCTCTTCACCTGAAGTCGCGATGGGAGTTCGTGCGGCCGGGCTGGGCGGGACGGGAAATCCCACTCGCCTCGGAAATGCACTGGATCCCGGAAACGTACTCGGCCGCCCACCGATCTGTCGAACGCGGCGTCGGTGATCCGGCGCTGGAGAGCCACTAGGATGCCCCCCATGAAGACACTCGCCCTCCCCCTCGCCACCCTCCTCGCGGCCCTGTCCTGCGCCTGCAGCTCGCCCGTGGGCGGGAGCAGCTCGCCGGCCGATTTCCGGCCGATCGCGTCGGGGGACACGCTCTACGTGTGGTCCGGCGGCCTGGACGCCCTGCTCGTGGATCCAAAGGACGAGGGCGTGCGCGAGGCGCTGCGCCACATGGGCGAGCGGATGCTCGAGCTCCCGGAGGAGATGGAGGATCCCGAGTTCCCGGCCGATGCGCTCGACCTGGCCGCGGGCGGGCTCCTCGGGCCGATGAGCCTGTCCGTGGGCCCCGCCGAGGGCGAAGCCGCCGACGCGATGCCGGTCCGGGCCCAGATGAACTTCCAGAACGCGACCCCCGAGGAGGCGCGGCGCCGGGCGGACCGGCTGACGCAGGTCCTCTCCCACTACGAGATGCCGTCCCTCGGCCTCGACGAGTCGCTGGGCCTCTCGAAGCTCGATTTCGGCGCGTTCGGGGTGCTGCACGGTGTCGCGCGCGAAGGCCGCGCCGACACGGTGGTCGTCGCCGCGAACGGCCTCGACGTGCGCGAGCGCGACCTCGGCTCCCTCGACCTGCCCGCGGGCGTCGTGCCCGCGGCGGCGTTCCGGCTGGACTACGGCAGCTTTTCCGACCTGCTCGAGATGTTCGGCGGGCCGGAGGTCGCGGAGGCGTTCAGTGCCGCCGGGATGGGTGACCTCGTGATCCAGGGCGGCCTGGGACACGGGAAGGATCGCTCCTACGCCGGACTGCGCACGATCGGCTGGGTACCCATGGCGCGCGCGTCGGGTTCGCTCCCGGAGGGCAGCATCGAGCGCGGTGCGTTGGCGTTGATCCCGAGCGACGCGACCGTGGCGGTGGTCGCGCGCACGGACTTCGGGAGCATCCTGAAGTCCCTGAGCGGAGCCACGGCGCTCGGCGAGGAGATGTCGGGGATGGCGGAAGGCGTCGACCCGCTCGTGATCCTGCGCGAGACCACCGGCCTCGACCTCGAGAAGGACGTGATCGCGAACCTGGGGCAGACCTTCGGCGTGTACATGTCCGACTCGACCGGCGGCGGCGGCTTCTACTCCGCGGTCGGTTTCGTGCGCGTGAAGGACGAGGCCGCCCTGCGTGCCGCGATGGCGCGCCTGGAAGGCCGGCTCGAGGACCTGGCGGCCGACGAAGGCCTGCCCGGTTTCGCGATGCGGCACGTCGAGCACGCGGGCGCGGACATCACCGCGATCACCGTCAGCGGGTGGCCGATCCCCGTGGAGCCGTGCTGGGCGATCCAGGACGGCTGGCTGCTGGCGAGCGCCTCGATCCAGGGCCTGCGCGCCGCGCTGGACCAGGTCGTCCGCCCGCAGGGTGACCTGCTCGACAACGAGGGTTTCCGCGCCGAGGCGTCGGGGTCGCTCGACGATCTCGTGTCCCTGTCGTACGTCGACGTGCCGCGCTTCCTGCGCGACGGCTACCCGGTCGCCGCCATGGTCGGGGCGATGCTGTCGAACGGCCTCGCGAGCGCGAATGAACCCGAGCGCGTCCCGGCCGGGGTCGTCCCCGGCTTCGCGGAGTTCGCGCGCGGAGCACGGCCGACGGTGGCCCTCGGGCGCCTCGAGGGCGAGGACCTCGTGATCCGGGTGCAGGGCGACCGGTCCCTGCTCGTGCAGATGGCCGGGATGGTCGGCGCGATGGGCCCGGTGCCGATGCTCGTCGCGGGTCTCGCGATCTCCGGCTCGCAAAGCGAAGAGCCCCAGATCTTCGAAACCAACGGCGAGGGCGGGGCGATGGAGGAGGAACCGGTGATCGAGGTGATGGAGGGCGAAGAAGAGGCCGTCGAGGACTCCGTCGCGCCGGTCACGCCGGAGATCCCGCAGACGGACCCGGCGCCGGGTGACCCGAAGTGAATCCGCGCGCACTCGTCCTGATCGCCGTGCTCGCCGCAGCCTGCCGCCGGGAATCTGCACCGCCCCCCGCCCACTCGACGACGTCGACGGCCGTCACCGTCAACACGGTCGCGCCGGCTGGCCAGTACGAGGTCGGAGAGAACGGCGCGCAGACCGTCACCATCGACGGCGTGCGCATCGAGGCCGCCGCGGACCTGCCCGATCGATCGTCGAACCTCACGATCGACGCCAGCGCGAGCAATCCGGGGGGCAACCTGACCGTCGTCGTCCTCCGCGGCTGGCCGATCAGCGTGGTCGGAGGCCGTGTGCACGTCCGGGATCGTGACTACGGTCCGGCCCCATCGGGTTCCACCGTCCGCCTGGCGAAGGACGGCGTGCACGTGGGCGCGGAGCTGCGCGGCCCGCTGCCCTGAAGGGCCGGGAAGGGCGCTCGAACGGCGCGGGGCCGGTCGCCGTGACGGCGACCGGCCCCGCGCTCTCGATTCCGTCCGGGTCAGATCCCGGAGCCGACCACGACGCCCTCGATGACGCGCGGCGCGTCGAGGACCGTGGGCGTCGTGCCGATGGCCGGCTCCGTCCACGAGCCCTCGTCCGGCAGCGCCAGGTCGCCGACGGTGTCGATGCTCAGCGAGCCGCACTGGCCGGGCGCGAGCTGGAGCGTGTACTCCGAATCGATCGCACGGACGATGTACTGGCCCTCGGATCCGAGGATCGTGCCGTCCGCCAGCGTGAAGACCGGGAGGTAGCGGTCCGGGTCGGTGTCACCGTCCAGGTCCACGCCTTCGAACGGGATGCCGTGCAGGTTGCCCGGGCCGTTGTAGCTCAGGAGGAACGTGCGCCCGTCGTACGCCGAGCTGCCGTTCGCGTCGTTCCCGGTCGCGTGCGTGTAGCTGAACTCGATCGGCGCGTCGAACGCCACGGCGTCGCCGTTCGCGTCGATCAGGGCCGTGTAGCGGTTCCACGGGTTGTTGCCGGTCTCGTAGGTGTAGAAGGTCTCCGCGCCCCAGATGTCGAAGGTCGACGTGAAGCCGGCCGTCGAGAGCACGAGCGGGCCGCTGCGCAAGCCCCACGTGTAGGGACCTTGCGTGACGACCGCACCTTCGGCCAGGCCGGCGGCCGCGCCGACGTCCTTCCCCGCCATCAGGCGCAGCGTCATCGTCGCGGAGTCGAAGCGGTACGCGTAGGGCGTCTCGACCGAGCTGGCGTTGGGCTGGTAGATGTCCCCCATCTCGGCTTCGTTCGACGTGATGCTGCCGTCGAGGCACTCGAAGTAGCCGTAGAGCGTGACGTCGCCTTCGTCGAAGATCGGGTCCTCGGGCGTGACCACCGACTCGGCGAAGTAGGTGATGAACTCCGAGCCGTGCACGAAACCCACGCTTCCACCGAGTTCCGGGCACCACATGCCCAGGAACCCGTAGCTCTGCGTCGGGATGACGATCGGCGGCTCGACCGGCGTCCAACCGCCGCCCTTGCCGCTCTGCGTCTCGGTGACGACCCAACTGGGTGCCTGGTACTCGACGTGATTGCGGGTCGGCTGGCTGGGGATGCCGTCCGGAGCACCCGGGGTGCCGTAGTCGAACCACTCGAACTCGACGCCCGCGAGGTTCTCCAGCGCCAGCGTGTTGCGCGTCTTCTTCACGAGCTTCCCCGGCGCCTGGAACACGGTGTACGTCTCGGCCGTCTCGTTGCCGTACGACTGACGCGTGACCGTGTCCCCGTGTTCGACGGTCACGTTCTCCGGCGTCCACAGGCCGTAGTAGCCGGCCCACCCGTACTCGCCGTCCTGCGTACGGAAGCCGAAGCCCGAGTTCAGCTCGACGCGTTCGCCCGTGGTCGAGTCGTACAGGTTGTAGCGCCACGTGTTCTGCGAGAACTCCGTGCGCGACAGACAAGTCGGCGCGTCGTCGTCCTGGCCGCGCAGGACGTTCGTCGGATCGAACGCGATGCGGTACTCGGTCTCGAGCACGCCGCTGTCGCCACCGCCGAAGTTGTTGCGCTCCTGGCGCAGGATGTGAGCCACGCCCTGCGTCTGGTCCGCGAACATGTTCACGTTCGCCTGGACCCGCGCGGCGTACTCGCCGACCCCCGCCGGCACGGTCACGTCGCCGTTCTCCTCGTAGAAGCTGAACCCGATGAACCCATCGGCGGCGTCGAGCGAGTGGAGGTTGCCGAATCCGCGGACGAGACCGCTGTCGACGTAGACGTCCATCCAGTTCAGGTCGAAGACGCCGAACGGATTCGATTCCGAAGCGCTCTCGGAGATCGTCATGCGCGCGCGGATCTGCGCCGGGCCGTTGCCGTCGCCGTGCTCCGAGGGCGGGATCCAGAACTCGAGGGTCTGATCCGACGAGTTGCTGGCGCGCGTGCTCTCGATGACCCACACCGACAGCTGCTGCTCGTCGCCGGAGGACTGGCCCGTGCCGCTGTCGCCGCCATCCTCGCCGCCGCACGCCGCCTCGTCGATCTGGGCCTTGTAGAGCCCCTCGTTGACGAGGCCGGAGTACGCCGTCTGCTTGAGCAGGCAGAGGATCATGTTGACCGTCTGCAGCGACTCCATCGACGGGTCGTAGACGTGGGAGCGCGACACGTCGGTCACGTAGTCGGAATCGCTCGGGATGCTGCCGAACTGGGCCGTGCCACCGGCGAGGGTGCTGCCCTCGCCGACCGTGACGACGGACATCTGGTCGCCGATCGTCAGGCCGTCGACGGACGACAGGTCGACACCGGTGCCCGAGCCGCCTCCGGAGCAGCCGGAGAGGCACAGAGCCGTGACGAGAGCGAGAGCGGGCAGTCGGGAAGAGGGGGACTTCAGAAGCAAGGGCTCGACTCCTGGTTCGATGCTGGGGCGCGGGCCCGGGGTTGGGCCTGAGCGCAGGAACCGTCCGGATCGAGTCGGCGCCCCTCGCGTCTTGAGGCGACGTGCGAGAAGCACTCGGTCGAGCCGACCTCCGCCTCGGGCCCGACTGGAAAGAAATGCGCGTTCGACGACCGGAGGCCGCCGAACGCGCGCCAGCGGGCGGAGCCCGCTCAGCCCCAGAGGACGAGATCGCGGATCGAGAGGTCGAAGGTCTCGTTGGCCCGCGCACGCGCGCGCAGCCCCCAGGCGTACGCGCCCGACCGCCGCGTGACGTGGCGGCCCTCGAAAATGCGCGCGCCCGTCACCGTCGTCCCCCGCGGAGCGAGCTCGATCGCGTTGGCGCTCTTCAGCTCGCGTCCGTCATCGCTGTGGCCGAGCACGAGCTCGACGACCAGGTCATCCGCTCCCAACGCGCCCAGGTCGACTTCGATGCGCACGTCGATCGGATCGCCTTCGTGAAGGTCCGACAGATCGGCGATCTGCGCCGCCACGATGCGCACGGAGTCGAAACCCTTGCGGATGCGCTGCGCGCGCTCCGCGCGGGCGCGTGTCGGCGCGAAGCGGCCCTCGCGCAGCGCGTGCCACGACGCGCCGAGCGGCAGGTACGCGCGGTCGCGGTACTCCCCCACCATGCGGTCCGTGTCGAACACGGGCGGGATCGTGGCGAGGTTGATGCGCACGCGCTCGAGCCAGCCTTTCGGCACGCCGTCCTTGCGGTCGAACCACAGGGGGATGACCGACTCGTCGAGCAGGCGGTACAGGACCTCGCCGTCGAGGTCGTCCTGCAGTTCCTGCGTCGGATACACCTGACCCGCGCCGATCGACCACCCGTTCTGCGGATCGAGCTCCTGCGCCTCGATCCACCAGCCGTCCTGGATCGAGACGTTCAGGCCGCCGTTCGCGGCGACCTTCATGCCGCTCGTGCCGCTGGCTTCCAGCGGCCGCGTCGGGTTGTTGAGCCACACGTCGACGCCCTGCACGAGCGTGCGCGCGATCTCGATGTCGTAGTCCTCGACGAAGAAGACCTTGCCGAGGAAGCGCTCGCTGCGCGTGGCCTCGACGACCTTCTTCAGGATCTCCTGGCCCAGCTTGTCGGCCGGGTGCGCCTTCCCCGCGAAAACGAGCCGCACGGGCCGTCCCGGACGGTCGAGCAGAGCGGCCAGCCGTTCGGGATCGCGCAAGAGCAGTTGCGCGCGCTTGTACGGCGCGAACCGCCGCGCGAAACCGATCCACAGCGCGTCCTCGTCGAGTCCGTCGAGGGTGCGCGAGAGCACCTTGGCGCTGTCGGAGCGGGCGATGAACGTCTCGGTGAGCTCGGCTTCGAGCGTGGCGACGAGCCGGCTCTTCGCGCGGCGCCGGACCTCCCAGAGTTTCGCGTCGTCGAGCTTCCGCGCGGCCTTCGCGAAATCCGCGCCGCGCACGGGACGACCCCGCACGCCGAGCAGCGCGCGCATGTCGGGATGCGTCCAGCTCGGCAGGTGCACGCCGTTCGTGATCGAAGTGACCGGCACCTCGGCCGCGATCAGGCGTGGCCAGAAGGGCTTGAGCAGCTTCTTCGAAACCTCGCCGTGCAGGCGACTGACGCCGTTGACGAACCCTGCGAAGCTCATCGCGAGATAGGTCATGTTGAACGAGCCGCGATCCTCCTCGCTGCTCCCGAGCGCCCAGAATCGCTCCCACGGCACGCCGACCCAGCCGGGCACGTCGGAGAAGTACCGGCGCATCACGTCCTCGCCGAACCGGTCGTGGCCAGCGGGCACGGGCGTATGCGTGGTGAAGACGGTCGACGCGCGCACGAACTCGCGCGCTTCGTCGAAGGTCAGGCCGCACTCCTTCACCAACCGGCTGACACGTTCGAGGACGAGGAATGCCGCGTGCCCCTCGTTGATGTGGAAACAGGCCGGCTGGAGGCCCAGCCTCTGTAGCAGGCGCTTGCCGCCGCGCCCGAGCACGATTTCCTGGCGCAAGCGCGTCTCGTGATCGCCCCCGTAGAGCCGGTTCGTGATCTCGCGGTCCTCCGGGCGATTCGCGGGCACGTTCGCGTCCAGGAGGTAGAGCGTCACCCGCCCGACCTGCGCCCTCCAGGCGTGGAGGACCAGCGTCGAGCTGGGCAGCTGGAGTTCGACCTCGATCGGTTCGCCACGCGCGTCGCGCACGAGCTCGAGCGGCAGGTCGCGCGGGTCGTTCTCGCGATCGCCGGCGATCTGGTCGCCGGCCGGCGTCAACGCCTGGGCGAAGTAGCCCATCCGGTAGAAGAGGCCGATTCCGATCAGCGGCAGACCGATGTCGCTCGCCGACTTCAGGTGGTCGCCGGCCAGGATGCCGAGGCCCCCGCTGTAGACCTTCAGCGACTCGTGCACGCCGAATTCGGCGCTGAAATAGGCTACCGGATGCTGGACGGAAAGCGCGGTCGCGCCGTCGTAGGCCAGCTCTCGCGGCGTGTCCGCCATGTACGCGTCGAAGCGCGCGAGGACCTCGGCCACGCGCGCCACGTACCCCTTGTCCGCCGCGAGACGCGCCAGATCCTCGGTGTAGACGTCGCGCAGGAACGTGACCGGGTTGTGGCCGTGGCGCGCCCAGCGGGTCGGCGAAAGGTCGTGGAACAGGGACGTCGCCTCGGCGTCCCAGCACCACCAGAGGTTCCGCGAGAGCCGCTCGAGTCCGCGCAGGGGCTCGGGGATCGTCGCGGCGATGCGGAACGAGGTGAGCCGCGCGCGCTGGCCTTGCTGCGGCGGCGCGACTTCGACCGGACGTCGCATCTGGAACGCCGCCGCCGTGCGGGCGAGCGGCGCGCGGTTCTCCGCGGCGACGGCCGCGATCTCGAAGGCAGCATCGTAGTGCCGCAGGAGGTCCGACCAGGACGTCAGCCGCGCGGTTGCGCGGCAAGACTCCTCGACCGACTTGGGATCGCGCGATTCCGCGAGGAACGACTCGATCACGCCGGCCACGCGCGCCGGAAGCTCGCTCTCGTCGCCGCGGCGCGCCGCTTCCTCGCGGTCGAGCACCACCACGCCGTCACCCGCGCCCAGTCGCGCTTCGCGGGCCCAGCGCCCGAAGCCGGCGCAATCGGTCGTGATCGTCGGCACGCCGACGGCCAGACTCTCCTGCGGCGTATAGCCCCACGGCTCGTAGAACGACGGGAAGACGGTGAGGTCGAGCGCGCGCAGGACGGCCTCGTACGGCAGGTCGAAGAGCCCGTCGCCCGTCGCCAGGTAGATCGGGACGTGGATGAGGAACACGCGCGAACCGTGGGCGTTCGTGATGGCGAGCTCGCGCGCTCGCCGCTCGATCGGATCGTGCTCGACGTCGAACAGGTTGTGCGTCGCGACGCCGATCGGGCTGCGTGCCTCCTCCGCGGGGTGGTGGGTGCGGTCCTGCAGATCGCCGCGCAGGCCTGAATTCCCGGCCGGAACCAGTGCGAACAGCACGAGGCGGCGCCCTTCCTTCTGGGCGAGAACGGCCGCTGCGTCCAAGAGCAGGTCCAGTCCCTTGTTGTGGAACTCGTAGCGCCCCGACGTGCCCACGAGCAGCGCGTCCGACACGTCGATGCCGAGCATGCGCCCGGCCAGCTCCACGAGCTTCTCGCGTGCCTCGGCGCGCGTCGTGCGTCCCGCGAGCTCGTCGACGACGGAGATGTCGATGCCGTTGGGCAATATCGGTTCGGCGCGGCGACCGAGCAGGACCTCGGCCTCGTCGCGCGTGACGCCGCTGACCGTGGTGAACGCGTCGGCTTCGCGCGCGCACACGACCTCCATGGAGTGCTTGGCCACGACTCCGAACACGCGCGAGGCATCGGCCGGAGTCCGGCCGGCCAGGCCCTCGACCGGCGCCTTGCCCGTCGAGGCGATGGAGCGCCCGAGGATCGTCGCGTGCGTGGTGAAGACGGTGCCCACCGACGGATCGTGGTTCTTCAGCCACAAGGCGCCCGCGCCCGTCATCCACTCGTGGAACTGCGCGACGGCGCGGCGTCCGCGCGGCGCGACGCGTTCCTCGCACCAGGCCTGGATCACCTGGCCCGCGGCCCAGCCGAAGAGCACCGGCTCGACGTAGTCCCACTGCCCCTCGATCGAGTCGACCTTCCACTGGGTCCACAGCTCGGCGAGGATCGCGTCCTTCTTGGCGTAGAGCCCGGAGAACTCGACGAGGATCGTGCGCGGCCGCCCCGGGATGCGCCAGCGGCCGACGCGCACGGGCACGCCCATCGCTCGGCAGCGCTCGGAGAACGCGTCGTTCGGCTCCTCCTCGAACGCGCTCGAGGGCTGGCCGCCGGTGAGGAGCCACGGGCCGATCGCGACGTAATCGTCGCCGAGCCGCTCGACGAGGGCCTTGGCCTTGGTCGAGACCACCGTGTGGATCCCGCCGACCTTGTTGCAGACCTCCCAGCTCACTTCGAAAAGGGTCAGAGGCGACGTCATGGTGCTTCGTGCGCGAGGTTGGGTGCTGGAGCCTGGGTGAGCGAGCCGGCCGCGCGCCTGGCGCGGCGCCCGAAGTCGTCGACCACGTTCATGAACGCGATGAACGCATCGTGCGGGGTGGCGTACGGGCTGAAGTACTTGTGCACGTCTCCGTCGGAGAACCACTTGGTGCACATGTAGTAGAGGTGGTCCGACGTGGAAAGCTTGCGCCAGGTCTCCTGCGGCGCGGGGTCGCCCGCGGCAGCCAGGGCGCGCACGGCGGGCAGGACGGCGTACAGGGCCTCGTTCGCCGCGCGCTGCATCGGGTTGCCGAGCCAGGCGGTCACGTCGCGCTCGGCGTCGGCCCACGAGACGGGCCGCGGGATCGCCATCTCGTGCACGGGCTCGCGCTCGGCCGCGACCTCGCCCGGCGTGCGGAAACGGAAGCGGCCGTCGCGCAGCACGGCAGCCGGCATCCCCTCGAAGAAGCGGAAGATGCCCGTCTCCTCCCACTGGTGCTCGCCGAACGTCTCGTAATCCATGAAGAGGTTCACGGCCGCGTCGCGCGGCGGCGCCTCGTGGATCCACTTGGCGAAGCGCTCGGCGGAGAGCGGCCACTCCTCCCACGTCCGGTTGCTGAAGCGGAAAGCGATGTCGTCCGAGCGCACGTAGTCGCGCAACAGGAGGCGCAGGTGATCGCAGCCCTCCGGCCGGTACACGTCGTGCGGGCTGCGCCAGCCGAGCAGGTGGTCCGCGCCCTCGCCCAGCAGCGCGCGGAAGCCGAGCTCCTCGGCCGTCTTCGCGATGCGCTTGTCGATCACGAGCTCCGTGTTGCGGAACGTCGTCGGCCGCTTCCCGAACAGCTTCTCGACGCGGTCCGACTGCGCGTTCACCTGGTCGCGAAACTCGTCCAGATCGGTCAAGGCGCACAGCGAGTGGTGCGACGTCTCGCCCAGGATCTCCACGCAGCCGGTCGCGGCCAGGTCCTGGAAGCTGGCGAGCGCCTCGGGCACCCAGCGTTCCATCTGTTGCAGCGCGACGCCGGAGATCGAGTACGCGACGCGGAACGCGCCCTCGTGCTTCTCGATGAGCTTGCGCACGAGCGCGTTCATCGGCAGGTAGCAACGCTCCGCGACGCGGCGGACGATCCGCTCGTTCTCGCCGTCGTCGAAGTAGGCCTCGCTCGTCCCGATGTCGAAGAACGTGTAGCGCCGCAGCCGGAACGGCTGGTGGACCTGGAAGTAGACGGTGACGTCGGTCATGCCGTCCCCGCGAGGCTCGCGTACGCATCCTTCAACTTGGCGGCCGGCGCGTCCCAGCGCATGGCCAGCGCCTCGGCCTTGCCCTCTTCCTGCAGCTGTCGCGAGAGATCGGGGTAGGCCAGCACGGCCAGGATCTTCTCCGCGATGCCCTGGACGTCCCAGTAGTCGACCTTGAGCGCGCTGCGCAGCACCTCGGACACTCCGCTCTGCCGCGACACGATCACCGGCACGTCGAGCGCCATCGCCTCGAGCGGCGCGATGCCGAACGGCTCGGACACGGACGGCATCACGTACACGTCGGCCATCGCGTACATGCGCTCCACGTCGGCGCCGTTCAGGAACCCCGTGAAGTGCGTGCAGCGCGCCAGCCCGAGCTTGGCCGCGAGCTCGATGGTCTCGCCCAGCCGATCGCCCGCGCCGGCGACGACGAACTTGACGTCCGGCCGGACGCGCGCGACGCGCACCGCGGCCTCGAGGAAGTACTCGGGGCCCTTCTGCGACGTGATCCGGCCCAGGAACAGCACGATCGGCTCGTCCAGCGGCTTCACGACGTGCACCTGCTCGCGCCGCTCGCGCTGCGTGAGCGCGTTGTGCACGACGCGGATCTTCGACTCGTCGACGCGGTAGTGGCGCTTCAGCACACCGGCCGTGTAGTGGCTGACGCACACCACGATGTCGGCCTCGTCGAGCCCGAGCTGCTCGATCCCCTTCACCCGCGAGTCCGGCCGGTCGGCCGCGCGGTCGTGCTCGCAGGCGTGCACGTGGAAGACGAGCTTCTTGCCCGACGCGCGCTTGGCCGCGACGCCCGCGGGCACGGCCATCCAGTCGTGCGCGTGGACGACGTCGAAGGTCTCGCGGCGCGCGAGGGACTCGACGGCCAGCGCGTAGCGCGCGACTTCGCCCATCAAGTCGCCGCCGTACGCGCCGGAGAAGTCGAGGAGGCGCGTGGTGACGCGGTCGGGGACGGGCTCGTCGCGTTCCTCGATCCACGTGCGCAGCTCGCGGCGCGCGGGCAGGGCGGGCGGGATGGCGAGTTCCGCGCCGGCTGCGACTGCGGGAAGAGACGGGGCGCCCGCCGGCTCTCCGGCCGAGGCCGCCGGATCTGCGAGCGCGCCCGCCGAACTCGAATCGGGAGAGATCCGCCGTTGCTCGGCCTCGGCTGCCGCGCGCTCGGCCCGGGCGCGCGCGAGGAGCAGCGCGCGGTATCCGCGGGCGTCGAGGTACGGCGAGAGCAGGCTGTCGATCGCACGCGTGTCGAGGACCGCGCGCGCACGCCCCTCGTCCTCGGGCTCGAGGCGCGGGCTGAACCTCTCCGTCGACGCCGCGTCGGTCCCGCTGCTCGGAACCCGGTCGGTGGACCGCAAGAGCGCCGCCACGGACTCACCCGTCGTCGGCTCGACCGCGAGCTCGACCTCGGTCGCTAGCACGCCCCCTTCCGCCCCGACCGCGACGTATTCCGCCCGCAGACTGCGCACCTTGCGCGCCGGAAGCGGCTGCCGCTCCTCGACCGGGATCTGGTTCGCCCCCACGACGCGCGCCTGGCCCGCGTCCTCGTCCCCGCGCGCCCGCGGCACGACGAACAGGACGTCGACGCCCGCGCGCGTCAGCGCCTGCGTGATGCCGTGGCACGCGGTGCCCAGGCCGCCCGAGATGTGCGGCGGAAACTCCCAGCCCAGCATGAGGACCCTCACCGCGGCTCCCGCGGGGATCGGCTCGCGGCCTGGGGCCGGTCTCGGAGGTCGTTTCGCAGCACGGGGCCGCAGAGTGTACGGGCCCGGGCCGGGGCCCGGAAACGCGCTGCGGGGGGGGCTGGGCCCAGGCGGCTCGCGATGCTTGAATCGGGCGATGGCAAGCGCCGGAGCGGAGGACTTTGGGCGCGGAGTGCTCGGCTGCTTCGTGCTCGCCCTCGTCGGAGCGGTCACAGGCACCTGGATGCTCGAACGAATCGGGGGCTCCTCACGCTACGGCAGCGACTCGCCGCACTCGGGTTGGAGCGCACGCTGGGTCGGCGACGTCGACGGCGACGGGACGCCGGACTTCGTGCTGTCGACGTCGTTCGCTCCGGATCACGCGGGTCCGCGCGTCATCTCGGGCGCGACGGGCACGGGCCTCGGAGCGCACGGAGCGGGCTGGGTGAATTCGGAGGGCCGCGCCTACCCCGGCGATCTGGACGGCGATGGGAGTCCCGAGTCGTGGTGGGACGACGAGAACGGGATCCACCTCTCGAGCCGTCGAACGAACGGTCTCGGTCGGACGTTCGCCTGCGATCTGAGCGGCCTCGCGGACGTCCTCGACGACCTGGACGGGGACGGCACGCTCGACCTCCTGATCGGCGGATACCCGGCTCGCGGCCCAGAGACGGATCGCGTGAGCGCCGTCTCCGCGCGGACGGGCGCCGCGATCTGGACGGTGGAGCGCGCAGGGAACGGGACGCCGGGCGACACGCCGTTCGCTTGGATCGGATGCGTGGTCGGCGACATCGACGGAGACGGCCGCGCGGACGCGGCCGTCCAGGACCAGCGCGAACGCGTCGAGTTCCTCTCGGGCAAGGACGGCACGACGATCGGGCACGCGGAGTCACGCTGTGACTGGGTCTCTGGCTCCCTGTCCCCTCTCGGCGACGTGGACGGCGACGGGCGCCCGGACCTCCTGGTCCACGGCGGGAACGACACGCCGACCGAAGTCGTCTCGTGCCTCCATGGCCGCGTCTTGGCCGCCATCGTGGTGCCTCGCTACGCGTACGACGTCTTCTCACCCGGCGACGTGGATGGCGACGGCAAGCGGGACGTCGCGTGGAGCAGCAGCGAGGGCGGCACGTGCGCGCGTGCCCTCGACGGCTCGATCCTCGGGCAGTGGCCCGGACTCCGTCTGGTGCCGGGGTGCGAAGACTACGACCGCGACGGTCACGCGGACCTGCTCGCCGTGCGCAACGTGCGCATCGTGGGCAATGTGGCGGAACCGGCCGACCTCTGGCGCCTCGGCCGCATCGAGATCCTCTCCGGCAAGACGCTGACCGTCGCGCGCGTCTTCGACGCGGACGCGCTCGGACTGCCGCGCTGAGCAAGCGTCTCCGGTGCCTGGCTAACTTGTTCTGGGTTCGATTCCGGGGAAA
>JAPLOF010000024.1 GCA_026692665.1 Planctomycetota bacterium
AGGTCGCTCGTCGCGATCCACATCTCGGGCTGGGCTTCCTTGGCGCGGCGGCGCATCGACATCGGCGAGGTCCTCTGCGCCATCCTATTTCGCCGACCCCGCCCGGTAACCCGCGCGGTCGTTTTTCAACGGGCTGCTAGCCAGAACGCGTCGCCTCCGTTGGGCCGAGCTCGCAGCGCCCGAGTGTTCGCCGTCGACGTCCTCACCTGTCCCGATTGCGGCGGTGTGCGCTGGTGGATCGCGACGATCAACAACGGGCTCGTCGTGCGCAGGATTTTTCGGGCCACCTCGAGCTGCCAAGCCCCCCGCCACCGATCGCTCCCGCCAGAGCGCCTCCCGAGCCCGAGTTCGCCTGGTAGCCCGCGACGGAAGCGAGCTACCGCAGCTCGGTGGCGGATCCCTCGGGGCCGATGGTGGGCGCGACGTCACACCCTCTCAGTCCCTCGACTCGGCGTACGCCGGCTCGCGCGCGATCCGCGCGTCCTCGACCGCGCCGCCGATCGTGAAGTGGTAGAGGCTCTGCCAGGCTCGATCGCGCAGGCCGAACGTGCCGTGCACCGCGTCGTCGTAAAAGCAGCCGATGCCGGTCGCGCGCAATCCGAGTGCCTCGGCTTCCAGGTAGAGGACCTGGCCCACGACGCCCGTCTCCCAGAAGAGTCGCGGGTACATCCACGCGCCGTCCTCCGCGATCGAGGACGTGAAGCGCGCGATCATCCCCAGGCTGAAACAACCATCGCCGGCGATCTGCTGGTCGCACGAGACGCGCGATGCGAGCCCGCGCACGTCGCCGCCGTGCAGAGCGAAGAGCGGGAGATCCGCGGGACATCCCGCCGGTTTCGTCCACGCGAACTCTGGTCGCATCGCGGCGCGCAGCTCGGCTTCGTCGGCCGGCTCGCGCACGAGGCAGTAGAGCCCCGGCTCGAGGTCGGCGACGCGGTGCACGAACAGCGCGAGGTGCACGCGCGGCGACCAGGCCAGCGCGGAGAACGGCAGTCCGCCGCGGCTCGGCAGTGTGCGGCGCAGCGTCTGGTAGAACGCGTCGCGCGCGAGACCGCTGCGGCCGTCCATCGACACGGCGCTGCGCCGCTGGTGCGCGATGCGGCGGAACGAGATCGCTTCGTCGCCGACGGGCATCGGCGGCCAGGGCGATTCGAACGCGGCGCGCGCTCGCGCGGACGCCGGTTTGCGCGCGGCATCCGCCGCGGCTTCGATGACTTCCCACGCGACGTGGTCGGGGCTCAGCGCGTTCGGCGCGCCGACCCACGTGAGCCCGGCGAAACGCTCGATCGCGCGCACATCCACTTCCGCGGCGCCGCGCTCGGTGCCCTGCGGATGGAGGAGGAGCACGCAATCGGGCTCCTCCGCTTCGGGATGTCGCGTGTCGTTCAGCCCGAGCAACCGCGCGATCGCATCCGAGCCCAGCTCGTCGAGCATCGTCGCCTTCCAACCCATCGCGGCGGCGGCGAGCGTCACGCTCGCGATCCCGTGCCCCGTGTCGTGATTGCAGTAGCGGTACGCGCGCTCGCCGTACTTCCACGCTTCGCGCCAGTGGATCGAGGAGAATCCGACGAGCACGCACTGCTCCGGCCAGCCGACCGCGAGCTCGTCCCACAGCGCGCGACCGAAGCGCGCGCGCACCTCCAGTGCGTGCTCCTTCGGCGCGTAGTGCGCCACGAACGGCGTCTCGGAAAGTCCAGTGATCGCCGGGGCGACGACGTAGCCCTCGGTCGGGTGCAAGTTGCCGCTCGACGGGTTCACGCGCAGCGACCAGCGCGATTCGCCGGCGCTCTTCCACGCCGAGAGCGCCAGGCTGTCGAAGAAGAGCTGAGAGACGAACACGCGGTCGAGCGCGCGCGGCGCGAGCTCGCCCTCGACGTAGACCTGTTCGTAGCGCGGCTCCGCGCCGACGGTCGAGTGCGCGAGCGGCAGCACCTCGGTGCCGGCCCAGCGCCGGAACGGATTCGGCTGCGTCTCCCAGTCGAGGTCGACCGGGCCGCGCGCGAACCGCTGCGAGCCGTGCTTGGTCACGTCGTGGTAGGCGAGGACGATCTTCCGGTCGCGATCGGCCGGATCCTCCGCGGCGAGGGCAGCGTCGGGCGTCGGCGCGCGCGCGAAGAGTCGTCTCCAGTCCATCGGCATACCGTAGCGCCGCAAGGGCCTCGACTGCGCCGCGAACTGGCGCGTGCAGGCGGCGCTTCGCCGGCACCTCACCGATAGCGTGCCGCGTCCAGCTCGCGGAACGTGGCCGGGTCGCCGTCGTCGTCGACGCGTCGCTCGGAAGTGCGCTCGAGCTGCGCGCGCACGACCGTGGTCCCGATCGACGCGGGAACCGTCACGATGCCGAGGAACGGCTCGCAGGTCAGACGGATCGAGAGCTCGTACGTCGGCATGCCCGCGATTCGGACGAGCCCGTCCTCGCGCACGTTCGACTCGAGGACGACCTCGGGGAACTTCGGCGTCATCGCTTTGGGCCTGAGATCCTCTCCCGGGTTGCGCGAGCGATCGTCCACGACTCTCCGGCCGGTGCCTAGCTTGCGACCACCGAACGACGCGCCTCGGCCGACGGAGATCCCGGCCGGCGGGGGAGTCGAGAATTCCCCACGGCCGAACAACTCGGTTCCGCCGAGGACGGCGAATTGCCACAGGATCGGTCCGACGACCACATCGGGCTCGAGCGCGACCAGGAGCACGTCAGCGGGAGTGGAGGCGGCACGCATCCGCGCGCTCCACGCATTGGCCAGCGAGACGCGGTCGACGTCGATCAGGTTCACGAGCACGTCGCGCAACACCGGGGCCGGCATCTCGATCTGCACGCGCTGTCCGTCGCGCAACACGACGAGCAGGGGCACGCCGTCGCTGTGACCGCGCTCGTCCGCGAGTCGCAGCGCGTACGTCCCGCTGGCGAGGTCCGTGAACACGAAGGTCCCCGTGGGGCCGACGGGAGCGCGACTGAAATCGGCCGCGAAACCGCAGTGCGCGCACGGATCTCGGCGAGTCCAAGCGGCGACGCCGACCGTCGCGGTCGCGTACTCCGCGGTGTCGGACTTCGCACAACGAGCACATGGACGCCGACCGGCACCGCTCAGCTCCGCATGGCTAGCGGCGCCGAGACCGATCACGACGCCCGCGATGCTCGCGCTGCCGCGGCGCATCTCGGCGGTGAGCTCGACCTCTGCGTCGTCGACGATGCGCACGGATCCGAGTTCGGCGGGCTCGTACCCCGGAACGAGGACGAGCGGCGTGTACGTGTCGGGCGTCAGAGTGAGCGCGACCCGTGTCACGCCCGGGCCCGTGCTCCGGTCGGCGATGCGGTCCGCATTCGCCGCGCGCGCGCGGAGTTGATCGAGCGGCTCGCGCGTCGTGACGTCGACGGCTCGCAGAGTGAGCTTGCCGGAATCCACGTCGGCGGCCGGCTTCGTGGACGTCCCCGGCGCGCGCAGGTCGATCTCGAGCGGCGCGCGGGCTTCGACCTCGACGCGAGAGCTCGCTGGCGTCTCGGCCGCGAGCCGAGTACTCGCCGACACGTCGACCGCGGTGAGCTGCACGAACGTCTCGTCGCCCTCGGACGAATCGACAGCGCGTTCGTCGCCGACCGCCGCAGATCTCGGCGGATCCGGCACGAGGAGCCACGCACCGGCCACGACGAGCGCCGCAGCGAGGAGGAGAGCAGCGCGGCGCGCTCGGTGCGCCCTTTCCTGTCCTGATCGCACGGGATCCATGCCTGCCACCATGGTCGGGAGCGAGGGACAGGAGTGCCAGTCCGACGACTACCGAGCGAGGCGGCGACCCGTCACGGCCAGATCGTCACGAGCAGCGAGTCGCTGAGGCCCACATCGTTCGGCGGCGCGAAACCGGGATCGCGGAACCAGGCCTGGAAGTGGAACGTGCCTCCGGGCGGCACGCCGAGCGCCGCGACATCGCTCTTCGAGAGCGTCCACGTGAGGCTCGTGGTCGGCGGCGACATGGTCGCGGCGGTCGAGATACTCGGGATCGGAGCCTCGATCCGCCAGATCAGCACGGCCGGGGCGCGTCCCTCGAGCTCCTGGAGACCGGGACGTGACCGGGACTCCAGGCGCTCCAGCGTGCGGTGAGGTCGAATCGGTCGTCGACGCGTTCTTCGTCCCGCCAGCTGCTTCTCGTCGGATGCCCGGCGCAGGGGATGGCCTCGGTCGCGCAGCGCGCGAGGTCCGAATCCGTGCGAGCTGGAATGAGCCTCGAACCGATTCAGCTCATGAACCCGTCAACGGGAATCGACAGGTCCGTCCAGATCAGGGCAGCCAAGGGATCTCGAGCCCGTTCGTCAGGTTGAACGTCGAGGGCGTGCAGAAGTCCGCCGCGTTGCGGTACCAGACTTGGTAGACGCGTGTTCCGCCACTCGCCGGCACGAGCCCGCGCACCGACACGGACGCGTCACCCGCACCCGGGTAGGTCGCGACCCCCCCGCTCGTGATCTTCGTCCCGAGGCGGACGATCGAACCGCCGAGGCAGCGCAACCCGTCTCCGAATGCGGTGCCCGCGCCGCCGTTGAACTGGCTGGTGCCCTGGAAGAAGAGCGCCGAGACCGTCGCCGGAGCGGAGGTGACCTCGAGTGTGACGCTGTCGAGGGACACGCAGGCGGACCCACCGATCTTCATCGCGATTCGCGCCCCGTTCGGATTCGAAGAGTTGGGACAGCCGGCCCCCGCGCCGCCTGTACCGGCGCACGGGCAGGCCGTCCCGGTGCCGTCGCCGAAGCAGTAGGCCGTCGCCGGGGCGAGATCGAGGCGGAAGGCGCCTTCGACGCCTCCGACCAGACGCCCGCGGAACACGAGGTAGCGCCCGTTCTCGCTGATCGCGAATCCGTAGGGGTCGAGCGCTTGGAGCGTCCCGACGCTCGTCGCCGTCACACCCTCGCGCACGACAACCTGGTTGTTGACCAGGATGCCCTCGTCGCGGGTCGTGTCAGGATCGGTCGAGTTCGCGTACCAGACGATCTGGTTGGTCTGCGAGACATAGATCGGTCCGTCGAAAACGATCGACTCGACGGAGAAGTTGGAGAAGCCCGACAGGATGGAGCCCTGGGCGTAGAGCTGCATCGTCTGTCCTGAACTCCCGAAGTTCCCGCAGATGCGCACCGAGTTCTGCGTGCCCGCGCGCACTTTGGCGACCCAGCGTCCGAAGGAATTCGAGCCGACACCGGCGCCCAGGAGATCACCCAACGGCTCACCCGTGGGTCCGACCCCGGCGCTGTCGAGCAGCAGCGTGCAGACCGAGCCGGTGAAACACCCCACGTTCGTCGCCGCGACCCAGCTCTGGCCGGCCGCCGAGAAGGTGAACGTCGTCTCGCCCGGCCCGTTGAGCGCTGCCTGCTCGGGGCGCACGGGGACGGAATCGATGATCTGGGTGATGGCGATCGGCGTGTCGGTGCGGACGCGCACGTTCTCGGAGGTCGCCTGGCCGGATCCGTTCAAGTTGACGACGGACACGAAGTCCGACGGCCCCGCACTGACGGTGTTCACAGTCCCGAGGAGCATGAACCGGTTGGTGCCGTTCGGTTGAGCATGCCGAAACGAGGCGTACGTCGACCCTGCAACGAATCCCCCGCCCGGGAGCACGGCCGTGCCCGTCAGCATCGCCAGGTCCGAGCCGCGATAGATGCCCGTGGCTCCCGTCGAGAGTGCGACCGTCCAGACAGCGGTTCCACCGCGACTCACTCCGAAGCTGCGAATCGCCGTGACGGTCGCTCCGACCGGACTCGAGACCGGATCGCCAGTCCGCAGCACGACCTGCCCGTTGCGGATGATCGCGCTGGCGGAGCCGCTGGTCGCGAGCACCCACCAGTCGCCCGCATCGTCCACGGCGACGCGAGAAGCGAGCGCGGTCACCGTGCCCAGGCCACCGACCGAATCGCCCACGCGCACGAGCGGGTCCAGGCCACCGGCCCGCGCATCGCGGCCGAACAGGACGGTTGCCAGGACGATCGACAGAACCGTGGCGAGTCTCATGAGTGCCCCTCCAGGAATCCGAACGGGCAGCCCCCCGATCGAAAGCGAGAAACTATCGCGGGGTGATCCGTCGCGGTCGGATATGTTCCTCACGAGGCCGATCTTACCCTTGGATCCCGACGGCGAACGCCAATCCGAGCCTTTCGACGACGACGGCCGTCGAGGCGCGTACCCCGGTCCATCGGAGTTCGATCGGGGACGGACGCCGACGCCCGAGTCCGCCGCGCTCGCGCGCCTGGCCGACCTCGCGCAACGGATGAAACCGGGCGCGCGCTACGAGCGCCACGGCGAACTGAACCGCGGAGGGATGGGCGCGATCCTGCGCGTGACCGACCGCGGATTGCAGCGCACGATCGCGATGAAGGTCGTGCTCGAGCGCGGAGGCAAGACGGGCACGGGATCCACGGTCGATCCACGGGCGCTCGGCCGCTTCCTCGACGAGGCACAAGTCACCGGACAGCTCGAGCACCCCGGCGTCGTCCCGGTCCACGAGATCGGCATCGGCGACGACGGGCAGCCGTACTTCACGATGAGGCTCGTCCGTGGGCGCGACTTCGAGTGGGTCCTCGAGCAGGTCGATGCGCGGGCGCAAGGCTGGACGCCGACACGCGCGCTCGGCGTCTTGCTGCGCGTGTGCGAGACGATGGCCTTCGCGCACGACCGCGGCGTGATCCACCGCTACCTCAAGCCCGCCAACGTCATGGTCGGCGATTACGGCGAGGTCTACGTGATGGACTGGGGCCTCGCGAAAGTCGTCGATCGCACGGAGTCGAGTGGCTTCCCTGCGACCGACGACGCCGACGTCGCGGACCCCCTGGCGACGATGCAGGGGGACGTGTTCGGCACGCCCGCGTACATGCCGCCCGAGCAAGCACGCGGTGAGGTCGGCGCACTCGACCGTCGTTCCGACGTCTATTCCCTCGGAGCGATGCTCTACTCGCTGCTGACGGGAGGTCCGCCTTACCTGCGGAGCCGCAAGTCGGTCGCGCGATATGGCGCACGGATCCAGCCGTCGCCGGCACAGGTGATCCAGATGGTCCGGGCCGGACCGCCGACGCCGATCCGACAAGGCAGTCAGGGCGTCGCGCCGGAGCTCGAAGCGATCTGCGAACGCGCGATGAGACGCGAGCCCGAGGGCCGCTATGGAGACATGACGGCGCTCGCGGCCGATCTGCGCGCCTACCTCGAGAACCGCGTCGTCCAGGCACATCGCACCGGGCCGCTCGTCGAACTCCGGAAGTGGATTCGACGCAATCGCGGCCTCGCGATCGCGATCGCGGCGGCCTTCGTTCTCTCCCTCGCCGGATTGGGAGCGACGTCCTGGGTCGAAATGCGCCGGCGCGCCCAGGCGGAGGACGGCCGCCTGCGCGTCCTGCGACTCGCGGACGTCAAGGAACTCCAGAACCTGATCGAGGGCGAGCGCCAGCTCGGCGCGCCGGTGCCCGCCCATGCGGAGAGTTTCGGTCAGTGGGTGGCGCGGGCCGAGAGGTTGATCGAACGGCTGCCGCTCCACAGATCGAATCTCGCCGATCTGGAGTCCGAGCTCCGTGCTCGCGGCGAGGTATCGACCGCCAGCCGCTCGTTCGAGGAGAACGAGATCGCCTGGCAGGTCGAGACGGAGACGAGGCTCCTGTCCGACCTCGAGGAATTCACTCGCTCCCACACAGGTCTCCTCCCGCGGACGATCGCCCGTCGCGATCTCGCTCGCTCGATGGGAGAGCGCACGATCACCGGACCGGAGGCCGCGGCGCGCTGGTCCGCGGCGTTGGCTTCCATCTCCGATGCTCGGGAGTGCGCGCGTTACGCAGGTCTCTCGATCTCGCCGCAAGTCGGACTGCTGCCGCTGGGCCGCGACTCGAACTCGGGGTTGTGGGAGTTCTGGCACGTCGCCAGTGGCGAGGAGCCGCGCCGCCGCGAGGACGGGACCTTCGCCGTGACGGGAGACACGGGAATCGTGCTCGTGCTCGTTCCCGGCGGATCGTTCGTGATGGGCGCGCAGGCCAAGGATCCGTCGCAGCCCAACTGGCACGCCGAGGCCGACGATTGGGAGAGTCCCCCGCACGAGGTCGTGCTCCAGCCGTACTTCGTGTCGAAGTACGAGACGACCCAGGGTCAGTGGCTGCGCGCGACGGGCGCCAATCCGAGCCGCTACCAGGGTCGTGTGATCTTCGGCACGGACACACACCTCGAGTTCACGCTCGCGCACCCCGTCGAGACGGTGACGCGCGGCCAGTGCGCCGAAGTCTACGCGAGCCTCGGTCTCGACCTGCCGACCGAAGCTCAGTGGGAGTGTGCCGCGCGTGGCGCCACGGCGACCGCCTGGTACACGGGCTCCGAGATCTCAGGCGGCCTCGCGCTCCACGCGAACCTGGCCAGCCCCGAATCGACGGCCGCTGGCATTGGCGAGCAGGACGAGGGCTGGCCCACGGACGGCTTCGCTGCGACCGCGCCGGTCGGGAGCCTGCTCGCGAACCCCTACGGTTTGCACGACGTCTACGGGAACGTCTTCGAATGGTGTCGCGACGACTTCGCGTACTACGACGGGGGGGACGGGACCTCGGCCTCCTCGCGCGCCGCGCCCGGCGACGGCCTGCGCCTCGGAGGGTTGGCGCGCAAGACGATCGCGCGGGGCGGGGCCTTCAACTACAGGGCGCGCTACGCGCGGTCGACTTCGCGCCTCTTCCTCGAGGACGACCGCAAGAACCACAACCTGGGAACACGAGCCGCGCGCGCGCTCGACCGCTGAGCCGGGCCGGCGCGCGACATCGCACGAGACTGACCCAGTTCGCTGGCCTTTCGTGGGTCGCGGGTAGGGAGCCCCCCGGGATTGCGGTGCGACTGCGCGCTACACGGCCTCGGGCTTCCGCTGGAGCGCCGCGGAACCGACGGACAGCCAAGTGGGTCAGTCTCGAGGTGATTTCGAGCCGCCGGGCGCGCCTCCTCCCGAGCCACCCGCTCTACCCAAGCAGGACGGGGGGGGCGGGCACTGCCCACCTCGGCCCGACCGTGGGTAGCGGTTCGGGCCGCTTCCCCGCAGGTCTCGAGCCCGCGCACGAGAGGATCAGGTCCCGCTTCGAAATCGGTGAAACGACTCGGGCGAACTTGCGGCTCGTCCCCCTAGCGCAGCACGCGCTCGACCATCGCCACGATGGACGCGCGGTTCTTGGCGTCCGGGGCCACGATCGCGTAGCTCATCAGGCCCATGTTCAGCGCCGTGAGGAACTTGGCCAGCGCGTCCACGTCGGTGTCCGCCGCGAGCTCCCCGTGCGCGCACGCGGGCGCGAGGTTGCGCCGAAAACTAGCCTCGGCGGAGGCAGCGAAGCGCTCGATGGTCGCGTAGACGCGCCGCGGGATGACGTGCTTCTCGCGGATCGTGTTGACCGCCAGGCAGCCGTGGGGGAAGTCTTGCTGCAGCAGCGCGGCATAGAACGAGCGCACGTTCGCGAGGCCCGCGGGCTCGCGCTGCAGGTGCGCGTTCAGCTCTCCTAGCCGCTCCAGATAGCCGTCGAGCGCTGCCTGGAAGAGGCCTTCCTTGCCGCCGAACTCCTTGTAGAGGCTGAAGCGGTTCAGGCCGGTGACCTCGACCAACTCCTGCAGGTGCGCGCCTTCGTAGCCCTTGCGCGAGAAGAGCTCGGTCGCCTTGCGCAGCACCTCGCCGCGCTCGTAGGTCCTGGGTCGTGCCATGGTCCGCTATCCTTCTGTTGGAAAAGAACTTATGCCAGAGCCACGCCGTTTGCCACCTTTCGTTCTGAAATCCTGTGGTGCTGCCCGGGTGGGCCGCTATGGTGTTCGTCACCTGTCGTTCTGAAACAAAGCCGCGCAACCCGCGGCCCTAGCCACCCAAGGAGACCGCTCATGCCCGCCTACTCGTACGCCGCCTGCCTCGAAAACGCCTACAAGGTCAACTGGAGGATCGAGGACGTCCTCGCCGACCGGAGCTTCGACCCCTCGAAGCGCTGGTTGCCGCTCTCGCTCTCCGCGGCCGGCGCCGTGACCTGCCTCGACGAGGCCGGAAAGCGCGCGCTGACGCAGGTCGAACTCGCCGCCTACGCGCACCTCTTCGGCTACGTCGAGGAGTTCATCGCGCCCAAGGTCAGCACGCTCGCGCACGACTTCGAGCTCGAGAACCGCGCCGCCTTCGACGCGCTGACCAACTTCGCAGCCGAGGAGGTCAAGCACATGAACCTCTTCCGCGCCCTGCGCGGCCGCACGAACGCGCAGCTCGGTTTCGAGCTGGCGCTGCTCGAGGGCGAAACGAGCACCGCGCGCTTCGTGCTCGGCAAGAGCAACGCGGCAGCGCTGCTCTTCATCTCCGCGCTCGAGTGGATGACGCAGGGCCACTACCTCGACGCCATCAAGGACGATTCCGGCCTCGATCCGTTCACGAAGGTGATCTTCAAGGCCCACTGGGTCGAGGAGTCGCAGCACGCGCAGCTCGACCATCTCGAGACCATGCGCGCTTTCGAGGCGCTCACGCCCGCAGAGCGCGGGCGGGCCTTCGACGAGGTTGTCGAGATCGTGACGGCGGTCGACGGCCTGTTGCAGCAGCAGGTCGGCCACGACATCGCAAACCTCGCGAGGCTCTTGCGTCGTGCTTTCGACGCGCGAGAGACGGCCGAGCTCGAGCGTGAGATCCTGCGCGCCAAGCGCTGGACCTTCGTGCTGAGCGGAGTCACCCACCCGCGCTTCGCCGAGCTCTTTCGTGGCCTGGCCACGCCGGAGCAACAGCAACGAGTCGGCGCGGCGCTCGAGAGCCTGTTCGCGGCCGAGCCGGTCGTGAGCTGCTGAGGAGAGAGCTCGCGCTCGACCGCGAGCGTCTCGCCCTCGATGCGCACGCGCAGGATCCCGCTCGCGTCCTTCGTCCCGTCGATCCTCTGGCGCGAGAGCGGCGTCTCGATCTCGCGCCGGATGACGCGGCGCAGCTCTCTCGCGCCGTAGTCCGGCGAGAAACCCTCCGCCGCGACCCACTTCGCCACCGCGCTCGAGAACGCGACCTGCATCCCGCGACGGGAGCCAACGGCGCACATCCCAGGGGGCGCGGTCCGGCCGCGCCCTGCCCGAGGCCGCGAGCCCTGCGCCTCCGACTGCCCCGAGGCCGCCACCGAGGCTGCTGAGAGCAAGTGGACGCACGCACGAGGGACCGGATCCACCTGTCCGCTGCCCCAAGACTCCTTGGGAATCGGCCCGAACCGCTACCCTCGGCCGCTCGTCGCTCCGATCGCCGGCCCGCAGCCTGGGAACCTCATCCGCAAGCCGTGCGCGGGGAACCCGCTCGCCAGGTTCGACCGAGCGCCCCCGAGGAACCAACCCAACCGTCCAGTAGTCTGACGCCTACCCATGATCGTCCCCCCCCGCGTCGCGCAAGACGCATCGGCCACCACCACGATCATCCTCGGCGACGGCCTGGACGAGGACGTGGTCAGCGCCCAGGTGCGCCACTTCGACTCGCGCGCCCACGTGGGTCAGCGCGAGGTCGAGCGCCTGTTCGGCCGCGGCCGCAGCCACGGACAGGGTCCGCTGCCCACGCTGCTGCGCGCGGCGCTGGAGCGGCGCGCGCGCGGCGAGCGGATCGGCGTCGTGCTCCTGGCCCGCGCGGACGACCAGGCGCGCAACGGGGACCACGGCGGGGTTCGCTTTGCGCCGCCGCTCGACACGCTGGCCGGGCAGTGCAGTGTCGTCGCCTGCCAGGACGGCCACGTCCCCTGGGACGGGCTGCGCGCGGCGATCGCCGAGCAGGCCGGCCTCGACCCGGGTTCGGAGGCGACCCGCCTGCGGGTCCTCGTCGTCGGCTGCCACACGGAGGGCCGCGTCCTGGCGCTCGCCCTCGTGATGCGCCTGCTCTTCCGCTGCGAGGAGATCGCGATCTCACACCACCTCGTGGGCAGCGCGGTGCCCGAGGCGCACCTCGCGGTGCTGCGGCACACGTTGCCGGGCCTGGGCGTGCGCGTGCTCCTCGACCTGGACGACGTCGCGCGCTTCGCACACCTGCAGCCGCGGGACTTGCACGACGGAGCCGCGGGCCCGTGCCGGATCGAGCCCGAGGAGGTGCGCACGCAGCTTTCCGCGGAACAGCGCGAGATCGTCGAGCGCCTGTGCATGCACTGGACGCGCGCCCGGCTGCGCGCGCTCAAGGGCGGCTTCAGCGGCAGCCTGCTCCTCATGGCCGAAGGCTGGAAAGGCGAGGCGCGCACCGAGCCGCTCGTGCTCAAGATCGACGCCTACCGGCAGATGCGGCGCGAGCTGGCCGGCTACTACATGGTCAAGGACTTCCTCGGCAAGCACGTGCCGACCTTCGGCCACCCGGTGAGCGCGGGCGACTGGGTGGGCGTCGGGATGGAGCTGGCGGCCAAGGAAGGCACGCCCGAGACGTTGCAGGAGACCTTCCAGCGCGCCCACGACGAGGACGCGGCCCGGCACTTCGCCCGGCGCCTGGACAAGACGCTGGAGATGCTGGCCGCACGACTGCTCTCCAACACGCGCGAGGTCGACTGGGTCGTCCCCTACCGCGACTTCGGACTGCACACGGAGGACCAGCAGCGCTGGCTGATGGAGAACGCGGTCTTCATCGACCGCTACCTGCAGGAGGCGGGCGTCGTGGACGGCCGCATCGATCCCCAGGAGGTCCTGCCTCTATTCGCGCTGATCAGCAGCAACCAGAACGGCCTCGAGAGCGAGGTGTGCCTGGCACACGGCGACCTCAACTACGCCAACGTGATCTGCGACCAGAGCGACGGCATCTGGCTGATCGACTGGACGCACTGCGCGCGCATGCCGCTCGAGCTGGACTTCGCGAAGCTCGAGAACGATGCCAAGTTCGTGATGGACAACGCGCTCGAGCTGGAGGACCTGCAGCGGCTGCGCCGACTCGAGGGGTTCCTGGCGCAGAACAAGGACCTGCCCGCGCTGGAGGCGCTCCCCGCCGAACTGGCCTTCGTCAAGTGGGACCTGCGCCTGCGCAAGCTGTACGGCACCGTGCGGCGCGTGCGCGCGGCGTGCTTCGCGCTCAAGGCCGGCTCGGACTGGACCGTGTACCGCATCGCGCTGCTGCGCTACGCGGCGCACACGCTCAGCTTCGACGCCCGCCGCGGCCGCGGCGAGTGCGACCTCGTGCAGCTCGCCAGCGCGCTGAACTCGGTGCGCGAGCTGTGCTACGAGCTGTTCGCGGACCCGTTCCACATGCAGATCCGCACCGAGCGCCCGGACGATTACCCCAAGCGCCAGAGGATCACAGTGGACGAGGCGCCCTGGAGCCGCGCGTGCCCGCAGTACGCGCCGCCCTACTACGTCGCGCCCGCGGTGCTCGCCGGCCACGGCGCGGGCGGCTGGGCCGACCCCGAGGACGTCGCGGCGATCCGCGCCGAGCTGGCCGCGCGCCCGGCCGAACATCGCGACGAGCAGGGACGCCCGCTGAACCCGGCCGGACGCACCGGCATCGCCGGGCGCGGCCTGCTCGGACTGTGGGGCCCGAACGTCTCGCTCGCCGCGGTGCTCGTGCGTCCGGCGGTCGACGGCGGCGCGCTGGAGCTCGTGCTGGGCCAGCGGACGGGCGAGACGCACCTCGAGCTGCCCAAGGGATTCGTGCTGCCGGGTGAGAGCGCCGAGGCTGGATTCCTGCGCATCCTGCGCACGGAGACGGGTGTCGAGCCGCGCGCGCCGGGAGAGGTCGTCGTCGAGGAGTCGACGTTCGACCCGCGCCACACCGACCACGCCTGGGTCGAAACGCGCGTGCACCTGTGGTTCGACGTGCAGGACGAGTTCCCGGACCTGCTCGCCGCGGGCGGCGACTTCGAGACGCTGAACTGGTGGCCGCTCGTCGCCGAGACGATCAACCGCCTCCCCTCCGGGCAGGCCGGGCTGGTGCGCGCGTGCGTCCAGAGCCTCGCGGCCACCGGGAGCCTGGGCCAGAACGACGCACACGCCGTGCTGGCGGGGAGCGGATGAGCGCGCCGCTGGACGCCACCGAGCGCGCGGCGCTCGAGGCCTTCGAGCGCGGGCTCGCGGTCGCGCGCTGGGACGGACGCGACCAGGCGGACTGGGTCGACTTCGGCCTGCGCTGCCTGCTCGAGGCCGGACGCGTGCTGCGCGCGAACTCGCTCGGCTTCCACGGCCGCGTGCACGTGAAGGAGGACGGCTCGCCCGCGACCCGGCTGGAGCGCGAGGTCGAGCGCGGCGTGCGCGAGCGGCTCGCGGCCTTCGCGCCCGACGCGGCCTTCCTGGGCGAGGAGTCCGGCGGCGAACGGCCCGGCGCGGGCTTCGCGGTGGCCGTGGACCCGGTGGACGGGACGCATGCGTTCCTGTCCGAGACCGCGACGTGGGCCTGCGTGATCTCCGTGCTCCTCGATGGCCAGCCATTCGCCGGGTTCGTGGCCAATCCCGCGACGGGCGAGATCGCCTACGCGCTGCGCGGCGGCCGAGCGCGCCTCGTGCGGCTGCCGGTGTTCGGCGAGCCCGCCAGCGCGCACACCTTGCCGACGCGCGCGCAGGCCGACGGACCGCTGCTCGTGTGCCTGCATCCGCACCGCGGAACCGATGCGCTGCGCGCCGCGCTGCACGCCGCCTGGCAGCGCGACGAGTTGCGCCTGGTGCGCTCGCCCGGCGGCTCGCCGACGTGGGGCCTCGCCGAGGCGGCGCGCGGGCACCATGTCTACCTGAACGCGTGGAGCCGCGAGCCGGCGCAGCCGTTCGACCTCGTGGCCGGCACCCTGCTCGTGCGCTCGGCCGGCGGCGAGGTCGTGGACGCCGACGGCGCCCCGATCGACGCGACGTGCCACGCGGGTCCGTGGATCGCCGGCGTGCATGCGGCGCAGCGCGCGCGCGTCGCGGCGCTCGTGCGCGGCGCGTGGCCGGACGCGGCCGGCGGCGCGCAGTAGAAGCCCGCGGGGGGCTCGCTTCTTCATTTACCGTTCGACGAAGAGCGCATCGGCATCGAGCCGGCAGATGCGGCGCTCGGCGAACACCCGAGCGCGAGCCGGACATGCGACGGACGAGCCCGCGGAGTTCGTGGCGACAGTTGCCCCGCGGAGACCTCGGCGCGCGTCACTTCAGCCAGGGGAGGTCCTTCCACGCCGCGGGCACACTGTGACCTGCAGCCTCGATCTGCCCGATCGCCTGCAGGATCTCCTTCCGAAACTCCGCCTGCAGGACGGGATTGGAGTCGTCGTGCACGACCTTCAGTGTGCCGAACAGCTTCTCGAAGCTGACCCCGCCCTGGCCGGCGTTGAACTTCACTCCATCGAACAGTTGCTCGCTGAGGATTCGATTCATGTAGGCGCGCCCTGTTGCACTGGCGTGACAGCCGCCGATGTAGACGCCGACGATGCCCGTGGTCACCCAGACTTGCTTGTAGTATTCGCCATTGAGCACGTTGAACTCGCCCTGCAGATACTGCGGGAAGATCGCCGCTGCGCTCGCGTCGACCGTCTTCGTGAAACGTAGCGAGGCTCCATCCGGGCCGGTGACCACCAGCGGGCGTGCGGCCGAATCGGCGAGCTCGCGCGCCAGGTCTTCCTCGATCGCGCTGTAGTCGGCGTCCCACCACATGGCCTTCAGCAGTGCGACGATCGCGGGCTGCCCGAGCATCACCGTGGCCGTGTCGTCGTTCAGGGTCGTGAGGGCCTTGAAGACGGCCTCGTCGACCGGCCCGGCCTGCTTGTCCGGCGGCGTGCGCAGCGCGGCGCGGGCCTCGGCTGCAGCCAACTCCGCGAGGACCGCGGCGGAATTCTTGTGGTCGGCGGCCGCGGCCTTCTCGAGCCAGGCCTTGCCTTCGACGACGTTGGCCGCGGTGTCCGTGCCGTTCACGAGCGCGACGCCCGCGCGGAACATGCTCTCGACATCGCCCAGGCGCGCGGCCTCGAGACGAGCGAGGTAGGCCTGAGCAGGGCTCTTGTCGAATTGGTACTCCCCGTCCTCGAGGCGCTCGGCGACCTCGACGGCGGCGGCCAGATCGCCCATGTCGGCCGCGCGCTGGAGCAGCGTCCGGTAGAGGCTCGCCGTCGCCAACCAGGCCTCGCTGTTGTTTCCGAGTCGGAGGATGTCGGCGAGTTGCCGCTGGATCCGCGCCTGCAGCCCGAAGTAGCGCGCATCGGCGCGGGCTAGTCCGGCGGGCTCGAGCGAGCTGGTCAGGAACTCGATCGGGAAGTAGGAATCGGTCGCCGCCTCGTTCAGCAGCGCCCAGGCGAGCGCACCCTCGGGGTCGGTCTTCGTGCCGACACCATAGAAGAGGCGCGCGACCTGGATCGCGCGCAGCGCGACGAGGCGAGCCTTGCCATCGGCATCGTTGGCATCCGGGGTGTGGAGTGCGGCCGCGAGAAAAGCCTGATCCGCGGCAGCCGCATCGGCGGGTCGGTCCGCAAGGCCCGCCAGACGCAGCATCCACGGCTGGCCAGCGGGTGATGTCGCGCTCTGCGCCTTGTTCCAGAGTCGCTCGAGGTCGTAGATGCGCAAGGGCTCGATCGATTTGGCCACGGCGGCGATCTGCGCGTCGGTGGCGGTGCCGGCTTCGAGCGCGCTCAGGGCAATTCCGACCACCGAGGTGCGCACGTTTCGCGCGGTGGCGCAGGTCTCGTCGTGCAGCGCCTTCCACTGAGCCAGGGTCTGCGTTCGATCTGCGTCGGTCTTGGCCATCGAGGCCACCGCAAGACCGGTGAACTCGGCGATCCAGCGCGCGCTGCGCCGGAGCGCCACCGGCTTCACCAGGCTCGTGTCACTCTCGAACCAGCTGAACGGGAAGACGGACACGTCGAACTCTTCGGCGGTGCGGGCGAGAGCCCAGGCTTCGTCGACGTCTTTGACCATGCCGAAGCCGCGCTTGGACATGATCGCGAGTGGGGCGAGAGCCTGGACGTGGCCGGCGGCGAGTTCGGCCCTGAGCGTCGCGCAGGCGTCTCCGGGTTCGGTCGGCTCGTTCTCGAGGTCGGCCATCTGCAGGTACCAACCCGCGGCGGCCCGCGGGTCTGCCGGTATGCCGATGCCGGCCGCGAGCACGCCCGCGATGTTGCCCATGGCGACGGTGTTGCCACCTTCAGCGCCGAGCCGGTAGTAGCGCGCGGCGGCAGCGTCGTCCTCGGGCATCCCGCGGCCCGTGTCGTAGAAGTAGCCGAGCTTCATCTGCGCGAAGGCCTGGCCCGCATCCGCCGCGCGCCGGTACCACGCCAAGGCCTGGGCGTCGTCCTTGGCGATCTTGCCGCGGCCGTATTCGTAGATCGCACCCACCTCGGCCTGTGCCGTGATGTGCCCAGCCTCGGCCGCCTTCAAGAACAGCTCCGTCGCCACCTCTCGATTGGCGGGTGCGCCGGTGCCGTTGTTGATCGCCACGGCGTACTCGTAGGCACCTACGAGTGACCCCTGATCGGCGATCGTCTTCCACATCGCCAAGGCCGATTCCGGTGTCTGCCCAGCGTCGGGTATGACCAACCCACGCGTTCTCGCCTGCGCGAACCACTTGGCCGACTCGTGAGGGTCTGCGAGGACGCCGAGGCCCGCGTTGAAGACGTGGCCCATGTCGTAGCAGGCGGCCGCATCACCCGTATCGGCCTTGGCGCGGCGCGCGGCCACGTCGAAAATCGGCCGATCCGGCGTGGGCGGCCGGTACCGTTCCAGCTTGGTGGGCCGGTAGGTGCCGGCATCGAGCGCCGCGAGGATGTTCCTCGACGCCACGTCTCCCGAGTCCGACCCCTGGCGCAGGAGCGCGCGCGCGGCGGACTCGTCCTTCACCGTGCCGTGGCCCGCGAGCAGGAACTCGGCGACGCGGACGCGACCGGCTTCGGATCCCAGCTCCGCCGATTTCCGATAGCTTGCGAGAGCCTTGACGAGATCGCGTGGCACGCCGGCGCCAGCTTCGTAGAACCACCCCAACGCGTAGACCGCAGGAAACGATCCCAATTCGGCGCCTTGCTCGACGATACGGAGCGCAGCCGTCGGATCGCACGGCACTCCACGGCCCTCGAGATGCAGCATCGCGAGCTCGACCGTCGCGACCCAGTGTCCGCCGGCCGTCGCGCGCTCGAGCCAGCGCGCGGCTTCCGCGGGGTCGCTCGCCGTGCCCGAGCCGTCGCGGCAGGCCCGCCCCACGGCGTACTGCATGTTCACCGAGCCTTGCTCGGCGAATGCACGCATCGAGGCGAACAGACCCTCGGGCGTGTTCGACGCACCCGAGGGGTAGACCAGGCCCGCGGCCAGCGCGCGACGAGCCCAGAAATCGGCCGCTACCGTGTCGAACGGCACCCCCTGCCCCTCGCGATAGCAGTAGGAGAGATCGTAGGCGGCCGACTTGTCTCCGCCGGCGGCGCGCAGGCGCAGGGCCTCGATGGACATGACCGTCGGCCGCTTCTGCGGCTCGGGCGGCGTGGCACGTGCCTGGACGCGCGCGGGGTGGCCAGGATCGTTCGGTTTCCACTGCGCGTCGTAGTCGGCCACGACGTCACTCATGATCTTCTGGATCAGTTCGCGCTGCTCAGGGCTCTGTGAGGCGACGAAGGCCTTGGTGAAGTCGGTGGAGCCCATCGAAGGCCCGAGGAGGAAACTGGAGATGACGTGATCGTTGGCCTCGTAGCCGAGTACGCGGCCATAGACCTCGTTGACGAACGCGAGATCTTCGGCTTGCGTGCGATTCGGATTCGCGTTGAACCACTCGCGGAGGAACACGTCGCAGAGTTGTTGCCGCTCAGCCGCTGTCTTCCCAGCCGTCATGCCTGCGTCCCAGACAGCGGTGACCTGCGCCAATGTGTCTGTGACGGACGGGCTGACAAGCGGCGCGACTGTGGCCGGAGTGTCGCCCGCCACCGCGTTCGTCACGGTGCTCAGCGCGAGCACGGAGGCCAGGCTCAGACTGAGCAACGAGAGGCGGGTCCCGGCGTGATGACCGAGTGCGCCAGGACGGGAGCGTGCGAACATGGATGGGGAATCGGTGGGGTCTTCGAGCACGGCATCGCGGGCCGCCCGAGCGCGAGCCCAGTGGGATCCTGCTGCGCGTGACGTACACCATCGGCACCGGCTCGGAGCCGATCCCCAGTCTTGTTCGGGAAATTCCTTCGGGGGCGAGCTCAGGCGCATGGACGGGCCGATCGACGGGGCCGAGGTGACGCAGCGACCCCGCCCAACAGTCACCGCGCGGCCCGTGCCTACGCTACATCGAGACCGCGTACTCGTCCCCGCCGATCGGATAGCGCGGACCGCCAGGACCACCGAGAGTCTTCTTCCACGGATCCGGGCGTGCGATCGGGCGCACGATCTCGCGGCTCACCTGCACCGCCGCGTGGTAGCGCGCACCGCGCAGGATCACGCGCCACACGAGCGCGGCGATCACCGTCGCGCACAGGACCGCGGTCGTCCAGGGGCGGCCCCCGCGCACGATGTCGCCCTCGACGGATCGCGCGAAGAATCCGAGGCCGGTCACGAGGAACAGCTCCAGCGAGAACAGGACCGCGTGCGGCCGCAGAGTGCGGATCGGATGCCGCGCGAGCGTCCACGCGGTCGTCAGCCCGGCCCACACGGCCGAGTTCGTGTCGTGCAGCGCGAGGCGCGTGCGCGTGTAGTCGCCCCAGGCCAGGACGAGGCTCACGAGCAACGCGTGGATTGCCGCCTGCACGAATCGCAGCGTCACCACCGTCTGCTCGGACCCCAGCGTCTCGAGCTTGTCGAAATCGGACGGGGGCACGTCCATGCCGAGCTGCAGCACGAGCACGTTCCAGGGCTTGCCGTACACGAGCCAGCCGCACGCCGCGAGCACGACCAGCGTGAGGAGGAGCAGACGCACGAAACGCCAGAACCAGCGCGCGCCGCCGTAGAAGAAGCGCCGCACGCTCTCGCCGTGCGTGCGCTCCAGGAACGCCTGCAGCCAGCCGCCGGCGAAGAAACACCCGGCGAGCATGGCGATCAGGGCCAGCGCGGCCCCCATCTGTCCCGTGGCGTCACCGAGAGCGTCGAGTCCCGCGCGGTGGTCGAAGCGAAAGTTCGCATCGAGGTTCGAGAGCAGCGAACCGGGCGCGTACTTGTGCTCGGTCGCGCTGCTCATCCACTGGAACCAGGCCAGCGCGGGAGCGAGCGCCAGCACGACCTCGAACAGCAGGATGCTGAGCCAGATCGCGGGACGACCGAGCGCTGCGCGCAGCGCCTCGAGCGAGACGACGCGCCCGTCGGCCCGACGCGCGTCGGCCGCTGCAAGCCCGACATCAGCCACCGAGGCCTCCCCACGCGTGGAGTCCGTGCAAGTACTGCGCGAAGACGCGCTCCGACCAGCGCAACGGCGCGGCGCGATCCACCGCGTCGTGCCATTCGTTGTTCGAGAGGTCCAGGTCGAAGGCGTAGCGGTGGTCGGGGTCGATCTTCGCGGAGACGAGCTTCTTCTGGCCCGGAGCGCGGCCCTCGAGCGGCTTCCACCAGGTCGAACGCGCCTGGTCCTCGCGTGCCCATACGACGCGTTCGCTCGTGCCGTCGTCCCAGTTCAACTCCACCGTCAAGGGCAGGAGCATTTCCCCGCGCCGCCTCACCACGACCTGTGTCCGCCATCCCGCGGGTCCGGCCGGCGCGGTGTCGGCGACGACGGCGGCCGTCTCCGTCCCGGCTCCATCGACATCCTCGTCCACTTCGGGCTTCGCCTTGGCGGAGCCCTCGGCCCCCTTCTTGCGCTCGATCCAGTGTCCAGTCTCGTCGGCGAACCAGCCGCGCGGCCGCTTCGCGCGCTCCTGCTCGACTTCGATCCGCCAGTCGACGGTCGCCGTGCTGCGGAACGCCTGCTCGAAGAACCAGCCGATGTCCGCCTTCGCGCCTTCCTGGAAGGCGTCGATGAAGTCCTGCGGGTAGGGGTGCCGGTACCGCCAGCGCTCGGAATACGTGCGCATTCCCCGCAGGAAACGCGCGTCTCCGACCAGACCTTGCAGCGAGCGCAGTGCCGTCGCCGTACGTCGATAGCTGTTCGTTCGATAGCTCGCCCGGTCGCAGTACAACCAGGCCGGCATGTCGACCGGGTCCGTGTCGGGATCCTGCAGGTACCCGACGCGCTCGCCATCACGCGGGTCGGTGCGTTGGCGGCCGTACGACAACAGCGGCTGTTCGCGCCACCAGTCCACCAGGCCCGAGCCGCGCAAGGGCTCGATCGCGCCGATCCACGGCAGCTCGAAGCGCTTCCCGGCCAGCGCGTCGGCGATCGCCGAGCCGCCCGGCTTGCGGCCGATGGGAACGCCGTCGTAGGGCACGCTCGCGAAGTCCGTCGTCGCGATCGAGTGCCCGTAGCGCAGCCACAGCGCGTCGTTCTGCGTGAACGTGTTGAAGCCCTCGTCGAGCCAGCTGGCCTCGAACTCGTTGTTCGCGACGAGCCCGTACCAGAACTGGTGACCCGCTTCGTGCACGGTCACGCTCTCGGGCGACTGCATGGCCGCGCGCGTGAACATGCGCGTTCCGGCCGTGAAAAGCGTCGGATACTCCATCCCGCCCGCGCCGCCCCCGCCCCACGCCGGGTCGACGCACGTGATGTGCTCGTAGGGGTACTCGCCCCACCACAGTCCGTAGAAGAAGAGCGCCGTGCAGGTGGCCTCGAAGTGCCGCGAGCCCTGCGAGGCGTGCTCGGGCTGCAACAACACGGTCACGGCGACGTCGCGCAGGCGCATCTCGGCCTGGGTGCGGTCGAGTGCGAGCGCCACGCGCGTCACCTCGTCGGGAAAGCGCGCCGCCCATTCGTCGAAATGGAACGTGCCTTCGTACTTCACGTAGTGACGATCCGCCGTCCACGCGAAGTCGTGCACGAGCGGCGATCGCCCGCTGCGTTCCGCGCGCTCGCGATCCTTGTCCGACGGGGCCGCGTACCGCACGGTGAAGCGGTCCTTCCCGCCCGTCGTCGGCCCGTCCTGCACGCCCGACGCACCCGTGCGGTCCTGGTAGACGGAAGGCAGGTCCAGCTCGACGTCGTACGTGCCGAAGTTCGAGAAGAACTCCGTGGCCGCATGGAACTGGTGGCAATTCCAGCCGTTCCCCGTCTCGTACACGCCGAGCTTCGGGAACCACTGCGCCATGAACAGGAAGTCGTCCTTGTAGCCGGTGCGCCGCCGCACGCGCGGGACGCGCGCTTCCCAGCGCACGCGCGCCGACACGACCTCTCCCGGTTTGACGGCGCGCGGCATCCGCACGCGGAACACCGTGCGGTCCTCGGCGCGCTGGTCGTCGGGCGAGGTCCACTCGAGGCTCGGCGTCACGTCCACGTCGTCGACCGACACGGACAGGATGCGCTGCCATCCCCACTCGTCGTCGCCGACGGGCCCGCCGCGCAGTGTTCCCCCGGAGCCGACCATGTGCGTCGTCTCGGAGTTCGCGAACGCGTTCCAGTACGCGTGGAACCACAAGTCGGGAACGGTGTCGCGGCTATCGTTCGTCCAGCGCACGGTCAGCTCGCCGTGCAGCTTGCGCCCGTCCTCCTCGTAGCGCGCCCGGATCGTGTAGTCCGAGCGGCACGGTCGATCGTCGGCGTTCTGTGCTGCGAGTGGAGCGCAGAGGAGGACGAGCGCGAGGAGTCGGCGCATGATGGGTGCCGGATTGTGCGGGTGCTGCCGCTTGGACGGAAGGCCCGCTCGGTGCCGCCGAGCACTCGGCCTCCACCGGGGCCCCGCGTTCGCTCGGCCCCCGGATGCGTGTAGCCGTGTCGTTCGAATCGGGCTTCCCGCGGTCGGATAGCCGTCCGGGAGCGTCGTCCTGCTGGCTTCTTCGCGATGCAACCTGCCCCCCAGACCTCGGCCCCGTCCCGCCCCAGGATCGTGGAGTGCAGCGCGTCCGGGGCTTGCCGCGCCGCTCGGCGACCGGTGCCTTGCCACTCCGCCTTGTGCTTCGGCAGTCGGTGCAGGATCCGCTCACCGACGGTGGCATCTTTCTCGCCCCATCCACAGCGCCATCCAGCGGCTGGAAGGGCGACCGCCCCGCGGCGGATGGACCGCGCTCTTGCCTGGAGACCGGGAGGAAGTCATGGACATTCGGACTAGGGGGGGGGGGTAGAGTCGGCTCATCGCCCTGCAGGGCAAGATCCCCGCAGGATCCAAGATTCGGCTCGGTGCTTTCCAGGAGTCTCTACCATGGCCACTCTCGCAACTGGCTTCCCCGTTCTCTCGCTCTGCAGCAAGGCGCTCGGCGTGATCATCGTGACCTTGGTCGCGGGAGTCGCTGCTGGACGGGAGGACGGCGAAGTGTGCGAATCAGTCGGGTTCTTCCCTGCACCCAACGTGACCTGCGGAGCCGCCTGCAGTCAGGGCTGTATCCGCACCACCGTGACCACGAACGCAGGGTCGAGTGGCGTCATGTGCTCCTGCAACATCATCGGCCCGCCCGCCGTTTGCTGCAAGATCGCCTGGGTGGCTTCGACGATGACGTATGAGCTCGTCGGCGACTGTGCTTTGGCCACCTGTTCTGCGTCGAACTGCCACAAGGTGTTTGGGGTTCAGGTCTCCTCGGGCGAGATTGTCCTCGTGAAGGGGTCCTGCTAGAGGATCGATTCGCCTCGTCGATGTGTCCGCCGATCGAACCATGTTCCAGACTTGGATGCTTGCCCAGGGGAGGCCGATTGAACGCAACTCGTGCGAAACTCGCTGCGATTGGCCTGGCATCGGGCGCTCTTGCCTTGGCGGTCTGGATGTACACGATCGGGCGCCCAACCGCATTGCCCACTGGGTATCCGCCGGACTCGCCACCGCTTGCAACCCAGACACTGCTCGCAGACCCGATCACGCGCGCGCGCACGATTCCTGAGGTTTCGGCTGAAGTCAGAACCTTGCCTGGAACAACTGGGCGAGTCGTCGTGGTCAACTCACGTGGGGAGCCTGTGGCCGAGGCGATCGTAGTCCTCATTGATGGACATGACCCGCGCGAACTCGGCCTCACGACGAGTGCTGGACTACTCGAGGTCCCACTGTGGTCGACTCTCACCGATGGCGACATCATCTTCGCGAGCAAGGCTGGCGAAGGGCGAGGCCAGCGCACCGTGTCGATCGGGCATGTGGCGGAATGCGTGATTCGTCTGGATTCCATCTCGGCGATAGGCGGCGTGGTTCGATCACAATCCGCCAAGCTCGCGGACGCCAGCGGCCTGACCGTCGTTGCCATCCCCTCCGACCTGTCTTTCGTTGAGCCTCCCAGCAACTGGACGCGCATCCTCCAAGACCCACGCGTTCTGATCGGAAACTGCGAGGCGGATGGTTCCTTCTCGCTGGTTGGCGCGTCGACCCACCTGAGATACCGAGTCACGGTGGGTGGGCGAGGCTGGGTCCACACGTCGGGCCCGGTCACGGCATCCAGCCAATCCGGAATGCTCGAGCTGATCGTGGCTGCGCTCTACGGTGTCAGGATCAGCCTACAGGGAATCGATGGATTGGCCATCACCCCTGCAAGGGTAGGTGGGCAAGAGTGGGGTGTGACCAGTCAGATTCATGCGGATGGTGCCGAGCTGGGCCTCGCACACCCGGTTGCGCTGGGATTGGCAGGTGTTCCAGATGCATGGCTGACAGAGAGCCGCGCGCACTATGTCTTGACGGCGACCTCTGCGGATGAAGTCGAGGCCATCGGTCCGGCGGAGATCGGCTTCTCCTTCCTTGGGTACCAGCCCTTGCAAGTGACCACGATGTTGAAACGCGTGGGAGCTCCGCTTCAAGACCAGCCGGCTCTCTTGCTGGCGAGCTCGAACGGATTCGGATCCCTGCGCCTTGACCTTTCCGAAAGTGGGGTTTCGACCGCGATGATCGGCAGTCCCGGGTTCCTCATGCTGCAACGACCGGATGGCAAGATTCTCCGCTTTCCATTGGGTGGGATGTCGCCTCGCGACTACCGCATCGCCTCCATACCCGCTGAGCCGTATCGGTGGCGGTTCATATGGAATCCTGACGTCCCCGCGCGAAGTCGCGAGACTCGGGATTGGCAACCATGTCGCGTGCAGGCCGATGCCGAGGTGGTGCTCAAGCCCACGAATCAGGGAGCCGGAGCATTGACGATCGACCTGCTGCAGGACGATGGAAGCCCGTACACCGGTCCAGCACAGTTCTTGCTGGGTGAGTTGGACCAGAGCCAGTTTGTTCCCGATGTAGCGACGATTCGCGGCGATACGATCAGCTTCAGCCGCGTCCCCTACCGTGTTCCGAGCTTGCCGCCCGGTCCGATTGTGGTGCAGCTGATCTCACCGGGAACGAGCAACGGAACAGGGCCGATTCCGACGACGATATCCACTGGAGAGCAGATCTTGTCCATGCGTTGGCATGAACCTCGGTGAGCCGCTTGGCACTCGCGAACTTGGCCGGCCTCGGCCCCGGGCGATGCACGGCCAGTGCCGGTGGTTCCGGGTCCCGCTCATCCCGGGCCCGTCTCGATGAGACTCGTGAGAGTCGCCCACAACACCCCGCTCCATCGACCCTGGATCAACGCGGTCGCGAAACGAACACGTCGATCGCCGCGACTCCGAATCCCGACCGATCGAGGTCGACCGCGCCCGCCCCGCGCGTCGCGTAACGCGCCTGCGCCTGACGCAGGACTCCGGGGAGCGGCGCGGACTCGGAATCTCCCCGCAGCTCGACCTCCGAAGCGATCGTCCACGTGTCGAACGGCTGGATCGTCGCGAGGAACAGGTAGCGGTCGCACATCGCCCGGTCGAGCGGCCACGGATCCGGCGCCGGGAAACCGACGCGGACCGAGCACGTCTCGCCGGGCGCCAGGGTGCGCGCTTCGCGTCCCGCGACCGGCTCGACGACGCGCCGTGCGCGCGCGTCCTCGGGCAGGTTGACCACGGAGAGGCGCACGGCCGAGCGCCCCGGATTGCGCACCCGGAAAACCCCCATGGGCAGGTCTCCGCGCACGCCGCCGACGAGCCGACGTCCGTCGATCGCGGCCGGAACCCAACGGTTCCAGCCGGCCGGCACCGCTCCGCGCAGCTCGTCCAGGCGCGGCGTCTCGAGGCGCACGTCGAGCTGCAGCGATCCACTCTCGAGCGCGAGCCGGGACGTCGAGCGCCACAGGGACTCGCGGCGCAGGTAGGGCTCGCACACGCCCAGCCACCGTCCCTGGTCCGCGAACGTCGGCGGCAGGATCGGCAGCCACCCCGGGAGCGGCAGGCCTTCGGGCGTCCAGAGCTGGTAGCCGCCCACCCCGGAGCGCAGGACGAGGTCCGCGGTCTCGAGGCTCGACGCGATGCCCACCCACTGCGATCCGGCGAACCAGGGCGCCAGCCCGGGGACGTCGCACCACAAGGAGAGCTGGGGTTCGCCAGCCGGGCGGCCGACCTCGACCGCGCGCAGGGCGGTGCGCGACAGGTCGGCGGTCGGAAGGCGCGTGAAGCGGGCCCGGGACTGCACCTCCGAGGTCCACTCGACGATCGCGCGGCCGTAGCTGTTGCGGCCGTCCGAGCTGCGGATGTCGAGCTCGGAGCCCTCGCGCACGCCATGCAGGTAGCCCGCCTCGACCTGGACGAGCCCGGGCTCGAGAAGCGTCGCGCGCCAGCCGGTCACCCCCTCGAACGAGGCGCCGAAGATGGTGCGGTCCGTGTCGCCGTACCAGGCCATGTCCTGGTACGGGAGCAACGTGGAAACGCCCAGCGCGGCCTGCTGCGCGACCCCGCCCCACGTGGCGCCGGGCTGGGCGCGTTCGAGCCCCTGCGCCAGGTACCAGGTCATCGCGCCCGAGGGTTCGAAGGTCCCGACCGCGGTCTGGAGGTCGATCTCGCCCGCGACCTGGTCACGGCTCGACGCCGCGATCTGGACGCTGGACCCGATCACGACGCGGTTCGAGTCGTCGTAGTACGGCACGCCGGCCGGCCAGAAGCCCTGCCCGTACGCGCGGTCGAACGGCCGCCGGCCCTGGGGCGCCGCGCGCGGGCGGAAGTTCGACACGCCGCGGAGCGCGCCGCCCGAGTGACACGAATCGGTGAGCACCGTGACGAACGCGCCGCGCGAGCTCGCCGCGGCGACCAGCGAGCGCAACTCGTCGTCGACGAAGTCGTGTTCCCCCGTGCGGCCTTCGCTCCGGCTGTCGTAGGCCAGGAACGTCGTGTCGAGCCCGTCCGGCTCGCGATCGGGCCCCGTGTCGGCATCGGGCACGCGCGAGCCGTGGCCCGCGAAGTAGAAGACGGCCTCCGTCCCGGGCCGCGCGCGCTCGATGAGCTGCGCGTGGAAAGCGCGCACGATCGCGGCGTGGGTCGCCTCGGCGTCGCGCAGGACGGTCACGTCCTCGGCCGGGAATCCGAAGCGCTCGACGAGCAGGACGCGCATGCGCTCCGTGTCGCGCCCGCAGCCGCGCAGTTCGCCCAAGCCCGCGTCGGCGGGATAGCGGTCGATCCCGACGAGGAGCGCGACCTTCGAGGCCGGGGCGTCCGTGGTCGGAGCCGTCGAAGCCTGTTCGACGGGAGCGGGCTCCATGGGTTGGACGCGCGGTTCCGCGCAGGCGCCCAGGGTCAGGAGCGACAGCGAGACGAGTTGCAAGGGGCGAGCCATGGCGCGATGTACGATACCGAGAGCCCTCCGCGCGCGAGTCGAACGCCCGGAATCAGCTCGGCTGCGCCCGGGCGCCGCCGCGAATTCCCACCGCGCGCTCGCGCGTCGCGTTCATCAGCGCGGCCAGCTCGCCCGCGTCCTTCCCGTACGTGTCGGGCAGCGCATCGTTCGCGCCGGCGATCGCCGAGTTCAGGCGCCCGAGGCGCGGCGTCCCGGCGCCGAGTCGGTCGAAGACGACCATCGGGTGCGACCCGATACTGACGGCCGAGAATGGGCCGACCTCGCTCCACCCGAGCCGGCGGCGACGGAACAGACGGCTGGACTCGAAGCCGTCGTGGCGGATCTCGAGGTAGGTCGAGGCGGGCAGCAGCACGAGGAGCGCGACGCCGGCGCACACGGCGAAGAAGATCGTCACGGCCCAGCCGCCGGCATCGCCGTCCCGCACCATCGTCGCGCCGACCGCGGCGAAGGCAGTGGCGATCCCGAGAACGACGAGCCACTTCCGCGGGCTCGGCCGCAATCGGAGTCGTTCCCCGGGGATGTGCGCCGGATTCGAACTCAACGGCCGCATCCTACCGCGACGGGGTGAGGCCCCGCGGGGCACCGCGGCCTGGATCCCCGCTGCCCGCCTCGCAGGGGAGCAGCGGGGATCCGGCGCCCGGGGTACCCTGCAAGGATGGCTGTCCGCGCGCCGACTCCGGCGTACGCGGGCAGCTTCGCCCCCTGGTCCTGACCGCGTCCGCCATGTCCCTGATCCGATCCCTCTGCGCCCTCCTGCTGCTCGCGCCCGGGGCCTCCGCCGAAGTCGTCGAGGTGCGCCAGTACGGCTTCTACTTCTCGCCGCGCGAGATTGTGATCCAACCCGGCGACACGGTGCGCTGGATCTGGACCAGCGGCACGCACACGGTCACCGAGGGCACGGACGGCCTGGTGAACGGCAACGAGCTGTTCCACTCGGCGCTGACGGGCGGGGTGCCGGTCTTCTCGTTCACGTTTACCCCGGCGTTCCTCGCGCTGCATCCGATGCCGGGCGGCCGGTACGACTACTTCTGCCAGCCGCACTTCCACCTGGGGATGACGGGCATCGTGCGCGTCGCCGATCCGGTGCCGGGGTCGATCTTCTGCAGCGGCGACGGCAGCGGAGCGCCCTGCCCGTGCGCGAACGCCTCGGCGGGCGCCGTCGGGTGCCTGAATTCGGTGCTCGCCGGTGGGCGCCTGCGCTCGATCGGAGCCGCGAGCGTCGCCGCGGATTCGCTCGAGCTGTGGGCCTCGGGCGCACCGGAGGGCTCGAACGTGATCTTCTTCCAGGGCTCCTCGACGCAGGCCGGCGGCGCCGGCATCCCGTTCGGCGACGGACTGCGCTGCGCCGGCGGGACTCTGATGCGCCTCGGCACCCAACCGATCTCCTTCGGCTGGGCTCGATACCCTGGCCCGAGCGACCCGCGGATCTCCGTGCGCGGCGCGGTCCCCCCCGGGTCCACGCGGCACTACCAGGCCTGGTACCTCGATTCGCCGGGCGCGTGCGGTGCGGTCGCTCCGAACTGGACGAACGGCTACAGCGTCGTCTGGCAGTGAGGGAAACTGACCCAGTTGCGTGGATGTCCCGTCCCTGGCCCCTGGGCGCAGTTTCCCGGGGTGACTACCCACAAGCCCTGGGGGGTACCCCCGCGGCCACCACACCAATGACCACGGAACTGGGTCAGTTTCCCATCATGCCCACCTGCCGAACCCTGCTCGCCCTCCTCGCGCTCTCGACCGCGTCATCCGCCGAGGTCGTCGTCGTGCGCCAGTTCGGCTTCTACTTCTCGCCGCGCGAGATCGTGATCGAGCCCGGGGACAGCGTGCAATGGATCTGGTCGAGCGGGTCGCACACGGTGACCGAGGGCACGGACGGCGTCGTGAACGGCAACGAGCTGTTCCACTCGCCGCTGACCTCCGCGGTGCCGAGCTTCACCTTCGCGTTCACGCCGGCCTTCCTGGCCCAGCATCCGATGCCCGGCGGGCGCTACGACTACTTCTGCGCCGTGCACGCGATGATCGGCATGAACGGCGTGGTGCGCGTCGCCAACCCGGCGCCCGGGACGATCTTCTGCAGCGGCGACGGCAGCGGCACGCCCTGCCCGTGCGGCAACGTGTCGCCGGCCTCGGTCGGGTGCCTGAACTCGGTCAACAACGGCGGCCGCCTGCGCACACTCGGCACCGCGAGCGTGGGAGCGGACTCCCTCGAGCTGTGGGCCTCGGGCCCGCCGGAGGGCTCGAACGTGATCTTCTTCCAAGGGTCGTCGACGCTGGCCGGCGGCGCGGGGGTCGCGTTCGGCGACGGGCTGCGCTGCGCGGGCGGCACTTTGATGCGTCTGGGACTGCAGCCGATCTCGTTCGGCTGGGCGCGCTATCCGGCGCCCGGCGACCCGCCGATCTCGGTGCGCGGCGCGGTTCCGCCGGGATCGACGCGCCACTACCAGGCCTGGTACTTCGATTCGCCCGGCACCTGCGGCGCGCCCGCACCGAGCTGGACGAACGGGTACTCGATCGTGTGGCAGTGAGGGCGCGGGGCTAGCTCTCCAGGCCCCCTTGCGCCGACGGCGGGTCCGGCGGGTGCCCCCGACCGCGGCGCGAAACCGAACGGGTGGCGATCGGAAGCCCCGCCGTACCATGGAAGAGCCCGCGTCCCCCGGGGCGAACGCGCGCGTTCGTGAACTCGCTGCGCGGCTCTCTCGGGGGATCGGACCCGCCATGAGCCCCGGACACCACGAGCAGCGCCCGGACAGAACCGTCGACGAAGTGCTCGACGGCTACCTGAGCGAGCTGGCCCAAGTCGGCACGGCGGACCTCGACGTCTGGGCGGCCCAGCTCGCGCGTGGAGAGCTGCGGGACCGTTTCCGCCGCGAGGCGCTGGCCGAGGAGTTCGCCTGGCGCAGCTCGCGCGGCGAAGCCGTCGTGCTCGAGGTGTTCGCGGCACGTCTGCCCAACGAGTCGGACAGGAAGGCCTTCGCCGAGCTCGTGCGCGCGAACCGGCTCGCCGAACAGGCGCTGCCGCCGCAGTACGCGCCCGGTTCGCTGCTCGGCGACCGCTACCGCATCCGCTCGATCCTCGGCCGCGGCGGCATGAGCGTCGTGTTCGCGGCCTGGGACCAGGAACTCGAGCGCGAGGTCGCGATCAAGGTCTTCAACGCGCAAGCCCAGGCCGGCAGCCCCGAGGAGTGGGAGGGAATCGCGCACGGCGAAGCCGCGGCGCTGGCGCGCCTCGACCACCCGAACGTGGTGCGCGTGCACGACATCCGGCGCGACAAGGCGCACACGTACATCGTCATGGACCGAGTCGCGGGGATCGACCTCGCGCGCGTGCTCGACGAGATGAAGCGCGCCGAGGTCGACGAGGGCGCCGATCCGGCCCAGCGGTCGGCTCGCCTCCTCGCTTTCCTCGAACCTCTGTTGCCGAAGGGCACGGAGAACGCGCCGCGCCCCACGACGGGGCGCGTCGACACGCGCAGCTGGCCGCGCACGGCCGCCAAGATCCTGGCACCGGTCGCGGCGGGCATCGCGACCGCGCACGAGTTGGGCCAGGTCCACCGCGACCTGAAGCCGAACAACGTCCTGCTGCGCGAGGGCGCCGATCCGATCGTGCTCGATTTCGGCCTGTCGGCGCGCGTGCGCCCGGGGACGGAGGATTCGGGTGTCCTGCGTGGAACCCCGGAGTATTTCGCGCCCGAACAGGCGCGCGACCTGCGGTCGGGTTCGGACGTGCGCACCGACGTCTACCAGCTCGGACTCGTGCTGTACGAGATGTTGAGCCTCGAGCGGGCGCAGTCGCGCGAGAAGACCGAGGACATCCTGCGCTTCCTGGCGCGCGTCAGCCTGGGCCCGAGCGAGCGCGTCGCCGCGCTGCCGAAGTCGATCCCGCTCGCGCTGCGCGCGATCTGCGCCAAGGCCCTCGCCCCGGACCTGTCGCAGCGCTACGCGAAGGCGAGCCAGATGGCGCGGGACCTCGAGCGCTTCGTGGACGGCCTGCCGAACGAGTTCGCGCGCACGAGCGGCCCGCACGCGGCCTGGCAGCGCACGACGTGGCTCGTGAAGAAGCCCGCGTTCGCGGCTCTCGTCGTGGGCGCACTCGCGTTGGGCGCGGGCGCGTGGATGCGCGCGGAAGCCGCGGGCCGGAAGGGCGGCGAGCTGTTCGCTCTCTTCCACTTCACGCCCAACTCCGAGTCCGTCGATGCGATCGGCGCGATGCAGGATCAGATCCAGATCGCCCGCACGAGCAGTGACGAGATACTCGGGATCGAAGTGAAGACGACGTCCCCGACCTGGGTCTATGCACTGGGCGTGACGGGAAACTCCGCGGGACAGCGCGGCGTCTACCCGTGCCGGCCACTGCTGTTCGGCGCGAAATCGACCTCGGCCGACTGGGCGCTGCGCGTCGAGGGCGGGCCCCCGACGCTGGTCAAGGTCTACCGCTTCAACGGCCAGGACCCCGAAGAGGGCGTGCTGGCCTTCGCACGCGACGAACGGTCGGAGGCCATCGAGAACTGGCTGGCGCAGCTCGAGACCGAATCGCGCGCGACGAAGAAGCCCGTCGACTACACGCGGGCGATGTCGACCTTCGAGCGCATCGCGCAGACCAAGGTGCGCGGCGCGGTCGATCTGAGCGCGACCGAAGCCGATCGCGACATCTTCAAGAACCTGGTCTTCAAGCGCGCCGCGTCGCAAGGCGAGTCGCGGGACGGCCGACTCAAGTGGTTCCAGCAGATCCTGCGCGTCAGCAGGAAAGAGAAGGACTGATCCCGATGGACGACGGCGGAAACTGGAAGGAAATGCCCACGATCGACCTCGTGCGCGAAGCACAGGGCGGCCAGAGCGAGGCGCGGGACGAGCTGTTCCAGCGCTACTCGGACCGCGTACTTGGCATCGTGCGGGCCCGCATCGGCCCGAAGCTCCGTCGCAACGTCGAGTCCGGCGACATCGCGCAGGAGGCGTTGATCGAAGCGCTGCAATCGCTCGACCGATTCGAGACGCGCGGCGAATCGAGCCTGATCCGCTGGCTCGCGACGATCGTCCAGAACCGCATCTCGGCGCGCGCGAAGTACTTCGGCGCCGAACGCCGCTCGTCGGCGCGCGAGATCGCTCTCGACGGCCACGGCGACGGCGGCGAGAGCTCGATCGACCCGCCCGCGCGCGTGAACACGCCGTCGCTCGAGGTCCGCAACGCCGAGGAGCAGGGCATGGTCGAGGAGTGCCTCCACGAGCTGCCCGAGAACTACCGCGAGCTGATCCTCCTGCGCGACTACGCCGGCTCGGCATGGGAAGAGGTCGCCGAGTCGATCGGCGCCGCGAGCCCGGACGCCGCCCGGATGATGCACACACGCGCGCGGACGCAGCTCGGGAAGCTGCTGCAGTCGCGCGGCGTGCGCTAGGTCATCGGGGAGCACCGACGCCTGCGCGGCTCGCGGAGCCGCGCAGGCGTCGTCCATTTCGCAGGCGAATGTCAGCGCGCGTCCGCCGGCGGCAGCGGATCCGGCACGAGGTTCTTCACCGCCGGCACGGACTGCAGGTAGGCGAACATCGCGCGCATGTCCTCCTCGCTGAGGTTCTTGACCGCCGGGATCGGCATCGGCGGCAGGATCTCGCGACCGCGACCCATGTGACGGCCGGTCTTGAGAGTCGCGACGAAGTCGTCGGCGGTCCACTTGCCGAGCCCCGTCTCGGGGTCGGGCGTCAGGTTCGCCGTGAAGCTCGTCCCCCACGGGCCCGACCAGGCGGTCATCGTCGCGGCGACGGTCGCCATCCACGGGCCGGGCGGGAGCTTCGGCGCGGGCGGCATCACGAGCTCGGACGGGTGACCGGAGAAGCTGCGCGCGAGGTCCGGCTCGGGCCCGTTGGGGCCGAGTTTCATCGGCGTGTGACAGTCGGCGCAGCCCATCGCCGTCACGAGGTACTTCCCGCGTGCGGCGGCGACCTGCGCGGGCGTCGGCGCGTCCGCGCTGGGCACGACCGCGTAGGCGATCGCGGCGAGGACGGTGGTGAGGACGATCGATCCGATCAGCATCTTCTTCATGGGAGTTGCTCCTGGTTCTTTCCGGCTGTTCCTGGGGTTCACTTCTTCTTCGGGATCTCGAGCCGCGTCGTCGCCGCCCCGCTCGGGTGCGTGACGCCGAAGTCCGAAGCGATCCACTCGCGAACGAGCGCGACCGCGTCCTCGTCCACCGCGCGCGTGCCGAGCGGCGGCATTGCGGCGACAGGCGAGCGCGACGACAGGCGTGCGACGAGCGTGCTGCGGTCGGGATCGCCGGCCTCGATGCGCGCAAGACCCGCCAGTCCCGTCGGCTGGAATCGGCTCTCGCGGCCCAGCGCGGTTCGCATCGCGGGGGCCGCGCGGCGCTCGGCGCCGACGAGCGGATAGTCGAGCTCGAGACCGATCGTCGAGAGCGGACCCTCTGCGTTGTGACAGCTGCCGCAGTTCCCGTGCAGGTAGCCCAGCGCGGCGCGCTCGCGCGGCGAAGTGGCCTCGATGCGCGGCGGATGCACGGTCAATTCACGCGGCAGGCCGCGCACGAGACCGCGCGCCACCAGGTCGTCGAGGTCCACCGAACCCGCGGTCGGCCTCTCGGCATGCGGCGCAAGCGGGTCGCGGTCCGCCGAGAGCTGCAACGCGCTGAACCCGAGCACGGCATTGGGGCCGCCTTCGTGGCAGACGCGGCAGTCCGCGACGCCCGGGATGTCGTGGCGGGTTCCGCGGCCGGTCGAGCACGCCCCGCGCACGCCGCCTTCGGGCGCCAGCACGGCGTCGTTTCCGTCCTCGGTCCAGGCGTACGTCGCGTAGGTCCAGCGGCCGTCCGCCCCGAGCTCCATCGTCCGCGACTCGACGCGACGACCGAACGAGAACTCCTTCCACAGCTGCGTGCCGACCGGGAAGCGCCAGACGTCCGGATTCGAGGCGTCGATCGACTCCCCCGGCGGCAGACGGATCCAGCGTTGCTTCTCTGCGCCGTCGGTCCACAGCGGGTACTGCGGGGTGAAGGGCAGCACGTCGCTCGCGATCGTGCGGGTCGCGGCGTCGCCATAGAGCCCGGTGTCCGCGAGCCTGCGCGGCGGGGACTCGCGGCGGACGGGCCCACTCCGCTGACTCGGCTCCCCACGGCCGGCGGCCGCCAGGGTGATCGCGCTCGTGACGGCGAACAGGACGGCGACGCCGATCCAGGCCAGGACGCCGGGCCGCTGACCGGCGAGGATTTCCGTGTGCGTGGTGCTCATGACGCCCCGGAAGACAGGCCGGGGGCTCCGGCCTCACGGGCATTTGGGTTTTTCGTGGGGATTTCGGGCCGGCTCCAGGCCCTCCGCGGCCGGTCGACCGGGTCCTAGACTGGCCCCTCCCGCGAGCCCCGCGCATGAGCGAGCCCACTCCCGCCGAGATCGCCGTCGATGCCTACGTCGACCTGCTCCTCCGCGGTTCGGCCCCGAGCCTGGGCGAGTACGTCGAGCTTCATCCCGAGCTCGGCCCGGCAGAGCGCACGCGGCTCGAGAAGCTCGCGCGCACGCTCGGCCGCGGCCCGGCGACCGCGGCGACCGTCGGCGCGCTGCCCTTCGAAACGCTCGGACCGTACCGGCTGATCGCGCGCCTCGGCGCCGGCGGCATGGGCATCGTCTACGAGGCCGAGGACGTGCGCCTCGGCCGTCGCGTCGCGCTCAAGGTCGTGAGGCCGGAGCTCGCGGGGTCCGCCGACACGATCGCGCGTTTCGAGCGCGAGGCGCGCGCCGTCGCGAAGCTGCGGCACCCGAGCATCGTGACGGTCTACGAGGCCGGTTCCGACCACGGCGTCCCATACCTCGCGATGGAATTCGTGCGCGGTTCGAGCCTCGACGAGATCTACGCCGAAGCACGGCGCGCGCACGGACGGACGCCGACCAAGGACCTCCTGCGCTGGACTCGCGACACGGCGCGCGCGCTCGCCGCCGCGCACGCCGCGGGCATCGTGCACCGCGACGTCAAGCCGTCGAACGTGCGGATCACGCCGGAGGGACAGGCGCTCCTGCTCGACTTCGGACTCGCGCTCGACCCCGATTCGGCGTCGATCTCGCGCAGCGGGCAGCTTCACGGAACCCTGTACTACGTCTCGCCCGAGCAGGTCGCCGGCAACGCGACCAGGGTCGACGCGCGCACGGACGTGTGGTCGCTGGGCGTGATGCTGTACGAGGGCCTCACGGGCCGCGTGCCCTTCGAAGGGCAGCACTCGCAAGAGATCCTCTACCGGATCCTGAGTTCCGAGCCGGTCGCTCCGCGCGCGCTCGCACCCGAGCTCTCGCGCGACCTCGAGACGGTGGTGCTGACGGCGTTGGAGAAGGATCGCGAGCGCCGCTACGCGTCGGCCGCGGCGTTCGCGGACGACCTGGATGCGCTGCTCGAAGGCCGCCCGATCCACGCGCGGCCCAGCGGCGTGATCACGAAGGCCTGGAAGTGGAGCCGGCGGCGGCCGGCGCACGCAACGGCCGCGGTGCTCGCATTCGCGCTCGTCGTGGGTGGGCCAGCGCTCTACGCCCTGGTCCAGCAACGGAACGCGCAGGCTCTGGGAGCCGAGAAACGCGTCGCCGTCGAGCAGCGCGAGCTGGCCGAGGCGCGCGCGCGCGATCTCGAGCAACTGTCCCTCTTCCAGGGCCGCGTCCTCACGCGCGTCGAACCGAAGCAGATCGGCCTGCACGTCCTGGACGAACTGCGCCGCGAGGCCAGTCTCGCGTGGGCGAACGAACCCGGGGCCGATGCCGCGGCCAACGCACGCGACTTCGAACGCATCCTCGGCGGCGCGAACCTGGCGAACGTCGCCGTGAACGCGCTGCAGCGCGACGTGCTCGAACCCGCGATCGATGCCGCGCAGGTCGAGTTCGGCGACCGGCCCAGAGTGCACGGGACGCTCCTGCACTCGATCGCCGACACCTGTTGGACGCTCGGTCTGCCGGAGCTGGCGCTCTCGACCGAAGAACGGGCGCTCGAGATCCTGCGCGGCGTCGCGCGCGACGACGACCGCGACGTGCTCTCGGCTCGAGCGAACTTCGGCTGGTACCTGTACTCCACCGGAAAGGCCGAGGAAGCCGAGCCACACCTGCGCGCCGCTGCCACGGACTTTCCGCGCGTCGCGGGCCCGGACGACCCGAAATCGCTCGGTGCGCGACAGAACTGGGCGCTCTTCCTGCGCGCAGCGGGAAGCGATGACGAGGCCGAGGCCATGCTGGTCGACGTCCTCGAGCGTCGCCGCCGCGTCCTGGGCGACGAGCATCCCGACACGCAGGGATCCGTCGCGAACCTCGGCGCGATGTACGTCGCGCGCAATCGCCGCGCGGAGGCGATGCCGCTCCTCGCCGAAGCCTACTCCTTCCGTCGCCGCACCCTCGGTCCGGGCGCCGAGGCGACGCTCTCCACCGCGAACAACCTGGGCATCCTCTACCGCGACTCGGGTCGGCTCGCCGACGCGGAGATCGTGCTCCAGGACGCCAGCGAGGCGGCGAGCGAGCACCTGGGTGACCGGCACCCGCTGACGGGATTCCTGCTCGGGAGCTGGGCCGAAGTGCTGGTCGAGAGCGGCTGCCCAGACTGGGCCGAGCCCGTCTTCCACCGCTCGATCGATGCGTCGACGCAGGCCGTGGGAGCCCACCACGCGAACACGCTGTACTCGGTCGCGAAGCTCGGCAGCCTCCTGCGCCGAGCCGGGCGCTACACCGAGGCCGAGCAGGTGCTGGGGGACACGTTCCGCGCCGCGTCCGCCGAACTCGGCGAGACGCATGCCGACGTACGACTCCTGGCTGCACAGTGGGCCGCGCTCCTCATCGACGAGGGCCGCGGCGGCGAAGCAGCGACGCTGATCGCACGCCTCCGTGACGCCGCACGCTCCGCGGTCGGTCCGACGCACGAGCGCACGCAACGCTACACCGGCGACCTCGCGCGCACGCTGGCCTCCGGCGGAGCGATTGACGAGGCGGTCGAAGAAGTCGAGGACACGCTGGTGAGGCTGCCGGCGGGCAGGAAGCCGTCGCGCGCGCTCGTCGACGCCGCGGTCACCGTTTACGAAGCGCGTGAGCGCGCGAGCCCGTCGTCCGCGAACGCCGAGGCGATCACGCGCTGGCGCGCACTGCAGCCCTGAGCCCGCGCGAACGGAGACTGACCCAGCTGGCTGGCCTTTTCTCCTGGTTTTTCTGCGACCGCGGGGCGTTCCGAGCGGTCACCCCTGTGCCGAGGCGTGAGCCTCGCTACAGGAGGAAGACCGCATGGAATTGCCGTTCAGCACGCTCCCGGCGCCG
>JAPLOF010000025.1 GCA_026692665.1 Planctomycetota bacterium
CGGAGTTGTGCCTGGCTCCGTACCGCCGCCCGACGCCACTCGCGAGTAGATTGGAGTCTCTGATGCAAGCGATCCCCATGAAGCGGCTCCAGGCCGCCGACCAGGTCCTCGGGGTCGTCCTGTGCGCGCTGCTCCAACCGGTGCGCTGGCTGCGAGCGTTGCGGCGGAACCCCGCCCCGATCGCTCGGAACGTCCTCCTGATCAAGTTCTGGGGCATCGGCAGCCTGCAGCTCCTGACGCCGGCCGTGAACGCCCTGCGACGACGCCATCCGGACGCGCGCCTGACCCTGCTCACCCTGGCCGCGAACGCGGAGTTCGTCCGCGGGCTGGGGGTCTTCGACGAGGTCCTCACGCTCGACGTCCAGAGCGGGCGCGGCCCCGCCGGCTGGTTCCGCATCCACACGCGGATCTTGCGCCTGCTCGCGGGTCTCCGTCGACGCCGCTTCGACCGCGTCTACGACTTCGAGTTCTTCACGCGCTTCTCGGCCCTGGTCTCGCTCGCCACGGGAGCGCGCGAGACGAGCGGGTTCGCGTCGCCGCACGTGAACCGCGGCGGCTTCCATCGCCGCACGGTGCCGTTCAACCGCTACTGGCACGTCGCGCGCAACTTCCGCGCGCTCGCCGGCGGCGAGAACGGGCATGAGGTCGAACCCGACGATCTCGTGCCCTTCACGCCGACGGACGCGCAGCGAGCGAGCGTGCGCGCGAAGCTCGTGCGGGCCGGCCTGCCCGCGGGTCGGCCGTTCGTGGTCCTGAACCCGAACGCGGGCGAGCTCTCGCTCGAGCGCCGCTGGCCGGCGACGTCCTTCGCGGAGCTGGCGCGCGTGCTCGCCAACGACGACGGCGTGCCCGTCGTCCTCGTGGGCTCGCCTTCGGAGGCCGAGTACGTCCACTCGATCGCCGCGCGCGTCGGCGACGTCACGCGCGGCCACGTGCTCGATCTCTCGGGCCAGCTCTCCGTCGGCGAACTCTGCGCCGCGCTGGCGGACGCGCACACCGTCGTCACGAACGACTCGGGGCCCATGCACATCGCGGCGGCTCTCGCCACTCCGACGATCGGCCTGTTCGGGCCCGAGACCCCGGTCATGTACGGCCCGCTCGGCGAGCGCGCCAGCGCGCTGTGGCGTCCGCCCGTGTGCAGCCCGTGCATCAACGTGCACGAGAACAAGGTGGCGAACTGCGTGCGCGGCTTCCCCGAGTGCCTCGTGAACCTCTCCGTCGAGGTGGTGCTCGAAGAGACGCGTGCCTGGATGCTCGACGCCGAGCTCGTGCCCGCGGCGCGCCGCGCCGCCCGCGGCGGACTGCACGTCCTGCGCGGCGGCATGCCGGCGGACCGGGAGCACTCGATTCCGTGAGGGTGCTCCTGCTGAATCCGCCGGGCGAGCGCGTCTACATCCGCGACTACCTGTGTTCGAAGACGACGAAGTCGAACTACCTGTTCCACCCGATCGACCTGGTCGTGATGTCGGGCACGGTGGCGGCCGAGCACCAGGTCCAAGTCCTCGATTGCATGGCCGAGTCCCTCTCGATCGAAGCCGCGAACGCGCGCATCGACGCCTTCGCGCCCGACGCGATCGTCAGTCTCGTGGGTGCCGTCTCCTGGCCTGAGGACAAGCACTTCCTCTCCACGCAAGCCGCGCGTGGCCGTCGCATCGCCGCGATCGGCGACGTGCTGCACGAGCACAGCGAGAAACGTCTGGCCGAGGAACCCTGGCTCGAGCTCGCGCTGCACGACTTCTCGAACGCAGACGTCGTGCGCTGGTTGGCTCGCGACCTCGAAGCGCTCGAGGAAGCCACCGTGCGCCGCGCCGACGGCTCGATCGAGCGCGTGAAGCGCGGCGCCAAGAGAGGCTCGTTCCGCGTGCCGACCCCGCGGCACGAGCTCTTCCCGAGCCATGGCTACCACTTCTCGTTCGCGCGCCGCGAGCCGTTCGCGACGCTGCTCACAGACTACGGCTGCCCATACCCGTGCACGTTCTGCGTGATCGGCACGCTGGGCTTCAAGACGCGCTCGGTCGAGGACGCGTTGGCCGAGGTCGACCACGTGCGCTCGCTCGTACTGCGCGAGCTGTTCTTCCTCGACCAGACGTTCGGCGTCGTGAAGAAGCGCGCGCTCGAGCTGTGCCGCGGCCTGGAAGAGCGCGGCGACCTCTCCTGGACCGCGTTCACGCGCCCCGACACGGCCGACGACGAGCTGCTCGCGGCGATGAAACGCGCCGGCTGCCACACGGTGATCCTGGGCGTCGAGAGCGCCGACGACGCGCGCCTGGCCGCCTACAAGAAGGGCTACTCGGTCGACGCCGTGCGCGACGGCTTCCGGCGCGTGAAGCGCCACGGCCTGCGCACGGTCGGCACCTTCATCGTCGGCCTCCCCGAGGAGGACGCCGCGTCGCTGCGCCGCACGCTCGAGCTCGCGGTCGAGCTCGACCTCGACTTCCTCTCGCTCAACATGGCCGTGCCACGCTTTGGCACCGCATTCCGCCGCCAGGCGATCGAACTGGGCCTGTGCGACGAGGACGACCTCGTCATGGACCAGGGCGGCGCGGATGCGTTCCTCCCGACGAAGCACCTCGAGCGGGCCGAGATGCTGCAGCTCAAGAAGGAGATGGTGCGCCGCTTCTACCTGCGGCCGGGGTACCTGATGCGCCGCCTGCGCGGCGCTGCGAACCCGGGTGAGCTGGCCCGGCAGGCGCGTGAGGGGCTGTCGCTCCTTCGCCGGAACCTCTGAGCCGGTCTGGCGCCCCGGCACCCCTCCCGGGCTCGGGACGTTCCTGACCGAGCTGGACGATTTTTCTGGTCGCGCGGGCAGACGCGGGGCCGTGCGTCGTCGGCCTCCACGGCTGATTGGAGGAGTCCCCCGTGCCTCGCCGGATCTCGATCTTCGCGCTCACCCTCGTCGTAGCGTCCCCGACTCTGCGCGCGGCCGGCGGTTCGTGCCCCGGCACACCTCTCGTCTGCGTCGGATCCGGCACCCAGACCCTCGTCGTGGCCGTGGGTCTCCCGCCGCGCGCGCTCGGCGTCCTGGTCGGTGGATCGCAAGGCGAATTGGGGCCGGCCTTCGGCTCGGGTCGCTGGTGCGTCGCGGATCCGCGGATGCGACTGGCCTCCACCTGCGCGGACAGCGAGGGAACGGCCGTCGTGCGCCTCGAGGGCCGGCCGGGGATTCACGCGGGCACCGTCGTCCAACTCGTATGGCGCGATCGCCTCAGCGGAATGACCGGTTCGACCGGTTCCGCGCGCATGCCGGGAGGTTGAACGAGGCCTGCCCGCCGTCCTCGAAGGTCTGCTTGGGGGTCGGCGAACGTCGCCGGAACCCGGTTGCGGGTCGTGAAGGGGTGCGGATGGGTCCTCGCGACACTCGACTGCGAGTCAGCACGCTGCAAGGTCCGAGCGCTCCCCCACGGCGGGGACCCGGGGCCGTGTCCTCTCGGGACCCACGCGGATGGGTGCCGCCGCGGCTCGCGGCAGCGTCGACCGACTCGAGCAGACAGGCCCGTGCACGCGCTCGGGGTTCCGTCGCCGGAGCCCAGTCCCCGCCCTGCTAACCTGCGCGTTCTCCGCCAGTACGGAGATCCCGCAGACCCCCGTGCCCCTGAGATCCGCATGTCGCTCCTCGCCTGTTTCCTCGTGATCCCGGCTTTCGCGTCGGCACCGCTCCCGGCCGATTCGCTCGCGCTCTCGCCGCTGGCCGAGTTCCTGGCGCCGGCGCCCGCCGCGACCAAGGTCCCTGTCCCGCCCGTGGCGGATGCGGACTCGCTGCTCAGCTACACGTACGTCGAAGTCGGCGCCGCGCGGAACGACGTCGACAGCTTCGACGAGAACGTCGACACCTACTACCTGCGCGCCTCGCTGAACCTGCTGAAGCTCTTCTACGTGTTCGGCGAGTACTCGAACCAGTCGACCGACTTCGCGAACACGGACACGAACCTGCTCACGCTGGGCGGCGGCGCGCACCTCGGGGTCCTGCCGAGCCTGGACGTCTACGCCGAGCTCGGGGCCATGTTCAGCGACGTCTCGAGCGACGCGAATGACCTGGACGGCTCGGAGGTCGGCTACCGACTCGCGGGTGGTGTGCGCTACCTCCTCCTCGAATGGTCCGGCGGAGGCCTCGAACTCGACGGCGCGCTCGGGACGATGGACCTCGACAATCGCCTCGGCAGCGACGACAACCCGACCTTCTGGGGTTTCGGCGCGCGCGCGCACTTCATCAAGTTCCTGAGCGTCGGCCTGGCCTACGAGAAGATCGAGGACGACGACCAGATCCTGGGCGGCGTCCGCTGGTCCTTCTGAGCCGTCGGTCCCGCGACCCGGACTCGCGGCCCGTGCGGTCCTCTGGGCGCGGGCGCGTGCCTCGCGCGGTGCTCGCGGCCGTTCCGGCGCCGCTCGGCTGCTATCCTGCGGGGCTACAACCCTGGGTTAGAGAGTCCGCATGACCACCGCATCCCCCATCGTCGACGTCACCACCCAGACCTTCGTCCAGGAGGTCGTCGAGCGCTCCCACAAGACGCCGGTCCTCGTGGATCTCTGGGCGACCTGGTGCGGCCCGTGCAAGACGCTCGGGCCGCTGCTCGAGAAGCTGGCGCGCGAGATGAACGGCAAGTTCGTCCTGGCGAAGATCGACATCGACGCGAATCCGGAGATCGCTGACGCATTCCAGGTGCAGAGCGTCCCGACCGTCCTCCTCCTCAAGGGCGGCCGGCCCGTCGACGGTTTCGTCGGTGGTCAGCCCGAGAAGAAGATCCGCGAGATGCTCGAGAAGCACCTCGGGCCGTCCATCGACCCGCTCGAGGCCGCGCTCGCGCACGAGAAGGCGGGCGAGCCGGCGATCGCGCTCATGCACGTGGCCGAGCTCGCGGACCTGGAGCCGCCCCACCCGCTGGCGCGCGCGCACCGCGCGCGACTCCTCCTGGTGATCGGCGAGACGGAGGACGGGCGCGCGGAGTACGAGTCGCTGCCGGAATCGGAGAAGGACTCGGACCCGGGCCGCGCGGCGAAGGCGCTGCTCGCGCTGCAGGCGAAGAAGACCGACCTCGCGCCCCTCGAAGCCGCCGTGAAGAAGAGCCCCGACGACGTGGCGGCGCGCATCGCGCTCGGCCGCGCGCTGCTCGCGGAGAGCCGGGGCGCGGACGGGCTGGAGCAGCTCTACCAGGCGGCGAAGCTCGACCTGCGTTTCAACGAGAGCGAACCGCGCAAGGCGATGGTCGAGGCGTTCGAGGCGCTCGGGGGCGCCGATCCGGCCGTCGTCGACTACCGGCGCAAGCTCTCGATCCTGCTCTGCTGACCGGGCTTCGGCTGCTGGCCGCGCTTGGGGTACACGCCCGTGAGCTTGTTCCAGAACACCTGGAACGCCTCGCGCAGGACGCGCACGTAGCTGACGGCGCGCACCGTGCTGCCCAACTGGTGCTCGACGCGCACCGGGATCTCGATCGCGCGGTGGCCGTAGCGCCGCGCGAGATACAGGACCTCGAAGTCGAAGCCGAACCCGTCGAGCTTGTTCACCGCGAAGAGCTCCTGCGCGACGTCGGTGCGGTAGAGCTTGAATCCGCACTGCGTGTCGTGGAACCCCGGCACGACGAGCGCGGAGATCAGGAGCCCGCCGATCGCGCCCAGGAAGAGCCGGAACTTCGGGTAGACGATGTCGTTGCCCGGCGCGCGCTTGCTCCCGATGACGATCGGAGCCTCGTCGGAGTGGAGGCTGAGCTTCTCCAACTCGCGGATCGGGATCGCCAGGTCGGCGTCGGCGAACAGGATCCACGGCCGCGTCGCCGCCATGACCCCGGTGCGGACGGCCGCGCCCTTGCCGCCGTTGGGACGCCGCAGGACCTTCACGCGCGACCCGTACTTCCTCTCGACGAGGTCGCCCGTGCCGTCGCTGCTGCCGTCGTCCACGACGAGCAGCTCGAGCTGGTCGAGGTGGGTCGCCGACCAGGCCAGGATCTTGTCGATCGTGGCTTCGATCCGCAGGGCCTCGTTGTAGGCCGGCAGGACGATGGTGAGGTCGCGGATCAAGAGGCGTCGCCGGGCCCGGAGGGCTCCGAACCCTACGTCGGCAGGTCGACAGCGGCAACCGGACTGCGGGCGTCTCCGTCGCGATTTCGTGCGGTCGCGGGCCGCGCGCATGCGCGGCGGGGGTCCGCGGAGCGCAGGAGGGCCGCCGAGCCGGCGTGCAACTGTCCCGAGCTCAACGCGGCAGCATGCACCACTCGACGCACGCGACAGCCGCCGCGCGCGGGTCCGTGGCGTCGATCCGCTCGGCGTAGCTGCGGCCCTTCTCGCTGTGGCGGTACAGCGGGTCGTAGTAGTGCTCGAGCAGGATCCGCACGAGCTCGTCCGTCCGCCCCGCGTCGAGCAGCGCCACGAGTCCCGGGCCGACGTGAGCCTTCGGCATCCGCGCCTCGACGAGCGGCAGTTGGCGGCGCAGCTCGTCGCGCGCGCCGGGGCTAGCCAGGTAGTCGGTCGCGAGCACCTCGACGCGGCGCGCGACGTCCGCGACGAGCTCGATGCTCACGCCCGACTCCATCGCGGCCCACAGCTTCGGCGGCACGATCGCGTCGCCGACCTTGCGGCTCTCGCCCTCGACGATCAGGACGCGACCCAGCGGCTGGCGCAGCCGCGCGGCGATGCGGCTCTCGAACGTCTTCTGCGAGCAGGGCTCGAGCCCGACCATCCCGAGCAGCGAGCTGCGGTGTCCCGCGAGCGCCTCGAGGTCGATCACGAGCTCGGGCGCGAGCCGCTCGATCTCGCGCAGCACGAGCGTCTTGCCCACGCCCGTCAGGCCGCGCAGCACGAAGGTCGGCGGTGCCTCGAACGCGGCGAGTCGGCGCATGACGTCCGCGCGGTAGCCCTTGTAGCCGCCCTCGAGCAGCGTCGCCCGCCCGAGGCCCAGCTCGCGCACGAAGTAGAGCACGCTCCGCGAGCGCAGTCCGCCGCGCCAGCAGTGGAGCACGACCGGATCCGGCGGCGCCGCGGTCTCCCCGGCGGCGACGAGGAACGAGGACATTCGCTCGAACCCCTCGCCCGTCAGAGCGTCCACGCGGGTTTCGAAGTCGTCCTCGGCCGGCCTCCAGCCCGTCGCGGCGGAGATCCCGGACACGAGCTCGCGGATCCGGCCGCGCACGATGGCGCGAGCCGCCTGGAACGCGCTCTCGGGCGAGTCCTGCACGTAGAGCGTGCCGACCAGCGCGCGCTGCACGTCGTCGAAAAGCGGCACGTTCACCGCGCCGGGGACGTGGTCCTCGGCGAACTCGGCCGGGCTGCGCAGGTCCACGACGCGGGCGCGCGGATGCTCCGCGAGAGCACGGGCGGTGATCGTGGGGAACTCGATGCGCATGGATTCGGGGTGCCGATCCCAGAATCTACACGCGACTCGCCGCCGGGCACGCCTGCATTCGTCGCAAGCGCAGGGTGTCCGAGCGAGCGGAGCCGATCAGCGTCGCCGTGCGTCGTCCGGGCGCTCGGATTTGCGGCCCCGTTCGCGCGTGAAGCGCTCGCGCATCGCCTGACGGAACTGGTCCAGCGTCATCTGTTCGAGAGCCTCGATCTCCGCGGGCGTGGCGAAACCGCTCTCGCGTAGGGCGCTCATCACGCGTTCGCGCACGATCTTCTCGACCAGCTCGCGGCGCTCCGCCGTGGGCAGATCCGCGTAGCGCAGGTGATCGGCGGCTCGCGGACGCGCGGCCAGCAGCAGCTTCATCCGGGCCGCCATGCCCTCCTCGCGGCGCGCGGCGTCCGGACCTTCCGCGGCGCGCTTCAGCTTCGCGATCTCGAGCATGCGCTCGGCCTCGGGAAGCGCTTCGAGGCGTGCGATCTCGGCCGCGGACAGCCCAAACTTGCGTGCCAGCAGCTCGGCGACCTTCTCGCGGCCACGCTCGCGCATCTTCTGCTGCATGTCGGCCATCGCCTGGGCGCGTTCCTCGGGCGGCATGCGCTCGAGCTTTTCGCGCATCGCGTCGGCCATCGGACCGTGCCCGCGCGCACCGCGGTCGCCGCCTTCGATCATGGCCAGATCGCGCAGCAGCGCGCGGCGGATCTTCGGGTCGAGATTGTCGAGGCGCGCTCGTTGCTCGGGCGTCAGGCGCTGTTCGACGCGGCTCACGGCTTCGGCCAGGGCACGGGCGCGGTCCTCCAGCGAAGCACGATCCTTCGCGGGCATGGTGCGCAGATGCTCGAAGCGCTCTCGCAAACGCGCCTGCTCGTCCGGGGACAGCTGCTCCCAACGCGCGCGCGCCTCCTCGAGGCGTCGGTCTTGCGCCGACGAGCCGACGGCGAGCAGCGACACGCAGATCAGCGCGAGCGAGAGAGCCAGGAAGGCACGGACGGTGCGCATGATCTCAGCCTTCCTCCTCGAACTCGGAGAGCAGCGCTTCGTCCGCGGTCGGGAGCGCGGTCTGCAGCGTCTCGGCGTCGCTCGCCACGAGCACGTCCCAGTTCTCGAGCAGGTCCAGCGCCGCGAGGACCTCGTCGGGCACGGCGGATCCGTTCGACGCGACGCGCGTGTCCGTGGCCGCTCGCTCGCGCGGCGCGCTGTCCGGGGCGACCTTCGGCGCGGGGTTCGGCTCCTTCACGACGTCGACGCGGTCCACGGTCGACTTCGAAGCTTCGGGGCGCGCGATCCAGACCAGCGCGACGAGCGCGGCGGCGGCGGCACCGACCAAGACGATGCGCAAGGCGGTGCGGCGGCGTGCCGGGGCGCGCCGCGCGAGGCGCAGGCCGGAAAGCGCGCGCGCGGACAAACCCGCCGGCGCCTCGATCACGTCGAGCTCCAGCAGGCGATCGAGGCGCTCGTCACCGACGCGGCGCGCGAGCCCTTGAAGGACGCCGCGCGCGAGCCCGGGCGGCGGCGCCTCGGAGGCAGCGACGTCGAGCAGACGGTCGAGACGTTCCTCGTGCTGTTCGTGGATGCGCGAACGGCGCAGACGCGCCAGCACGCGCTCCCGGACCTCGGGCGCGAGGCGCGGTTCGGGCAGGCTCGCGAGCAGCGACTCGAGCGCCTCCTCGGCTTCGAGCAGCGCGCGGCACTCCGCGCACGCGAACAGGTGTTCGTGCCACGAGAGCTCCGCGAGACGCTCGGGCGTCGCCCGTCCGGCGAGACGGCTCTCCAGCAGCAGACGGAAATCGCGACACGGGACGTTCACGCGATCTCTCCCTTCAGGAACGGTGCCAGCCGTTCGCGCAAGCTCTCCCGCGCGCGGTGCACGAGCGACTTCACGGCCTTCTCCGAGATGCCGAGGACCTCTCCGATCTCGTCGTAGGGCATCTCGTCGTACTTCGCGAGGATCACCGCCATGCGCTGCTGCTCCGGCAGCGCCTGGATGGCCGCGCGGACCGCGGCCACGGCGTCGCCGCGCGCGAGCGTCTCGGCCGGCTCGACCAGCGAATCGTCGGCGATCCGCGCCATGCCATCGCGCTGGAACTCGCCGTCGTCGAAGCCGCGCTCGCCGCTGCCGGTCTCGCGCTTGCCCGCGCGCTGCGTCTCGTTGACCGACAGGTTGAAGACGATCCGATACAGCCAGGTCGAGAACCGCGCCGTCGGCTCGTAGCGGTCGCGCGCGCGGATCACGCGCAGGAAGACCTCCTGCACGAGGTCCTCGCGCGCCCCCTGCCCGTGCACGAAACGAGTCAAGAGCGCCCAGACCTGCCCCGAGTAGGCCTCGACCAGGCGGTCGAAGGCGGACTCGTCGCCGGCCTTCCAGGCGAGCATCAGGCGCACGCCGGGGTCTTCGAGGGGGTTCGATTCCATGTCGGGCACCCGCGGGGTGCCTGAACCGTACGAAACCGCCGGCACCCGCGCGGGTTCCGACCCGGAGGCCGGCTAGGAACCGCTTTCCGTCGGCCTCAGGAGGCGCCAGCGCGCCGGTGGCCAGACCACCGCGACGGGCCGGCCGACGATCTCGCGGGCGTGCACCGGCCCCGATTCCCGGCTGTCCCGGCTCTGGCTCGAGTGATCGCCCAGCAGGAAGTACTCGTCCGGGCCGAGCTCGCACGGCGCCCCGACGCCGAACGCCCCGCGGTCGGTGTAGGAGAAGTCGCGGAGGACGCGGACCCGCCGGAACTCGAACCGACCCTGATCGCCGCCGAACCAGACCCGGTAGCCGTAGCTGCGCCCTTCGCCCAAGAGGTCCGAGGGGTGCAGCGCATCCTCGCGATAGGCCGCGGAGAGCGGAGCGGCGCCGGCGATCTCGAGCCGCAGCTCGTTGTCGCGATTCTGGAATGCGATCCGGCGGCTCTCGCCGACGGGCCAGGCGATGCGCGCGCTCGCCAGCGTCGCGAGCCCGTCGAACGCGTTGCGGCGCGTGATCGAGACCTCGCACGCGCCGTCGTCCACGGGACGAACGAGCGCCTGGAACGTGTCCCCCTGTTCGGAAAGTCCGACGCGCAGCTGCGAACCCACGTCGCTCGGGACGACGTCGAGCTCGACGCGGGCATCGCTGGCCTGGCTCGTTCCGCGCACCAGCTCGCCGTCCGGGCCCAGGTAGTCGTCGTCGAGCGGATCGTGGAAGAAACGCAGCCCGAGGTTCGCGTCGCGCGGCACCGCGCGCGCGTCGAGCCCCGCGAAGTCGGTCCCCGCGCTCCACAGGAGCCTCTGCGCCGCCGCGGTCGGGAAGCGCTCCTCCAGCGGACGCACGGCCTGGTCGTACACGACGACCCACGGAGGACGCGACGCGTCGGGCGCGAGTCGGCGGCCGTTCACCAGCACGTCCCCGCCGGAGACCTGGACCGACTCGCCGGGCAGTCCGAGGGCGCGCTTCACGATGGGCGCGTCGTCGCCCGGCCGTTGCGCGACGACCAGATCCTGTCGCGCCGGACGTTCGTCCGAGAAGCGCACGAACACCCATTCCCCGCCACCTTCCGCGCCCCACAACGTCGGCTCCATCGAGCCCGAATCGACGTGGTAGACGTCGCCGACGAACGTGCGGACGAACAGCACGGCGATCGCGAGGAGCGCCAGAGTCCAGGCGGCGCGGACGAGCAGCGTGCGCGTCATCGGCCGGTGCACGGGGATCTGGGCGCTGCTCTCCATCGTGCCCGCGTTCGCGGCCTCTCCGGCAGTCTCCATCGGCCGCGCAGGGTAGCCGTTCGGACCCCCGGGTCCGATCGCGCGGCCGAAGACTCCGCCGTCACGTCCGCGCGCGGACCGGGCTCAGGAGGCCGCCGTGCAGCGCGCGCACCGCGCGCTCGAGGTCCCCGGCCGGCACGACGAACACCTGGCTGGGTGCGCGCACGCCGAGGAACGCCTCGCACACCTCGACACGCTCTTCCGTGAGCAGCTCCATCGCGCGCGAAGCCAGGGCCGTGTCGCATCCGACGTCGCGGCCGATGACCGCCGCGAGGGCCAGGTCGCGGGTCACCGAGACCCGGCGTCCGAGCTCGGCCACGGCCGCGTCGATGTTGCCGCCCGGCGGCACCAGCACGCTGATCCGGTCGCCCGCGGTCGACACGACGCCGGGTTCGATCCGGTGGCGCGCCAGCACGGTGAACAGCTCGGCGACGCGCGGCGCGCGCAGCTCGCTCGCGCCGATCGCATAGTCGAGGCGCAGCACGTTGCGCCGCGCCGCGATGCCGACCGGACCTTCGCCGATCGTGCGCGCTCCGAGCACCGTCCCGCGCGCGGTCGGGTCGTTCACGTCGAGGATGCGCACGCTGATCCCGCCGCGCTGCACCGGGGAGAGCGCCGGTCCGTAGAGCACTTCCGCGCCGTGGAACGCGTACTCGGTCGCTTCCTGGAACCCGAGGCTCTCGATCACGCGCGCATCGGCGACGATCTCGGGGTCGGCGGTCATCATCCCGCCGACGGCCTTCCACAGCTGGACTTCGTTGGCGCCGACCGCTTCCGCGACGAGCGCGGCCGTCAGGTCGGAGCCGTTGCGCCCCATCGTGGTCAGGTTGCCGCGCGTGTCCTTGGCCAGGAACCCGGTGACGACCGGGATGCCGGTGACCTGCTCGAGCGCCGCGCGGATCTGCGCCGTGCCCTCGGGGAGCGGCCGCGCGTCGCCGTGGTTCGAGTCCGTCGTCAGACCGAGGTCCCAGGCATCGATCGGCGTCGCGCGCAGGCCCAGCTTCTTGAGCGAGTGCGCGACGATGCGCGCGCTCATCCGCTCGCCGAAGGACAGCAGGTGATCGTGCTGGCCCGAGAGCAGCCGTCGGCGGACTTGGACCTCGGCCAGGAGGCCGAAGAGCTCCGTGAAGTACCGGTCCAGGATGTCCGGCTCGAGGTCCAGCTGGCGCAGCAGGGTGCGGTGCCGGATCCGAATGCGATCTCCTTCGAGGTGGCCCTCGAGGGCCGAGCGCCCGACCGTGTCCAGGAGGTCCGTCACGCCCTGGTGCGCGGACACGACGACGATGGGCCGGGCCCCGCCGTGCTCCTGGACGATCTTGCCGACCCGCAGGACCCCCGGGCCGTCGGCCAGGGCCGCGCCACCGAACTTCAGAACCTTGTCGAACGTCATGGAAGCGCTGGATATAGCCCGATTCCGGGCCTGACTACCATCGCACGCTTTCGGCTGGGCGCGGCCCCCGGCTTCGCGGGGCTCGCCCAGCACGGTAAGGGCCCGGTAAGCGAGCCAGCAGCGGGCCTGAACGCCGTCTTCCGGCCGGCTCGGCCTCCCCGCTTCCGGCCCGCCGACGGTCGGCGGTCGCCATCAGGAAGGGGCGGCCGCCTCGCACCCGCCAGGTGCTGCGCGGCAGCGCGGGCTCCACCACCCCGCGGCGTCGCGGGGACGACGCCGCGCCGCATCTGGTATCACGCACCCGCCATCGCTGAACGCATCCCACCGAGTGCGAGCCGGCCCCCGGCGTCGATCGACGAGCGCTACGGACTCGCGTGGCCCGGCAAGGCCGAGGCCTTGCGCGCGGTGCTGCTGCCGTGCGCATCGAACCTGCGCGCCCAGCGCGACCTCGGTGTCGACTTCGAGTCCGGCGAGCACGCGCTGGTGGAGGGCGACAACCTCGAGGTGTTGAAGCTCCTCGCGAGCTCGTGCGCCGGCACCGTCGACCTCGTCTACATCGACCCGCCGTACAACCGCGGGCACGACCGGCTGTATCCCGACGACTACTCGGTGACGCGCAAGGACTACGCCGCTCGATCGACGACCGGCGACGACGGCGCGAGCGGCCACCTCCACGCGCAGTGGCTCAGCCTGATGGCGCCGCGCCTCGCGCTCGCCCGCGAGCTCTTGCACGAGACCGGCATCATCGCCGTGTCGATCGACCAGCTCGAGGTCTCCCGCTTGCGGCTCCTCATGGAGGAGCTCTTCGGCGAGGAGAACTTCGTGGCCGAGATCGTGGTCAGCCTGAATCCGAAGGGCCGCCAGCTCGCCCCGTTCTTCGCCACGTCGCACGAGTACCTGCTCGTTTTCGCGCGCGACTTCCGCAAGACGGCGCTCGTCGCGGCCTCGAAGGAGAGCGTCGATCCGAGCGACTTCCCGCGCGCGGACGAGCGCGGTCGCTACCGGCTGCTGCCACTGCGGAACACGAACAAGAAGTTCAACCCGACGTCTTCGCGTTCGATGCACTTCGCGGTCTGGGCCCACCCGCGCGACGGCCGTGTCCGCGCGGAACCGTTCGAGGATGCCGTCGAGGTGTGGCCGGTCTTCGGCGACGGCTCGAGCGCCGTGTGGCGCTGGTCGGCGCGTCGCATCGAGAGCGATTGCGACCAGCTCGTCGCGCGCCAGGTGAAGGGTCGCGGCGGTGCTCGGCTCGACGTCTACCAGATCGATCGCCTGACGCCGGAGCGCACGAAGAAGCTGCGCACGATCTGGACGTCCGCCGAAGTCGGCTCGACCGACGACGCCGTGAGTCAGCTGAAGGCTCTCGTCGGCCCCGTGTTCCCCACCCCGAAGCCGGTCGGACTCCTGCGCCGCCTCCTGGCCACGATGCCGAAGGACTCGGTCGTCCTCGACTTCTTCGCGGGCTCGGGAACGACCGGGCAGGCCGTGATCGAAGCCAACGCGGACGACGGCGGCACGCGGCGCTGCGTGCTCGTGCAGGCGGTCGAACCGACGGAACCGGGAGGCGAGGCGGCCCAGCGCGGACTCGCGTCGATCGCCGCGATCGCGGCCGCGCGGATGCGGGCGACGATCGAACGCTGCCGGGCCGCGCGGGCGAGCGGGGTTCCTGGTCCCGGACTGCGCGTCTTCGAGCTCTCGCCGGCCGCGCCGGAAGCCGGGCTCGACGACGACCGCGAGCTGCTCGTTCAGGTCTTCCGCCGCCGGTCGTGAGCCCGGCTCTCGCTCGACCGCGACTCCGGAACGGATCGACTCTCTGGACGCACGCCGCTGGTGGACCTGACGCTCCGGCGCGCGGCGTGCGCGGGCAGCTGGAGGCGCGCAGCGATCCCCCTCACGGACGCCAGCCGTGCTCGGCCAGGTCCACGCGCCCGCGGACGTCCACCGGGACGCCCTCCGCGCGCAAGCGACGCCGTTGCTCGCGCGCAACCGCGCCGCTCGTCGAGATCAGGCCGGCGGCGTTCACCACACGGTGCCAGGCCAACTTGGATCCCTGCGGCAGGCTGCTCAGCACGCGACCGACCAGCCGTGCCCGGCGCGGCAGGCCGGCTTCGAGCGCGACCTGCCCGTAGCTCGCCACCCGGCCGCGCGGGATCGAGTCGACGGTCGCGACGATGCGCTGATGGATCGGATCGGCTGCAGCCGGAAGACCGGGAGCAGCCGGCCGCGGACGCGTCCTCGGGATGCTCATGGCGCAGTGCTTGGATCGGCGTCCGGCTCGCCCAGATCGACCACGAGCTTCCACGTGCCGTCCGGCAGGCGGCGCCACACGTCGAAGTAGCGGCCGGTGGCCGTGATCGCGCGCTTCCCGGCGGAGTCGCGCTCCGACATCGTCCACCGGCCAGTCGTCGAACCGAGGTTGCCGGCCTCGGACACCACGGCGGCATCCGGCTCCCAGGTGAGCTCGAGATCCGGATTCGAGGCGAGTTCCGCCATGTGGGCGCGGATCGCGGCGTGACCCGTGACCGGACGGAACTGCTCGTCGAACTGCGAACCGTTCACGTCGAAGGCGGCGACCCAGCCTTCGAGTCGGCGCGCCTGCACGTCGGCGCAGAACGCGCGATCCGCGGCCAGGAGCGAGGCCTCGCGGTCGTGTGCGACGGAACGGCAGGCGCAGAGCGGCAGCGTGACGACCAGGACGGCGAGCGCGAGTCTCATGGCCGCGAGCGTAAGCACGGCGCGTCGATCGCGGAAGTGACGCGCCACACATCCCCGCCCTTCGCCCAGGGGCTTCGACGAACTCGCGCAGTACCATCCGCGGCCGATGAAGAGCGCGATCCGTGTGCGTGAGCTGCGCAAGACGTATCCGGGACGTACGCCCGTCGAGGCCGTGCGCGGTCTCGACCTGGACGTCGCGGCCGGTGCGTGCTTCGGCCTGCTCGGGCCGAACGGCGCCGGCAAGACGACGACGATCGAGATCCTGGAGGGACTGCTCGAGCCGACGTCGGGCGACGTCGAGGTCCTGGGTCTGCGCTGGGATCGCGACGCGAACACGTTGCGCGAGCGCATCGGCGTCACGCTGCAGGAGACGAAGTTCACGGACAAGCTCTCGGTCCTCGAGACGCTGGAGCTCTTCCGCTCGTTCTTCCCGCGCGGCACGGCGGCGCGCGACGCCATCGACCTGGTGGGCCTCGGAGAGAAAGCCGCGAGTCACGTCGTCACCCTGTCGGGCGGCCAGAGGCAACGCCTCGCCGTCGCCTGCGCCCTCGTCGGCGCGCCGGACCTCCTCTTCCTCGACGAGCCGACGACCGGCCTCGATCCCCAGTCGCGGCGGCAGCTCTGGGACGTCGTGCGCGATTTGCGCACGCAGGGCCGCACCGTGTTGCTCACCACGCACTACATGGACGAGGCCGAGAAGCTGTGCGATCACATCGCGATCGTCGATCACGGACGCGTCATCGCGGCCGGGTCGCCAGACGCGCTGATCCGCTCGCTGGGCGGCGACCACGTCGTCGAGTTCGCGTTCGCGGGCGGTGTCGCCGGCGAGAGCGAGCTCGCGACCCTGCGCGCACTGCCCTCGGTCCGCTCCGCGCGTTCCGAAGGCGACGGCTATCACCTGACCGTCGCCGAGCCGCATGTGGCGCTGCCCGCGATCCTGGATCGTTCGCGCGCTCTCGGCTCGTCGCTCACTCGGCTCTCGACGCGCCACGCGAGCCTCGAGGACGTCTTCGTCGCGTTGACCGGGAGGCATCTACGCGATGAGTGAGGCCCGATGAGCGCCACGAGCGGATTCGTCGAGCTCTACAAGATGCGCATGCGCGAGTTCCTGCGGGAGCCCGCCGTGCTCTTCTGGGTCTTCGGCTTCCCGATCCTGCTGGCCGTCGGCCTCGGCATCGCGTTCCGCGAGAAGCCGATCGACCTCGTCACGGTCGGAGTGCTCCGCGGCGAGGGCGCGGAGGTCCTCACGACGGCGCTGCGCGCGCAGCCCGGATTCCGGGTCGAGGAGGTCGACGCCGAGGAGTCGCTGCGCCGTCTGCGCCTGGGCAAGGTCGCGCTGGTCGTCGTACCCGGCGCGGAGCTCGAGTACCGCTACGACGCGACGAACCCCGAAGGCGTGCTGGCCCGGTCCCGCGTCGACGACGCGCTGCAGCGCGCGGCCGGACGCACGGATCCGCGCACGTTCCGCGAGACGCTGGTGACCGAGCCCGGCTCGCGCTACGTGGACTTCCTGGTGCCCGGACTGCTCGGCATGAACATCCTGAGCGGCGCCATGTACGGCATCGGCTTCGCGCTCGTCGACATGCGCTCGCGCAGGCTCTTGAAGCGTCTCGCCGCGACGCCGATGCGCCGTTCCCACTTCCTGCTCGCGACGATGGCCAGCCGCATGACGGTCGTGATCGTCGAGGTCGCCCTGATGCTCGGCTTCGGCAAGGTGTTCTTCGGCATGGAGTTCCACGGCGGAGTCCCGGCCGCGACCGCACTGTCCCTCCTCGCCGCCGCTTCGTTCTCGGGCATGGGCCTCCTGGTCGCCACGCGCACGCGCAAGATCGAGGTCGTGTCCGGGCTCATCAACCTGGCGATGCTGCCGATGTTCGTGGTCTCGGGGGTCTTCTTCTCGTCCGAGCGCTTCCCGGACGCGATCCAGCCGATCGTGCGCGCCATGCCGCTGACCGCGCTGAACGATGCTCTGCGGGCGGTGCTCCTGGAAGGCGCGGACCTGACTTCCCAGCTCGGGAGGATCGCGATCCTGCTCGCGTGGGGCGGGATCTCGTTCGTGATCGCGCTGCGGCTGTTCCGCTGGAACTGAGCCCCTGGGGCGGGCTGCATTCCTCGGCTAGACTGCTCGGCCGCACCCACCTGGACGAACTCGATGACGACCCCCGATCGCGACACCCTCATCCACGACTGGAACCTGCCCGACCTGCGCGCTTCCGGCGCGATCCAGTTCGACGACGAGACGCTGCGCGACGGACTCCAGAGCCCGTCCGTGAAGGACCCGACGCTCGACCAGAAGATCGAGCTCGTGCGGCTCATGAACGATCTCGGGATCCAGACCGCGAATGTGGGCCTGCCCGGCGCCGGGGTCCGCGCGCGCGAGCACATCCTCGAGCTGTCGCGGGTCATGCAGGGGCTGAAGATCCGCCCCAACGTCGCCTGCCGCACCGTCATCACCGACATCGAGCCCGTCGTCGACATGGTGCAGAAGTCGGGCGTGCCGATCGAAGTCTGTGCGTTCATCGGCAGCTCGCCGATCCGTCAGTACGCCGAGGGCTGGAACATCGAGCAGATGGTGCAGCTCTCGCGCGACGCGGTCGCGTTCGCGACGAAGAACGACCTGCCGGTCATGTTCGTGACCGAGGACACGACGCGCGCGAATCCGGAGCACGTTCGCGCGCTCTACACGGCCGCGATCGAAGCCGGCGCGAAGCGCATCTGCGTCTGCGACACGTGCGGTCACGCGACGCCGAATGGCGTGAAGCGGCTGATCGCGTTCGTCGCGCAGATCGTCAAGGACCTCGGCGCCGACGTGGGCATCGACTGGCACGGGCACCGCGACCGCGGGCTGGGCCTCGTGAACGCGCTCGCGGCGCTCGAAGCCGGCGCGACGCGCGTGCACGCGACGGCGCTCGGCATCGGCGAACGCGCGGGCAACGTCGAGATGGACCTCCTGCTCGTGAACCTGCGCCTCCTGGGCCTGATCGACAACGATCTCTCCAAGCTGGGTCGCTACGTCGAGCTGGCCGGTCGCGCGACGGGCGTGCCCATCCACCACAACTATCCGGTGTTCGGCAAGGACGCCTTCGAGACCGCGACCGGCGTCCACGCGGCCGCCGTCATCAAGGCGTTCAAGAAGGGCGACCACTGGCTCGCGAACCGCGTCTACAGCGGCGTTCCGGCCGATCTCGTCGGGCTCGAACAGGTCATCGCGGTCGGTCCGATGAGCGGCAAGTCGAACGTGACCTGGTTCCTCGAACGGCGCGGCGTGCAGCCGACGGACGAGCGCGTCCAGAAGGTGCTCGACCTCGCGAAGAAGACGCCCCGCCTCCTGACCGAGGACGAGATCCTCGCGGCCGCCAAGGCCTGAACGCGGTCAGGCGCGACTCGTGAACGACAAGGCTGCTGCCGTCGCCGCTGTCGCCACGGCGACGGACGTGGTCGTCCTCGGATGGATCCTCGCACGCGGCACCGGTCCGATCGGCGCGGCCCGGCTCGCGCAGGCGGCGATCGCGGGCGCCGCTCTCGTCTTCGCGCAGGCGCTCGGCGGGTACTTCGCGGTCGGCAACCCGTTCCTCCTGATCACCATCGCCTGGTCCTACGGCGCGATCGCGCTGCCGACCGTGGCGTTCGTGCTGCTCGCGCGCGGCTCCTTGCGGGCCCGGACGTCGTCCTTGACGCGTCTCGCGGCGGCGATCTCGCTCGCCACGGTCCCGCTCACGCTCTATGCGACCTTCGTCGAGCCGTACCGCCTCGTGACGGAGCACGCCGACATCGTGGTCGCGCGGCAACGCGCGCCGGCGCGCCCGATCACCGTCGCCGTCCTGGCCGACATCCAGTGCGTCGAGGTCACAGCGCGCGAACGCGAGGCCGTCCGCCGCGCGATGGAAGCCAAGCCCGACCTCGTCCTGCTGCCAGGCGACTTCGTGCAGGTCGGCTCGCACCGCGTGCCCGAGATCGCGCCGGCGTTCCGCGAGCTGCTCGCCCCGCTCGACGCACCCCTCGGGGTCTTCTGCGTCCAAGGCGACACGGACACGCGCTCCGACGTCGAGCAGCTCGTGCGCGGGACGCGGGTGCGCTTCCTCGACGACCAGGTCGTGACGCTCGAGCGCGACGGGTTGCGCGTGACCCTGGCCGGCATCGGCATCCGCTACGAGTCCGTCTCGGCGCTGGCCGCGCTCCACGACGTCGAATCGCGCCCCGGCGATGACGACGTGCGCATCGTGATGGCCCACCGGCCGGACGTGGTGTACGGACTCGCCCACGATTCCCGCGTGGATCTCGTCGTCGCGGGGCACACGCACGGCGGTCAGATCGCGCTGCCCTACTTCGGCCCGCCGTTCATCAGCTCGAACGTGCCGACCGCGGTCGGCTGGGGCGGGCTGCACGACCTCGGGGGCCGGCGGATCTACGTCAGCCGCGGCATCGGTTGGGAGCACGGATCCGCGCCGCGCCTGCGCTTCCTGTCGCCGCCCGAGGTCTCGATCCTCCGGCTCCAGTAGCGCTGCGCGCGCACCGCCGTGCGCGCGGCTTGGACGCGTCAAGATCGGAGCCCGCGTGCGTCAGCGCTTCTCGTGGCAGCACTGGTCCACGACGACCGCCGCCGCGAGCAACAGGACGTCGTCCTCGCCCTCCGCGATGTCGATGCCGTAGAGGTCGCCCAGGTCGAACCAGCGCTTGCTGACCTCCGCGACCCGCTCGCCGTGGCGCGTGAACACGTATTCGTGGTTCAGGAGGTCGCCCGCGGCCTCCAGGTCGTCCGGGCCGGGCACGTCCACGGTGAAGCGCGCCTTCAGGAACGTGAACGGCTTCTTCCGGACCAGGGCGATCACCTGGCCCGCGCGCTGGATCTCGAACGTCTTGCCCCAGTGGAAGAGCTTCTGCTCGATCCACAGGAGCTCGTGCCCGTTCATGTCCTGGAACGACAGCTTCGCCCCGATCGAGAGCGCCTTGCCGTCCACGTAGTAGCGCTCGCGGTCGGCCGCGTCGCGGATCGTGTAGTCGTCGCCGAGACGGAAGAGGTCCTGGCGCATCTGGTAGCGGGGCATCGCGTGGGCTCCGGGAGCGGGGCGAGGGAAGGAGCGCCGTCCTACGGCGCGCCTCGGCCGGGCTTCAACGCCGTTGCCCCGGAACGGCCGATTGCGGGGCGGTGGGTTCGCCCCCCTGGCGGACGGATTGCGTCCCGCCGGTTCGGTGGCGCGGACTCAGGCCTCGACGGCGGCCGAGTCGAGCGCGACGGGCTTCGCCGATCCGGAACTCCCGAGGCCCCGGGGACCGGGGAGATCCTCAGCCGACCTGCGCCCGGTCGGTGATCGCGGCGACCGGCGCGGGCTTGCCGTGCTTGGCCACGTAGGCGTTGTTGAACGCGCACGTGAAGCACTTGTGGTAGCTGCCGCGCTGACGATCCTGGCATTGGCCCTGGGTCACCTTGTGCGCGAAGAGCACCGGCGCCCCGTCGATCCGGCTCGGGCACATCTGCAGGCTCGAAGTGGTCTCGTCCGTCATGCTGGTCCTTGTGTGGGTCTCGGAATCAGAAGCCCCCGCGTGTCGCAGGGGCGTCGTCCCGGACCTCGTGACGGCCGCCGGGGGTGCCGCGCCCGCATTGTGAACCAGCGTGAAGGGCTGGGGCAAGAACGCATCAGGTCAACCGCAGGTGCGCGTCCCGCAAGGCAGGGCGGCTTGGATCCGGTCGAGGGCCGTCCGGGCCGCTTCGGGCGCCCGGTGGCTGTCCCGGGACAGTTCCACGGCAGCCATTCCGCTGTAACCGATCTCGCGCAAGGCAGTTAGGGCTCCCGCTAGGTCCAGCTCCCCGGTGCCGAGCTGGAGGTGCTCGTGGACCCCCGGCCGGGCGTCGTCGAGGTGCACGTGGAGCAGGTGGTGCGCGAGAGCCCGGATCGGACTGCCCACCGGAACATCCCCGGTTACCACCAGGTGACCAAGGTCGAGCGTCAGCCCCAGCTCGCCTCCCCGGTTCTCGAGGCGGCGGGTCAGCTCGAGGAAACCCGCGGGTCGTTCCACGAACATCCCCGGCTCGGGCTCGAAGGCGACGCGGACGCCGCGCGCCTGCGCGTGGTCCAGGACGGAGACGACCCCGCGGGCCAGCCGATCCCACAGGGGATCGGCCGCGGATCGATCAGCGTCGGGCGCGTCCCCGGAAGGCATCTCGTACGCGGCACCCGACCAGATCGACACGAGGGGCGCGCCCAGATCCGCCGCCAGATCGATCGACCGCCGGTAGAAGTCGATGCGCCGCTCGCGTCCACGTGCGGACGAGTCCATCAGGTTCGGGCGGTGCTTGCGGAGCGGCTCGAGGACGAAGCGTGCTCCCGTTTCGACGGCGACCGACAGGTCGCGCTCGCGGAGCTGGTCGCGCAGGGCGCGGACCCGGTCGGGCTTCAGGTCGTAGAGATCCAGTTCTCCGACGTCGGGGGTCAGAGCGACCCCGCCGTACCCGAGTCCGGCGAGCAGGTCGAGCGCGTCGCGCAACCGGTGGTGCGCGAGGCCGTTCGTGTTGTAGCCGATGCGGAACACGCGGGGTTCAGGCTTGGGCCGGCGGTGGGCGCGGCGGTCCGTCCGCGTCGGGGTCCTTCGCGCTCGACTCGACCGGGCGCGCCTCGGGGCCGCGGAACTCGGATGCCGGGTCGATCCCGGGCACGGTCGCGTGTTCGATCGGCTCCGGGAGCGGGTCCTGGATCGTCGAGCCGCGCGCGACCGGGCCAGTGGCGTCCGGATTCGAGGCGCGTGTGCGCCCCTCCTCCTCCAGCCGCACGGCGAGCTTCTCGCTGGCCGTCCGGGCCACGTCGGTGAGCGAGAGGTCGCGCGGCATCGCATCGCGGATCTGGCGCACCTCGCGCTCGAGCCCGCTGTCGCGCCAGGTCGAATCCAGACTGCGCTTCAGCTTCGTGAACTGGGCTCCCGCCTCGGCCGCCACCTTGGGCAGGTCCTTGCCGAACAGGAGGAGAGCGCCGATTCCGACCATCAGCAGCTCCATCCCCCCGAGACTCTCGAAGATCGCGAACACCCGGACGATCCTATCGGCCGGCGCGCGCTCAGTGGAAGATTCCGAGCCACTGATCGATCAGGCCGAGCGAGGAACGGCTCCACGAGAGGCGCGGTTCGAACCCGAAACCGAACCGCGTGCCTTCCCCGGCGCGGTAGCCCAGCTCGATTTCGACCACGAAGTCGTGGCCCAGCCGCCGCAGCACGAATTCGGACCCGAGCGAGCGGCGCTCCAGGAGGGACTGCGTCTGCGTCGCTTCCATCTCCCACTTCGTCGTCCAGCGCCAGCGGGCACGGATCGACGCGGCCTCGTAGAGCGTGTCGTCCAAGGCGTCGCGGCCGTAGCTGTGGCCCAGCTCGATGCCCACGTTGCGCACGGGTTCGAAACCCATCGCGGACGCCGAGTACTGGGTCTCGTTCTCGCGGACGTCGTAGCGTCCGTCCTGCGTGATCGCGAAGGGGAAGCCGCCCAGGATCGTGAAGTAGCCACCCAGGAACGCGATCGGCTGCAGCCCGTCCGGCTGCGGCCCTTCGACGCCTTCTCCGAGCGAAGCCTGGACATCGATGTCCAATCGATCCGTCGTGTCGGGCTTCCACCAGTGCGCTCGCGCCCCGACGTCGAGGAACGTGCCGAGGTACGGATCCTCGGTCGTGTCGAACCGCACCGGAGTTGCGTCCGTCTCGACGTCGGCGATGTCGCCGCGGATGCCGATCCGGGGCGACAGCGTGTGCGCGGTCCCGCCGGAGCTGCGTCGCCACAGCGTGGTCGTGGCCTCGATGCCGGCCAGCAATGCCGCGCGCGCCGGCGACGTGCTCTCGTCGACGCCTTGGCTCCAGATCGTCCCGCGGCCTTCGACGTAGGGCGTGACGTTCGCGTTCAGGACTCCGAGCGGAAAGGGCATCTCGACCCGTTGCTTCGTGTCCGCGCGGAGGACCTCGCGGTCGCCCAGGCCGTCGGGAAACGGTTCGTAATAGCGCGGGTCGCCGTCCTGGCGCTTCAGATACGCCGCATCGAGGGTGCCCGTGTAGTAGACGGGGTTCTCCCACCACGTATCGATCTTCGTCCTTCCGCGCATCGCACCCAGCGAGGGCAGCTCCGCGGTGTCCGTACGGTCCTCGAGCAGGATCTTGGCCTTCCCGGAGAAGTAGTCCGCCCCGTTCGCCTTGCGCCAGTGGAGGTAGTTGTCCTTCTGCTCGTAGGCGAGGTAGTCGCGTTCGAAGAACTCGGATTGCACGCCCGGATCGCTCTGGTACGAGAGCGCCAGGTCGACCCACTCCGCATCGTCGCCGCGCTCCAGCCAGTATCGGCCGCGCGAGTGGAGCCAGGTGCGCAAGAGGGAACGGTCGTCGCGGTCGACGCGCACGAGGCCGGAGTCGTCGCGGCGGTCCGGGATCCCATCGATCTGTGCGTTAAAATCGAGCTTGTCGCCGAGTCGCAGGTCGAGTCCGGCGCCGAGGAGGAGGCCGCGGGAGCCGAGGTAGCGCACGTCGAAGTTCCAACCGCCCTTGATCGGGATGTCGGGCAGACCGAAGGCGACTTTCGCCAGCTTGCCCACCGTGAGCCCGATTCCGCCCAGCTGCGTGTTGATCGACGCGCCGATGGCCGCGCCGAACTTCGCGCTGTTGCCCAGGACGAGCCGATCGACGAGAGGATTGCCTTCCGCGTCGGTCTCGTAGACGAGCGGCGGCATCGGCAGCCGGAGTCCGTCCTCGAAGCGGATCGCGTTGCCCTCGGCCGTGACCTGGAACGCGACACGGTCATCGACGTCGTTGACCTGCGGCGTCAGTCGCAGGTCGGTCGTCTCGATCACGTAGTGGGGCTCGTCGAAATCGCACGCGGTCAGGACCGCGGTGTCCGCGCGCAGAGTCGGGCCCGCCGAGATGCGCATCCACTCGGCCTTCGCGCGCACGCTGCGCGGCAGGCCGCGCATCTCCAGGTCGACGACGACGTCGGCGTCCTGGATCCAGCCGTGCTCCTCCACCAGGTCGAAGTAGAGGGCTCCAGCGCGGGCGGATCGATCGCCCACCTGGTAGATCTCGACGTTGCCCTCGATGTAGACCTCGGACAGCAGGCGGAAGATGGGACTCTTCCGGATCTGCTCGAGCTGCGCCTGCCACTTGTTCGGAGGTGGCCGGTCCTCGTCCCCGCGGCGCGCCGGATCGCCCGTCGAGCGCACGAGGAGGTCCGGTTCTCCCGCCGTCTCCTTGATCGCCCGCTTGCCGCTGCGCTGCCACTCGTCGCGGTCCACCCAGAAGAGCGTCCAGTCCGCGAACAGCTGCGTGCTGCCGTAGCGCAACCGTGGGTTGCGCAGGACGAGGATCGTCGTGTCGCCCTGGTCGAAGGGCTGCATGGAGTCGTAGGACAGCGACCACGACGTACCGTCGGCGCCCGGGCGCGAGGTGATCTCGCCCTTGTCCGTCGCCAGCAGCATGTTCGCCATGTCGTACTCGATCCACGGCGCCCGCCACTCGGCATCCATCAGCGCGAGTTCCGCGGGCCGGCCTTCGAAGCGGACGCGTCCAGGCACGCCTTCGAGCTTCTCGCCGCGCGCGGTGCCGCGGGAACCCATCCGTGCTTCGAATCCGCCCTGCGCGAGAAGGTTCTTCACCCGTTTCGCGTCGATCGCGCCCGGGTCGCTGAAGTCGCCTTGCACGCGGATCGAGTTCGCGTCGAGCGACCAGTCCTCGTCCTGCTCGCTGGCTCCGGCGATGTGAGCATTCCCTTGGAGCAACACATGCTCGCGGTCCGCCTCGACGGAGTCCGCGCGCATGTCGCGCAGCAGAGCCTTGCTGGCCTTGGCCGACTCGCGGTCGACGAGTCCGCCCTCCACGCGCGAAGCGCGCATGGAATCCGGGTCGAAGTCGATCCAATCGGCCGAGATCGTGTATGCGGCCAGGGCGCCGGGAAGAGTTCCGCTCGCCGTCACGCGCCGTCCGGCGCCCGCGGAGAGACGACCCTTCCCGGTCTCGTCGACCGTGAAGCGATCGGCGCGCGCGTCGAGCGCGCCGCGGCCGTCGGGGCCCGCATAGACCGCGTGCACCTCACCGCGCGCCTCGACGTTTTTGAGGAAGACCTCGAGCGGCGGCTCGGCGCCCGGGCGCGGCTCGAGCCGTCCGTCGATGCGTGTCCACTGCGCGTCGAGATCCGCCACCTCGTCCCCGCGCACGATGTGCGCACGGACGTCGCGCCGCGCCTCGACGTGGAACGGGCGTGGATCGAGCGAGCCCTTGCGTTCGGGGGCGACCTCGACCTCGACTTCCTGCGCGTCGAGATCGAGACGCGCAGTGGTCACCTCGGCATCGACGTGCACGTCGCCCTTGGCCACGACACGACGTTCCGTGGCGCGGATCTCGCGCGCTCGCGTCTCGGCGCGGAGGTCCTGATCCGGGTCGGGACTGGATCGACGCAGGCGATAGCTGGCACGCTTCGAGTCGTCGCCGAACAGCTCGACGTCGCGCTCGCCCCGTACGACGACACGCGCCGCGTCGCCGTCGCCGTCCACTCCTCGGAAGGTGACGTCTCCCTCGGCCGTGAACGTGCGCGCCTCCCAGTCGAGCGCCGTGACCCGTTGCGCCGTCGCCTGAACGCGGTCCGGCGCGCCCTCCGCGCCGACCGCGAACGACACGCCCTGCGCGGCGGGCACGAGGAGCTTGGTGCCGAGCCAACGTGCTTCCAGCCCGCCGGTCGCGTCGAGCGCGACCGGGCGACCGTCCTCCGTGACCCCCCGCAGGCTCGTGGATCCCGAAGAAGCCGCGTCGACGGTCAGCGCACTGTCGGCTTGGAGCTTCCAGAACAGGTCGAGGCTCGGGCTGCGTAGCGTCTTTCCCTGGTAGTCGACGCGGACATCGCCGATCGCGTGCAGTTCTCCGCCGCGCTGGTCCTTGCGCACCTTGCCTTCGATTCGCTGCGTCGCCTCGACCGTGAGCTCCGCCAGCGGGACCTTCACTGTCGCCGGACCGGTCAGCTCCAGGACGATCCCGTCGTCGACGCGGACGACGAGCGGCCCGGCGCCCGCGATCGCGGCTCGTCCGTCCGTCAACTGGGGCCGCTGGATGTCGAGGAAGCGCCCGATCCCGACGTCGCCCGTCGGATCGCCAGTCAGGGTCGCTTTGGAGAGGACGCCTCGGTCGCCGAACTCGAACACCGCGGTGCGCGCGTGGAACGTGTCGCCGCTCCGCACGAGAACGACGTCGGCCTCGAGCGTCGCGAGGCGCAGCCGACCGCGGTCGCCGAACACGAAATCCGCCCGCTGAGCACGGAACTCGTCGCCCGCGCTGTGTGCGACGACGTCACCTTGCGCATCGGCCGAGACCAGCTCGTAGTTCTTGCGCTCGGCCGTCGGGCCGCGGCCCACGAGGTGGATCGTGCGCGCATCGATGGTGATCTCGCCGATCTGCGCGGTGCGCTCGCCGCCCTCGATCGCGAGGCGTGCGCCTTCCTTGGCCGTGACCTCGACGGTGGAGACTCCGTCGCGCTCGATGCGCTCGACGACGAGCGAGCCCTCCTTGCCCGACGTGAGGATCGCGCGCTCGCCGCCTTCCAGCGTGAGCCGCACTCTCCCGTCGCGGTCGAGCACGACGCGTTCCTCCCCGAAGCCGGCGCGCAGCCCGGCACCTTCAGCCTCGAGCCCCTGCCCCTCGACCGTCACGCGCTCCGTCGTCGTGAAGCCGAGTCGTGGAACGTCCATGTCCACCGACGACGAGCGGAAGCGCAGGGGCACGACCGGCGTGCCCTCGAACAGCGTCGCGTCGATGTCCGTGAACCGCACCGACTTCAGCTCCGATCCGCCCGCGGTCACGGCGTCGATGACGAGCGTCGTGCGTGCCAGCGGCGATTGGAGTTGCGCGCGCTTCGTGCCGCGATCAGGGTCCAGCACTTCGACCTGGACGTCCTTGAGGTCGTAGAGATCGCCGCCGAGGCTGTCGACGTCGGCCGCGCGCAGCTCCAGCTTGGGATGCTGGACGGGCCCGGTTCCGCCGCGCAGCGTCATCGAGAGCGGCCCGTCGAGCACGGCGCCGATGGCCTTGCCGGGCTGACCGTTCTTTCCGGCGAGCGAGACTTCCGTGAACTCGCCTTCGGGCGCGGGGGCCTGGACCTCCGTCGCGTCCTTCGGTCCCGGACGCGCGCCGCGGAAGTACCAGAGGGTGGCGAGTCCCAGGCCGAAGACCAGCAGGAAGAGGAGGACGCGCTTCATCGAGCGTAGGACTCGACGAGCTCGTCCCACTCGCCACGTGCCCGCAGGATCGCTTCGGCGAACTCGCGCACGGCGCCGCGGCCTCCGGTCGCGGTGGTGACGAAGTCGGCGCGAGCGCTCACTTCCGTTCGTGCGTCACCGGGCGCGGCGAAGAAACCCGCGCGGGCTCGCAACCCGAGGTCGGGCATGTCGTCGCCCATCGCGAGCGTCTCCTCGGGGGCGATTCCGAGGCGCGCTTGCAGTCGTTCGAGCTCGACGCGCTTGTCTTTCACGCGCAGGGCGACGAAGTGGATCCCGAGCTCGACTCCTCGCGCTTCCGTGACGCCGCTTCCGCGTCCGCTGATCCACGCCAGCGACAGTCCCGCGTCCGCGAGCCAGCGCAGCGCGATGCCGTCGCGGACGTCGAAACGCTGCATTTCCTGCGGTTTCTGCGTAGCACTGCCGCCGATCAACTCGATCGACCCGTCGGTCAGGGTGCCGTCGACGTCGAAGACGACGAGCCGTGCTCGCCGCAGAGCGTCCGTTCGATCCGTAGCGCTCATGACCTCAGATCCGCACGTCCAGGAGATCCTGGACGTCGACGAGGCCGAGCGGCCGACGCTCGGCGTCCACGACCGGGATCTGGTCGATGCGGTGCTCGCGCAGCAGGTGCTGCGCCTCCTCGACGAGTTGGTCGGGCCCGATCACCTTGGGTTTCTTGCCCATGTGCGCGTCGACGACGTCCCCGACGTCGATGCGACCCGCGTGCTCGAGCAGACGCGCCAGGTCTCCGTGCGTGAAGATCCCGATCAGCTTCCCCGCGACGTCCACCACCAGCGCCGCCCCCGGCCGGCCCGGAGTCCGGTTCATGACCAGGACGACGTCGCGAATCGTGGTGCCGAGCGGCACGACCGGCATCTGATCGCCCGTGCGCATGACCTCGCGCACCCGCATCAGCTTGCGGCCGAGCGCTCCGGCCGGGTGGTACAGCGCGTACTCCTCGCGGCTGAAATGGCGCTCCTGGGAAACGACCATCGCGAGCGCGTCCCCCATCGCGAGCATCGCGGAGGTGCTGGCCGTCGGCGCGAGGTTCATCGGGCAGGCCTCCTGGACACGTCCGATGTCGAGCACGCAGTCCGCGTGCCTTCCGATGGACGACTCCGGAGCGCCGGTCAGGGCCACGATGGGCGCTCCGATCTTGCGCGCCGGACCGAGCAGGGCGATCACCTCGGCCGACTCGCCCGAGTTCGACAGCACGAGCAGCACGTCGCGCCCTCGCAACCGCCCGAGGTCGCCGTGCCGCGCCTCGGTCGGGTGCAGGAACGAAGACGGCGTGCCCGTGGAAGCCAGCGTGGCCGAGATCTTCTGCGCCACGAGCCCGGCCTTGCCGACGCCGCTCGCGACCACCTGGCCCTCGCACGCGAGCAGCATGTCGACGGCCCGGACGAAGCGCGCGTCGAGACGAGCCTCGAGCCCCGCGATCGTGCGCGCTTCCACGCGGACGACTTCGGCCGCCCGGGCCAGCAAGATCTCGGTGCGATCGCTCGGTGTGGCCACGCTTCTGCGGCCTCCCTGAAAAGACGCCGAAGCACGCGACGCGGCCTGCCCGCAGCCGCGCGCGACGACTGCGCGGATTCTAGGGACCCCGGGGGTCGGTGCAAGCGGACCGTTCCGCGCACGGCGTGACCCGACCGACTCCAGAGAGCGAGGGAGAGTCCTCCAACGTCCGCATGCCGCGCGCGCGCGGCGCGAGAGGTCCGTCGCGCCTTCGGTCGCGAGTTCGGACGGCATGAGGTCGGCCTCACGCTCCTCCAGGACGCTCGCCCTTCGAGCAAGGCGTCCGCGCCGGCGCACCGCGGGCGCTTCTCGAGCCGGGCCTCCAGCCAGGCCACCGGCCCCACGGAGCACACCGAGTCCGATCTCGACCGGGAGGACGCTCGGGAGAGGCTCGGCTCCCTCCGCGGGCCCAACCCGGCCCGGAAACCTGCGTCCGTCGCCGACCACCCGGGAGTCCGCCGCCTGCGCGCCGTTCCCCGCGCCGTGCGCGCTGCTACGATGCGCCGACGAGGGGCTCCGAGCCGGTCCGCGCCGGCCGGGAGGCCCTCGCATCCGAGGAACCGCCATCTCCCCGTCCCCGCTCGACCGTCTGCGCCTCTTCGTGGGCGGAGCCCCGATCGCCGTCGCCGCCCCCGTCGTCGTCCCGGTCGCGCCGGCCGTCCTCGACGGGCAGTTCGGCGTCCTCTACATCGGGCTCTCGCTGGCGTTGCTCGTCCTGTCCCTCGGCATCCACGAGGCGGCGCACGCCTACGCGGCGCTCAAGTGCGGAGACCCGACGGCGCGCGACATGGGGCGCTTGACGCTCAACCCGATCCCCCACATCGACCTGTGGTGGACCATCCTGATCCCGGGGATGTTCCTCTACGTCTCGAACGGCGCGTTCCTCTTCGGCGGCGCGAAGCCGGTCCCCGTGGACTTCCACCGCCTGAAGCACCCCTGGCGCGACATGTCCATCGTCGCGATCGCGGGACCGCTCTCGAATCTGCTGCTGGTCGGCGTCTTCTTCGCGCTGTGGAAGTTCTTCGTCGAGACCGGCTACTACAACGGCGCCGCCGAGGGCGCGTACCAGCGCACGGCGGACCTCCTGCCCAGCGTCCTGAAGTCGGCGGTCTTCGCGAATGCGATCCTCTTCGTGTTCAACCTGATCCCGGTTCCGCCGCTCGACGGCTCCCGTATCCTGACCTGGTTGCTGCCGTCGCGACTGCGCGAGTCGTACAACTCGGTCGGCGTCTTCGGGCTCATCATCGTCTTCCTGCTCATGCGCTGGGACCCGTTCGCGTACCAGATCTCGCGTCTCATGAACCTCGTCGTTCGCGGCGCGGAGCAAGTCGTCACGCTGGGAGGCCTGTGGTGAGCGAAACCGGCTACACCGTCCGCCTCGATCGTGTCTTCCAGGGACCGATGGACCTGCTCTTGCACCTCGTGCGCGAGCAGGAAGTCGAGATCCACGAGGTCGAGATCTCGCGCGTGCTGAAGGGCTACCTCGAGTACCTCCACGCGATGAAGGAGCTCGACATCGAGGTCGCCGGCGAGTTCCTCGTCATGGCGGCGACGCTCATGGCGATCAAGAGCCGCTCGCTCCTCCCGCGCGAGAACGTGGATCTCGAAGAGGGCCTCGATCCCAAGGACGAGCTGATCCAACGCCTCATCGAGTACCGCCGCTTCCGCGAAGCGTCCGAGGACCTGGGAACGCGTTTCGCCGTCCGGTCCCTGCAGCATCCGCGCGGCGCGAGCCCCGTTCCCGAGCCCGAGGGCGGCCGGGAGTTCGAGCTGGGCGAGGTCACGACATGGGATCTCCTGGCGCAGTTCTCGCGCCTCATGCGCGAGACGCTGGCGAACCGCCCGCACCAGGTCACGCGCGACCGCCGGCCGCTGCGCCACTTCGTGGAGGAGATGGCGCGCATCCTCACGGAACGGCGCGGCAGCTCGCTCAGGGACCTCGTGTTCGCGGTCGATGCGGAGCCTACGCGCGAATCCCTGATCGGGTCGTTCTGCGCGCTGCTCGAGCTCGCGCGGCTCGGTCTCGTGCGCCTCACCCAGGAAGCGCCGACGAGCGAGATCGCCATCGACCTGCGCGACGACCTCCCGGCCCCGGTGAGCGACATCCTGCGCGACACCGTCTTCGACGACGAGGGACAGGCCGCCAGCCAGGAAACTCCTGCGCAGCAAGTCCCGGCGAACGCGACCGACGCTTCCGCGCAGGGCTAGCCGCGGGGCAGTCACCGCCGGACCACCGGTCCGCCTCCCGCTCGTCCCCGGCCTTTCCACGCGCGCATCTGGACGCACACGCGATCCCGTCCCATAGTCTGGGCCCGATCCAACGGACGCCGCCACGCTTCGAGCTGCGCGCCCGGACAACGACCGCGAAGCCGCACTCGACCTCCATGAGCAACGCCACCGACGTCACCGACACCACCTGGGATGCAGCCGTCACGCAGAGCACGACTCCGGTCCTGGTGGACTTCTGGGCGAGCTGGTGCGGGCCGTGCAAGGCGATGTCCCCGTGGGTCGACAAGCTCGCGCAGGAATTCCAGGGCCGTCTGAAGGTCGTGAAGCTGAACACGGAAGACAACCCCGAGGTTCCTTCGCGTTACGGCATCAGCGCGATCCCGACCTTCCTCCTGATCAAGAACGGCAGCGTCGTGAAGCAAGTCGTCGGCCAGATGCCGTACGACAAGCTCAAGGCCGCGGTCGAGCCGCACCTCTCGTGATCGCGGACCGGGCGTCGTCATCGCCCGCCGACCTCCTTCCCCGCCGATCGTGACCTTCGGCTGACTTCCTTCGCGAGGCCCGAGTGCGCGTCGTCTTCCTGGGCTCGCCGCCGTTCGCCACGCCGGTCTTCGCGAGCCTCGTGGCGAGCGCGCGCCACTCGGCGATCGCGCTGGTGACGAGACCCGACAAGCCGCGGGGCCGCGGGATGCACGTCGCGACCTCCCCGCTCGTCGAGCTGGCGCGGGCCAACTCGATCCCGGTGCTGCAGCCCGAGCGCGCCCGTGGCCCGGAGTTCCTCGCCGCGCTGCGACAACTCGCGCCGGACGCGCTCCTCGTGGCGAGCTACGGCGAGATCCTGCGCCAAGACGTGCTCGACGTCGCGCCTCACGGTGCCTTCAACGTGCACGCCTCCCTCCTCCCGCGACACCGTGGCGCATCGCCCATCCAGGCGGCGATCCTCGCCGGGGACGAGGAGACCGGCGTCGCGGTCCAGCGCATGGTGCTCGCGCTCGACGAAGGCGACATCGTCCACGAGGAGCGCACGCGCATCGGCCCTCACGAGAATGCGGGCGAACTCCTGGCGCGCCTCGCGGATCTCGGCGCCATCGCCGCGCTGCGCGCGCTCGACTCGATCGAAGCCGGCACGGTGAAGCCGCGGCCGCAGGATCCGGCCCTGGCCACCTACGCCCGACGGATCCTGAAGGAGGAGGGCGCGATCGACTGGACGCTCGACGCCGCCGCGATCGACCGTCACGTGCGCGCGCACACGCCGTGGCCGGGTGCTCGCACGACCGGGCCGGCTGCGGCCGAACTGACCCTGCTCGACGTCGTTCCCAGCCCGGACCACGTCCACGCCGCTCCACCCGGAACCCTGCTCGCGGTGAACCCCGCGCTTCTCGTCGCCTGCGGACGCGGAGCCCTCGAGATCCGGGCCCTGAAGCCGGCGGGCAAGGGTCGCATGGACGCACTCGCCTGGTTGCGCGGCGCGCGTCTCGAAGTCGGCGCGCGCTTCGGATCCGCTCCTTGAACGCGCGCGTCGTCGCCTGGCATCTGTTGCGCGAGACGCGCATCCTGACTCGCCGCGCGGTCCTGCGAGCCGTCCGCGACGCGGACCTCCAACCACGCGACCGCTCACTGCTCGTGCACATCCTCGGCGCCGAACTCCGCCGCCGCACTGCGCTGCGCGCGATCGCCGAGCACTACGCCGAACGCCGCTTACGCCCGGACGTCGCGCTCTTCGCCCACATCGGCCTGGCGCAGCTCCTGTTCCTCGACGACGTCCCGGATCATGCGGCGATCTCGGAGACGGTCGAGTCCGCGCGCACGGCTCTCGGCGAACGGCCCTCCGCGGCCGTCAACGCGCTGCTGCGCCGCGTCCAGCGCGAGGTCCGTCGCGGAGCGAGCGGCGACGTTCGTCGCGATGTCCCCGTCGCGGACATCCACTTCGAGCAGGCCGTCTTCGCCGATCCGGTCGCCCACTGGCTCCTGTGGGCCGAACAGGCGCTGTCTCTGCCTGTCCCCATCGGCCGGCGCTGGCGCAACCGTCTCGGAGCCGAGACCGCGGAAGGGCTCGCGCGCTCCATGATCGAGCCGCCCGACGTTTCGCTCCTCGTGTTGCGCGGAGAGGTCGGGCTCGTCGCCCAGGAACTCGCCGACTCCTCTCCGCGGCCCTCGGCGCATCCGCGCATGCTGCTCTTCCCGGCCGCGTCGCTTCGTACCGTTCGCGCGAGCGATGCCCTGCGCCGCGGTGACGCAGTCCTGCTGGGCGAGGCCCTCGTCCGGGCCGCGGAACTCGTCGGTGCCGCACCGGGCGAGCGCGTGATCGAGCTGCGCGCGAGAATGCGCTCGCCGAATCCTGCTCTGGCGCAATCAGGCGCCGACGTCGTTCTCCATGGACTCGAGAGCGCGCCGACCACGGGCTTCGACGCGGCTTTCCTCGCTGCGCCCTCCAGCGACACCGGCATCCTGGGGGCCAGACCGCAAGCGCGTTGGCGTTTCGACGCGGCGCGCTCGGCGGCGCTCGCAACCGCCCAGGTGTCGCTGCTGACCAGGGCCGCAGCCGCGGTTCGTTCCGGCGGACGCCTCGTCTACGCGACACGCAGCATCGAACCCGACGAGAACCAGCGCCGCATCCGGGCGTTCCTCGCCACGGAACCCGAGTGGTCTCTGGCCGCGGAGATCGAATCGCTGCCCGCCGTACGCGGTGCGAGCGGACCCGTCGACGGCGGCTACGCGGCGCGGCTCGAGCGACGCTGACCGGGGCTTCCGGGTGCCAGGCGATCAGCGCGCCGCGTCCAACGACTCGATCGTGAAGTCGTCGAACCAGGTCACGCTGTCGGCCTTCGTCCACAGTCCGGCCTTGCCAGCCCGCTCCAGCGTCGTGTCCTCGACGGAGAGGAGCGTCGTCCCGTCGTATTCGATGCGGAACGTGCTGCCGCGCGCCTCGACGAGCAGCTTGTGCCAGGCTTTGGCCACGTTCGCGGTCGCGCTCCCGAGTTGGGTCCGCACTCCGCCGACGACCCGATAGAAGCGCACGTTGCGCTCGAGCGCGTTCACGCGCGCCATGTAGTACGTGTCCGGATCGCGATAGCGCAGCACGATCCCGGCCGCCTGGTCGATCTCCCCGCTCCGCGTCTGGAACTGGACCGAGACGCGGGCGTCACGCGCGTCGACCGCCTTCGCGATGCACAACGGAAAACGCGACTCGGTCGGATCGGGGTTCGTCTGTGCCAGCACCTGGCCGCGCAGGGGTGCGCCGTCGCCGGGCTGCACGATCCAATTCCCGAGCGGGCCTTCGCCCGTGCGCTCGCTCATGAACCCGCTGGGGGTCTCTCCGAGGGCGCCGCTCTCGAAGTCGAACCGCGTCGCCGAGCGCTGCACGAGGCCACCCTCGCCCTTGGAAGCGGACTCCGTCCCCACGCATCCCAAGACGCAGAAGAGTCCACAGAGCCAGATCGTGCGCGGCATGCCGATGTCCCCGTGCGCGGCTCGACGACTCCGCGCTGACGCGCAGCCTACCGCATCTCGCTGGCCTTCACGATCCGCCGCCCGATCAGCCCACGCCCGTGTCCGGCTGGCCGGTGCCCAGATCGAACTGAACGGCTGCATCCGCGGCGTCGAAGATGTTGCCCCACTCCGGATTCGACAGCACCGCGCCGGCCTGTGCCGCGACCGTGATCGCGCCCGGCAACGTGGCGTGGAGCTTCGGCGCGAGGTTCTGGTCGATCCACCGCCGATTGCTCTGCACGGAACCGACCACGGGGAGGACCGTGAGCTCGCCCTCGGCGATCGGGATCCCGCTCAGGACCTCGGCCAATACCAGCCCGGGCATGGAAACCGTCAGCACGCTCCCGAATCGTCCCATGGGAACGAGGCCGTGCTCCGCGAGATACGCGATGTCGAGCCCGTCGAGCGCGCGCGCATCCGGCTTGCACAACTCGAGCGGCAGGAACGGCAGGTTGTAGATCTCCGCCACGACCTTCCCGAGTTCCCAGTCCCCGACGAGGTTCGCGTTCACGATCGACTCGACGAACGAGGCGTGTCCGTGCCCGCTGAGTTGCATGGCCTCGCGCAGGGCCTGCGATTCGCACAGGCCGCGGTCGATCAGCGCGTCCGAGAGCCTCTGGTAGTCGAGCCGTTGGTGGAGCTTCACGTCGTGGGTCCGGTCGCACGCGGGCCCGGCATGGGATCCGACGTACGTGCTCCGCTATCGGCGTGGGAACCGATCGACCCTGAGGTGGAAGAGCTTTCCTGGTCGGCCTCTGGAGGAAGGGTCGGCCCCCGATGGGATCCACGGGGCCGGAACGCCACGCGAGACCGGAAGTCGGTGGCAGCCCATTGGGTCCGCCGTCGCTACCGACGTGCTGCGGCTGCGAGTTGGGTCTCGCCCCCCCTCAGACGTCCAGGTTCGTGATCTCGAGCGCGTGCCGCTCGATGTAGGCACGCCGCGGCTCCACGGCGTCGCTCATGAGCAACGTGAAGATCGCGTCCGCGCCCATCGCGTCCTCCATCGTCACGAGGTAGAGCGTGCGACGCGCGGGATCCATCGTCGACTCCCAGAGCTGATCGGCGTCCATCTCGCCCAGACCCTTGTAGCGCTGGATGTCGATGTCCGACTGCGCGCTCTTGCGCACGGCGAGCGCCAGTTCGAGCGGCGTCTTGCACAGGGCCTCGACCTTGCCGCCTTCGACCACCCATTCCGCGCCGCTGCGCAGCGCGATCCCGCGTTGCTCGATCGAGGCCAGCGTCTTCGCCAGATCCTCGACGTGCGCCAGGTGGCACACGACCACGTCGGCGTCCTCGCGTGAAGTGGGACTGTCCGGCCCTTCGTACACCACGAGCGGCGTACGCCGACCCACCTTCTGCAGTTCGAGGAAGTCCTGCAGCTCCGAGAGCTTGTCGAACCAGTGGTCGCGACCGGCCGTCCGCGCCAGGTGCGCGCGCACGCGCGTCCCGTCCCAGGTCCGGAGCACTTCGCCCGGCTCCACGCGCGCCCACGCGGGCGCCAGGCCGTTGCACAGATCCTCCAGCCGACGCAGGTCCTCGCACAGGGCGCGCAGCAGAGCCCCGTCCCAGGTCTTGCCCGTCTTCACGTCGCGGACCGTCAGAGCCTCCACGCCGCGGTCGATCAGGATCTGCCGCAGCTCGGCATCCGACGTGACGTACCGGCTGTCCTTCTTCGTCGTCAGCTTGTAGAGCGGCGGCTGCGCGATGTAGAGGCGGCCGGCTTCGACGAGCTCGCGCATGTGCCGGAAGAAGAACGTCAGCAGCAACGTGCGGATGTGCGATCCGTCCACGTCGGCGTCCGTCATGATGATCGTCTTGCCGTAGCGCAGCTTCGTCAGGTCGAACTCGTCCGCGATGCCCGTGCCCATCGCGGCGATGATCAGCTGGATTTCCGAGTGCGACAGCATCTTGTCGAGCCGCGCGCGCTCGACGTTCAGGATCTTGCCCTTCAGCGGCAGGATCGCCTGGAACCGCCGATCGCGGCCCATCTTCGCCGAGCCACCGGCGCTGTCACCTTCGACGAGGTAGAGCTCGCTCTCGTCCAGGTTCGACGACTGGCAGTCGGCCAGCTTGCCGGGCAGGTTGCCCGATGCCAGGGCGCTCTTGCGCCGCACCAGGTCGCGCGCCTTCCGCGCCGCCTCGCGAGCCGCCTGCGCGCGCGTCGCCTTCTGCACCAGCGTCTTCGCGACCGCCGGGTGCTCCTCGAGATACGTCCCGAGCAGTTCGCCCACCGCCGACTCCACGATGCTCTGCGCTTCGCGGTTGCCGAGCTTGTCCTTCGTCTGACCCTCGAACTGCGGCTCGGGGACCTTCAGCGACAGGATCGCGGTCAACCCTTCGCGGAAGTCGTCGCCGGTCGGCATCTCCTCCGAGTCCTTCACGAGCTTCTCGCGCTTCGCGTAGTTCGTGAGGGTCCGCGTCAGCGCCGACCGCAGCCCCGCGAGGTGCGTGCCGCCGCCGTGCGTGTTGATGTTGTTGACGAACGTGTAGACGGTCTCCTGGTAGGCGTCCGTGTACTGGAGCGCCAGCTCGACCTCGTACTCGCGGTCGGGACGCTCGGGGCTCGGCAACGTCTTCGTGAAGTGGACGATCTCCTGGTGCAGCGGCGTCTTGTTCTTGTTGACGTTCTGCACGAAGCCGACGAGGCCCTGCGGGTACTCGAAGCGCTCCTTCGCGCCGGTCCGCTCGTCGTGCAGCTCGATCGCGACGCTGCGCGTGCCCATCAGGTACGCCAGTTCGCGCAACCGCTTCTCGACGATCTCGTACTGGATCTCCGTCGTGCTGAAGATCGTCGGGTCGGCCTTCCACGTGACCTGGGTCCCGGTCCCGGTGGCCTTGCCCACGACCTCCAGCGCCTTGTCGCGCGCACCGCGGCGGAAGCGGATGCGGTGCATCTTGCCGCCGCGCGCGACGTCGACCTCGAGCCAGTCGGACAGCGCGTTGACGCACGACACGCCGACACCGTGCAGCCCGCCCGAGACCTTGTACGAGCTCTTGTTGAACTTGCCGCCCGCGTGGAGCTTCGTCAGCGCCACCTCCACGGCGGGCATCCCCTCCGTCGGGTGCATGTCGACCGGGATTCCGCGGCCGTCGTCGCGGACGGACATGGAACCGTCCGCGCGAATGGTCACCCAGCAGTTGTGCGCGTGACCGGCCAACGCCTCGTCCATCGAGTTGTCGACCACCTCCCAGATGAGGTGGTGCAGGCCACGTACGTCGGTGTCCCCGATGTACATCGCCGGTCGGACGCGCACCGCTTCGAGCCCCTCGAGGACGGTGATCGACTGTGCGTCGTAGTTCTCGCTCATCGTTTCCTGTGCCATTCGTCAGTTCCTGGCCTTGAAGGCGATGCTTCGCACGTCCGCGGTCCCGAGCAGCTGGTTCACCCGCGCGCGCAGCTCCTCGCCGCGGAAGGACACGAGTTCGTGGTAGTGACTGGCCGAATCGACCTCGACGGTCAGGACTCCGCGCGCGAACCGGACTGGACGTGCTCGCCGCGCCAGGTCCGCCCCAGCCGCGGAGTCGAACGCCGCATAGACCGGAGATTCCGAGCGTCGACGCGCCAAGCCCGTCTCGCGCAGATACGACGCGAGCGAGTCCTGCAACGAGGACACGCCCCTGCGCCCGCCGCGTTCGACGCGCCCGAAAGCCGCGCGCAACTCGCCGTCGTGCCGCGCCTGATCGATCCCGACCGGTTGCTTCACGCGTCCACCGTGATCGGCATCACGATGTAGACATAGTTTTCGCCGAGGGTGAACTTGCCCGGACTCGTCTTCTCGTTGAATTCGAGCTTCACGATGCTGCCTTCGCAGTTCTTCAGGCCCTCGAGCAGGTAGTCGGGGTTGAAGGCGATCTCCGCGGACGCCGTGCCCTTGAAGTCGCAGTCCATTCGCGCACGAGCCTCGCCGCGGCCGACCGATTGCCCGAACAGTGCAAGTTCGGTCTTCTCCGCCTTGAGCTTCACCGCGCGCGCCTCGACCCCGGTGACGTTCGCCACCAGCCGGAGCTTGCGCGCCAGCATGTCCGCATCCGCCTCGAGGAAGTTGTGCGTCTCGCGCGGAATCACCGCCGAGTACTTGGGGAACTCCCCGTCGATGAGGCGCGCGAAGATCTCGGCGTTCTTCGTCTTCAGCCCGATCTGGTTCTCGCCCAGGTGCAATTGCACCGATTCGAGCGGATCCGAAATGACGCGGCAGAAGAGCTGCATGCCCTTCGTGGGGACGATCGCCGGCCTGGCGCGCTCGGTCGGACCCCGGCGTTCCGCCGGGATGCTCGCCATCGCCAGGCGCCGGCCGTCGGTCGCGACGAGGCGCAGTTGGCCGTCTTCGTACTCCGTCAGCACGCCGTGCATCGCGTACCGACCGGCTTCCCGCGCCGCGGCGAAGGACGTCCGCTGGACGACGCGCGTGAAGGCCCCGCCCTGGACCGCCACCGTCGCCTGATCGCCGAAGCTGGCGATGACCGGGAACTCGTCGCGATCGACGGTGACGAGTTCGCAGCGGTCCTCGCCCCCCTGGATCGTGAACGTGTTTTCCTGGGTCGACAGCACGACTTCGTCAGCGGACAGGTCACGCACGAAGTCGAGCGCCACCCGCGCCGGCACGACGGCCACTCCGGGCTCGTCCACCCGCAGGACTCCCCCGCGGAGCACCTTCTCGTCCTTCGAATCCCCCTCGCGCGCCTCGCCGATCGGGATGCGGAACCGCACCGAACAGTCGAGGTCGGTGCCGAGGATCTCGAGACCGTCGATCGTGGCCACGAGGCACACGTTCTCGAGCACGGGCTTGGGACTCTTCGAAGGGACGACGTTGTTCACGATCGCCAGTCCTTCGCGCAGCTTCTCGCGATCGCACACGACTTTCATGCTTCTGGAACTCCGGGCAGGCGAGCGAGGCTCGATCGGTTCGGGGGTTGGATATCGAAGAGATCCTTCTTCTTCTTCTTCATCATCTTCTTCAGGGACGACGTCGAGTGTGGAGAAGGTCGAGGACGGGAGCTGCAAGCATCCGGCTGGAAGACACTTGCGGTGGAACGGACCAGGGCCAAGGAGCGCTGAGGGCTCGTGGAGGTTTCGTGGAGCGAGTGCGATTCATCCACAGCGGCCCACACGCGATCGCGGGTCAGCACGGCGGATGCGGAGAAGTGCCGTTCCATCCACGAAGATCCAGGTGCGTCTCCGGAGGGAATACAGGTGTTGCGCACAGGGTTTCCGCAGGCTGTTCCGACAGGCCGTTTCGGTTGGGGAGCGAAGCAGCGAAAAGGCCCGGATCCAGGCCATTTTCCAGCCGCTCGCCGAACCCCACCAGGGTAGCGAATCCGGGGGGCGCCGTCGAGGTTTCGGAGGTGTCCCGAGAGCCTTCCGAAGGCCGCGTCGACCCCCACGCCGCGGCTCGCGCGGCATCGCGCGGGAGGTCCGTCGAACCGTTTCCGTCCACGGCGCAGGGAATCCCGGTCGAGGGGTCGGCGCAATGGGCGCGGGTCGCTGCCGAAGTGCCCTGGAGAGGCCCCCGAGCCCGGCGCGGGACCCGCGGGTCCGCGCCGTTCGACCGCTGCGGGGCGTTCGAGGCCCGCCGGCTCGAAGCCTCTCAGGCCGGGCGGACCTGCAGACGCGCCAGGAAGTCGTCCACGAGCTCGCGGATCCCGACGTCGCTCGCCATCAGCGTCTGCACCTTCTCGATTCCGTAGAGCACGGTGGAGTGGTCGCGGCCCCCGAAGTAGTTGCCGATCTCCTCGAGCGAGTGGCGGGTGATCCGGCGCGCGAGGTACATGGCGACCTGCCGCGGCAGGACGATCGCGGCGGTCCTGCGCTTGGATTGGAGCTCGCTGAGCTTCACGTCGTAGTGCGCGGTCACGAGCGCGAGGATGTCCCCCATCGCCGGCTGCGCACGGCGGGACGTGAAGAGGTCGCGCAGCACGTCGCGCGCGAAGTCGCACGTCAGCGGCGTCCCCGACACCGACGCGAAGCCGAGCAGACGCGTGACGGCGCCCTCGAGCTCGCGGATGTTGCTCTCGATGCGCTCCGCGAGCAGTGCGGCGACGTCGTCGGGCAGCTCGTGGCCGCGTTCGCGGCTCTTGCGTTTCAGGATCGCCATGCGGGTCTCGTAGCAGGGCGGTTCCATCTCGGTGACGAGGCCCCACTTGAAGCGCGAGACGAGGCGCTCCTGCAGCGTCGGGATGTCCTTCGGCGGGCCGTCGGACGAGAGCACGATCTGTTTGCCCTGCTGGTGCAGCGTGTTGAACGTGTGGAAGAACTCCTCCTGGGTCCGCTCCTTGTTGGCGAGCACCTGGATGTCGTCCACGACGAGCACGTCGACGCTGCGGTACTTGTTGCGGAACTCCTGGATGTCGCCGTTCTCGAGCGCGCTGATGAAGTGGTTCACGAACGTCTCGCAGGACAGATACAGGATCCGTGCCTTGGGATTGCGCGTGAGGATCGCGAAGCACATCGACTGCAGGAGGTGCGTCTTTCCGAGACCGACCGATCCATGCAGGAAGAACGGGTTGTAGGCCTTTCCAGGCTGTTCCGCGGCGCCCATGGCCGCCGCGTGGGCGAAGCGGTTGCACGGGCCCACGACGAAGTTGTCGAAGGTGTACTTGGGGTTCAGGCCCAGCTCGGCCGCGAGCCCGAAGCCGCGCAGGAGATCGTGATGGCGAGCGTCCGGGCCGCGTCCTTCCGTCGGTCGATCCGTCGTCGCGTCCTGGTCCGCGCTCACGTCGCGGGCGGACGTGTTCGACGACGCGGAGGCGAGCGAGCGGGCCGGATCTTCGTGCGCCCGGCGCGCGGTGGAGAGCGCCAGTTCGGGAACGACGACGACTTCGATGCGCCGCGCGGCGCCGAACGTCTCCCGCGCGGCCTGGGCCAGCGGCTCCGCGTAGTAGCGTTCGAGCCACTCGCGCGAGAAGTCGTTCTGGACACCGAAGCGCAGGACCTCGTCGTCGGCGTGGACGAGTGCCGCGCGCTGGAACCAGGTGGCGAACTGGGCGGGCTCGACACGGGCGCGGATCGCGTGCTGCAACTCGCGCCAGAGGACCTCGAGCGACCGCGCGGGGCCCGTGACCGCAGCTTCCCGGGCGGCGGGAGTCGTGGGGAGCCCCGCCGCGGCCTGGGGCTGGAGAGGCGTCGGGGTTCCCGCGTCGGTTCCAGGACGGATCGCCGCCACGCGGTCCAACTCCACGGAACGGCTGTCGGACGCACGGCGCTCCTCGTGCGGGCGGGCGAATTCAGGCGCGCGATCGGCGCGAGCGGACTCACGTTCGTGCATGACTGCGGGGACGTGCGGAACGGCGCTGGGGGGGGAGGCGCGGGCTGATTTTCAGGTTGGGACGGATCCCAAGCCTGAACCGCAGGGCGGCCGGGTGCGAGCGGGGGGGGAACGGAAGTGCGAACGAGGGTGCCCCAGCGGGAGCTGCGGCGGAGTCTCGGGTGGGCCAGCGGGAAGCCTTCGACGCGTGGCGCGAGCACCTCGGGGGGGCGAGGGCGCGTGTCGGTGTCGAGGAGACCCGCAGGCTCGTCGGAGAGGGTCGTGCGAGGCTCGGAGGTCCGAGGTCCCGCGCGGCCCCTCTCGTCGTGCGAGGGAGGGACATTCCAGCGTGCGGCGGCGCGCTGTCAACGCGTGGGACGGGGTCTCTTCACGCTGCGTTCGCAAGCCCGCGCCCGAACGCCGAGTTAGCGCGGAGCAGAAATCGTTCTCCGCAAAATCTCCACCGTGTTGTGGACATCTTCTTCACCGCCCATCCGCCCGAACGAGAGGCGTAGAGCGGCGCGCGCGCGCTCGGAAGCGTGCCCGAGCGCGAGCAACACGTGCGAAGGTTCGAGGGATCCGCTGGCGCAGGCCGAGCCGGCGCTGGCCTCGAGACCCTCCAGGTCGAGGCGTGCGACGAGCGTGCGTCCTTCGACCCCAGGTAGGGAGACGTTGAGGGTGTTCGGCAGGCGCGGCGCGTCCAGGTCCGGGCCGTTCAGGAGCACTCCAGGGATGCACGCGGTCAGTTGCTCCCACAATGAGCGGCACAAGCGCGCCGAGCGCGCTGCGTAGTCGCCCTGCTCCCGCACGGCGAGCTCGATCGCCACGGCCGCGGCGGCGATCGCCGCGACGGACTCGGTTCCCGGGCGCAGCCCGCCTTCCTGACTGCCCGTCCCGAGCAGCGGCTCGAGGGTCAGGCCCGTGCGCCGGACCAGGACGCCGACTCCGGTCGGGCCTCCGACCTTGTGCGCGGAGAAGGACAGCAGATCGGCGCGTTCCCGGATCGCACGCAGCGGGATGCGGCCCAGTGCCTGGACGGCGTCGGTGTGGAAGGCCGGGCGCCCGCGACCGCGCCGGGCCAGGAGTTCCCCGATCTCGACCACGGGCTGGAGCGTGCCGAGCTCGTTGTTGGCGGTCTGGATCGAGACCAGCGCAGTCGCCGGCGTGAGCGCCGCCTCCAGAGCGTCGACCGAGACCCGACCCGTCCCATCCACGGGAAGACGGACGACCGGCCGTCCTTCCCGCTCGAGGCGGTCGGCCGCCGCGAGGACCGCCGAATGCTCGACCGCGCAGGTCACGAGACCCCGCCCAGGTCCCCCAGCCCGCACCGCCCCGGCGAGCGCCAGCTGGATCGACTCCGTGCCACCCGACGTGAAGACCACCTCGTCCTCGTGACAACCGAGCGCCGCCGCGGTCCGCTCGCGGGCTTCGTCGAGCCAGCCGCGCGCCTCGCGCCCGGCCGCGTGGACGCTGGAGGGGTTTCCGGCGAGCCGTCGGGACAGTTCGCACAGGACCTCGAGGGCTTCGGGCCGGATCGGGGTCGTCGCGTTGTGGTCGAGGTGGACGCGCACGCCGAGATCATCCCGGACTGGGGCGCTCGATGGAACGGCCGGCAGGGAAGCGCGGGCTTCCCCCGGGTCCGACCGCCACGGCCGAGGCCCGTCGGCGCTGATTCCTTTGGAAACGCCTCCCCGACCCAGACAAGCCCCAGCAGGATTCCGTCATGAAGCTCCAAGGCCTCCTCCTCGTCGTCTCGGCCTCCGCCCTCGCGGCACCGGCTTCCGCCACCGACCTGTACGTCGGGAGCCCCAACACGGCCTTCGCCCATTCCTCTCCGCCGGGGGGGCCGTTCCAACTGCTCAGCGCGTGCGGCGGTCCGGTCGCGGCCCTCGCGGGCGAGGGCGGCGAGCTGTACGTCGCGTCGACCTTCGAATCCGTCTACCGCTACCGCCACGACGCCCAGTTCACGGAGCTGTGGGCGATCCTGCCGGGCGAGACGCTCACGGGCATCGCGATCCGGGGACACGAGTTGCTCGTGGCGACCGCGAGCTCGCGCGTCGTCGCGCTCGACCGCAGCCTCGGGACCGTGCTGCGCGAGTGGAACACGCCGATCGCCCCCACCACGTTGGCGGTCGATCGCGGCGAGCTGTTCGCCGGGACTCCCTTCGGCGCGGCGATGCGGCTCGAGGGCGACGGCACCGTTTCGTTCCTGGGCAGCTGCGGATCGAACATCGCGGGGATCGCGGCGAGCGCCACCGAGCTCTTCCTCGGTTCGGCGGGCGCCTTCGTGTGGCGCGTGGACCGCTCGACGGGGTTCGTCACGACGTCCTTCGCCGTCGCCGAGGACCCGACCGGGATCGTGTACGACCAGGGCCTGCTCTACGTGTCTTCGGCGACCGGGCGTGTCCGCACCTACGCGGCGTCGAACGGCGCGCTGCTCGCGACGCAGAACTGGGGCAATCCGATCAGCGCGCTCGCGCTGGGCCGTGCATCGGCCGGCACGGCGTACTGCTTCGGCGACGCCGCGGTGTGCCCGTGCGGGTTCGGTGATCCGTTCGGCGGCTGTCCCAGCAACCTCGGCGTGGGCGCGCGACTCGTCACGTACGGCAGCGCGAGCTTCGCGGCGGACGATCTCGAGCTGGCGGCGCTCGACGTCCCGTCCACGACCCTGGGTCGCTTCTACATGGGCGCCGGCGTCGTGCAGGTGCCCTTCGGCAACGGGCTCCTGTGCGCGGGATCCGGGGGCTACGGCCAGTTCCGCTTCCCGGTGCAGAGCGCGCAGGCGAACGGGTTCAACCGCGCCTTCCGCTTCGGCCCCGGGATCGTCGCGCACAGCCAGCAGAACTTCGGCGCCCTCGGTGCGATCCAGCCCGGCAGCACCTGGCGCTTCCAGGCCTGGTACCGCGACGCGCTGAACCCCTGCGGCGGCGCCTTCAACACGAGCAACGCGACGAGCGTGACGTTCCTGCCCTGACCAACATCGCTGCGCGGTGCCTGGCTAACTTCCACGGGGTTCGAGAGTGGGGGAACCACTCTCGAACCCCGTGGAAGTTAGCCAGGCACCGCGCAGCGAGGTTCGCGTCAGGGGAACGGCCAGCGCGTCGAGGCGAGCACGCGCTGGTACACCGCCTCGTAGCGCGGGATGACCTGTTCGCGCGCGAAGCGGGTGACCGCGGATTGCCGTGCCGCGAGACCCATGGCGCGGGTGCGATCGCGGTCGAAGAGCAGCGCGCGCAGATTCTCCGCGAAGTTGTCCATGTCGTCGGCCGCAGCGAGCAGGCCGGTGACTCCGTCCTCGACCACCTCGCGCACGCCGCCGACGTCCGTCGCCACGACCGGCGTGCCGCAGGACATCGCTTCGAGCGCCGAGAGTCCGAACGACTCCTCCGAGGACGACAGGACGAACACGTCCGCCGGCGCGAGCAACTCGGGCAGTGCGTCGCGCTCCCCGAGGAACCGCACGCGGTCCTGGATCCCGAGCTCGCGCGCCAGGAGGCGGGAAGGCTGCTGGTCGGGACCGTCGCCCACGAGGAGGAGTTCGGCCTTCGTGCCGTGCGTGGCGCGCTCGAACGCGCGCAAGAGCCAGGGCACGCGCTTGACCGTCCGGAAGTTCGAGATGTGCACGGCGCGCGGCGGGCGATCGCGCTCGGCATCCCGCGCGGCATCAGGGTGGAACAGATCGACGTCGACGAAGTTGGGCACGACCTCGATCGCGCACGGACCCAGGGCGAACTCGCGGCAGAAGTTCTCGCGCGTGCGCCGCGCCAGGTCCGCGGATACGGCCGTGACGGCGTCGGACTGTTCGATCACGAACTGCGTGAGCGGCGCGTAGCTCGGATCGTTGCCGACCAGCGTGATGTCGGTCCCGTGCAGCGTCGTCACCATGCGCGGCGCGCGCTTGTCGCGATCCGCGATCGCCGCCGAGCGCGCGAGGTAGGCCGAGACCGCGTGCGGCAGCGCGTAGTGCGCGTGCAGGATGTCGAGCCCCTCCGTGCGGTGCAGCGTGAGGATCGACGACACGATGGCGAGGTCGTGCGGGGTCGAGTGGAAGAGCGGATAGGGCACGCCCTGCGCCACGTGCATCTGCACCGGGCCGGGTGACCGTGCGAGCCGCGGAGGGACCGCGTGGCTGAAGAGGTGCACGGTGTGGCCGCGCGCGGCGAGCGAGAGCGCCAGCTCGCTGGCGACGACGCCGGAGCCGCCGTAGGTCGGGTGGCACAGGATCCCGATGCGCAGCGGCGCGGTCATGAATCCGTGGGCAAGATCGAGAGGATCTCGAACGCGTCGGGCGGCAGCGGGGGCACGTCTTCGGCGCGCAGGACGCGCGGCTCGGCGCGCGCGGCCGGCTTCGCGACCGGCGACGGAACGGGGGGCGGCTGTACCGCGTGTGACTTCGGCTCGCGCGCGGGCGCAGCGGAATGCGCGGCGTTGCCCGTGCTCGCGCCGTTCTTCGGAGCGGCGCTCGCGCTCCTCGTCGGCGCATCCGAGTGTGCCGAGGCCGGAGGAGCCGCGCCGATGCGAGCGTCTCGCGCCGGTGCGGTGTCCGAGGAGGTCGCCGTGGTCGAACGGCCCCGTGGGGCGGGCGTGATCGTCACGCGCGGTTCGGGCTCGCGCACCGTGGGGCTCGTCGCCTGCTCCGGAGCGCGCGCGGCCGGCGCGGCGGTCGGTTCCGGCTGCGCGACGGGAGAACTGGCCGCCGGTTTGCGGGGCGGAGGTCGCGGCGGCGGCTTGCGCGGCGGCGTCACTTCCTTCAGCGGCAAGCGCGCCTTCTCGTCGAACGCGGGCAGCCCGGCGAGCTCGGGGTCGCGGGTTTCCCGCGCCACGACCTCGCGCGCGACGCGCATGTAGTCGTCCGCGCCGTTGCTGTCGGGCGCGTACTCGAACACGGTCTGGCCGAACGACGGCGCCTCGGCGAGCTTGACGTTCGCGCGCACGGGGTGCGGGAAGACCTGGCCCTTGAAGTACGTGCGGATCTCCCCGAGCACTTCGCGCGCGAGGCGCAGGCGCGAGTCGTACAGGCACGGCACGATGCCGGTGACCACGAGCTCCGGGTTCAGCCGCTTCTTCAGGAGCTGCACGACTTCGACGAGCTTGCTCATCCCCTGCAGCGCGAGGAACTCGGTCTGCAACGTGATCAACACCTCGCCCGCGGTCGCGAGCGCGTTGATGGACAGGAGACCGAGGCTCGGCGGGCAGTCGAAGAGGACGTAGTCGGCCGGCGCGCGTCCCGTTCGCTTGCGCTCGTCCTCGACCCACTCGCGGATCGCGTCGCGCAGGATGAACTCGCGCCCCATCGCGGCGGCGAGCTCGAGCTCCGCGCCCGACAGGTCGATGTTCGCCGGCACGATGCGCAGGCGCGGCAGCGCGGTGTCGCGGATCGCCGCGCCGAACTTCGTCGTGCCGGTGAGCACGGTGTAGGAGGTCGGCGAGCCGCTCTTCGCCTCGATGCCGAGGCTCAAGGACAGGTTCGCCTGCGCGTCCATGTCCACGACGACGACGCGGCGTCCCTGGATGGCGAGCGCGGCGCCGAGGTTCGCGGTGGTCGTCGTCTTCCCGACCCCGCCCTTCTGGTTGATGATCGCGATGCGGCGCACGGTGGTCGGAGTCTAGCCGCTTCGCCGCCCGCGCCCCACCCCGGTCAACCTAGGATCGGGTCCATGCACGGCAGCGGTCCCTTGTGCAGGAGCCCCTCGCCGTAGCGCACCCCGATCCGCTCGCCGAAGAAGCGCGCGCGGGTTTCCATCCGCTGCAGGACGTCCGCCCCGAACAGGAAGTGCTGGCCCTTGTCCTGGGCGCCGTCCGGCTGGAGCTGGCTCGCGTAGCAGCGGACGAGCTTCACCTTGTCCTCCCAGACCCGGCCGATGTCGACGACGAACGTCGGCTCGGTCGGCACGTGCCCCAGGAAGTGGTAGATGCGCTTCGGGCGGCGCGCGGTCTCCCCGGGCGCGGCGAGCCGCTGGAGGCCCGAGAGGTACCAGGCTTCGCGCGCGATCTGCCCGCAGGCCGCGTGGTCGGGATGAAGGTCGTCCACGTGATGGGCGATCACGACCTCGGGCTGATGGCGGCGGATCAGCGCGGCGAGCCTCTCGCGCGCTTCGACCGTCACCGCGACGCGGCCGTCGGGCAGGCCCAGGTTCTCGCGCACCGTCGGCCGCAGGATCGCGTTCGCCGCCGCGACCTCGCGCGCCCGGTCGTCCGCGGTTCCGCGCGTGCCCATCTCGCCGCGCGTCAGGTCGACGATCCCGTACGGGCGTCCGGCGTCGCGCAGCGTGAGCAGGATTCCGCCCGCCGAGATCTCCGCGTCGTCGGGATGGGCGGCCACGATCAGGACGTCGAGCTTCATGCGGACTCCTCCTCGCCCGGCTTGCTCGGAAGGTGCACGACGAGGTGCTCGCTGCCGAGCGCGTCGACCTCCTGGAGCAGCTCCGTGACCCAGCCCTCGCCATGGCGCGCGACGAACTGGAGCGGACCGAACACGCGCTCCTGCGGCGCGAGGTTCGGGAACAGCACGTTGTTCGCGCGACGCTCGTGTCGACGGCCCTTGCCGGTGCGGTTCGCCTGGATGCGCTGCGCTTTGTCGGCGAGTTGCGTGACGAGTTCCTTCACGGAGTCGCCGGTGCGCTTCAGCTGGACCGACAAGCCCGGGTCGAGCTCGGCGAGTTCGGGTCGCAGGGCATCGAGCTCGCGCTTCGCCTGCTCGCCGGCCGCGCGCAGTTTCGCGAGCACCGCGGGTTCGGGACTCTCGCTGCCCGGCGGCGCGAACGTGCCGCGCGCGCGCAGGATGTCGGCGACGGACGCTTCGAGGCGTTCGAGCGCGAAGCGCACGCGCCCGTCGACGAGGGTCACCGACACGCGCGGCACGAACGGCGTCCGCGGCGCTCCCACCGCGGCGCGCAACGCGCCGAGCTCGGCGTGGTAGGCCAGCTCGCCCCCACCGCCGACGTACGCCGCGACGGGCAGCGCGAGGTCCTGCACGATCGGACGCAGGAGCGCGCCGGGCGACCAGTTGGCCGGATCCTGCACGATCTCGGCCGCCAGCTCGTCGCCGCTGCGCGAGCCGTCCTCTCCGTCGTAGCGGAACCCGTCGCCGCCGCTGCGCAGTGCACGACGACCCTTCGCGTCGAGCGAGTAGACCAGCGCGGCCTCGCGCGGCTCGATGGCGACCTCGAACCCGGCGGCTCGGACGCGTTCGGCTCCCGCGATCAGGTGCCGCGCGGGATCGAGGGCCACGACGCGCGCGAGCTCGCGCGACAGCGCGCCGCGGATCCAGTCGGGCTCCACCACGACGAGACCGTGAGGCCCGAGCAGGCCCGTGATGCCGCGCGTGAAGGCACGCGCCAGCGTCTCGCCGCTCTTCGGCACGAACAGCTCCAGAGCCCGCTCGGCGTGTTCCTCTCCGCCCACGAGCTGTCGCAGCGCCTCGCGGATCGGACCCAGGCGGTTCTGGACGTCGTCCACGACGATGCGCGAAACGGGCTGGCGGCCCGAGGCGAGTCCCGCGAGCGCGATCTTCTGCAGATCGAGGTGCGGGTTCATGACCCAGGCGTGGTGGACCTCGGCGATGTCGTGATCGTCGGCGTGGTTCCAGAAGAGCGGCACGACAGGCTGCTCCCACAGGAGCGTGAGGTCCTGCGCCAGTCGTACGGCCTGCAGCGCCTTGTAGATCGAGTAGAGCGGCGCGACGAGGAACCCCGGCTGCTGTCCGGTCACGACCGCGAACGTACGCGGCTTGCCCAGCGCACGCGCGTTCTCGAGCACCGCGACGTGCGGCGCGAGCTGCGCCAGGTTCGACTCGAGCGCGCCGGCGAGTTCGCGGCGCGCATCGACGTCGAGACGATCCTCGGGCATCGGGAACGCGTCGAGCTTGCGCGGCACGTGGAGCAGCGCCGGGTCGAGCGTCCCCGACAGCGCCGCGCGCACGACGGGCGAGAGCCCGAGCACGTCCGCGGCGAGGTGCTCGACACGGATCATCGCCAACAGCCCGCGATCTCCGTCTGCATCCGAGCCAGCGCCTGCGAGGCCGCGTCCTTCCAGTGCAGGTCGCGGTAGGCGGGCTGCTTGTAGGCGTACAGGATGCCGCGCGAGCTGTTCACGAGGGCGCCGCGTCCTCCGGGCAGGAAGCCGACGCCGACGTCCTTCGCCGAACCTCCCTGCGCTCCGTAGCCCGGGATCAGGAAGGGCGTCGTCGGCATGCGCTGACGCAGGCGTGCGAGCTCGGCCGGATGCGTCGCGCCGACGACGGCGCCGACGCTCGACAGCCCGCACGCTCCGAGGAGGCCGGTTCCCCAGCGGGCGACTTCGTCCGCGACCTTCTCGTGCAAGAGCGGCGTGCCGTGGTCCTGGAACAGGGCGCTGTGCTTGTTGGACGTCCGCACGAGCACGTACACGCCGCCGCCGACCTTGGCACAGGTGTCGAGGAACGGCTGGACGGAGTCCGCGCCCAGGTACGGGTTGATCGTGATCGCGTCGCAGCGGGGTGCTTCTTCGAGGAACGCCTGCGCGTAGGCCTTCGCCGTGCTGTCGATGTCGCCGCGCTTCACGTCGCCGATGACGAGCAGGCCCGCGGCGCTCGCGTGTCCGACGACGCGCTCCCACTGCGCGACGCCGTCGGCTCCCAGCACTTCGAAGAACGCCGACTGCGGCTTCACGGCCGGCACACGGCCCGCGGCGACGTCGACGATGGCGCACAGGAAGTCGCCGATCGCCTGCGCGCGCGCGGCGCGCGGCGCCTTCGGGTCGCGGGCGATCGCGAACTCCTCCGGGAGCGCGTCGAGGTGCGGATCGAGACCCACGAGGCAGGCGTTGCCGCAGCGTGCGATGGCGGCTTCGAGGCGGTCGGCGTAGGTGTTCATGCGATTCCGAGCGGTGCGTGTCGAACGCCAGATGCTAGTGTCCTGACTCGGAAGTACGCGGGCCCATGGACGCCGCCTGCGCCGCCCCGGCGTCGTTGCGCCTCCTCCGAGGGATGCAGCGAACCCGCGTCGTCGCCGCGCCTACCGCGTACTCCCGAGTCAGGACACTAGCGCCCCGACCGCAACGCCGGGGTCCGGGCCGGCAGTCACTCCGCGGTGCGCGCGCGGCGGACCGGTACGCGCCGGGCGGAGGACGCGAGCTCCGTGCTTCAGCCGTCGAGGAACTTGCGCGCGACCCAGTCGCCCAGCGGGAGGCCGGTCTCGCTCAGCGCGAAACGGGGTCCGTGCCGCGTGAGCAGTCCCTCGGCGCACAGGCGTTCGGCGATCGGCTCCAGGGGATCGGTCGGGAGGTCGTAGCCGGCGCGCTGCCGGGCTTCGGCCGCCGAGAGGCCCTCGGCCAGCCGCAGCCCGAGCCACCAGGTCTCGCGCAGGCGGTCGAGGGCTTCGGGGGCCTCCTCCCAGACGCGGGCGTCCCCACGCTCGGCGATGCGGCGCAGGTAGTCCCCCACCGACTTCACGTTGCCGCCGCGCACGCTGCCGACCTTGCTCACCGCCGACGGTCCGATGCCCAGGTAGGGCCCGTTGTGCCAGTAGTTGATGTTGTGGTGAGCGACTTGGCCGGATAGAGAGAAGTTGGAGATCTCATACGCGCCATATCCGCGCTCTGCGAACTGGCGGCGCGTGGCCTCGAAGAAAGCCAGTTCGAGCTCCTCGGGCGCCTTGGGGAGGGTGCCATCGTCCAACCAGCGTCGGAACGCCGTGTCCTCCTCGAACGTCAGGTTGTAGGCCGAGACGTGGTTCGGGCCGAGATCCAGGACGCGGCCCAGGTCGGTCTTCCAGGCCTCGAGATCCTGGCCGGGCCAGGCGTAGATCAGGTCGACGTTCACCTCGCGCGCTCCGGCCGCTCGGGCCGCGCGGTAGGCGGCGAAGGACTGGGCCGCGTCATGGACCCGACCGAAGAGCTTCAGCGCGGCATCGTCGAGCGCCTGGAACCCGATCGAGAGGCGCGTGGCGCCCAGTTCGAGCAGGACCGCGGCCTTGGCCTCGTCCAGGCTCTCGGGGTTGCACTCGACCGTGACCTCGCGGGCGCTGCCCCGGAACCCGGTGCGCTGCTCGAGGCCGTCGAACAGGGCGCGCAATTCGGCCTCGTCGAGCAGCGACGGCGTCCCCCCGCCGACGAACACCGTGCGCGGCGCGGTCGGCGCCCACAGCTCGGCCTCGGCCAGGATCGCGTCGACCATCGGCCGGCGATCGTGGCCCTCGGCCGCCACGGAGAAGAAGTCGCAGTAGTGACACTTGGCCGCGCAGAACGGCAGATGCACGTAAAGCGGTGTGCCCCGCGGCGCGCGTTCGCGCGGCAACGTGGGCGGCGGAGCTTCGGTCTTGCGGGCCATCCAGGGCCCGTTCTACCGCCTGGTCTTCGTGCGCGTCGAATCCGGCCGTTATTCCGCGCTGCCCATGACGCCGTACAGCTTGCGCAGCGCTTCCTGCTCGATCTGGCGGACCCGCTCGCGCGTGAGGCCGACGACCTTGCCGATCTCCTTGAGCGTCATGGTCTCGCCGGTGACCGTGCCGAGCCCGTAGCGCAGGCGCAGGATCGTGGCTTCGCGCTCGTCGATGACGCTGAGCAGCTCACCGAGCTTCGCGATCATGTCGTTGTTCGAGAGCTGCTCGTCGGGGGTCGCCTGCGAGAGGTCCTCGACGGTGTCCTGCGTCTGGCTCAGGACGTCGAGCGAAACCTGCGGCCCCATGCCGCTCACCTGGATCGTCCGCTTCAGGAGCGGCCAGTTCTCCTCGGGGATCCCGAGTTCCTCGGCGACCTCCTCCACGTTCGGCGCGCGGCCCAGCAGGTACGTGAGCTCCTGGCTCACGACGCGCCAGCGCGAAATGAGCTCGCTCATGTAGCTCGGCACGCGGACGGGCTTCACCGTGTTCGTCAACGCGCGGCGGATCGACTGCTTGATCCACCACGTCCCGTACGTCGAGAAGCGACATCCGGCATTCGGGTCGAACTTCTCGGCCGCCTTCATCAGGCCGATGTTCCCTTCGGCGATCAGGTCCTGCAGCGAGAGCCCGCGGTCCGTGTACATCTTCGCGACCGACACGACGAGGCGCAGGTTCGCCCGGATCATGTGCTCGCGCGCTTCGAGGTCGCCGTTCTGGATGCGGCGGCCGAGCTGGATCTCCTGCTCGGGGGACAGGAGCGGCACCTCGTTGATTTCCTGGAGGTACGTTTCGAGGCAGCGTTCGGCGGAAATGGGAGCGCTCCTGGCGGGGGAATCTGGGTCTGGAGCAGGCCGTGGAGAGCTTGCTCGCGAGGAGCCCATCGTCCGGCCGTCGAAGCGATCTTGAGGCGCACGTTCCGAGGACGTGCGGGCTCCCGAGGGCCGAGCGCAGTACCATGTTCCCAGTCCGGCCTTGGCTGGATCCACGAGACGCATGGGCGACGGCGCGCTGGAAGAAGTCATCCCCGAACAGGCCTTCGCGGCCCTGGTGCAGCGGCAAGGGGACATGTTGTTCCGCCTGGCCGAGGCGCTGCGCACCCGCGGGGACGCCGATTGGACGAGGCGCCATTTCTTCCAGCTCGTCAGCGAGGCGGACGCCGTCGAGGCCTTCCTCGACGACTTCGGAGCGCGGCACAACCGGACGTTCGCCTACCTGCGCGAACTCGTCGCTTCCGTGCGCGGCTTCGCCCTGGCCGGCTTCAGCATCGCGCACCTGGCCGTGCGTCTCGACGGCTACCCGAGCGTGCTCTCGACGGGCGAGGCGGCGTCGTCGGGCGATTCCGTGCGCCGCACGCAAGCGTTCCTCGTGCGCACCGTGCGCCGACTGCTCGCGGCCGTCGAAGAGGAGTCGCGCACGCTCGGCATCCGCTTGCCGACCGATCCGTTCCCCGAGGACCGCTGGATGGCCGACGAGCCGCGGCGGAAGCTCGCGCGGAACATGGGCCAAGGCGAGCTCGCGAGCGACGAGCAGAAGACGGCCGAGATCGCTTCCAAGTTCGTCGAGGCCGCGATCCTCTTCGAGGACCTGGGCGTGCGGCGCATCGCCGGGGAACACGAACGCGAGACCTGGTTGCAGCACAACTGCAGCGAGGAACGGGCTCGCTCGCTGGAAGCGACGGTCCACAACCTGCAGTCCGCCTACGACACCTGGGTGAAAGGCACGGCCATCGAGGCCGGCGATCCGCGCCTGCCCAAGTTGCGCGGACACGCGTCGGCCGCCCTGCATCTGCTCGAGGCGGTCACGCAGCTCACGCACTTCGTCGAACGCCACGAGCGCACGATGCGCGACGACGCCATCGCGCGCCGCATCGCCGGGCTGGTCTCGAAGTCCGAGGTGCGCGACACCACGCTCAACCACATGCTCGTGCACGCGGGCGTGTATCTGCGCCGTGGGCGTTCCGTGGCCGAGGACCTCCTGCCCTCGTACACGAACGTCCAGGAGATCGAAGTGGGGTTGCGGGACGACGTCGTCCTGCACGCGCGTCCCGCCGCTCTGATCGTCGGAATCGTCCAGCGCTACGGAACGCCGGTCGAGTTCGAGGTCGACGGTCACCGCTGCAACGCGGCTTCGATCCTCGAGATGATGGTGACGGTCGGGTCCGCGCCGGAAGCGCGCCGGTTCCTGTTCCGCGGCGACGAGCGGCCGCTGCGCGACATCGCGCTGCTGTTCGAGCACGCGTTGGGCGAGGACGGATTGGACCGTCTGCCTCCCCCACTCGCCTACCTGCGCAGCGAGCGGTAGCGACGCCACGCCGCGAGCGAGCCCTCACACGCCGTGGAAGAGCCGGTCGGCGAGCACGGGCGGCAAACCTGCCGCGCGAATGCGCCGCGCTTCGAGCTCGATGTCGTAGCGCACACGCTCGATGACGACGCGCTGTTCCTCGGAGTCGAAGATGGCGTAGGCGGCGCGGGGATCGTCGTCGCGCGGCTGGCCCACGCTCCCCACATTGATCAGTGCACGCCTCACATCGGATAGATCGATCTCGCTGCCCTCGGCGCGCGCGGTGCGGAGCGGATCGTCCTCGAGACGCACCAGGGCGATGGGCACGTGACTGTGTCCGACGAAACACACGGGCGTCGGCAAGCGGTCGAGGGAAGCCTCCGCATCGCTCTCTCCCTGCACGTAGTCGAAGCGCTCGGGCCGATGGTACGTGCCGTGGGCGACGCTGCAGTCCTCGAGGTCGAGCGTGAGGGGCAGGCGAGCGAGCCACGCGCACTCCTCGCTCGACAGCTGCGCGCGAGTCCACGTGACCGCCGTGCGTGCGTAGGTGTTGAAGTACGCGAGGTCCATCTCGTTGACGCACGCCGCGTCGTGGTTGCCCTTCACCACACGCGCCCCGATCTCGCGCAGCAGCGCGATGCACTCGCTCGGTGCCGCTCCATAGCCCACGACGTCCCCCACGCTCAGCACGCGGTCGACGCCGTGGTTGCGGAAGCGCTCGAGCACCGCGCGCAGGGCCGAGATGTTCGAGTGGATGTCGCCCAGGATCCCGTACTTCACGCGGTAGGTTCCCCCGCCGGAGCGAGTCGGATCGATGAGGGCAGGGCGAGGGCAATCACGGTGAGCGTGAGGATCGGCGCGATCGCCTCGCTCCATCCAGGGAAATGCCCGGCCTGGAACGAAGGGGCGGCGTCGAGAAGTGGGCGCAGTACGGGCAGGAGGGCCGGCACCACCGTCGCGGACATCAGGAACGCCAGGCAGCGTCCTACGGTTCCCAACGGCAAGCGCTGAGCGACCAGCGCCAGGAGTCCGAGGTGCAGGGAGCCGAGGAGGAGCTGGCCCCCGAAGTCGGAACCTGGCGAAGTTCCCACCGCGAGTCGGAGGGCCAGCACGGGCAGGAGTGCGCCGATCGTGGCCAGCACCACGAGGCCCAGATCGCAGCGGGCGCGAGGGCGCGGCCAGAGCGCGCGTTCGACGTCGCTGAATCCGAGCAGAGCGGCGGCCCCCCCCAGCAATGCAACAAAGTAGAAAGAGCCTGTCGATAAAGAGGTTACGCCCGCCAAGTGGAGCGCCACCCAGGCGCCCATGGCCAGGCCAGCCACGATCCCGGGCCGGGGCCTGACGTAGCATCGAACGAGGATCTCGAGGTCTCGGCGCACGGGACGACGGGTGTAATCGCGTCCGATGCCTTCGTCTAGATCCTTGTTGAGCAAGGACTTGGAACCGGGCCGTGCAAGGACGGGTGACACAGCGTAGCTTCGAGCGTCGACCAAAAGGAGACGACTCATGGCAGCAGCAGAACGTCGATTGGGACGCGGACTGGGATCCCTTCTGGGTGCCGAACCGGCCCCCGTATCCAGTGGTGGAGTCCAGGAGGTACCGCTCGACCAGATCCGGGTGAACCCCCACCAGCCCCGGCGCATCTTCGAGGTGGGGGCCATGGAGGAGCTCACCGAGAGCGTGCGTCAGCACGGTGTCCTCCAGGCGATCGTGGTGCGTCGTGCGGGGGATGGGTTCGAGCTCGTCGCGGGTGAGCGTCGAACGCGAGCCGCCCGCGCCGCCGGCCTGGCTGTGATCCCGGCGACCATCCGGGATGACATCACCGACTCCCAGATGCTCGAGTTGGCTCTGGTCGAGAACGTCCAGCGGCAGGACCTGGATCCCATCGAACGGGCCCGGGGATACCGCCAGATGTCCGACCAGTTGGGCCTGACTCAAGAGCAGGTAGCGGACCGCGTGGGCCTCAAGCGCGCCACGGTCGCCAACCACATGCGCCTTCTGGAGCTGCCCGAGCTGGCCCAGCAGGCGGTCCAGTCCGGCCTGCTCTCCATGGGCCATGCCCGTGCTCTGCTGGGACTGGCCAGACCGGAGCGGATCCCCGAGCTGGTGGGGCGCATCGTGCGCGAGGGTCTCTCGGTTCGTGACGTCGAGGCGCTCGTTCGCGCCGAGGCGAAGCCCGCGACCACCTCCCCGGGAGCTACCCTGACCCCGGCCGGGAGCCCGCCCTGGATCCGCGAACTCGAGCAGCGCATGGAAGAGCGCCTCGGGACGAAGGTCACTCTCCGCAACCAACCGGGCTTTCGCGGGCAGATCGTGATCGAGTACTTCAACCGATCCGACCTGGACCGTGTGTGCCAGGTCCTGGCTCCCAAGCCCATGCTCTAGGCGTCACGGTTGTTCCACGTGGAACAACCCGAAGGGCCGATGCGGGCCCGCCTAGTCACCTGAGGAAACGAAGAGAGCGGGACCCGCGGGTCCCGCTCTCTTCGTTTCCGCAGACGCCTGTCCGCGGAAGCCGTCAGCCGCCGAGGACTTCCATGGATCGGATCGTCGGCGGGGTCAACGGGCGGTCCTGGGTCTTGGGGTCCAGGGGCGCCTTCTCGATGGCATGGACGATGTCCATCCCCTCGATGACCTTGCCGAAGACGACGTGCTCGCCGTCCAGGTGGTGCGCCGGGGCGACGGTGATGTAGAACTGGCTCCCCGAACTCTCGGTTTCGCCGCCCTTCTTGGCCGCGGCGAGGTAGCCGGGGAAGTGCTTCAGGGAGTTCAGCTCGCGCGCGATCTTGTAGTCCGGGCCACCCTGTCCCCAGGTCGAGGCTTCGCCCTGGATCGTGTTCGGGTCGCCCCCCTGGATCATGAAGCCCGGGATCACGCGGTGGAACTTGGTGGCGCTGTAGTAACCCTCGCGCGCCAGCTTCAGGAAGTTCTCGACGTGCTTCGGGGCTTCGTTCGCGTAGAGCCCCACGACCACATCACCCAAGTCCGTGTGGATGCGTACCTTGGGCGCGTCCGCAGGCAGCTCCGGATTGACGAAAAGGCCCGGATTGGCCGTCTTCCAGGCCGCCAGCGCGTCGACCCGCTTCTGGAGCGTGTCGACAGCCGAGGCGGGAGTCTCGGAACCGGGGAAGGTGTAGGTGCCGGTCAGCAGGGAGTGGCTGGGATACTGGCTGCGCAGATCGGCCAGCGCCTTCTGAGCGGCTTCCGGGTCCTGATCTTCCGCCGCGCTGGTGGCGGCGAGGAAGAGCGCCCAGGCACCCGCCTGCTTGCCCTTCACCTGCGACGCGACGGACTGGAGATCCGCGGCGTTCCCCGAAAGGGTGCGGCTGAAACGGTCTTCGTTCGCGACCGCGAGAACGCGGTCCCAGGACTGGTCATCCTCGGAACGCTTGGCGGTCTTCTGGTGCTGCAGGTAGAGGATGGAAGCCGTCACCGCCAGCGCGAGCAGGACGGCCATCTTCCAGTACCGGTCGACCAGGGCGGCCAACGCCGACTTCTCCGCCACCGGCGCGATCGTGACCGCCGTAGCCGCTTTGTGTGTAGCCATCCGTCCACTCATGCCCAGTTGGGGGGCAGATCAGGGTCATTTGTTGGCGCGCTGCGTGCTCGACCCGCAGGCTCCACGGCAGGGGCTCGCCGCGCGAAGGCGGGGCCACCCGGGAGTGCACGGGTCGAAGTCGCAGGGTGTCGCGGTGACACGGCTGTTCAGGCAGCCGTGCAACGCGGAAACCGCGGCATCCTACTCAGGGTCATCCGGGCCCACAAGAAACGCCCGCGGCGCCCCCGACTTGGATACGCTGCCAGATCGACCAGACGGACCCCAGATCCACACTGCGATGACCCTGTTGCCCGTTTTTGCCCTCGTTTCCGCGCTGCTCTCGGCCCCCAGTCCTTCCGTCGCGCCCACGCGCCTCGCTCCGGAACCGCGGGTCGCGGAAGACGTCGAGTTCGAGAAGCGGAAGACCGAGGCGGGGGACGACACGGCCAAGCTCTGGAAGCTCTACGAGTGGTGCCGCGATTCGAAGCGCGAGAAGGAGGGCAAGACGATCCTCAAGAAGATCGTGAAGCTCGAACCGACTCACAAGGAAGCGAACATCGCGCTCGGCAACGTCTTCTTCGACGGGAAGTGGTTCGCGAGCCAGAAGAAGGTCGACGAGTACAAGAAGGAGAAGGAGGTCGCCGAGAAGACGGCGCAGGGCCTCGTGGCTTGGAAGGACCAATGGGTCCCGGCGGAAGACGTGCCCTTCCTGGACCGCGGCCTGGTGCGCGACGCGAACGGCAACTGGGTCGACCTCGAGCAGGCCAAGAAGCTGGCGGAAGGTTGGGTTCGCCAGGACCTCGATTGGATCCCTCCGGCCGAAAAGGAGAACGTCGGCAAGAACCTGTGGAAGTGCGGCGACCAGTGGCTGCCCATCGCGGAGGCCGACGCCTACCACGCGGAACTCGGTCAGTGGTGGCGCATTCCCTTCGAGCGTTTCCACCTCTACACGACGTGCGAGCGCGACGTCGCTAACCAGAAGGTCAAGCGCGAGCTCGAGAACGCCTACGACGAGCTCGCTCGCGCCTATGGAACGAAGCCGCAGGCGCCGCTCGTGGTGATCGTCCTGCGCGACGGAGCGCAGTACTCGAGCTTCGCGAACGGTGACGAAGGAGAACGTCGCGCCACGACGGACTCGCTCGGACTGTCCTCCGTCCACCACGCGTACTTCGCGGACCAGAACTTCGAGCCCACCGAGGACAACCGCGTGCTCGGCGTCGGCGTCGGCTACTGGGACGTGTCGAGCGACAAGGGCAACAAGTGGGGGGTTCACAGCGTGCGCCACGCGCTCGGACTCTCGTTCGCGGAGGCGCTCGACCCGAGCCCGAAGACGATCGAGAAGGGCCGCAAGAGCCCGATGAAGGGCGATGCGTTCTGGGACTCGTTCTACGCCGAGAAGCGCATCCCGAACTGGTTCCGCTACGGAGCTGCCGCGTATGCCGAGCGCTACTATCGCGACAACACGGTCGGCGTCGGCGGGGATCCGCTGTGGGCCCGGAAGTGGTCCGTGGCGAACATCCAGTCGCGCGGCGGCCTGCGTCAGGTGAAGCAGATCCTCGACTTCAACCTGACGGTGGAAGGCGGACCGGACAGCGAGAAGCTCATCAACGAAGCGGGACTGGTCGTGGCTTACCTGCTCGACGGCGGGAACGCGGGTGCCACCGAGAAGCTCAAGAAGCTCCAAGAGGCGCTGACCACGAACAAGGACAAGAAGGTGCTCGGGGAAGCGCAGAAGGCGCTGGAAGCCGAGATCCTGAAGAACGAAGCCGAGATCAAGAAGTTCGCCGGACTTTGAACCATGTGGATCGCCCTCCTGTTCGTCGCGTGCGTCGACGTCCCGCACGCCGCACTCCACCCCGCGGGAGCCGACCTCTACGCGGAGGTTCCCGACGTGGGCGCGGCGATCAGCGCCTACGCGAACGCGCCGATGGTGAAGATGGTGTCGAGCGACGGCGCGGCGAACATCGCCGCCCTCACGAAGGACGTCGGCTTCGATCTGCAGTCGATGGTGGGTGGTCTGCTGCCCATCGCCGATCCGAACCGGCCGGACGACCGCTGGTGGCCGTGGTCGGCCGCACGCAAGGCGTCGTTCTCGCTCTCGGGTTTCGAAGCTGCACCGGCGACCGGTACGGAACCGCGCGAGCTGATGGGCTGGATGGTCTGCGACTTCACCGCGCGCGATGCCGCCGAACAGGCCGAGAAGGCACTGATCGCGATGGGGGGCAAGGACCCGAAGCCGGCCGGCGAGCTCACGGTCGCAGGCACGACGACGGCGGTGCTCGAGATCGGCTCACCCTTCGAATCGATCGCGACGAAGGCCTGGATCGCACGCCTGGACACGCGTCTCGTGCTGGGCGCCGGCGCTGCACGTCCCGAGGACTACGCGACGCGCAGCGCGGCGGCCACGGGCGGACTCGCCGCGGCCTGGAGCGCGGCGAGCGACACGAAGTCGCTCGGTCCAGTCAGCGGAGTGACGGTCCTCGAGATCCTCTCCGACATGGACGAACTGCCGGCGTTCGCGGCCGACAGCCCGATGATCTCGTACGCGGCGATGTTTCTCGCGCCGTTCCTCAGCGCGAAGGGCCGCTGGCGCATCGACCTCCAAGGCGACCGGTTCCTCACGGACGGCATCTACGAGCCGCGCGGCAAGTCCGTGGACGTGCTCGGCGCCTTCGGCAAGGCGCCGCTCGCCCCGAACGCGATCCAGTTCCTGCCGCCCGATGCCGTCGGCACGTGGATCACGGACGTGGACGCGGCGAAGGCCGAGGTGGCGATCGGCGCGCTCTTCCAGAGTTCGCTGGGTGCCGCGCCGATCGCTCCGCCGAAGGAAGGCGAGCCGCGCATGGCCGACGGCCTGAAGTCGGCGATGGCGATGAGCCTGCTCCCGTTCCAGAGCCTCATGTCGCCGACGCCGCGCATGCTGCTCACGCTGGAGATCGCCGACGCGACCAAGTTCCAGGCCGGGCTCGACGCCTGGCTCGCGCGCGCGCAAGCGTCCCTCCCGGACCTGCAGATCGAGCGCAAGCCGTACCGCAAGGTCCCGACGATCGTGCTGGGCGCCGGCAAGGAAGAGCCCGAAGGCGCCGCGAAAGGTGGAGGTGGTTCGCCCTTCGGCGGCGTCTCCCTGGAGCCCACGCGCGCGACGATCGCGGTGCTCCCCGATCGCGTGATCTTCGCCAGCGCGCCGAGCGTCGCGCGCAACGAGATCAAGCGGCTGCAGGACAAGGCCGACGTCGCGCCGCACGCGGCGACGCAGAAGGTGCAGCGTCCCACCGAAGCGTTCGAGGTCTCGACGATGGACTGGGGCTCGTTCCTGTCCAAGGTCTACGACGGCCTGCGCGGATTCGCGCCGATGCTCGGCCAGAACCTCGAGAAGCCCATCGACCTCGAGAAGCTCCCGACCTCCGAGCAGATCTTCGCGCCGTTCCGGCCTTCGACGAGCTGGGCGCGCCGTGTCGAGGGCCGCATTCGCGTGCACTCCGAATCGTCGTTCGGGCCGGAGACCCCGGTCGCGCTGGCCGCGATCGGGTTCCTCGCCACGAAGGCCATGCGACAGCCCGCAGCCACGAGTCCCGAAGCCAAGCCCGTGGCGCCTCCGGCCGAGGAGAAGGCCACGGAGCCGCTCCCCGACGCGGAGCGCGCGACCACGCTCGTGAGCCTGCGCGAGATGCGCACGGCGATCGCGGTGTACCGCTCCCAATTCGGTCGCGCGCCCAAGCTGGCCACCGACCTGCTCCAGAAGACCGATGCTTTCCCCGACGGATTCCTGAAGACGGGGAAGCTGCCCACGGACGGTTGGGGACGCGAGCTCGTCTACTCCGCGACGGCCGACGGTACGTCGTACAGCCTGCGCTCGACCGGCCCGGACGGCGTCGATCAACAAGGCGCGGGCGACGACGTTCGGCTGCCCTGAGGCACGTGGAACTCCGCCGCCGACCCGCGAGCCGCGTCCGTCCCACGACGCGTTGAACCGGAACTCTCCGCCATGAACGAGGCCGCGCGCGACATCGAGGAGGACGAGGCGCGCGATCCCGTCGAACCGGCGCCCGTTCCGCCGCCCAAGCGCACGAGTCACCGCTTCAAGGTGTTCCGTCGGCGCGTCGGGCGCGGCCTCTCGATCTCCATCGGCGCGCCGACGCTCCGCACGCTGGCGCGCACGTGGGGGCAGGTCGCCTCGGGCGAGGAGCATCTCGCCACGGCGCGCGCCCACGGCGGCGGCTACTTCATGGCGCTCTGGCACGGGCGGATGCTGATCCCCGCCGCGCGTCACGGGCAGCAGGGATACACCGTGCTCGTGTCGCCGAGCGGCGACGGCGACGTCTCGGAGATGCTCCTCAGGAAGCTCGGTTACGGCGTCGTGCGCGGCTCGACGAGCCGCCGCGGTCGAGCCGCGCTGCGCGAGCTGCTTACGCTCCTGCGCGCCGGAACTCCGATCGCGATCACGCCCGACGGCCCGCGCGGACCGCGCAAGACGATGAGCCAGGGACTCGCGTGGATGGCGAGCGCGACAGGATTCCCGGTGGTTCCCTGCGGTTTCGTGGGCGCGAACACCTGGCACCTGCGCAGTTGGGACCGCTTCACGATTCCGAAGCCGTTCTCGCGCGTCGCTTTCGTGTACGAGGAGCCCGTGTTCGTCGACCGCAAGGCCGAAGGCGGCCTCGAGGCCGCGAGCGAGGAGATCCGCATCAGGATCGAGCGCGCCGAATGCCGCGGTTTCGAATTGCTCGGCGCGGAGCCCGACGGATGATCCGCGTCGGGCCCGCCGGCTGGTCCTACGCCGACTGGGAAGGTCGGGTGTATCCGGCGCACAAGCCGCCGGGCTTCCACGCGCTGCCGTTCCTCGCGCGCTACTTCGAGGGGATCGAGGTCGACTCGAGCTTCTACGCGATGCCGCGCAAGGAGCACGCGCAACGCTGGGCCACGCTCGTCGCGCAGCACCCGCGATTCCGCTTCTGGATGAAGCTGCACCGCGACTTCACCCACGCACCTCACGAGGGGACCGAGGAGGAGCTGCAGGAGCGGGGACGTGTCTACCGCGAAGGCATCGAACCTCTCGTCCGCGCCCGGAGACTCGAAGCGCTGCTGGCACAGTTCCCGGTCTCGTTCCTCTTCGGCAAGACCGAGGTCCGCCGGCTCGGCCGACTGCGCGCCCTGTTCGACCCGCTGCCGCTGGTCCTGGAGGTCCGGCACGCCTCGTGGTTCACGCCGCCGGCGATCGACACGATCCGCGGACTGGGCTACTCGCTCGCGCACGTCGATCTGCCTCCCGCCTGGAACCACCCGCCCGAGTGGCATCCCGCGACCGGGCCGATCGGCTACCTGCGGCTGCACGGCCGCAACACCACCCAGTGGTTTCGGGAGGGGGCGGAGCGCGACGACCGCTACGACTACCTGTACGGCCCGAGCGAGCTCGAGGCGCTGGCTCGACGCGCCACGCGGATCGCGGCCGAGCACGACTCGACCGCCGTGGTGACGAACAATCACTTCTCGGGCCAGGCCGTCGCCAATGCGTTGGAGATCCTTCACCTCCTGCGGGGGGAGCCCGTCCCGGCGCCCCCGGAGATCGTGGAGGCCTTCCCGCGCCTGCGCTCGGCGGTGCGAATCGAGGGCCAGCAGCCGCTTTTCTAGGGTCCGGACCCCGCAATTCCGTCGGTCCCGCGGAATCGCTATCCTCTTCGCCCTCGCAAGTCGGCGCGGACCCCCCTTCCCGCGCCGGTGCACCCCCCCGATTTGGACCTCGCGCACCTCACAGCCGTCGCCTACGCGGCGATCCTCTCGCTCCTCGGCGTGTACGGGTTGCACCGGCTGGTGCTGCTCGTGAAGTTCCGTTGGCTGCGTGCCGCGAACCAACCGGCCCACGCGGACGACGCGAGCCTGCCGACGCTGACCGTCCAGCTGCCCGTCTACAACGAGCGCACGGTGGCCGCGCGGCTGATCCGGGCCGCGGGCGACCTCGAGTACCCGCGCGACCGGCTCGAGATCCAGGTCCTGGACGACTCGACGGACGAGACGCGCGGCATCGTCGACGAAGAGGTCGCACGCCTCCGCGCTCGAGGCCTCGACGCCAGCGTGGTTCGGCGCGCCGATCGCAAGGGCTACAAGGCCGGCGCGCTCGACCACGGCATGAAGAGCGCGAAGGGCGAGCTGCTCGCGATCTTCGACGCGGATTTCGAGCCGCGGCCCGACTTCCTGTTGCAGCTCGTGCCGCGCTTCGCGGACGCGCGCGTGGGCATGGTGCAGGCGCGCTGGGGTCACTCGAATCGCGAAGAGAGCATGTTGACGCGCGCGGAGTCCGCGCTGCTCGACGGCCACTTCGTGATCGAGCACACGGTGCGCCACCAGAGCGGAGTGTTCTTCAACTTCAACGGCACCGCCGGCATCTGGCGGCGCCCGGCGATCGACACGGCTGGCGGTTGGCAGCACGACACCCTGACCGAGGACCTGGACCTGTCCTACCGCGCGCAACTCGGCGGCTGGAAGTTCGTCTACGTGCCGATGGTCGTCGCGCCCGCGGAAGTGCCGCCCGACATCGCCGCGTTCAAGTCGCAGCAGCACCGCTGGGCCAAGGGCAGCGTGCAGGTGTTCCGCAAGCTCGGCTGGCGCATCCTGACCTCGAAGGAGCCGCTCGCCGTGAAGCTCGAGGCGATGGCGCATCTGACGGGCAACGTCGGCTATCCGGCGGTGCTCCTGCTCGCGCTGCTCCTGCCGCTCGCCGCCGGACTGAAGCCCGTGCTGCCGGCGTGGGTCAACTTGCTGCTCTTCCTGACCTGCACACTGGCCGTGATCGCGTTCTACGCGCGCAGCCAGAGCGCGGTCGGCCGCACGTTCGTGCAGCGCATCGTGGACACGTTCGCCGCTCTGGCGCTCGGCATCGGCATGTGTGTCAGCCAGACGCGCGCGGTGATCGAGGGCCTGCTGCCGGGCACGGGCGTGTTCGTGCGCACGCCGAAGCGCGGCGACGCGAAGCGCGGCCGCAGCTACGCCGCCGCGGTGAAGGGCCTGCCCGGGCTCGAGCTCGTGCTGGCCGCGTGGTTCGCGTGGGGGATCCTCGCGGCGGTGCAGCGCGAAGCCTGGACGTCGGTGCCGTTCCTGGCGCTGTTCTTCGTCAGCTTCGCGTGGGTCGGAAGCCTGTCGTTGGCCGGCGCGGTGCGCGCGCTGATGCCGCGCCCGGAACCGGCGCCGGCGACCTGAGTCGCTGGCGGCGCCGCGCGTCGCGAACTCACATCGTCCGCGCTCGTGCGGACCACTCCCCGCATCAGCGGGGCGCCAGCGCGTACCGCCTCAGCGTGCGCTTCGTGTCGAAGACCCAGACCTCGTCGCGCCCGCGCGGGATGAAGCACGTCCAGAAGTCGGTCTTCTCATCGCCGATGCCGGGCAGCGCGTAGATCGACAACGCTCCGCTCGCGACGTCGTGCACGTGCAGCCGTCCGTTCGCGAGCAGCACGATGCGCGCGCCGTCGGATCATCGGTCCATGACTCCCGATTATCTAGATAAGCGGGAGTAGAGGAGAGGATCAGCGATCCGCGGGCCGGTCCCACAAAGCTTGGAAGACCCGCAACCTCAGCGCGTCGACCGCGCCGTCAGCACGTCCACGAGGTCCATCTTCGTGATGACGCCGAGCAGCTTGCCCGCCTCGTCGAGCACGAGCCCCGCCATCCCCTTGCCGAAGATCTCGAGCAGCTTGCCCGCGTCGTCGCCGGCCCGCACGGTCGTCACGTTGCGGAACATGACCTCCGCCGCCGCGCTCGAGAGCGAGGCGCGCCCGTCGACGAGCTTCGCGAGCAGGTCCGACTCCGTGATGATGCCGACCAGCACGCCGTCGTCGATCACGGGCAGTTGGCTGATCCCGTGTTCCTTCATGCGCAGGACGGAGTCCGCGACCGTGTCGGCGCTGGCGGCCGTGACGACCTTGCGCTTCGGCACGGAGCGCAGCAGTTCGCCGACGGTGCCGGTCTCCCACGAGCTCTCGGTGAAGCCGTTTTCGCGCATCCAGCGATCGTCCATGAACTTCGTCATGTAGTTGCGGACCGAGTCCGCCAGGATCACGACGAAGCGCTTGCCGGGTCCGACCTTGCGCGCGACTTCGCGCGCGGCCCACACCGCGGCGCCACAGCTGCCGCCGCACAGGAGACCCTCCTGGCGGATCAGCTTGCGCGTCATCAGGAGCGACGGGCGGTCTTCCGTCTTGACCCACTCGTCGACGAGCTTGCGATCGAGCACGTCGGGGATGAAGTCGTAGCCGATGCCTTCGACCTTGTAGCTGTGGATCGGGCCGGGGCCGGCGAGGATCGAGCCGACCGGGTCGACGCCGATGATCTTGGCGTTGGGGGCCTTCTCCTTCAGCTTGCGCGCGACGCCCGTGATCGTCCCGCCCGTGCCGGCGGTCATGACGCAGTAGTCGAGCTTGCCGTCGGTCTGCTTCAGGATCTCCTCGGCCGTCCCGTGGTAGTGGGCCAGCGGGTTGTCGGGGTTGCCGTACTGATCGAGGATGTGCGCGTTCGGCAGGATCTTCTGCAGTTGCTTCGCGACGCCGATGTGGCTGTGCGGCGAATCCCAGGCGGCCTCGGTCGGCGTGCGGATGATCTCGGCGCCGAGGGCCTCGAGGACGACCTGCTTCTCGCGGCTCATCTTCTCGGGCATCGTGATGATCATCCGATAGCCGTACACGGCGGCCGCGAGCGCGAGCCCGATGCCCGTGTTGCCGCTCGTCGGCTCGATGAGCGTGTCGCCGGGCTTGATGCGGCCCTTCTTCTGCGCCTCCTCGAGCATCCGCTTGCCGATGCGGTCCTTGATCGAACCGCCGGCGTTCAGGAACTCGCACTTGACGAGGAACTCGCAGCCCGTCTCCTTGCCGATCTTGCGCAGGCGGACCATCGGCGTGTTGCCGATCGTGTCGAGGATGGAGTCGTGGATCTGGGCCATGTTGGTTCCGCGGAGGGGCGTCGGCGCCGCGGGGATCTGCGGCGGATTGCGGATGGTAGGGGCTCGCGCGGCTCCGATCGAGGGCGCGCCCGGGACGCGATTCACACGCGCGGTCGGCGGTCGGGGGCCCGGAGCAGGACCGTGCCGCGCGCCGAGTACGAGACGGCGCAGCGCGCGAGGACCGCTCCGCCGCCCAGGATCCGGCCGGCGAGATCGACGCGCTGGCCGGTCTCGAGCGAGAAGACCCACTCGTGCCACGGGCAGGCGACCTTCGCGCCGGAGACCGTGCCCTGGAACAGCGGTCCGCCGAGGTGCGGGCAGAAGCTCTGCACGCAGAGGATCCGGCCTTCGACGACGAACAACGCGAACGCGCCCCAGGGCGTCTCGAGCGTACGCGGCCGGGCCGGGTCCAGGTCTTCCGGCGCCAGGCCGGTGTCGAAGTCGCTCGGGTCGGTGTGGGACACCGCCCGCTACCTTACGATCCGTCCGTGACCCAACGCACGATCGTCCTGCAAGTGCCGCCCTCCCGCCGCGCGGACCTGCGCGCGTCCCTGGCCGCGGGCCCGTTCGACTTCCGGCCCGTGCCGCATGCCCTCTTCAGCGCGAAGGGCGACGGCGCCGTCGCGACCCTCTACACCTCGGGGAAGCTCGTGGTCCAGGCGGCGGAGCCCGAGGCCTTCGTCGCGCGCTGGATGGCGCTCGAGGCCCGGGCTGCTCCGCAGAGTCGCGCCGCGGAACCAGCGACCCGGGCCGCGACCGACGAAGCGGTCATCGGCAGCGACGAGGTCGGGAAGGGCGACTACTTCGGACCGCTCGTCGTGTGCGCGGTGCGGCTCGAACCCGGCCAGTCGGAGGAGATCGCGCGCGCCGGCGTGCGCGATAGCAAGACGCTCACCGACGGCGAATGCATCCGGCTCGGCGGCGCGCTGCGCACGCGCTACGCGGTCGCGGTCGAGCGGCTGGATCCGGTGGACTACAACCGCGTGTACCTGCCCGGGAAGCTGAACGAGCTCCTGGCCGACCTGCACGCGAAGGCGCTGACGCGCCTCGCCACGCCGGGCGTGCGCGTCGTCGTCGACAAGTTCGCGAACGAGAAGCTGCTCGAAAAGCGCCTGAAGAGCCTGGGCATCCGCCTCGAGCAGCGCACGCGCGCCGAATCGGAGCCGGCGGTGGCCGCGGCGAGCGTGATCGCGCGCGAGGAGTTCCTCGTCGCGCTCAAGGAGCTGTCCGAGGAGGTCGCCGTCGATCTGCGCAAGGGCGCGGGATCGCCCGTCGACCAGGCGGCCCGGCGGTACGTCGCGCTGCACGGTTTCGACGCGCTCGCGAAGGTCGCGAAGCTGCACTTCAAGAACACGCAGAAGATCGGCGGCGGGCGCGGGGGTCCGTGGTGAACGCGGGGATCCGCCTCGTCTCCGGGACGGGCAACCGGTTCGCGATCCTGGACGCGATCACGAACCGGGTCCCGACGGATCCGGCGGCCCTGGCTCGAGTGCTGTGCTCGCGCAGTGGCCCAGCGCCGCATCTCGACGGACTGCTCCTCGTGCTGCCGCCCCGGGATGGCGGGAACGTCCGCATGCAACTGCACAACGCCGATGGCAGCACGGCGGAGACGTGCGGCAACGGCTTGCGCTGCGTGGCGAAGTTCGCGTTCGAACGCGGGCTCGTCGCGGGGCGCGACTTCGTGATCGAGGACCTCTCCGGTCTGCACGCGGCGCACGTCGAACCCGCGAGCGGTCCGGTGCAGAGCGCGACGGTCTCGATGCGGAAGCCGCGCATCCTGGCGCGCGACGAGCGGGTCGAGATCGCGGACGCCGCCCGCCCACGCACCGTGGCGGGAACGCGCGTGGACGTGGGCAATCCGCACTTCGTCCTCGTCGTCGAAGACGTCGCGCGCGCTCCGGTGACGACCGACGGACCGCGCTTGGAGAAGCACGCGGCGTTCCCGGCGGGGACGAACGTCGAGTTCGTCGCGCGCCGCGGCGACCGCTGGGAGATGCGCGTGTGGGAGCGCGGCGTCGGCGAAACGGAAGCCTGCGGCAGCGGCGCGTGCGCGGTCGGCGCGGCGCTCGCGGACCTGGGCCTCGCGCGGCTCCCGATCGACCTCCACCTGCCGGGCGGCGTCCTGCGCGTCGCCGAGAACGCGGACGGATCGTTCGCGCTGTCCGGCGCGGTCCTGGACCTCGGCGAACGGGAACTGCCGCGCGGCCTTTCGACGAGCGCGCCGGCGGGCTAGACCCGCACCATGGGCAGTCTTGGACACGTCGTGCTCGCGCTGGCGGCCCTCGCGGCGGCCGAAGCGGGATTCGAGCGCGCGATCGCGCCGCCGTGGATGCTGGTGCTCCTCGCGCCACTGGCCTACGTCCTGGCCCTTTTCTCCGAACGCGCGTACCTGCGCGGACGATTTCGTGCCGGCGAATGGCTGCACCGTGCGCTGATCGCGAGTCCGATCCTGCTCTTCGCCCTGGCTGTCTGGGGCTGCGGTTGGCGCGCGGCCGTATCGCGCTGGACCGGATCGGAAGTCTCGCTCCTCGCCTGGCCCGACCTGCGCGTGCTCGTGCTGCTCGCGCCCTGGTTCCTGTTCGAGCTCTCCGCCCTGCACGCACGCTCGCGCTTCTTCATCGCGAAAACGGAGCGCGACGGCTGGCTCGGGTTCCACGTGCGCATGCTCGTCGCGGGCCTCGTCCCGGTCCTGCTCTACGTGATCGCCGCCGCGCTCGTCGGCACGAGCGAGGAAACGCGCGTCGCCGTGGAGGAGATCGGCATCTTCCATGCGGCGTTCGCGGGCGGATTGCTGCTCGCGCTCGCTCTCGTGCTGCCGTTCCTCCTCGAGCACGTGTGGGAGACCGTGCCGTTGCCCGAGGGTCCGCAGCGCGCATCCGTGCTCGAGCTGGCGCGCGAAGCCGGTTTCGGAACACCCCGTCTACGCGCCTGGCGGACGGGCAACCAGGTCGCGAACGCCGCGATCGTCGGGCTCACCTCGAAGAGCCGCACGGTGCTGTTCTCGGATCAGCTCCTGGCCCAGCTGCCGCCGCGCGAGCTGGCGGCCGTGTTCGCGCACGAGATGGGCCACGCCGTCCGCTCGCACGTGCCACTGTTCATCGCCTGGGTGCTCGTGGCATTCCTGTTCGGCGACCTGACGGCGACGGCGTTCTTCGCGGACGAGCCCGTGTGGGCGGGGCTCGTCCTCCTCGGGTTCCTCGCCGCGTGGTTCGTCGGGTTCACGTGGTTGTCGCGCAGGTGCGAGCTGCAGGCCGACCTGCACGCACTGGACTTGCTGGGGGAGACGCACACTCTGATCTCGGCCCTCGAGCGCGTCGGCGGCCGACTGCGCGACGTCGCTGGCTGGCGTCACTTCAGCATCGCCGACCGCGTGCGATTCCTGGAGCACGCCCAAGCCGATCCGAGCGTGGCGCAGAAGCTCCACGGGAAGATCCGCGCGGCCAGCGTCCTCGGTACGGTCCTGCTCGTCCTCGCGCTCGGGCTGCATGCGTGGCGGCTCCTGCACGACCTTCCGTCGGACCGCGTGCGCGCCGACCAGCGGCTCGGCGACTACGCCAGCGCGGCGCAACGGGCGGAGCGCATCGAGGACATCGAGCCGGTGCTCGCACGGGCCGCCCGGCTCGCCGGTTCGCTCGGTTCGGACGGGGTGGAGCGCGCGCGCGTGGAAGCGGAAGCCGCCGCGGCGGCTGCGCGCGGAGACGGGGAATCGGCCGCCGCATGGAACGCCCTGCTCGAGCTGCGCCCGTGACGCGCTCACCGCGAGGTGACCGGGTAGCCTCGCACGTACGATCCGCGTGCAAGAGATCTGCGGGTCCGCGTCCGACCGGAGCGCGGAACAACTCGATCTCGTAGCCTGTGCGCGCGATCCCGTCGATCCCGCCGCAGCGCGGGGGCGAACTCCCCGCCACACCTCGAAGAACGACGCCCGGACGGCATCGGACGCAACCGCGGCCGGCCCACGCGAGGGGCGAGCCGCCCTCGGGCCCCGAAGTCTCCACGAACCACGCGATCATGCCGCCCATGAAGGTCCACGCCCTCCGTACGAGCTCGTCGAAGCTGCATGCACGCTCCTGCACAGCGTGGGACGCCCACACGCGGGCAGGCGTGGTCCATCGCGCGGGCTGGGGCGCGGTCCTGATCTCGATGGCGAGCTTCGTTTGCGCGGGACTCGCGACGGCGCAGCGACCGCCGGCCCAGCTCGACGGCGCCGCGATCCTGCACCGGATGCAGAAGCTCGAGGTCGTCGGCAGCGTGCTGTACGTCGCCGCGCACCCGGACGACGAGAACACGCGGCTGATCAGCTGGCTCTCGAACGGCAAGAAGGTGCGCACGGCGTACTTGAGCCTGACGCGCGGCGACGGCGGGCAGAACCTGATCGGTCCCGAGCTCGGCGACGCGCTCGGCATCATCCGCACGCAGGAGTTGCTCGAAGCGCGGCGCATCGACGGCGGCGAGCAGTTCTTCACGCGCGCGGTCGACTTCGGCTACAGCAAGAACCCGGAGGAGACGTTCGCGAAGTGGGGCAAGCAAGAGGTGCTCGGCGACGTCGTGCGCGTGATCCGCACGTTTCGGCCCGACGTGATCGTCACGCGCTTCGCGACGGACGGCAGCGGGGGACACGGACACCACACGGCGTCGGCGCTGCTCGCGAACGAGGCGTTCGACCTGGCGGCGGATCCGAAGGCGTATCCCGAGCAGCTGAAGGAGGGCTTGGAGGTCTGGCAGGCGAAGCGCCTGTTCTTCAACGCAAGCACGTGGTGGAAGAAGGACCTCGCCGAGGAAGCCGCGAAGGATCCCTCCTCCTGGGTGCAGGTCGATGTCGGCGGGTTCGATCCGCTGCTCGGAGTGAGCTACGGCGAACTCGCCGGCCGCAGCCGCAGCCAGCACAAGAGCCAGGGCTTCGGCGCGGCAGAGACGCGCGGCGAGCAGATCGAGTACCTGCGCCTCGACAAGGGTCCGAAGCTCGCGAGCCTCGATCTCTTCGACGGCGTCGCGCTGGACTGGTCGCGTGTCGCGGGCAGCGAGCGCGTGCGCGGCCTGCTGCGCGAGGCGATCGACGACTATGACCCGCGCGCTCCAGAGAAGAGCGTCCCGCGACTCGCAGAGTTGTCGCACGCGCTCGTCGAGCTGGACCTCGCGAGTGGTCCCGAGCACGCTTGGGCGGGGCTCCAGGCCCAGGCCGCGCTTCAGCTGATCCTGCAGGCGTGCGGTGTCGTTGTCGAAGCCACGTCGAGCTCGATGCGCGTCGCGGCGGGGGACACGTTGCCCGTGTCGCTGACCACGCTGCAGCGCCGGCCGAGTCCCGTGCTCGAAGTGCTGGCGTTCGCCGGCCCAGCGTTCTCGACGATCCCCGTCCAAGGGAAGCTCTCGCCGAACCGCGCTCTGTCCAAGGACCACGCCTGGTCGATCCCCGCTGCGCAGACGGTCGATCAGCCCTACTGGCTGGCCGGGACACATGCGGCGCTCTACCAGCCCGATCGGAAGCTGTACGCGGGCATCGAACCCGTCGTGCCGAACGCGGCCTCGTACTGGGGTTCGTTGCGCCTCGAGGACGGATCGACGCTGCGGGCCGACCGTCAAGCGATGTACACGTGGGTCGACCGCGTCGCCGGCGAGCGCTCACGACCGGTCGTGATCACGCCCGTCGCGTCGATCGGGATCCCCGACGGCGTCGCGATCGTCACCGGCGAGCGCGCGACCGTCGCGGTGGAGATCGAGGCGCTGACGGACGAACTGAGCGGCGTCGTGAAGGCCGCCGTGCCGCGCGGGTGGACGGTCGAGCGCGAGCCGCAGCCGATCGACAAGCTGCGTCGCGGCGAACGCCGCACCGTGAGCGTCGAGTTCGTGCGCGGCTCCGGCGCGGTGCGCGGACCCGTGCACTTCACGTTCAGCGGACCGAAGGGCACGACGGACCGCACGATGCACGTCATCGACTATCCGCACATCCTGCCGCAGACGTGGTACACGCCGGCCGACGTGATGCTCGTGCCCGAGGACGTCGCCGTCAGCGTCAAGACGGTCGGCTTCATCGAAGGCGCCGGTGACGAGATCCCGCAAGCGCTCGAGCGCCTGGGCGTCGTCGTCGAGCGCATCGATCCGGCGACGGCGCATGCGTCGGACCTCGCGAAGTGCGACGCGATCGTCACAGGCATCCGCGCCTACAACACGGTGCCGGCGCTCGCGCGCTTCCAGCCGAAGCTGCTCGAGTACGTCGCCGCGGGCGGCACGCTCGTCGTGCAGTACAACACGAACGGCACGGACCTCGTGCTCGACGCGAAGAAGATCGGGCCGTACCCGTTCGCGCTGACGCGCTCGCGCGTGACGGTCGAAGAAGCGCCGCCGACGTTCCTTGCGCCGAAACACGCGCTGATGAATGTCCCGAACAAGCTCGACGCGAGCGACTTCGAAGGATGGGTGCAGGAGCGCGGCCTCTACTTCGCCGGCGATCTCGCGCCCGAGTACACGGCGCTGATCGCTTGGAGCGATCCGGGCGAAGATCCGCTGAAGGGAGCGCTCGTCGCGTGCGACCACGGCAAGGGACGCTTCGTCTACACCGGCATCAGCCTGTTCCGGCAGCTGCCCGCGGGCGTGCCCGGCGCCTACCGGATCCTCGCGAACCTGATCGCGCGCCGCGCTGGCGGCGAGTGATGCGCGCCCCGCCTCCCGGTCACGTCGACCTCGAGCTGCGCAGGAAGACCAGCCGGTCGATGCTGCGGCCCGATTCCCCGGAGTCGAACTCGCGTGAAGTGAGCCAGGCACAGTTCCAGCGAGTTCGTGGCGTCGCGGCGGGGCGCTGATCGATGCACCCGCTCGACTGGATCGTGCTGCTCGGCACGCTGGGCTTCATCGTCGGCTACGGCGTGTGGAAGACGCGCCGGGACAACACGCGCGAGAACTTCCTGCGCGGCGGACACTCGAACCGGTGGTGGACCGTCGGTTTGAGCGTCATGGCCACGCAGGCCAGCGCGATCACGTTCCTCAGCACGCCGAGCCAGGGCTACCTCGACGGTCTGGGCTTCGTGCAGTTCTACTTCGGGCTGCCGCTCGCGATGCTGGTGATCGGCGCGGTGTTCATCCCGCTCTACTACAAGTGGAAGGTCTACACGGCCTACGAGTTCATCGGGCGGCGTTTCGACGATCGCACGCGGCTGCTGACCGCTGGGCTGTTCCTCGTCCAGCGGGGATTGAGCACTGGGATCACGATCTACGCGCCCAGCATCATCCTCAGCAAGGTGCTCGGCTGGCCGTTGTCGTGGACGTGCGTGTTCATCGGCGGACTGGTGATCCTCTACACGACCGCGGGCGGAGCGCGCGCGGTGGGGGTCACGCACATGCACCAGATGACCGTGATGTTCCTCGGTCTCATCACGGCGTTCGGGCTGATCCTCTACTACCTGAGCGACACGCTCTCGATCGGGGAGACGCTGCGCGTCGCGGGCGCGCTCGGGAAGACGGACGTCATCGACCTGTCCTGGGATCCGGACACGAAGTACACGCTTTGGAGCGGGCTGATCGGCGGCTTCTTCCTGCAGCTCTCGTACTTCGGCACGGACCAGAGCCAGGTGCAGCGCTACCTGGGCGGCGAGTCGATGCAGGAGGCGCGGCAGGGCTTGTGGATGAACGGCCTGCTCAAGATCCCGATGCAGTTCTTCATCCTGCTGACGGGCGTGCTCGTCTTCGTCTTCTACCTGTTCCACGCGACGCCGCTGCACTGGAACGAGGCGAACCTGGTCGCGGCGCGCAGCCTCGACACGACGTCGATCACGCGCGAGCTCGAGAGCGAGCACGCGGTGACGATGCAGGACCGGCAGCGCGCGGCGGAGCAGATGCTCGCGTCCTGGCGCGCGGGCGACACGGCGCGGGCCGATGCCGCCCGCGCCGAGGTCGAGCGCCTCCAGGCGCACGACGCCGAACTGCAGACTCGCTTCCAGATGCGCCTCGCCGAGCTCGTCCCCGCGGCCGAGAAGAACGACAAGGACTACGTCTTCATCACGTTCGTCATGGACCATCTGCCGGTGGGCATCGTCGGCCTCCTGCTGGCGATGATCTTCTGCGCCGGCATGGGCAGCACGAGCGCGGGGCTGTCTTCTCTGGCCACGACGAGCGTCGTCGACGTCTTGCGCTCACCGCGCACCGACGCGGCGCAGGTGCGCGCGACGCAGTGGGCCACCGTCGGGTTCGGCGTGCTCGCACTGGGTTTCGCGGCGCTGTTCTCGCTGTTCGAGAACCTCATCCAGGCCGTGAACATCCTCGGATCGCTGTTCTACGGCACGATCCTGGGCATTTTCCTCGTGGCCTTCTTCGTGAAGCACGTGCAGGGCACGGCGGTGTTCGTCGCGGCCTTGATCGCGCAGGGAGCGATCCTGGTGATCCACTTCGCGGACTTCGAGGTCGCGTTTCTCTGGTACAACCTCATCGCGCCGGCGATCGTCGTGGTGCTCGCCATCGCGCTGCAGGCGCTGCTTCCCCGGACGGTGGTACCGGCCGAGTCACCGTGAGGAAACTCCCGGCGCGACGCCGACCGCGCGGCAGTGCGCGAGGACGGAGTCGAGCGCGCACGTGCTATCTTGCGCGCGCCATGAAGAACTCCCTCCTCGGCGCGACGCTCGTCGCGCTCACCGCATCCTTCCTCGCCCCGCATCTGCACGCCCGACAGACGCCTGCTCCGGCCATCGAATTCCCGCAAGCCAGCCCAGCGGCCACGCTGAAGCAACGCGTCGGAATCACCGACGTCGAGATCACGTACTCGCGCCCCGGCGCGAAGGGCCGCAAGGTCTTCGGCGGGCTCGTGCCCAACGGCGAGCTGTGGCGCACGGGCGCCAACGCCGCGCCCAAGATCACGTTCAGCACGGACGTGAAGTTCGGCGGCAAGCCGGTCCCCGCCGGCAGCTATGCGCTCTTCACGATCCCGGATGCTTCCGAGTGGACCGTGATCCTGAACACCGTCGCGGAGCAGTCGGGCACCTCCACGTACGACGAGAAGAAGGATCTGCTGCGCGTGAAGGTGAAGCCGGTCGCTCTGACTGCGATGGTCGAGAACTTCCGCTTCGACCTGGACCAGCTGACGGACGCAGGCGCCGTGCTTTCGATCGCCTGGGAGAAGACCTCGGTTCCGATTCGCATCGAGACCGACGTCGTCGCGATGCTCAAGCCGAAGATCCAGGCCGCGATGGCCGCTGAGGGCAAGAAGCCCTACTACCAGGCGGCGATGTTCTATTACGAGAACAACCTCGACCTGAAGCAGGCCGCCAAGTGGATGGAAGAGGCGAACAAGGAGCGTCCGGACACCGTGTGGATGGTCCACCGCCACGCGCTGATCCTGGCGAAGGCCGGCGACAAGGCCGGCGCGCTGGCCGCGGCCAATCGCTCGCTGGAGCTGGCCGCGAAGATCGGCGGCGCGCAGGGCGCCGAGTACAAGCGCCTGAACGACGAGCTGATCGCGAGCCTGAAGTAAGCGCACGCACATTCGTGCGACACGAGCGGGGCGGCCCATGCGGGTCGCCCCGCTCCACGTTCCGGTCAGGACGATTTCGGATCGACGACCGGCCGCGCGGTCCGCGCGCTGGGCTTCTCCGCACGGCCACCGAAGTTCGCGATCGCGATGGGCGGCACGAGATCGCCGAGCGGCGGGTCGCCCTTGTAGCGCACGCGTTCGAGGAACAGCCCGGTGGACGGAGCCGTCCATTCCGCGATGGTCCCGAACTTCGCGGGCAAGGTCCCGCCCGCGAGCAGCTGCGCGAAGTGCGCCGGCGTGATCGCGCCCGTGCCGACCTTCACCAGAGCGCCCGTCAGTCGACGGACCATGCGCCAGAGGAAGTGTGAGGCCTCGAAACGCAACACCACGAGCGCGCCGTGCTCGGCGATCTCCGCCCGATCGAGACGCACGGTCGTGACCGTCTGCCCCGGAGATTCCTGGCCGAAGGGAGCGAAGTCGCGCTCGCCAACCAGGGTCGCCTGCGCGGCCCGCATGACGTTGACGTCGAGCTGTCCGTCCACCCACCACGAGTACTGGTGCGCGAATGCCGAACGTCGACGCGCGATCTGGAAGACATAGCTGCGCGACTGCGCGTCGTGGCGCGCGTGAAAGCGCTGCGGAGCCCGCGTCACCGCGAGCAGGTTCACGTCGGCGGGCAGCCGCTCGTTCACCGCGACGGCGAGAGCCGCCGGGTCCATGGGCTTCGCGAGCTTCAGGTGAGCGACCTGCGCCAACGCGTGCACGCCCGCGTCCGTGCGGCCCGCTCCGCCGAGATCGAGCACGTCTCCGGCCGCGTCCTCGATCGCGGCACGCAGGACCCCAGCGACGGTGCGCGCGTTCTTCTGCTCCTGCCAGCCGCTGTAGCGCGTGCCCTCGTACTCGACCTCGAGTTTGTAGGTGGGAGCGCGCGCCAGCTCGCCGGGAGCGAGATCCTTGCGCGGAGGCGCGGGTCGTCGTTTCGATGCCATGTCTTCCTTCGTGCTCCTCGGGCAGGCGCGAAGCCGAGCAGCATGCAGCAAGCCGAGACGCGGCGCCAGGAACGCGCCCGCATTCACGGTCGTCCGCTGGCCGCTGCGAGCCTCAGCGCACGATCCGCGCCGTCTCGCCCGGCACGAGGCGCACCGCGATGGTCTCGACGAGTTCGCCCGCGTTCCACAGCGTGATCGTCGCCGCGTCGCTCGGCAGCACGACGACCCCGCTCCGTCCGTTCGAGAGCCGCAGCTCGTCGTAGTTCGAGTAGCCGTCGGCGCGCGGGTCGAGGAACTTCACGGGACGACCCTCGTCGTCCGCTGCGCGGGCCGAGTCGGCGTAGGCAGCGTCCGCGATTTCGATTTCGACCCGCACGCGCGCCGAGACGACGAAGCGGTGGTTCGCGGGGTCGGCGACGTCCTCCACGGATGCGTAGGCCCAGCCGATTCCCTCGCCCGAGAGCTGGAACGAGACGTGCATCCGCGGCACGTCGACGAGCTCGAACGATCCATCGGCCCCGGTGCGCACGCTCTCGCCCTCGAAGAAGCGCGAGACGTTCACGGTGCCGCCGAACACGCGCTCCTCAACGGACACCGGGGAGATGAAGGGCAGGATCGACACGTTCGCGACGGGGTCCCCGTGCTTCGTTACGACGAGTCCGCGGATCTTCCGATGCAGAGCGAGCTCGTCGGGCGGCAGTTCGACGACCACGCCGCGCCGGCCGGCTTCGATCGGGTCCGTGATCGTGCCGTAGTGCAGCCGCGAGTCGAGCACGTTCAGCGTGTACGCACGTTCCTGCAAGCCCTGCAGCGCGAAGCGGCCCTCGGCATCGGTCACGACCCACGCGATCATGGCGTCCGGTTCCCGGGCCGGGCGCGCACTGTTGAACTGCCTCGCCCCATCCTTCGCGGGCAGGTCGGCCAGCGTGCTCACGGCGTCCTGAGGCAGGGGCGCGCCGCTCGCCAGGAACTCGAGCCGCACGGGCCGCGTACCGAGCACGCCGAAAGGTGTCGGGTCCGCGATCCACACGCGTGCGCCGGACTTCGGATCGCCGCGTTCGTCGACGACGCGACCCTCGATCGAGAGGCACGGTTCGCCGAGCACGATCTCGATCTCCGCGGGCCAGGCGCGCCGGCCGCGCTCGTAGACGCCCGGCAGGGATCCCGCCTCGACCGCGACGACGCGGGCCGCATCGTCGGAGCGCGCGAGGTCGATCGCGAAGGCGCCGCGCGCGTCGGTGCGCGCCATGGCGAGGCCCAGCGCGACTCGGGCGTCGGTGGCCGGCGAGCCGTCGCGGCGCACGACGCGGCCCTCGAGGGCGCGGCCCGGTTCACGCGGGACCTGGCTGAGGACGAAGCGCAGACCGGCGAGGTCGGCCGACGGCGCATCGAGCACGGAGGCCGTGCGGTCCTCGCGCGTCGCACGCAGCACGGCGCCCGCGATCGCGGGGATGTGGGACAGCGCGAAGGCGCCGCGCTCGTCCGACCGGGCGTCGAAGCGCGTCACGGTCGTGGACTCGAGGGGATCCGAGAAGCGCCGCGCGAAGTCCTCGGGTAGTTGCAGCTCGACGCGTGCGTCCTTCAGCGGCTCGCCCCAGTCGCCCACGACGTCGCCGGCCACGTCGATGACCGGTGCGACGACCACCGTCAGGAGCAGCGTCGAGTCGCGCCGCCATTCCGCGGGCCGGACGGTGATCCAGTCCGGGTCCGCGCTCTCGATGCGCGCGCGCTCGGCCGCGAGCTCGAAGGCGGCGAATCCGGTCGCGTCGGACTGCGCGCGCACTTCGGATCCCGCGATGCGCACGGCGTGCCCCGACAGGGCGCGCGCCGAACCGTCCAGCACGCGCACTCGCAGCGTCGATTCCTGGGCGATGGCCGGCACGGCGCGGGGGGCGGGCTCGGTCGGCTGCGGCGCGGCGCGACGCTCGCTCGCGAGCACGGGATCGACGACTTCTGGCGCGGGACCGGTGGCCGTCCCCGCGGGCCGGTTGCGCGGCTCCGCTGGCAAGGAGACCGTCGCGCCCTGTTCCACCACGGCCTCCGTCCCACGTCCGAGCCACCAGGCCCCCGTCGCCGACAACAATCCGATCGCGATCCAAATCTTGACGTTCATGGCCAACGCTCCGATCCAAGGGACGTGCGCGACCGGTCGGCCGACGCAGAAAGGGGTCAGTGCCGCGACCCACGCGCTGCGATCGCCGTGGTGCTCACGGTCGAGTCGGACGCGCAGGAGATCGAGCCCGCGGTGAAGACGGCTCTTCACCGTGGCCACTTCCGCTCCCGTGCGCGCGGCGATCTCGCTCGGCGCGAGGTCCTCGAAGTAGCGCAGCAGGAGCGTCGTTCGGTACGGCTCGTCGAGCGCGAGCAGGTGATCCGCCATGCGCCGTTGGGTCTCGACGCGGCCGAGGAGTTCCGCCGTGTCCGGCGTGGACTCGGATCGGGCGTGGTCCCGCTCGCGCGCCGTCGCGTTCCGTCGCGCGCGGGATCGGTCGGCCGCGCGATTCCACATCGCGGCCCGGACCCAGGCCCGCCAGCGTCCCGGATCCGCGGGCGCCTCCTCGAGCGCAGCGACCGCGACGTCCTGCGCCAGGTCCTCGGCGGCGTGGACGTCGCGCACCAGCGACCGGGCCAGAGCGCGCATCCAGGCGACGTGCTCGAGGAGCAGCTCCTGGGTCGGATGGGCGGGTGTGCTCATGGCTTCATCGTCTCCGGAGCCGAGCGCGCCCGATCGGTGGCAAGAACCCGGGAAAATCCGGGCCGCTCAGTAGCCGAGGCCGTTCTTCCGCAAGTGGATGCGCGGGTCGCCCTCGCGGGCGAGGTGCGCCTCCTCGGCGACCCCGAACAGGACGACGTGGTCGCCGGCGTCGTGTTCGCCCGCGATCCTGCAGTCGATCCAGGCCAATGCGTCTTCCAAGACCGTCAGCCCCGACTTCGTCCGGGCGACCGTCAGGCCATCGAAGGGTCCGGTGCCCTCGGGCAGGCGCTTCAGGAACGGGCTCATGAGACCCTGGTCGCCCGCGCCCAGGATGGAGAGCGCGAAACGGCCTGTTTTCCGCAGATCCGCGAGCTGTTCGCGGTCGCGGGCCACGGCCAGGACGAGCGCCGGGGGCTCGAACGCCACCTGCTGCACGAACGAGCCGACGAAGGCGACCGGGGCTCCCTCACGCAAGGTGGAGACGATGTAGACACCCGACGGGACGCGCCCCAGGGCACGTGCGAGGGGGGTGGGTTCGGGGCGGGGCATGAGGTCGTTTCGGGGCCAGGGAAAACGGCCATCCTGCGGCCTCGCGGTGCTGGATTCGAGGCCCGAAAATGCGGAGAATCCGCGGTCTGCCCCGGGCCTCCCAAACAGCCCGCGAGGGCCTCGCCGGACAGCCTCGGAAGCCCTCTCCCGGGGGGTCTCTCGCCCTGCGGCCCGCACGCCGCGCACCGCCCAGTACCGCATCGCACAGGCGCCGCGCCCACCTATGACCGGACCGGACGACAAGAAGCCGAATTCGAACGCGGGCACGCCGCCGAACGCGGGCCGCATCACGCCGCGCCACATCGAGCGCGAGATGAAGGAGAGCTACCTCACGTACGCGCTCTCCGTCATCCACTCGCGGGCCCTGCCCGACGTGCGCGACGGATTGAAGCCCAGCCAGCGCCGGATCCTGGTGGCGATGAACGACCTGAACCTGGGTCCGCGCGCCAAGTACAGGAAGTGCGCGAAGATCGCGGGCGACACCTCGGGCAACTATCACCCGCACGGCGAAGCGGTCATCTACCCGACGCTCGTGCGCCTGGCGCAGGACTTCTCGCTGCGCTACCCGCTCGTCGACGGCCAAGGCAACTTCGGTTCGATCGACGGCGATCCGCCGGCCGCCATGCGCTACACGGAAGCGCGCATGGCCGGGACCGCCGTCGAGATGATGGCGGACCTCGACCAGGACACCGTCGACCTCGAGCCCAACTACGACGACACGCGGACGCAGCCGACCGTCCTGCCGTCGCGCTTTCCGAACCTGCTCTGCAACGGATCGGACGGCATCGCGGTCGGCATGGCGACGAGCCTTCCGCCCCACAACCTGGGCGAGGTGTGCGCCGCGATGCGGCGCGTGCTCGACGATCCGGCTGTGACGATCGCGGAGCTGTGCGAGATCGTGAAGGGCCCCGACTTCCCCACGGGCGGGATCGTGATGGGCCGCAACGGGATCCTCTCGGCCTACGCGACCGGCCGCGGGATCACGCGGCTGCGCGCGCGCTACGTGGTCGAGGACACCCGGACCAAGCAGCAGATCGTGATCACGGAGATCCCGTATCAGGTCCGCAAGCTGGCGATCATCGACAAGATCGTCGAGGTCGTCAAAGAGCAGCGCATCACGGGGATTTCCGACGTCCGCGACGAATCGGACCGCGACGGACTGCGCCTCGTGATCGAGCTGAAGAAGGGCGAGGACCCGCAGGTCATCGCGAACCAGCTCTTCCAGTACACGCCGCTCCAGCAGACGGTCTCGATCATCAACCTGGCGATCGACGATCGCCAGCCGCGCACGCTGACCCTGCGCGGGTTGCTCGACGCGTACATCAAGCACCGTCGCATCGTGATCCGTCGGCGGACGAAGTTCCTGCTGAACAAGGCCGAGGATCGCAAGCACATCGTCGAGGGCTTGCGGATCGCCGTCGACAACATCGACGAGGTCATCCGCATCATCCGCGCCAGCGCCGACCGCGAGGCGGCGCGCGAAGGGCTGCGCGCGGCGTTCGGGCTGTCCGAGCGCCAGTCCCAGGCCATCGTCGACATGCGCCTCGGCGCCCTGACGGGCCTGGAGCGCGAGAAGCTCGAGGCCGAGTACAACGAGCTCGTCGCGCTCATCGCCGACCTGAACGACATCCTGGCGCGCGAGGAGCGCGTCACCGCGATCATCAAGGCCGACCTCGACGATCTCGAGAAGAAGTACGGCGATGCGCGCCGCACGGAGATCTCGTCCGAGGAGATCGACGGCAGCTTCGACATGGAGGAGCTGATCACCGAGGAGATGATGGTCGTGACCGTCAGCCAGGACGGCTACATCAAGCGCGTCCCGCTCGACGTCTACCGCGCCCAGGGTCGCGGCGGTCGCGGCATCAAGGGCAGCGAGGCCAAGGAAGGCGACGCGCTGAAGTCGCTGTTCGCGGCCGGCACGCACGACCACCTGCTCAACTTCTCGAACCTCGGCAAGGTGTACTGGCTCAAGGTCTGGCAGGTGCCCGAGGCCACCCGGACCAGCAAGGGCCGCGCGATGGCCAACCTCCTGCCGCTCGAGGCGGGCGAGGAGATCACGAACGTCCTGCGCGTCCGCGAATTCGACTCGGAATCGTGCGTGTTCTTCGCGACGCGCGGCGGCACGGTCAAGAAGACGAAGCTCGAGAAGTACTCGCGTCCCAAGAAGGGCGGCATCCGCGCCATCCTCCTGGACGAGGGCGACGCGGTCGTCGGCGTGACGCTGACGAAGCCGGGCGACACGCTGATCCTGTGCTCGAAGGACGGCCAGGCGATCCGCTTCGACGAGAAGGCGGCGCGCGAGATGGGCCGCACGAGTTACGGCGTGCGCGGCATCAAGCTGCTCGGCGAGGACAAGGTCGTCGGCGTCGTCGTGGCGAACGACGACAGCGCCACGCTGATCACCGGGTGCGAGCAGGGCTACGGCAAGCGCTCGCTGGTCACCGAGTACCCGATCAAGGGCCGCGGCGGCCAGGGCGTCATCGACATCAAGACGACCGACCGCAACGGCCCGGTCGTGTCGGTCGCGCTGGCGCGCGGGGGCGACGACGTCCTCTTCATCACGCAGGGCGGCATGCTCGTGCGCACGCCAGTCACGGAGATCTCCACGATCGGCCGCAACACGCAGGGCGTGCGCCTCGTGAACCTCAAGGACGGCGACAAGCTCGTCTCGCTCGAGGTCGTCAGCGAGGCCGACCTCGAGAAGTACGCCACGGAAGCGCGCGAGCGCCCCGTGACGATCACGCCCGCCGCCGACGACGCTGCGAGCGACGCGGACGACGACGAAGAAGTCGACGACACCCGCGAGGAGGAGTGACGCCCATGGGACTCAAGGAAACGCTCGAAGGCGACGTGAAGAAGGCGATGCTCGCCAAGAACGAGGTCGTCCGCGACACGCTCCGGCTGCTGCTCTCCGAGTTCAAGCGACTCGAGGTGCAGGAAGGCCAGACGCTGACGCCGCAGATCGAGCAGGACGTCCTCCTGAAGGCCGCGAAGCAGCGCCAGCAGTCGATCGACGAGTACGACAAGGCCGCGCGCCCCGACCTCTCCGCCAAGGAGAAGGCCGAACTCGTGGTGATCCAGGGCTATCTGCCGAAGGCCATGTCGGAGTCCGAGGCCAAGGCCGCGATCCAGGCGATCGCGGCGGAGCTCGGCCTCACGTCCAAGAAGGACATGGGGACCGTGATGAAGGCCGCGATGGCGAAGCACAAGGGGAGCCTCGACGGCAAGCTCGCGCAGAAGGTGCTGGGCGAGATCCTGACGTGAGCGCGGGCGCGGCGGGGGTCCGCGACCCCGTTGCGCGCTTCGCCGAGAGGGCGGAGCGCGTGCGGATGCTCGAGGCGACGGCGCACGCGGACTGACTCCCGAACTCCACGGGGGCACCCGTTAGGATGCGGAGAGCCCGGCGTGCGCCGCGCGCTCGAACCCCGATGACCCTCCGCCTCCTCGCCGTCGGCGACATCCACCTCGGCCGCAGCCCGGGCAGCGTGCCGGCCGGTGTCGCGCCGACGTCGGCCGATCTGGATGCGCTGGGCCCCCGTGCGGCATGGGCGCGGACCGTCGAGGCCGCGCTGGAACAGCGCGTACAAGCCGTGCTCCTCCTGGGCGACGTCGTGGACGACGAGGAGCACTTCATCGAGGGCTGGACGGCGCTGAAAGAGGGTGTGCAGCGCCTGCTCGACGCCGGGATCGAGGTCGCGGCCGTCGCGGGCAACCACGACGTGCGCGTGTTGCCCCGGCTCGCGCGCGCGCTGGACGGACTGCGGCTCCTCGGTGCTGGCGGGCGCTGGGAAGCCGTGGAGCTCTCGAACGGAACGGCGCGCCTCGTCGGCTGGTCCTACCCGACCGCTCACGCGGGGAAGGACCCGACGTTCGACGACACGTTCGAGGATCTGTGCCGAATCGACTGCGCCGGCCCGACCATCGGGCTCCTGCACGGCGACCTCGACGCGGCGCAGAGCCACTACGCGTGGTTCACGAGCGCGCGCCTCGCGACCTGCGGAGCGGATGCGTGGTTGCTCGGTCACGTCCACAAGCCGAGCTTCTCGCGCGGCGAAGCCGGGCGAATCCCGGTCGGCTACCTCGGCTCCTTGACCGGCCTCGACCCGACGGAGACTGGCCTCCACGGACCCTGGCTGCTGGCCTTCGAGGGCCGGAACCTCGTCGAAGCCCGCCACATCCCGCTCGCGCCACTGCGCTGGGAACGGATCTCGATCGCCGTGGACGCGTGGAGCGGGCCCGAGGATCTCGAGCCGGGCGTGACGAGCGCGCTCGTGGCGTTCGAGGAGCGCGAGCGCGCGAGCTTCGGCAGCGCGCGCGCCGTCGGCCTGCGCATCGACCTCGTCGGTCGCTCCCGATTCCACCGGGAGCTGCGCGCCGCGATCGAAGCGTTCGATCTCGAGAGGCTTCACGTCCCGCTGCAGGGGCGGACGTTCTTCGTCGACCAGCTCGTCGACACCGTCCGGCCGGAGATCGACCTCGCGGCGCTGGCTGGCGAATCGGATCCGCCCGGCCTGCTGGCGCGCCGTCTGCTGTGCCTGGACGCGCCGGCGTCGGACGAGGATGCCTTCGCCGAGCGCGCACGACTCCTGCGTCTCGCGCGCACCTCGCGCGAGAACCTCGTACGGCGCAAGGAGTTCGTCGCGCTGGGAAGTGCCGAGCCGAAGGACGATGACCTCGTCGACGAGTTGCGCGCAGCCGGCCTCGCCGCACTGGAGGAGCTCCTCGAGAGCCGTCCGGGGTCGGAGGCGCGCTCGTGAAGCTGCGCGCACTCTCGATCGAGCGCCTCGCCGGCCTGCGTACGGGGCTCCGCCTCGGACCCGAACACCTGGCCGGCCGAGTGCGCGTGCTCCACGGACCGAACGCGATCGGCAAGTCGAGCATCGTGCGCGCGCTGAAGGCGCTGCTCTGGCCGAGTCGCGCGCCCGTGCAAGGTCACGTCGAGATCGAGGGGCGCTTCGAGATCGACGGCGTCGAGTGGACCGCGCGGCGCGACGGAGCGACCACGCGCTGGACACGCGACGGGAACGCGGTCGATGCGCCGCCGCTTCCCGCGTGGGAACACGCGGATCAGATCCTCATCGGCCTCGGAGATCTCGGCTCGGGCGGAGCCCGGGGTCTCGAAGAGCACGTTCAGCGCGAGCTCGGCGGCGGATACGACGTCGCCGCGGTCGAGGACGCGATCCAGCGCAGCGCCCCAACCGGTCGCGCGGAGGCCGGCCGCCTCAGGGACGCGGAGGGCTCGCTGCGTCGGGCCCAGCACGCCCAGGCCGCGGTCGTGCTGGAGTGGGCGACGCTCGAGGACCTGCGACGCGAGCGGGACGCCGCGCTCGGCGCGCGCAAGCGCGTCGAGAGTCTCGAGAAGGCGCTCGCGCACGCACTTGCGCGCGCGAAGCGGCAGGACGCCAAGTCCGCGCTCGACGCGGTCCCCGCCCGAATCGAGCTCCTGCGCGGCACGGAGGCGGAGGAGCTGGACGGGATCCGTGGGCGGCTCGCGACCGCGCTCGAGAATGTCCGGATGGCGCGCGAGAAGGAGGCGCGCCTCGACCTCGAGATCCGGGCACTGCGACTCACGAAGCCCGTTCCTCAGGCGCAAGTCGACGAGTTGAACGAGCGGGTCGGGGAACTCAAGGACGCGGACAAGGTTCTGAGCGAGGCCGAGGCCGAGGCCGGGCGCCTGCGTTCGCGCGAAGCCGACGCGGTCGCCGTGTTCGGCCCCGATGCCGACCTCGGGCGACTCGCGGGCCTCGACGAGAAGCTCGACGACGAGGTCGAGCGATTCGCGCGGGACTCGCAAGCACACGCGGAGCTGCGCAGTGAGCTCCTCGCCGGCATCGCCGCGCTCGGTGAAGACTCCAGCGCCAAAGCGCCCGCGTCACGCGCGATCGTGGCGCTCGAGGACTGGCTGGCGACCCCCAGGGCTCCGGCCACGGACGCGCGGCCACGGAAGATCCTGCTCGGGCTCGCGGTGCTGCTTCTCGCTCTGGCCGTGGGGCTGGCCTTCGCGCACGTCGCGTTCCTGGCGCTCGCGCTGCTGGCTGTCGCGGCGTACCTCGGATCCAGGACGGCCGCACCGGCGGCCGGCCGCGCGCGCGCCGACCACGAGGCGGAGTACGAACGTACGGCGGAACCGGCGCCCGCCGCGTGGAGCGAGGACTCCGTGCGCGCGCGCCTCGACGAGTTGCGCACACGCCTCGCGCGCGCCAAGGATGCCGAGCAGCGTTCGGGGCGCCGCCGCGAGCTGGATGGGAAGCGAGCGGCCCTCGAGGCGGACGCGACGAGTCTCGCGGACCGGCGCGCAGGGTTGGCCTCGCGCCTGGGCGCCGCGGGCGCGGCCCCTGACGGCTTCCTCGCCGCCACCGCGCGCGCTCGACGGGAACTACGTGAAGCACGCAACGAACTCCATGCGGCGGCCACGGCTTGGGATGCGTTGTCGCGTGCACGCGCTGGCGTGCTGGAGAAGCTGAACGCCTGCCTGCGTCCGCTCGATCTGGCCGATGTCGCCGACCATGCCGAGGCCAAGGCGTGCGTTGCGAGCCTCGCCCGGACCAGCAGCGCCCTGGTTTCGCTCCAGAAGGACCGCGACACCCAAGCCACGCTCGCACGCGGTGCGCAGGAGAACGCGGATCGTTGTGCGACCGAGATCGCCGCCGTGTTCCGGCGCAACGAGCTCGAGCCCGGCGACGAGGCGGCGCTCGAGATCCGGCTGGAGCACCGCGAGGCCTGGAGGGCCGCGCGCGAGGCGCACCGCAAGGCCGAGCGCGAAGTCGAGCTGCTCGAGGGCAAGTTCCCCGTGGAGCTCGCGTCCGAGACCGCGGAAGCCCTCGTGGCCGGCCTCGAAGCCTCCCGGAAGGCCGCGGAGCAAGCCGATGAACTCGTGAGGCAGTGCACGGAGATCGAGACGCGCCTTTCGGACGCGCAGAAGGGTCGCGCGCTCGAGATCGCGCAGGCCGAGCGCGCCGCGTGCCGCGAGGCGTTGTCGGCGGCGTTCGCGAAGGCCCGTCGCGGCGAACTCGCGCGTGCGCTCCTCGCCGACGTGCGGGAGGCCCACGACACCTCGAGCCGACCGCGGCTGGTGCAGACAGCCGACGAACTGTTCGCGCGCTTCACCCACGGGCGCTACGGCTTGCGGACACCCAAGGTGGGCGGAAGGGTCGAGTTCCGCGCATACGACGCGCAGGACGCGAACAGGCCGTTCGCGCTCGACGAGCTCTCGGACGGCACGCGCGCACAGCTCCTGCTCGCGGCGCGGCTCGCCTATCTGCGCGAGATCGAGCACGGGCGCCCGATGCCCGTCGTCCTCGACGACGCGCTCGCGACCAGCGATCCGGCCCGGATGCGGCAGATCGGCGCGGCGCTGCTCGCCGTGGCGCGCGAGGAGGGCCGGCAGTTCCTGGTGCTGACGAAGGACGCCAGCGACATCGAACTGCTGCGCCCGAAGGACACCGCGCCGGGCGAGGTCGAAGCGACGGATCTCGCGGCCGTGCGCGCCGCGCAGTCGCCCGTGGCCTCGCGCGAGCCACTGCGCGCGGAACCGCCGCCGAGCGTGCCCGAGCCGCGCGGCGCGGACGCCGCGGCGTACTTCGACGCGCTGGCCACCGCGGCCATGCCCGTGCGCCCCGTCGATCCACGCCGTCCGGTGGAGGAGCTGCACCTGTGGTGGGTGCTCCAGCACGATCTCGGGCTGCTCCACCGGCTGCTCGCCCACCGGATCGACACCGTCGCCGCGCTGCAGAGCGCCGTGCGTCTGTCGCACGCAGCCGCCGGGCCGCGCGAGCTCGCCAGCGCGGCGCCGTGGATCGCGCTCGCCCAAGGCGTTTTCGCGGCCTGGCTCGTCGGACGCGGGAATCCGATCGACCGCGAAGTGCTCGAGCGCGCAGGTGTCAGCGCGACCTACATCGACGGGATGACGGTGCTCGCGCGTGAGCTCGAAGGCGATGCCAAGGCCTGGATTCGCGCGGTCGGCGCCGGGAAGGACCCGCGCGCGAAGCGCTATCGCGAGAAGACCCTCGAGGCCAACCGCGAGTACCTCGCGAGCCACGGCTACCTCGACGAGAGCGAGCCCCTCGATGCCGAGAGCGCGTGGCTGCGGGCGACGAGCGTCCTCGTGGGCGAGCTCTCGATCGCGCCCGAGGCTCTGCACGAGCTCCGCGCGCGGTTCGAGCTCCTGTGGCGTGCCTGCGGGTCGCCGTCCGCACGGGCCGACTCAAGCGAAGGGTGAGGAAGTCGGTCGGATTCCGACGACCAGACGCCATCTGTGCGCGTCGAGCGGCGGACCTGCCGCGCGCGCTGCGGGTCGAACGCGCGCGGCCGGACGAGCGGCGGTCAGTCCGTGTGAGGCTTGGCGCGCTTCGCCGCACGCAACTTCGCGCTCGCCGGGGCGGTGCGATCGGACCTCGCGGCACCGTCGCGCACCCGGACCCGCATGTCCACGGCGCACACACCGTTCGGGAACGCGAGCAGCGGGTTGATCTCCAGCTCCTCGATCTCGGGATGGTCCACGGCGAGCTGCGACAGGCGCTGGATGACGTCGACGAGCGCTGCCTCGTCGATGCCGGCCTGCCCGCGCACGCCGGCGAGGATCGGCCAGCCGCGGATCTCGCGGATCAGCTCGCGGGCGCGCACGTCCGTGACGGGGCACAGCGCGAAGGACACGTCCTTCAGGACCTCGACGTAGATGCCGCCGAGGCCGAACATCAGGAGCGGTCCGTAGGCCGGGTCCTGGGCGAAGCCGACCACGACCTCGCGGCCGCGCTGGAGCATCTTCTGGACGTTCACGCCCTCGGCGTCGGGGCGTCGCAGCTTCTCGAAGGCCGCGCGGACCGCGGCCTCGTCGCGCAGGTCGAGCAGCACGCCGCCCACGTCGGACTTGTGCACCACCGACGGGCCTGAGAGCTTCGCCACGACGGGATAGCCGACGCGTTCCGCGATGGCGACCGCTTCCTTGGGACTCCGCGCGAGGCCGCCCGGAACGGCGGGGATGCCGTAGGCCGCGGAGAGCGCACGGCGCGCGGTGACGCCGAGCCAGCCGGGTCGCAGCGCCTTGCGCGCCGCGGTGACGTCGGCGGTGAACCGCTTGAGCCGGCCCTCGGGGCGCGCGAGCAGTTTGCGGCGTTCGTCGAGCGCCGTGAGCGCGCGCACGGCGGACTCCGGGTAGAGGTACACCGGCACCCAGTCCTGCTCGGCCTCGCTCGCGATCGCCTTCAAGACCTCGTCGCGCGACATGAAGCAGCTCACGACCGGCTTGCGCGAACCGCGCGCCGCTTCGAACACGCTGCGCGCGACCGCCACGGGATCGTGCGTGATCGGCGGCACGAAGATCACGAGGACCTCGTCGACGCCCGGATCCTCCAGCAAGACGCCCAGCGCGCGGCGGTAGTTCTCCGCGGTCGCGCCCGCGACCATGTCGACCGGGTTCTCGATCGAGGCCTCGGGCACGAGCAGCTTGCGCAGCTTGGTGCGCGTGGACCTCGAGAGCGTCGCGATCTCGAGGCCCGAACCGATCAGTGCGTCGGTGGCCAGGATCGCCGGCCCGCCGGCGTTCGTGAGCACGGCGACACGGTTGCCGGCGGGCAACGGCAGCTTGGAGAGCGCCAGCCCGACGTCGAAGAGCTCCTCGACGGAGTCGACGCGCTGCACGCCGCACTCCTTGAGCAGCGCGTCGGCGGCGACGTCCGCGCCGGCCAGAGCGCCCGTGTGGCTCGTGGCCGCGCGCGCACCTTGCGCCGAGCGGCCAGCCTTGACCGCCACGATCGCCTTGTCGCGGCTCACCCGACGGGCGATCGGGACGAAGTTGCGCGGGTTTCCGAAGGACTCGAGGTACAGCAGGATGCAGCGGATCGAGTCCTCGCCGCCCCAGTAGTCGATCAGGTCGTTGGCGCTGACGTCGGCGCGATTGCCCATCGACACGAACATCGAGACGCCCAGGTGCAGGTGGTCGGCGTGCGCCAGGATCGCCTCGCCCATCGCGCCGGACTGCGAGACGAACGCGACCGGCCCGGGCTTCGGGAACGAACGCGCGAACGACGCGTTGAGCCGCACGTCCACCTCGGCGTTCTGGATGCCCATGCAGTTCGGGCCGACGAGGCGCATCCCGTGCTTGCGCGCGGTGGCGAGCATGCGCGCCTCGACCTTCGCGCCGGCGGCCCCGGTCTCCTTGAAGCCGGCCGTGATCACGATGACGGCACCGACGCCCTTGCGCGCGCAGTCCTGGATCGCGCGCGGCGCGAGGTCCTTCGGCACCGTGACGATCGCCATGTCCACCGGATCGGAGATCGCCGCGACGCTGGCGTGGCACTTGATCGAGTGCAGCACGTCGGCGTTGGGGTTGACGGGGAAGACCTTCCCTTCGAATCCGCCGGTGATCAGGTTGTGGAGCACCTGCCAGCCGATCGACCCGGGCCGACGCGAGGCGCCGATGACCGCGACGGAGCGCGGACGGAAGAGCTTGTCGAGGCTCGCTCGCGCGCCAGTGCTCCCGCGTGTGGACTGCTTCGGGTTCGCTCGAGGCTTCGTCATCCATGCACCATCTACGCTGCGCGCCTGCGCGGTGCCAGATCGCGCCTCTGGGCGGACGCGGGCCGCCACAGACACGCGGTCCGACAGCGGAGATCGACGCTGCTGCGCGCGTCACGATGGTCGGACCGCCCCGTGGCGAACTTCACGCCGGTGATCCCCGTGCGGCCCTTGGGGGCGCGCCGACGTGCCGATAGGCTCGCCCCCCGTGTCGATCCAGGATGCACCCGCGCCTCCGCGCGGCGCCGACGTCGTCGGGCGCCACACGAAGCTCGTGCGGCGGACGGCGCTCGTCTCGGGGCTGACCCTCGCGAGCCGCATTCTCGGCTACGTGCGCGAGAGCCTCGCGGCGGCCGTGTTCGGCGACAAGTCGGCCATCAACGACGCCTTCGTGACGGCCTGGCGCGTGCCGAACCTGTTCCGCAGCCTCATGGGCGAGGGCGCGATGGCGACGGCGATGCAGTCGGCGCTGACGCGGACCGACGCGGAGCAGGGCGAGGAGGCCGGGCGCCGCCTCTTCCTCGGGATCCTGCGCACCGTGGCCTGGCTCTCGGCGGGATTCTGCGCGCTGGGCATCCTGATCGTGCTCGCGATGCCGGACACGATGCCGGGCACGGGCTGGGCCTGGCTGGGCGCCGACCCTGGGCCCGTGCGCGAACTCACGGCGCGCATGCTGCCGTTCGTGGTCTTCGCCTGCGTCGCGGCGGTCGCCGGCGGAGCGCTGCACGTGCGCGGGCACTTCCTCGCGCCCAGCCTCGGGCCGGTCGTGATGAACGTCGCCTGGGTGGGCGCGCTCCTGTGGGTCGCGACGAGCCACGTGAGCGATCTCGCCGGCGGTGCTCCGGGTTTCGACGTGCAGTACGGCATGGCACGCGAGCTGGCCACGCTCGTGCTCGTGTGCGGAGTCCTCCTCGTGCTGGTGCAGGCCCCCGCGCTGCGGGCGAAAGGGCTCCTCGCGCCGAGCGCGGGCGCGCCGCCGGGGGCGAAGGTGCACGCGCGCGAGGTCTGGTCGATCCTCCGGAGCAGCGCGCCGCTCGCGATCGGCGCGGCCGTCTACCAGGTCAACGTGCTCGTCGACGGCCTCATGGCCGAGAGCCTGCTCGCGAACGGCGGACCGTCGGCGCTGTACTACGCGACGCGCCTGCAGCAGCTGCCGCTGTCGCTCGTTTCGATCGCGGCGACGAGCGCTGTGTTCCCGGCCCTGACGGCCTTCGGTCACGTGCGCGACCTGGTCGCGCTGCGGAAGCTTCACGACGAGACGCACATGGCCATCGCGTTCCTCGCGATCCCGGCCACGATCGGGCTCCTCGTGTTCGCCGAGCCCATCGTCGCCGCGTGTTTCCAGCACGGAGCGTTCGGCGAAGAAGGCGTCGCCCGCACGGCGGCGGGCCTGCGCGCGCTGACCCTGGCCATCCTGCCGGCCGGCGCGGCGGGGCTCGTGGCGCGCACGCGCTACGCGCTGGGCGACTTCGCCGGGCCCGTGCGGATCGCGGTCGCCATGCTGGTCCTGAACACGGTGCTGAACCTCGTGTTCGTCGCCGGATTGGGCCTCGACGTCGGCGGGTTGGGCCTGGCCACGGCCCTGTGTTCCTGGGGCAATCTGGCGCTCCTCCTGCCGGGTCTGCGCCGACTCGGGGCCCCGCCGGCGGCACCGGGTTTGGGAGCCCGGCTCGCGCGCACCACGCTCGTCGCCGGCGCGGCCTGCGCCGCCGGATGGCTGCTGACGAACTTCCTCATCGGGCCCGCCCATCCGCTGTTCGGCCTTGCAGCCGGAATTGCTTGCGCTACAGGTAGTTACATCTTTGCTATGGCACTTCTGCGCGCTCCGGAATTGGCCCGATTCCGAGAACACTTCCGTGGACTGCCGAGTTGAAGCCCCGTGGAGCACCGAAACGCAATTCGTTGTGGCGACCTAACCTCGCTCCCCACAACATGTAGGGGAGGCACCCTACTTTTCCAGTTGAGCGAACCCCGCCCGCTGATTCCGATCGGACCCCCAGCGCGGAACGGGGGGAAGACGGAGGGCAGAGGGCCCACGTGCCCTCCGAACCGCGCGCGGTATCGTCCCCGGCGTCCCACCCCCGGAAGCCCACGCGCTCACGCGTGGGGTCCCCAGGACGCCCTAGCGCCTACGGAAGAGAACCGTGAACCCGACCTCGCTCGTGAAGACTGCTCGCCAAGCGGAGCCCCAGACTGACGTGGATGCCCTCGTCGAACTCGAGTCGCTCGCCCCTCCGGCCGACCTGCCGGACCCGGACCTGACCGAGAACGCGACGACCGTCCTCGCGAAGCGCTACCTCAAGAAGGACCCGAACACCGGCAAGGTGTGCGAGACGCCGCGCGAGCTCTTCTGGCGCGTGGCCGCGCACATCGCGAAGGCCGAGATGTCGTTCCCGGGTGGGTCGGCCGTGAAGGCGCTGGCCGTCGCGCGCGAGTTCTACGGCCTGATGGCGAAGCGCCAGTTCATGCCGAACAGCCCGACGCTCATGAACGCGGGCCGCGAGATGGGGATGCTGTCGGCCTGCTTCGTGCTGCCGGTCGAGGACTCGATCGAGGGGATCTTCGATTCGATCAAGGCGACGGCGCTGATCCAGAAGGCTGGCGGCGGGACGGGCTTCAGCTTCTCGCGCCTGCGCCCGCAAGGGGACCTCGTGCGCAGCTCGGGCGGCACGACGGAAGGCCCGCTGTCCTTCATCCAGGTGTTCTCGAAGGCGACCGACGCCATCCAGCAGGGCGCGTTCCGCCGCGGCGCGAACATGGGCATCCTGCGCGTCGACCACCCCGACATCGTCCGCTTCATCACGATGAAGGACGACCTCGGGATGCTCACGAACTACAACGTGTCGATCACGGTGACGAACCGCTTCATCCACGAGCTGCGTTCGAAGCCCGAGACCATCCACCAGGTCATGAACCCGCGGACCAAGCAGTGGTCCAAGCTGGAGAAGCGTGACGCTCAGGACAAGCCCACGGGAGCCTTCTGGGCCGTCGGCGAGATCTGGGACATGATCGTCGAGCACGCGTGGCGCACCGGCGAGCCGGGCGTCGTGTTCATCGATCGCATCAACGAGAAGAACCCGATCAAGAACGTCGGCCTCATCGAGGCCACGAACCCCTGCGGCGAGCAGCCGCTGCACCCGTACGACTCGTGCAACCTGGGTTCGATCAACCTGGGCGTGCTCGTGAACGGCGACGGCAAGGACGCGCGGTTCGACTGGGATCGCTACAAGGCGATCATCCACTCGACGACGCGCTTCCTGGACAACGTCATCGAGGTGAACCGCTACCCGCTGCCGCAGATCGACAACATGTCGAAGACGACGCGGCGCATCGGGCTGGGCGTGATGGGCTTCGCCGACGCGCTCTACAAGCTGGGCATCGCCTACAACTCGCAGGAAGGCCTGGCCTTCGGCGAACGTGTGATGCAGGTGATGAACGAGGAGTCCCACCTCGCGAGCGAGTTCCTGGCCGAGGAACGCGGCGTGTTCCCGGCCTGGGAAGGATCGGACTGGGAGCGCCTCGGCCGCAAGCTGCGCAACAGCTACACGACGACCGTCGCGCCCACGGGCACGATCTCGATCATCGCGAACTGCTCGGGCGGCATCGAACCGATGTTCAGCCTGGCCTTCATCCGGCAGGTGATGAAGGACGAGAAGGGCAAGCCCACGGTGATGCGCGAGGTCAACTACGTGTTCGACCAGATGTCGCGCCAGCGCGGCTTCTACTCGGACGCGATGATCGACGACATCGTCGAGAAGGGCACGCTGCACCACCGCACGGACGTCCCCGACGACGTGCGCCGTGTGTTCGTGACCGCGCACGACATCACGCCGTACTGGCACATGAAGATGCAGTCGGCCTTCCAGCGCCACTGCGACAGCTCGATCAGCAAGACGATCAACTTCCCGCACGAAGCGACGGCCGACGACGTGCGCCAGATTTTCGAGATGGCGATCGACGAGGACGTGAAGGGCGTGACCGTCTACCGCGACGGCTGCCGCGACATGCAGCCGATGGCGCTCTCGGGCTCGACGAAGCGCAAGGACGAGGCCGCGCCGGCGCCGGTTCCTGCTCCGAAGGTGGAGCCGGTTGGCCTGCGCATGACCATCAACGAGATGGGCCAGGAGGAGCTGAACCCGGTCAAGCTGCCGGAGATCATGCCGTCCCTGCGCATCCGTCAGATGACGCCGTTCGGCAATATGCACGTGAAGGTGTCGGTCGACCCGATCTCCTGCCGCGAGCGCGAAGTCTTCGCACAGCTCGGCAAGGGCGGCGACGTCGCCAACTCCGACCTCGAGGCGATCTGCCGCATCCTGTCGCTGTGGCTGCGCAGCAACGGGTCGCTCAAGATGGCGATGAAGCAACTCGAGGGCATCGGCTCGAGCCTCTCCGTGCCGACGAAGGACGGGCGCATCATGTCGCTCGCCGACGGGCTGGCGACGGCGCTCAGCCGCTACCTGCAGGCGAAGGAGCAGAACGGTCTGCACGCGCTGCTGCTCGGCACCGCGTCGCCCGACCTCGACAAGACGGGCTACTATAAGGCTTCCGAAGCGGCGAACGCCGCCGCGGCGGCTCACGTGGCGCAGTCGGCGGCGGCCGCACCGGCCCCGATGGCGGCCAAGCCGGCGAGCACGCCGCGCAACGTGGCGCAGTACAAGCTGAAGTGCCCGAGCTGCGACGGCGTCCTCTCGTTCGAAGAGGGCTGCGTGAAGTGCCACGCGTGCGGTTTCAGCCAGTGCTGAGGTCGCCGCGGTAGCGGTCGGCAGGGCGGTTGTACGGAGCCAGGCTCGACTCCGCC